>JAETRI010000119.1 GCA_021770245.1 Lachnospiraceae bacterium
TTTTATCCCAGCCGGGCAAAAAAAGCAAGAAAAAAATGTAGGACTTTAGGGCTTTAGGATACTGAGGAGGCCGAATAAAAAGCTTGCATTCTACGGCTATCTGTGCTATGCTATCTGAAATTTACGAAACCGGTATTTTCAGTCGTCTTGTTTGGAGAGCAAAATGAATTACTTAAACAACGCAGCATTTATTCAGATCGCACTGTTTCTGGTCGTCTTTTAGATTACGGTCACACTTTCCGATGGAAAGCACGGCCGTGGGATGAAAGTCTTATTCGGCTGTGCGGTGATCATAAATAGTGACGGAACCGCATGGGACATATCCGAAAGGGTATGCGGCATGGCGGTTCTTTTTTTATACCCGAATCGGTTCTTACAACACGGCATCAAAAGACTGTTGGAATGGTATCAAAAGGCTGCCGGCGCGGCGGGCCGCCCTGTCCGCGTCCCCTTCGTTCGGCGAAGATGCAGGGAAACGGCGGCATCGGAAGGAAGGAGGAGCATTATGAAAGCGATCGAGGTGAGGGATTTGTCGAAAACCTTCCGCATAAAGGAGAAGGAAAAAGGGATGCGGGGGAGCCTGCAGGCGGTCTTTCGTCCCCGGATGAAGGAGATCAGGGCGGTGGAGCGGATTTCCTTTGAAGTGGAGGAGGGGGAGATGCTGGCATTTCTGGGGCCGAACGGCGCGGGAAAGAGTACGACCATCAAGATGCTGACCGGAATCCTGTATCCGGACGGCGGAAGCATGCGGGTGCTGGGGCTGGATCCGGTAGAGGACAGGCGGAGGCTGGCTTACGGGATCGGAACCGTGTTCGGGCAGAAGGAACAGCTGTGGACGCATCTGACGCCCTACGATAACTTTCGGTTCTGCGGCGCGATCTACGATATTTTGGATCGGGAGGCGGAAGGACGGATCGAAAAGCTGGCGGAGGTTTTTGAACTGGAAGAGTTCCTGCATACGCCGGTGCGTTCCCTGTCGCTGGGCCAGCGCATCCGATGCGAAATTGCCGCATCCCTGATCCACAGACCGAGAATCCTGTTTCTGGACGAGCCGACCATCGGGCTGGATCCGGTGGTGAAGGAAAATGTGCGTTCGCTGATCCGACGGATGAACCGGGAATTTTCCACCACCGTTTTCCTAACCAGCCATGACCTGGGGGATATTGAGAAGCTTTGCAGACGCATCCTCATCGTCAACCGGGGCCGGATCGTGCTGGACGATTCCGTGGAACATCTGAAATACCATTATTTGAATAAGAAGATCGTGGAAGTGAGGATGCGGGAGGAGACTCCTCCGCCCCGGGCAGAAGGAATAACGGTTCTAAAGGCCGGGGGAGAGAAAATGAAGCTGGAAGTGGATACTTCCAAGACGGAGATCGGGGAAGCGCTGCGTCTGATAGACGCGGACCGGGTGGAGGATATCAATATTTCCAATATCCCTTTGGAGGACATTATTACACAGATCTATCGATCCGAAGGAAGAGAGGGGTGAAGGGTTCTTCGAATCTTTCATTTCACCTGATTGGTATGCGCGCCAAAGAGCGCAGAGGGGAGCCGGCTATGAAAAAATACGCGGTGATCGCGCGTGCATCGCTTATGGAAAATCTGCAGTATGCGGCGAATATTGTGATGGGATTCGGGTCCTTTTTCATTATGCTGTTTATCAATATCCAGCTTTGGAACTATATGTATGCGGATTCCGGGACGTGGATTGCAGGATATACCAGGCGGCAGATGATCTGGTATGTGATCATCACGGAAACCATCTGGTTCGGCGGCTGGTCGTCCACGGTGACCGGCCAGGCTGCAGCGGATGTACGGGGCGGGAACATCGCCTGCCTGGTGAACAAGCCCTATCATTATGCCCTCTATGTCCTGGCAAAATATACCGGGGAGTGGATCATCCGGCTGCCCCTCTATGCGGTTCTGGCGGCGGCGACGGGCGTCTGGCTGGTGGGGCCCCTGCCGGGCTTCCGGGCGGCGGCCTTACCTGTGATGCTTCTCGGTATGGCGCTGGGAATCACCATCCATGCAGTGTTCCGGCTGTGTATCAGCCTGCTTTCCTTCTGGATAGAGGATTCCACCCCCTTCCAGTGGCTGTACAGCAAACTGATCCTGGTGGTGGGCACCCTTTTTCCGGTGGAAATCTTCCCCGCGGCGTTGCAGCCCTTCTTTAAACTGACGCCGGTTTATACGGTCTGCTACGGCCCGGCCAAGCTGATCATCGACTTTTGCCCGCGCTCCTGCCTGGAAATCCTCCCGGCACAGCTCCTTTATTTGGCGGCTGCGGGCGCGCTGCTGTTTTACATTTACGGAAAGGGGGTAAAAAAGCTTCATGTTAACGGAGGTTAAGAACCAGCTTCGGGTATGTATCTGGTCCGTTCGGTGCAATATAATGAGGGAAATGGTCAATAAGGTCACTTTTCTCACCAACATTTGTTTTATGATGTTAAATAATGCGGCTTTTCTGATCCAATGGGCAATTCTTCTCCATCTGAAAGAGGACGTGGGGGGATATACCATGCGGGAGGTTCTGCTTCTGTGGGGAATCGTGGCAGGCAGCTACGGCCTGGCCCATACCCTTTTTGACAGGGCTTTTTCCGTTTCCGGCCTGATCGTCAACGGAAAGCTGGACAGCTATCTGGTACAGCCTAAAAATGTCCTTCTGGGGGTCATAACCTCGGGGACGAATCCGTCCTCCATAGGGGATTTCCTCTATGGCCTGGCGGTGATCTGTGTTTCCGGTTTCCGCTTCGGGCGGCTTATTTTATTCCTGTTCTTCTCCGTTACGGGGGCGGTGATCCTAACCTCCTTTGCCCTTCTTCTGGGCAGCCTGTCTTTCTGGTTCGTGCGCGCAGAGCAGCTGGGGAATAATATGGTGGGGATCATGACGAGCTTTTCCACCTACCCGGACGGTATCTTCCGGGGCACGGCGCGGTTCCTCCTTTATCTGGTGATTCCGGTGGGGATGGTCAGTTATCTGCCCGTGCAGGTGATGACGGAATTCACCCTGTGGAAGACGGCGGCAGTGGCCTGCTATGCGGCCGGGCTGGCCGGCGCGGCGGCCTGGGTATTCTACAGGGGGCTGCGCAGGTATTCTTCCGGGAGTTTGATGGAAGCGAGGCTGTAGGAGCCACGCCAAACGCACGAATGGCCCTGCGGCCTCTGCGGTCACCTGCCTGGCCAAAGCGGGTCCCCGATGGATCATCACGCGCCGCTTTGGCCAGGCAGGTGACCGCAGCATGTGCCGCGGCAGGTACTGTTGCAACATCATACACAAATGCCGTAAAAACATCCGCCGAATACTTGACTGCCGGATTTAGGACGCTTATACTGGGAATGTTTACTGATCAATACGTAATATATGCCGTGGCGGGACAAGGGTAGCAAACGATGGAGGTGCCGTCCGGGACGGCAGAATGAGAGGAAATTCATATGATAACCGTACTTTTGTTGTTTCTGGCAGGTCTGATTCTGATCTGCTTAGGCGGGGACCGGCTGGTGGATGCTTCCGTGGCGATCGCCCGGAAAATGGGGATCCCCCAGATCGTGGTGGGAGCTACCATCGTGAGTATCGGGACGACCCTGCCGGAGGTACTGGTGTCCACGACGGCGGCATTTGACGGATCGGCGGCCATCAGCGCGGGAAATGCGTTCGGATCGATCATCTGCAATACGGCCCTGATCGCAGGACTGGCCCAGCTGCTGCGCCCGTCGAAGAAAGTGGAATTCGATTCCATGGCCTGGAGAAGCGTGTTTTTCTTCGCCGTGATTCTGGGGCTGACGGCCTATGGCTGGTTCACGGGCAGATTTGACAGACCGGTGGGCTTCCTCCTCCTGGTGCTGTTTTGCGTATATGCGGGGCTGAATATCGTGCGTTCCCAGAAGGAGGGAGAGGTGACCGTGGAGACACCGGAAAGCCTGGAGGAATTGAAACGGATTTCCGTTCCGAAGAATCTGGCAGTGCTGGTGGTGTGCGCCCTGATGCTCTTCCTGGGCGCCAACCTTCTGGTGGATAACGGGATCATCCTGGCCGGTTTCCTGGGCGTTCCGGAGCGGGTAATCGCCGTTACCGCCATCGCTCTGGGTACCTCCCTGCCGGAACTGGTTACATCCATCATGTCCCTGATCAAGGGATATGAAAATGTTGGGCTGGGCAATATCGTGGGCGCGAATATCCTGAACCTGCTTCTGGTGATCGGCATTCCGGCAGCCATAACGGGCATGGAACTGGAAAAACAGACCGTACGCGTGGACGCCCCTTTGGGTGCGGCTCTGATGGCGGTGCTGATCCTCCCCATTCTGGTACGAAAGAAAGGCAGCAGGATCCAGGGCCTGGTCCTCCTTCTGGCCTATGCGGTATATTGTATCTGTAGTTTTGCCTAAGCTTTGGGTGTTTTGACAAAAAGCAGGTACATTACGTACCTGTTTTTTGTCGGGGCGGGATGCTGTTTTTATAGCAGAAATCTGCTTCCCGGGAAATAGGATTTTACCGAACCTTCTGCAAAAAGTCTTCCACTTCTTTATTGAACGCTTCGGCTTCCTTATTGGCAATAAAGTGATCCCCTTTCAAAATCGATAATTTGGCATGGGGTATCCTTCCGGCAATCTCCTTCGTGTGGGATTCCTTAATCATGTCGTTCCTCCCGCAGATCACGAGCGTAGGGGCCGTTATTTTTACTAATTCGCTTTGTTCAATATTCGGATCGTTGACCATTAACCCCAGCATTTCGGCATTCTTTTTTGCATCCGGCGATTTTTGGGCAAATCTTTTTGCTATTTTGTATCCGATTTCGATTGGTATTTGCGTCGTTCGCTTTACTCCCTTCGGATTCAGATTTCCCCCGTTTAATATCAATGCCTTTACTCTGTCCGGGTATTTCATTGCAAATTTCATCGCTATATTTGCTCCGTCCGAAAATCCCAAAATAACTGCCTTGGAAATTTCAAGAGCTGTCATAAAATCGTATAAATCGCAGGAAAACTGTTCAATCGTAAAAGGCATAATACCTCTTGGGGATTTTCCGTGGCCTCGTGTATCTAAAGCAATCATTCTGTATCTGTCGCTAAAATAATCCATTTGCTTCTTGAAATAGGAGCCGTCCTCACCGTTCCCGTGCAAAAGGATAAAAGGCTCTTGCTTGCCTTTTTCCTGATAATATAAGGTGATATCCATTTATATAATCCCCCGCATATCGCAGGAAAAGCCTGCGATACCGCCATCCGTATAGAGTTGCAAACCTGATCCTTTCGGCATCCCAACAGACCGGAATTTATAGCTGCTTAAAATAGGCTTTTAATTCTGCTTTGCAAGGAGCGTCGAGTTGTTTGATTTCAACCCCGCGGATAGCGGCTTCCAAGTGATACAGAATGACAACACAAGTATTGGGATACAATTCTTTAAGCCGGAAAACAGCCTGTTTACTGCCAAGCTTCGTTAATTCCTCTGCGGAATGGATACCGACCGAATGGAGCTTCTTTTCCATTGTTTTACCTAATCCCATAGATGTAATTGCTGACATAGGATCTCCCTTTCCTTTCCTGCCGCTGATTGACAACATGCTATTATCTATTATAATGACACCGATTGCACTTATCAAGAGAATCCGTTATGCAGTTTCGCCGCTCATGCGTTTATCCTGGAAACCTTGCGCAGCTCTGACGCTTAAAAATTTTTCGCAAAAAAACCTCCCATTTTATGGGAAAATGCGGGATAATAGAAGTGACAAAACAAACTATTTCTTCGCACACCCATAAAAGAGAGGA
>JAETRI010000019.1 GCA_021770245.1 Lachnospiraceae bacterium
AGTGATAGTAGGAGGGGTGACGAAACCCTGGAGAAATGAAGAAGGCTTTGTCATTATGGGAATGAGGTATTTTCTGTTGAATTCAGACAGCCTGGAATTTTGATATGCCAGAAAGCCATCTGTATCAATGCCTTTGTCCCGGGCCTAATGAAAACTTTATTGCATGGACGGTATTTTTATGGTAGTATCATCTTTAATTGAAATTTTAGATCATGCTTCGGCCGCTCGGACGGCGGAATGGAGGTATCTATGGCACAGCTTTGGGGCGGCCGTTTTACGAAAGAAACGGACCGTCTGGCATATCGGTTCAATGCATCCATTTATTTTGACAAACGGTTTTGGGAAAAGGATCTGGAGGGCAGCATTGCCCATGCGTTGATGCTGGCGGGTCAGGGAATTCTGACGGAAGAGGAAAGGGACGCGATCGTCCGCGGCCTTGAGGGAATCCGCGAAGATGTGAAGGAAGGAAGGCTGGAGATCACGGACGAGTATGAGGATATCCACAGCTTTGTGGAAACCAATCTGATCGACCGGATCGGGGATGCGGGGAAAAAGCTCCATACCGGCAGAAGCAGGAACGATCAGGTGGCGCTGGATATGCGGCTCTATGTACGGCAGGAGATCCTGGAGATCGACGGTCTGCTGAAAGCCTTCCTGGAGACGCTGGACGGCCTGATGGAGGCGCATCTGGAGACCTATATGCCCGGCTTTACCCATCTGCAGAAGGCGCAGCCCGTCACGCTGGCGCACCATCTGGGTGCTTATTTCGAGATGTTTAAAAGAGACAGGCAGCGGATGAAGGACATTTACCGCCGTATGAATTACTGCCCGCTGGGCGCCGGGGCGCTGGCGGGAACCACTTACCCGCTGGACCGGTTCGAGACGGCGTCTATGCTGGGCTTTGAAGGGCCCACGTTAAACAGCATGGATTCGGTTTCGGACAGGGATTATGTGATCGAGCTTTTGTCGGCCCTGTCCACGGTGATGATGCATTTAAGCCGGCTTTCCGAGGAGGTGATCCTCTGGAATTCCAACGAATACGGGTTCGTGGAGATTGACGACGCCTATTCCACGGGCAGCAGCATCATGCCCCAGAAGAAGAATCCGGATATCGCGGAGCTGACCCGGGGAAAGACGGGACGCGTCTATGGGGCGCTGGTTTCCGTTTTAACCGTTATGAAAGGGCTGCCCCTGGCCTATGATAAGGACATGCAGGAGGACAAGGAAGTCACTTTTGATGCCATCGATACCGTGAAGAGCTGTCTGACGCTGTTTAACGGCATGATGAAAACCATGCGTTTTCATAAGGAAAGAATGGAGAAAAGTGCGGCGAACGGTTTTACCAACGCCACGGACGCGGCGGATTATCTGGTAGGAAAGGGCGTACCCTTCCGGGATGCCCACGGGATCATCGGCAGTCTGGTGCTGTATTGCATCGATCGAAAGAAGGCGATCGACGAGCTGAGCCTCGCGGAGCTAAAGGAGATCAGCCCGGCGTTTGAAGAGGATATCTATGAGGCGGTATCCTTAAAGACCTGCGTGGAGAAGAGGCTGACTTTGGGAGCTCCGGGAACGGAGGCCATGAAGAAGGTGATCGCGTTAAACAGGAAGTATCTGGAGGAAGAGGAATAGAGGCTGAAGGCCGAAAATCCTGGATCTGTGAAAAAAACGTCGTTTAACGGCACAATGAGAAATCGCATTCGCAATTTCTCAGACATGGATCGAAGATTCATGTTGCACCGCCGCAAGGGACGCGGCATGGAGGATTGTTATGGATCATAAATTGAAAGTCGGTATTTTAGGCGGAACGGGTATGGTAGGGCAGCGTTTTATCGCGCTGCTGGAGGACCACCCCTGGTTTGAGGTGACCACCATAGCGGCCAGCCCCAGGTCCGCGGGAAAGACCTACGAGGAAGCGGTGGGGGGACGCTGGAAAATGGATACTCCCATGCCCGAGGCCGTAAAGAGTCTGACGGTCATGAATGTGAACGAGGTGGAGAAGGTCGCATCGCAGGTGGATTTCGTTTTCAGCGCCGTGGACATGACCAAGGAGGAAATCAAAAGGATCGAAGAGGAGTATGCGAAAACCGAAACTCCCGTGGTTTCCAACAACAGCGCCCACCGCTGGACGCCGGATGTGCCCATGATGGTGCCGGAAATCAATCCGGAGCATATGGAAGTGATCGATGCGCAGCGGAGGCGTCTGGGGACCACACGCGGCTTTGTGGCGGTCAAGCCCAACTGTTCCATCCAGAGCTATGCGCCGGTGCTCACCGCATGGATGGAATTTGAACCCTATGAGGTGGTGGCGACCACCTATCAGGCCATTTCGGGGGCGGGAAAGACCTTTGCGGACTGGCCGGAGATGGAAGGGAACGTCATTCCTTACATAGGCGGGGAAGAGGAAAAGAGCGAAAAGGAGCCGCTGCGTATCTGGGGAAGGGTGGAAAACGGCGCCATCGTTCCGGCCGAAAGCCCGGTGATTACCTGCCAGTGCATCCGCGTCCCCGTGCTGAACGGACATACAGCGGCCGTTTTCGTAAAATTCCGTAAGAATCCCACGAAGGAACAGCTCCTTGACAGGCTGAAGGGGTTTCGCGCTCTTCCTCAAAAGCTGGGGCTTCCCAGCGCGCCGAAGCAGTTCATCCAATATCTGGAGGAGGATAACAGGCCCCAGGTTGCGCTGGACGTGGACTACGAAAAAGGGATGGGCATCTCGGTGGGCAGGCTGCGGGAGGATACGGTCTATGACTGGAAGTTTGTGGGGCTTTCCCACAATACCGTGCGCGGGGCGGCCGGAGGAGCCATCCTGTGTGCGGAGCTTCTGAGGGCGAAGGGATATATCGCGCAAAAGTGACAGATACGAGGTAGAATTTGGGCAAATACTTATTTATTGCGGAAAAACCCAGCGTTGCCCGGGAGTTCGCAAAGGCGCTGAATTATACAATGAGCAACCGGGACGGATATATGGAATCCAAGGAAGCTATCGTTACCTGGTGCGTGGGGCATCTGGTATCCATGAGCTATCCGGAGGCCTATGATCCCGCTCTGAAGCGTTGGACGCTGCAGACCCTGCCCTTTCTGCCGAGGGAATACAAGTACGAGGTGATTCCCGGGGTAAAAAAGCAGTTCGATATCGTGAGTTCCCTTCTGAACCGGGAAGATGTGTCGCGGATCTATGTGTGCACGGACTCCGGCCGGGAGGGGGAATACATCTATCGGCTTGTGGAACGGCAGGCCGGCGTTACGGGAAAGGAACGGCGCAGGGTGTGGATCGATTCCCAGACGGAGGAGGAGATCCTGCGCGGGATCCGGGAGGCCAAGGATCTGTCCGCTTACGATAATCTGTGCGATGCGGCGTATCTGAGGGCTAAGGAAGACTACCTGATGGGAATCAATTTTTCCCGGGTGCTCACGCTCAAATACGGGGATCCGGTGAAAAACTATTTAAAAGCGGAGAAAGCGGTCATCTCCGTGGGACGCGTAATGACCTGCGTCCTGGGCATGGTCGTGAACCGGGAGCGGGAAATCAGGAAGTTTGTAAAAACGCCCTTTTACCGGGTGACGGGGAAATTCCTCTTAAACGGCCCGGAAAACGGGAAAAGGGATTTTGAGGGGGAATGGCGGGCCGTGGAAGGCTCCTCCTATTACCAATCCCCGCTGCTTTATAAAGAAAACGGCTTTTTGAAAAAGGAGGACGCCCAGGCACTGGCCGCCTTTCTGATGCAGGAACCGAAAGAGAGAGCGTTGATCGAAAAGGTGGAGCGGAAAAAGGAACAGAAAAATCCGCCGCTTCTGTACAACCTGGCCGAGCTGCAGAACGACTGCTCCAAGCTGTTCAAGATCAGCCCGGACGAAACCCTGCGCATCGCCCAGGAGCTGTATGAGAAGAAACTGACCACCTATCCCCGCACGGATGCCCGGGTGCTGTCCTCTGCCGTATCGAAGGAAATCAAAAAAAACATCGGCGGATTGAGGAATTATCCCCCGGCCGCCAATTTCGCAGCAGAAGTTTTACAGAACGAAAGCTATAAGGGGATCGCAAAGACCCGCTATGTGAACGACAAACAGATCACCGATCATTATGCCATCATTCCCACCGGGCAGGGCTTTGGCGCACTGCGTTCCCTGTCCCCGGCCGCAGCCAGGGTTTATGAGCTGATCGTACGGCGTTTCCTGGGGATTTTCTATCCCCCCGCCGTGTATCAGAAGGTTTCCCTGGTGTGTATCCTGAAAAAGGAGCGATTCTTCTCCGGTTTTAAGATCCTCACGGAGGAAGGCTATCAAAAGGTGGGACGGCTTTCCTTCGCAAAGAAACCGGCAGAAACCAACCGGCAGGAAGGAGAGCGTCAGGAGGAAGAAAAGTGTGACGCCGCCTTCCTGCAGATCCTGCAGGGGCTGAAAAAGGGGATGAGCGTGGAATGCGGCGGGCTGGAAATCAAAGAAGGGGAGACCTCCCCGCCTAAACGCTATAATTCCGGCACCATGATCCTGACCATGGAAAACGCGGGCCAATTCATAGAAGACGAGGAGCTGCGGGCACAGATTAAGGGAAGCGGGATCGGAACCAGCGCCACCAGGGCGGAAATCCTGAAAAAGCTGGTGGCCATAGGCTATCTGGCCTTAAACAAAAAAACGCAGGTGATCACGCCTACCCAGATGGGGGAAATGGTCTACGATGTGGTATCGGATTCCATCCGGCCGCTTTTGAATCCGGCGCTGACGGCGAGTTGGGAAAAGGGGCTCTCCATGGTGGCGGACGGGACGATCACCAGCGACGAATATATGAAGAAGCTCAGCGATTTTGTGGGACGCAGAACCAATATGGTCAAGGGACTGAACAACCGGCAAATCCTGTATCATCAATTTGAGGAAAGCGCAAAATATTACGGAAACCGGCCGTCAAAGGGCAGGGAAGGATAGGTTGAAAAATAAGCCCGATGGCTTATTTTTCAACCGCAATTTGTGCCGCAGGCGGCCCAAATTGAATCGCAGATGAGAAATCGCATTCGCGACTTCTCATCGCGTCGCCGCAAAGGATGCGGCAGGGAGGAGTAGCCATGGAAGCTTGTAAGATCAAAAATTTATATGAACTTAAGGAAACCATTGCGGCAGAGGTGTTTGAGGGAGCGGAATATCCCTGGGAGGTCCTGCCGAAGATCAAGGAATTTATCATAAAGCTGGGAAACAGCCTTCCTTCTGACCGCTACGATAGGGTCGGTGAGAATATCTGGGTCGCAAAGAGCGCCACAGTGGCTCCCACCGCCTGCATCAACGGCCCGGCCATCATCGATGAGGAGGCGGAAATCCGCCATTGCGCTTTCATCCGGGGCAGCGCCATCGTGGGAAAGGGAGCCGTGGTGGGAAATTCCACGGAGCTTAAGAACGTGATCCTGTTCAATAAGGTACAGGTCCCTCACTATAATTACGTGGGGGATAGTATCCTGGGATTCAAGTCCCATATGGGCGCCGGTTCCATCACGTCCAACGTGAAAAGCGACAAAACCCTGGTGGTGGTGCGTTGCAACGGGGAGGAATGCCATACCGGGCTGAAGAAGTTCGGAGCCATGCTGGGCGACTGCGTGGAGGTGGGATGCAACAGTGTGCTGAATCCCGGCACGGTGATCGGGCGGGGCAGCAATATTTACCCCACGTCCATGGTGCGGGGGTATGTGCCTGCGGACAGCATTTATAAAAACCGTACGGAAATCGCCGCAAAGGTCTGAATGGCCTCATCCGGGGAGGCGGAGACTTCCGTATTTCTCTCCTCCCCGGACAGAGAACCGGCGGGCCGCGCGTAACGGCCCAGGCACCCCGCAGTTTCCCGGACGATAGGGCAGCGGGCTTCCGGCAGGTTTCCCCGGCGTCCGGGAACCGGCGGGATGCCTGATTTGTTACTAAAATCTCGGATTATTCCGGATTATTCCGGATTATGAACGAAAATTCTTGCATCGCCGAATTTATTGTGATATTATAGCAAAGTGGTTGATAGAATTTATCGGGTCAAAGGCGGCCGGCTTGCCGGGCGTCCTTGTTTATAGCCTGAATGTCCGCGTAGAAATGATATCTGTTTTCTGGTGGAGGACACCGGAAGGGCGTATGGAAAGATTCCCGGCATTTTCTATGGAAGAAACAGTACAAAAAGAAAAGGAGTGTTTCAATTGGCAAAATATGTTGTAAAAAGAGTCCTCCTCGCAGTCGTGACATTGTTCATCATATGCGGTATTACTTTCTTTGCCATGAACGCGATCCCCGGCGGCCCTTTTGACGGGGAGAAGGCGGTCTCGCCCGAAGTGAAGGCCGCAATGGAAAGAAGGTATAACCTGGATAAGCCTCTTGCTGAGCAGTTCGTGCTCTATATGAGTAATCTGTTCCAAGGGGATTTCGGGATATCCACGAAGACAGGCCGGGATATCAAGACGATCATCTTTGAATCCTTCAGCGTTTCCGCCAGGCTGGGCGGCATGGCGATCCTGGTGGCGCTTTTCATGGGCCTGATTTTCGGCAGCATCGCAGCCTTAACCAGGAACCGGCTTCCTGACCGGCTGATCATCTTTTTTTCCACGCTGTTCACGTCTCTGCCCAGCTTTGTGTTTGCCACATTGCTGCTTCTGGTATTCTGTGTAGAATTAAAACTGATTCCCGTATGGGATGCCAACCATCAGAGTTATGTGCTTCCGGTTATTGCGTTATCCGCAAGCCCGATGGCCTACATAACCCGTTTAACCAAGACGAGTATGTTGGACGTGGTGGGCCAGGATTATGTCCGGACCGCCAGGGCCAAGGGTGTAAGCCGCCTGAAAGTGATTTTCAAGCATACCCTGCGCAATGCCCTGATTCCTGTGGTCACCTATGTGGGGCCGATGACCGCATCCATCTTAACCGGCTCCCTTGTGGTGGAAAAGATTTTCACCATCGGCGGTCTGGGCGCAAAGTTCGTGGACGGGATTACAAACCGGGATTATCCGATGATTATGGGCACCACAATCTTCCTGGCAATTCTTATGGTTACCATGAACCTGGTCACCGATATCGTATACAAAGTGGTTGACCCGCGTATCAAACTGGATTAAGGGAGGAGATGGCAAAATGGATAATCAGAAAAAAAGTATCGATGAAATGCCAAAGAAATCTCCTTTGAGCATGCAGATAGATTTAAGCAAATTCGAGAAAGCGACGGAGGAAGAAAAGCGCCAGCAGGATGTGATGAGCGAATCCGTTTCTTTTTTCAAGGACGGCATGCGCAAACTGATGAAAAATCCCCTGGCCGTGGGAAGTATCGTCGTGCTGTGTGTGATCATTCTGATGATTTTGATCGTCCCCCATGTGGTTCCCTATTCCTATTCCCAGATCATCACCGTGAACGGGAAGCGGGATAAGAGCGCGTCCAATATGGCGCCTTTCCAGTATTCGGATATGGAAAAGGCCTATATGGAAGAAGGGGGAGAGGTATTCCCTCATATTATGGGGACGGACGAGATGGGACGCGACTATTTTGTCCGTGTGATCTATGGCACCAGAGTATCCCTGGGCGTGGGCGTGTTCGCAGCGGTGATCGTGCTGATCATCGGTATCCTGTACGGAAGCGTATCGGGGTATTTCGGGGGAAAGGTGGATTTGATCATGATGCGTATCGTGGATATCATCTATTCCCTGCCGGATCTGCTTATCGTGGTGCTTCTGTCCGTTGTGCTGCGGGAGGTGCTGAACGTGGATAAGTTTCCCATGCTTCAGAGGATGGGGACGAACATGATTTCCATGTTCATCGTATTCGGCCTTCTGTACTGGACGGGGATGGCCAGATTGGTGCGCGGCCAGATCCTTACCATTAAGCAGAACGACTATGTACTGGCGGCGCTGGTGAGCGGCGCGAAATCCGGGAGGATCATCCGCAGGCATATTTTACCCAACTGCATCAGCGTTATCATTATTTCCGCAGCCCTGCAGATCCCTTCCGCCATCTTTACGGAAAGCTTCCTGAGCTTCATCGGCCTGGGCGTACAGGCTCCCATGCCTTCCCTGGGTTCCCTTGCGAATGCGGCGAGGGCGGGTATCAACGCTTATGCCTATAAACTGGTGTTCCCGGCTGCAATGATCTGTATGATCACGCTCGCTTTCAACCTTTTGGGAGACGGGCTCCGCGATGCCTTTGACCCGAAGCTGAGACGGTAGGGGACGGCGGCAGAGCCGCCTGCGGTTTGAGTGCCCGTCAAAGCGGGCGGAATGAGAGGAAGAATGAGTGAGACAATACTTTCAGTAAAGAACCTTCATACCTCCTTTACCACGGATAAGGGGGAGGTAATGGCAGTAAACGGCGTTTCCTTTAATCTTGACAAGGGAAAGATCCTGGGTATCGTGGGAGAGTCCGGTTCCGGGAAATCGGTTACCGCCTATTCCATCATGCAGATTTTGGAGAGCAACGGGAGCATCACGGAAGGCCAGGTGCTCTATAAGGGAACCGATATCACCAAATACAGCGAGAAGCAGATGCGGGAGTTTCGGGGAAAATGCTGTTCCATCATTTTCCAGGATCCCATGACCAGCCTGAATCCGGTCTTTACCGTGGGAAATCAGCTGCGGGAGGCGATCGAGCTGCATACGGACAGAAAGGGAAAGGAAGCGGAAGCGCGGGCGGTGGAGATGCTCACCCTGGTGGGCGTGAACGAGCCGGAGAAGCGGGTGAAGCAGTATCCCTATGAACTGTCAGGCGGCATGCGTCAGCGTGTGATGATCGCTATGGCGCTGGCCTGCGAACCGGATATCCTGATCGCGGATGAGCCCACCACGGCTCTGGATGTGACCATCCAGGCGCAGATTCTGGAGCTGATGCAGAGCCTGCAGAAAAAGCTGGGGATGGCCATTATTATGGTGACCCATGATCTGGGCGTTATCGCGGATATGTGTGACGAGATCATCGTCATGTACGGCGGACGCGTATGTGAAAGAGGGACGGCGGAGGATATTTTCTATCGTCCGTGCCATGAATATACGAGAGGACTTCTGCGTTCCATACCCAACGTGGACCGGATCGGGGAGAAGCTCGTTCCCATTCCGGGAACGCCGATCAATCTGTTGAATATGCCCAAGGGCTGTGCGTTCTGCCCCCGCTGTGAAAATGCGATGAAGATCTGTATTGATGAGGTTCCGCCGGAAATGCAGATGCCTGACGGGCACTATGCCTCCTGCTGGCTGAACATGAAGGAGCAGATGCAGAAGAAAGGGTGAAGAAAGGCCGCCATCAAGGTAAAGAGGCTTTTCTGCCCAAAGGCCCATGCCGCCACAGGAAGGTTTCTTGATGCGAAAGCCGCATGACGGCGGCGGAATGAGAGGAAAGATGAGCGAATATCTGGTTGAGGTCAACGACCTGAAACAATATTTTCCTATAAAAACAGGTTTTATGAAATCCATTCCCTTAAAAGCCGTGGACGGGGTATCCTTTGCCATCAAACCGGGCGAAACACTGGGACTGGTGGGGGAGTCCGGCTGCGGGAAGACCACGGTGGGACGTTCCCTGCTGCGGATTTATACGCCCACCGGCGGGGAGGCTTACTATAACGGGGAGAAGATCGACAAAAGCAGCATACGCCACATGCGCAAAGAGATGCAGATGGTGTTCCAGGATCCCTATTCTTCCCTGAATCCCCGTATGACCGTGGAAGATATCATCGGGGAGCCTCTGGACGTGCATAAGATGTATTCCACCAAGGGAGAAAGACACGACAAGATCATCGGATTGATGGAACTGGTGGGGCTGAATGCGGAGCATGCCACCCGTTATGCCCATGAATTTTCCGGCGGACAGCGCCAACGTATCGGGATTGCCAGGGCTCTGGCCACAAATCCTAAGTTTATCGTCTGCGACGAGGCGGTGAGTGCACTGGACGTGTCCATCCAGGCACAGGTGATCAATATGTTCGAAGAACTGCAGGAAAAATTGGGGGTGGCCTATCTGTTCATTGCCCATGACCTGCTGGTGGTGCACCATATATCGGACCGCATCGCGGTAATGTACCTGGGGAGGATCGTGGAGATCGCGGATGCCAATGAGCTGAACGAAAATCCGCTTCATCCCTATACCCAGTCCCTTCTGAGTGCCGTACCCTATCCGGATCCGAAGATGGCGAAGGAGAGGCAGCGTATCGTCCTGGAGGGAGACGTGCCCAGCCCCCTGCACATGCCCAGCGGCTGTTCCTTCCGTACCCGCTGCCGGTATGCAACGGAGCGGTGCGCCCAGGAATGCCCGGCCTTGACGGACCGGGGGAACGGGCACCAGATCGCCTGCTGGAATAAATAGGGAAACGGGGCGCAAAATCGCGTTCTTTGGTAAAATTAGACGGAAAACAGAGCAGGTTGTATAGAAAAGACTGTTTTTGGGCCAATAATCTTGTTACAATTCGTCCTTTTCATTTAAAAAAGGGCATTGTATAATAAACCGTATCTTTTAAAATTATTTTTCATGGGAGGAATGTTTATGAAGAAAAAGTATCTGGCATTTGTGCTGGCTGCTTCCATGGTTATGAGCACCCTCGCTGCCTGCGGCGGTTCAGGGTCGAATACCCAGGAACCTGCTGCCAGCGAGGCCGAATCCACCGCTGAAGCGTCGGACGAACAGGCACCGGAAGAGAGCGCCGAAGAGTCCGAAGCGGAAGAGGGGGGGGAGGTTTCCACAGCTCATGGTCCGTCCAGCGAAGCGGCTCCTGCATGGGAAGCATATGACGCGAGGATCAAGGAGATCAGGCTTGAAACCGACCTGGCAAAGCGTGAAGCCCTGATGCATGAAGCGGAAGACGAACTGATGTCCACATGGGCCGTTATCCCGCTTTACTATTACAACGATGTTTATATGCAGGATACCGGTGTGGACGGTATCTACAGCAATCTGTTCGGATTCAAGTATTTTGGTTTTGCCACTGCTCCGAACAACGTACTGCCTCTTCAGGTCGCTTCTGAACCCGATAAGCTCGATCCGGCTCTGAACTCTACGGTTGACGGCGCCTGCCTGGCTATCCTGGCATTCTCCGGCCTGTATATGTATGATGAGAACGGACAGCTGGTTCCCGATCTGGCCGAAGGCTATGAGATGAGCGATGACGGCATGACCTATACCTTCACCATGAAGGACGGCCTGAAGTGGTCCGACGGCACGCCTCTTACCGCTGCGGATGTGGAATACAGCTGGAAGAGGATGGCCAACCCCGATACGGGTGCCGATTA
Source organism: Lachnospiraceae bacterium (assembly GCA_021770245.1). Taxonomy (GTDB): domain Bacteria; phylum Bacillota; class Clostridia; order Lachnospirales; family Lachnospiraceae; genus Eisenbergiella. The sequence continues at coordinate 11,215 of JAETRI010000019.1, forward strand.
TGCATACCTGGCTGATCTCATTGCAAAAGGCGCTGACGGAGAGCTGGATGTGACGGCCTCCGAAGACGGAAAGACCTTCACCGTGAACCTTACCGCTCCTTGTGCATATTTCCTTGACCTGTGTGCATTCCCTGCGTTCTATCCCGTTCCCCAGGCTGCCGTAGAAGGCGCCGACGGCTATGCGGAGAACCCCGGTGCATGGTGTACGGAAGCCGGTTTCGTATCCTCCGGCCCGATGGTCTGCACCGGCTGGAAGCATGACGAGTCCATGACTTATGAAAAGAACCCGAACTACTATAACGCAGACAAGGTTTCCCTCGACAAGATCGAGTTCATGTTAAGCTCCGACGATACCGCGATCTGGAACGCTTTCCAGGACGGTTCCCTGCTTTTCATTGATTCTATCGCTACGGACAATATGCCCACCGCGAAGGAAATGCCCGAATATCATAAGGTACCCACTCTGGGAACCTACTATGCGGGCTTCAATGTAAACAGCGAACTGTTCGCAGGCAAGACCGTGCAGCAGGCTGCCGATATGAGAAAGGCTTTCTGCCTTCTGATCGACCGTCAGTACATTGTTGATACCATCGCCCAGGCCGACCAGGAAGTTGCCAACACCTTCATTCCCACCGGAATGGCAGACGGCAACGGCGGCGTATTCAGAGAGAACGACAGCGACTATACATATCCTATGGAAGATGTGGTCGGTTACTATGATGCTTCCCAGGATGCATATGAAGCAAACCTGGAAGAGGCCAGGACCCTGCTTGAGAGCGCCGGCTATCAGTTCGACGAAAGCGGCATGCTTTCCGCCGATACGCCCATCAACATGACCTACTTAACCAACGATTCTTCCGGTAATGTGAAGATCGGCGAAGCAATCCAGCAGGATTTCGCTGCCATCGGCATCAACCTGACTGTGGAGACCCGTGAGTGGTCCGTATTCCTGAACGAGAGAAAAGACGGCCAGTTCGACTTTGCCCGTGAGGGATGGCTCGCAGACTACAACGATCCGATCAACATGCTGGAGATGTGGGAGACCAACTCCGGTAACAACGATATGCAGTTCGGCAGATAAGAAAATTTCTGCAGCGGATTAGGTTGAAAAATCAGCCTGGTGGCTGATTTTTCAACCACAATTTGGGCCGCTTGCGGCCCAAATTGAATCGCAGATGAGAAATTGCACGCGCGATTTCTCATCGCGCAGCCGCGTAGGACGCGGCATGTCGGTTAATGTGAAGATATGGTTTATACCTGCCCGTGTGCGGCCTGTATGGCGGTATGCGGGCAGGTTTTTGATAATCGTGCAACATCCCGCAGGCTCCCGGACGCGGGGCGCACAGAAGGATCCTGTCGGAAGCCCGCCGCCCTTTGGGCCGCCTCTAAAGCCGCCGTGCCCGGCTTCCGGGAGCCTGCGGGATATCCGTCACGGTTTTTGCGTATTTTTTTCAGAAATATTTACCCTTGTGTATTGTAAATTATTGTCCACTATGTTAAAATACTCTTTGTCTGGGTGAATACTCGGGTGTGAGGAGGTGTATAAAGTGGCAGTTGTGCGAATCATACTGACAGTGATTTTCATATTGATCTGTATTGCGTTGACAGCATTGGTTCTTATGCAGGAGGGTAAATCGGCCGGACTGGGAGCGATCAGCGGCGCGGCGGAAACTTACTGGGGCAAGAACAAGGGACGTTCCATGGAGGGTACACTCGTTAAGGTGACCAAATACCTTGCGATTTCTTTTATCGTAATCGCCGCCATCCTGAATATTTCTAAATTCTGATCACAAAAGAACTCTGCCGCTTATGGAAGAGTTCTTTTCGTTACCGGCAGCTGTCCCGCAAAGCGTGGCAGTGTTTGTAAGAATGAGCCGCCCTGCGTAGCATGGCGGCGTTTGTTGATTATCCGGGTTATCCCGAAGGATGCAGGAGGGAATTTTATGGCAGTTTCCGATGGCGGAGAAGCAAGGAAAAAGAAAATAATCAGTCTGATGGAGAATCCTTCCTATGTGCCCATGCGGGAAAAGGATCTGGCCTGTATCATGCAGGTAAAGGTGGAGGAGAGGCCGGAATTAAAACGGCTTCTGGAGGAGCTTGCGGCAGAGGGAAAGATCCGGATGAACAGGCGGGGGCGTTATCTTCTGCCGGATGAAACGTCGTTTACGGGGGTTTTTACCGCCCACCCGAAGGGCTTCGGGTTTGTGGAGACGGAGGGCGCTTCGGAAGAGTTTTATATCCCGGAGGATAGGGTAAACGGAGCCTGGCATCGGGATACGGTGGAGGTGAGGCTTCTGCCGGGAGGCAGAGGGCAGCGCCGGGAGGCGGAGGTGGTCCGTATTATCGCCAGAGGACTGAGCCAGGTGGTGGGAACCTGGGAGAGCCGGGGCGGATTCGGATTTGTGGTGCCGGACAGCAACAGGGTTTTCGCGGATCTTTTCATCCCGCAGGAACGCTCCAAAGGGGCGGCTGACGGAGCAAAGGTGGTGGCGGAGATCACCGATTACGGGAAAGGCCGTCCGGGGAAGAGCCCGGAGGGAAGGATCGTGGAGATTCTGGGCCGTCCGGACGAGCCGGGGGTGGATATTCTGTCCGTAGTGAGGGAATTCGGCCTTCCGGAGGCTTTCCCGGAAAGGGCGGAAAGGCAGGCTGCCCGCTGCCCCGGCCAGGTTACCGAGGCGGACCGGGCCGGCCGTCTGGATCTGCGGGAGCTTCCCATGGTGACCATAGACGGAGAGGACGCAAAGGATCTGGACGATGCGGTGAGCCTTTCCCGGGAGGGAGAAAATTACTGCCTGGGCGTGCATATTGCCGACGTAGCCAATTATGTGCAGGAGAATTCCGCCCTGGATCGGGAGGCGCTTGACAGGGGGACCAGCGTATATCTGGTGGACCGGGTAATCCCCATGCTGCCCCGGGCTTTGTCCAACGGGATTTGTTCGCTGAATGCGGGAGAGGACAGGCTGGCGGTAAGCTGCCTGATGACCGTCAGCCCGAAGGGGGAAATGGTGGACTACAGGCTGGCCGAGACGGTGATCCATGTGGACCGGCGCATGACTTATACCGCCGTGGCCAGGATCCTGGAAGGGGACGGGGAAGAATGTGCACGTTATGAAGAGTTGGTGCCCATGCTGTGCGAGATGGCGAAGCTTTCCGATATCCTGCGCAGAAAGCGGCATCGCAGGGGCGCTGTGGAATTCGACTTCCCGGAAAGCAAAATCACCCTGGACGGACAGGGGCGCCCGGTGGACATCAGACCCTATGAAAGGAATGCCGCCACGAAGCTGATCGAAGATTTCATGCTGCTGGCCAACGAGACGGTGGCCCAGCATTTTTACTGGATGCAGGTTCCCTTTCTCTACCGGAGCCACGAAAGCCCGGACCCGGACAAGGTGCACAGCCTGGGAATTTTCGTGCGGAATTTTGGTTATTCCATGAAGCTGGGACAGGAGGAAATCCACCCGAAGGAATTCCAGAAACTTTTGGAAAGGGCGGAGGGCACGCCGGAGGAACCTCTGATCAGCCGGATGACGCTGCGCAGCATGCGTCAGGCGTGCTACACGACGCAGTGCGTGGGACATTTCGGCCTGGCGAGCCGTTTTTACTGCCATTTCACTTCTCCCATCCGCAGGTATCCGGATCTGCAGATCCATCGGATCATCAAGGATCAAATCCGGGGAAGGCTGGATGAAGGGCGCCTTGCCCATTATGCCGGCCTGTTACCCGACGTGGCGAAACAGTCGAGCCGGACGGAGCGGAGGGCGGACGAGGCGGAACGGGAAGTGGACAAGCTGAAGAAAACGGAATATATGGAAGGGCATATCGCGGAAGTCTTTGACGGGGTCATATCCGGTATTACGGGCTGGGGACTGTATGTGGAACTGCAAAACACTGTGGAAGGGCTGGTGCATGTGACGCGGCTGGGCGACGACTTTTTCTTCTATGACGAAGAAGCCTGTGAGATGCGGGGAACCCATACGGACGTTGTGTACAGGCTGGGACAGCGGCTGCGGGTGCGGGTGAGGTTTGCGGACCGTTTTACCAAGACGATCGACTTTGACCTGGCGGAGGATGCCGCACAAAATCCCCTGCCAGAGGGCCGCTGGGCGGCAGAATGAGAGGAAAGATGGCGAAGGAAGCACAGAAACTCGTGGCTAATAATAAAAAGGCGTTCCATGATTACTTCGTGGAGGAGAAGATGGAAGCCGGCCTGGTGCTGCACGGCACGGAGGTTAAGTCTTTACGCATGGGAAAGTGCAGCATTAAGGAATCCTTCATCTCCATTGACGGCGGGGAAGCATTCATCAACGGCATGCATATCAGCCCCTATGAAAAGGGGAATATTTTTAATAAAGATCCTCTGCGTACGAGGAAGCTTTTGATGCACAAGACGGAGATCGCAAAACTGGCCGGAAAGGTGGCGGAGCGGGGCTATACCCTCATGCCCCTCCAGGTCTATTTCAGGGACGGAAGGGCAAAGGTGGAAGTGGGTTTGTGCCGGGGCAAAAAGCTTTACGATAAGCGCCAGGATATTGCAAGGAAAGATATGCGCAGGGAGACGGAGCGGGATTTCAAGGTGAAGAACCTTTAAAGCCCGGGGCTCCGGTAGACGTGCTTGATATGAGTGTGCGCTTTAGCGCGCAGATGGGAGCCAAAAATGGTTTTGAAAATTGCATTGCTACAATTATTGCCGGGAAACGGTTTAGAAGAGCAGTTCAGGATAGGAAAGGCAGCCTGTGAAAGGGCAAAAGAAATGGATGCGGATATTGCCCTGTTTCCGGAAATGTGGAGTGACGGTTATGCGATTCCACAGGATGAGACGGCGCTTCATGACCTGTCGATTACCGCCGACAGCGATTTTATACAGGGATTCGGACACCTGGCAGCAAAATTGCGGATGGCGGTCGGCATCACATATCTTGAGAGACATAATCCGAAACCGCGAAATTCCGTGATCCTTTTTGACAGGGACGGTAAGCGCAGGCTGCATTACTCCAAGGTACATACATGCGATTTTGACTTGGAGAAGATGTTGTCGCCCGGCGGGGATTTTTACGTTACCGATCTGGACACAGGCAGGGGGAGCGTGAAAGTCGGATCCATGATTTGTTTCGACAGGGAATTCCCGGAAAGCGCAAGGATTCTGATGCTTAAGGGCGCGGAGGTGATTCTCGCTCCGAATGCCTGCCCGATGGAAATAAACCGCCTTGCCGCACTTCGTACCAGAGCTTATGAAAATATGCTCGCCGTTGCCACGTGTAATTATCCCGCAGGACAACCGGACTGCAACGGGCATTCCACCGTATTTGACGGCGTCGCATGGAGTCGTAATGAGCCGGGAGTACGGGATATGTGTATTCTTGAAGCGCCGGAGGAGGAGGGCGTCTATCTGGCCGAGATTGACATGGACATGCTCCGGGAATACCGTGCGCACGAGGTAATGGGAAGCCGGTATCGTCATCCGGAGAAATATGGGCTTTTGAATCAACCTATCCTTTCCTCGGCAGAGTAATGTCTATGATCGTCCCCTCTCCCGTCCGGCTTTCAACGGTAAGCCCGTATTCCGGCCCGTAATAGCTGCGAAGCCTTTGATCCACATTGAAAAGGCCGATGGAATGATGTCTGCGGCCGCTTACCGGGGAGGAGGAGCCTTCTCCGTCACTTTCGCGTGCCATGGCGGCCCTTATTTCCCGAAGAAGCTCCTCGGGGATACCGCAGCCGTTGTCGGAGATCAGGAGGTGGAGACGGGATTCGTCCAGACTGTATCCGATGCTGATATAACAGTCTTCCTCTTTGTCGGAAAAACCGTGTTCGATGCTGTTTTCCACCAGAGGCTGCAGGGTAAAGGTGGGGATGCAAAAATCCATGAGAGATCTGGGGATGCTGCAGTCGAACAGGAATTTGCCGGGGAAGCGGATGCTCTGTATGGTGAGATATCGGGATACCTGTTCCAGTTCGTCGCTCAGACGGGCGATGGGAAAATTCTCTAAATTGTACCGAAGCAGATCGGACATGCAGACGGCGATCTGTCCGATCTGCGGGATATGGTTAAGATCCACCAGGGATTTGATGGTATTGAGCGTATTATAGAGGAAATGATGGTTGATCTGGAACTGCAGCATTTGAATTTTCATCTTTTGCTCGGCCAGTTTACTATGGTAATTGAGTTCCAGGCTGTCCGCCAGGCGCAGATAGAGCCTGTTAAAGCTGATAACCAGTTTCTGCAGTTCCAGGTTATCCCCGCAGGCGGACTGGCTGATGGATACGGGGTAGGCGGCTTCCCTTCGGCCTGCGGAGGCGGTTTGGGAAACGTCGTCCGGGGAAGCGATTTCCGCGGATTCTATTTCCTGGCAGAGACGGGAAATGGACTTGGTCAGCCTGCCGGAGATCATGACGGCCAGAAACAGCCCCAAAAGGAGGCTGAAGAGAAAAATGCCGGAGTGGCTCAGCAGGTTGTTTAAATAGGCCCTGGTGACGACCTGGTTATCCGCAAACTGGAGGATATTCCACCGGGTCGTTTTATTTCGGCAGCCGTTCACCAGCCAGGTAGATCCGCCGACGGTAATTTTGCGGGTAACGATGGAGCCGTCCTCGGGCAGGCTGGCAGAGAAGCCGGCCAGGGAGGAAAGCAGGGCGGCGTGCTGATCCGGGGCAGAAAGGTAGGAAGGATCCGTGGAATAGGTCAGGCTGCCTTCCGTATCGTAGATCAGTACGGTGTTTTCCAGGCTGCGGGAGGAGATCAGGATCTTTTCCAGGGGTTTTAAATCGATCTCCGCATAACAGATACCGATTTCCTTATAATCGAATCCGTCGTAAAGGACTTTGAGCATGGGGAGCACATTTCGGGATGTGATGGAATAGGTGGAGCTTTGCAGGGGCGCATAATAAATATGATGGGGGGAGCGGGAAGCCATGGACCGGAAATTATCTATGTTTTCCTGGATCCGGCCCAGCTGTCTCGCGTTTAAAATGTTGTAATCGAAGTTATAGCCATATCTGCTCTGGAACACGCAGGTCATCAGATTGCTGTTGAGCCGGTTGGTCTGCTTGAAAAGGTTGCGGAAAGTGGTGGAATCCCTGGCATAGGAGAGGTAGTCGCTCCGATAGTTTGTGACCATCGCTTTATGAATATCGTCGCTTAAAAGGGGCATGTCCGCGATTTTCGTGGCATCCTCCAGCAGAATATCCAGGGCCAGGCTGGCCTGATTCACGATAGCTGCCATAGAATTGTTGTATTCCGCGGATATCTCCGATATGCTTCGCGTGGCGGAGGAGATGCTCAGCAGGGTAGTGGGTATGATGATCAGGAGCAGGGAATAGAAAAAGATCTGTGATCGGTAAGAAAGTTTTTTATGGGCTTTCAGGATCGTCATGTCTTCTCCTTCCTTTCCGGCGTTTGCCGTGTCTGTTATCTAAATCAATACGAAAATTTAGGGCCAGTGTTAGTATATCATGCAGGCGGCCCGTATATCAAATCAGAATATCCAATCAATCACCTATCGCTTTCAAAGGAATCACCTATTTTCCCTTCTTTCTTTTCCCTATAATTACAGTAAGCCGGTTTGAAGCAGCGTTTCCCTGCCGAGTCGAAAGATCGTTTCGGATGCGCTGCAGGCCGCACAACTACGGAGAGAAGGAAAGGAAGAGGGGAATGGATCACGAAAGATACCGAAATTATCTCGCTATCCTGAAGGAGGAACTGATCCCGGCCCTGGGATGTACGGAGCCGATCGCTCTGGCCTATGCGGCCGCAAAGGCAAAGGAGATCTTTGAACATGTCCCGGAGCGGATGGAGGTCTGGTGCAGCGGGAATATTATCAAAAATGTGAAGAGCGTCACGGTGCCCAACTCCGGGGGGATGCGGGGCATAGAAGCCGCCGCAGTTCTTGGGATGACGGGCGGGGACGCTTCGAGAGGGCTGGAGGTGCTGGAAGGCGTTGATGCGGCTGCAAAGGAACGGGCGAAATGGCTGCTGAAGGAGGGCTTCTGTTCCTGCTTCCTCCGGGAAGGAGTGGAAAATCTGTATATTTTGGTGAAGATTATGGGGCAGGGCCATGAATCCGCGGTGGAAATTGCGGACAGGCACACCCGCATCGTACGGATGGAAAGGGACGGCAGACAGATCTATCGGATCCAGGAGGAGACGGCCAAGGAGCAGGAAGCGGATCGGTCGCTTCTGAATGTGCGCGACATCCTTTCCTTTGCAGAAACGGCGGACTTCGGGGATATCAGGGATGTCATAGGACGTCAGGTGCGTATGAACGGGGCGATTGCGGAAGAAGGATTGGCCCATGCGTACGGTGCGCAGGTGGGAAGAACGCTGCTGGAGGTTTACGGGGATAATGTGAAGGTCCGGGCGAAGGCACGGGCGGCGGCCGGTTCCGATGCCAGGATGAACGGCTGTCCCCTTCCCGTGGTCATTAATTCGGGCAGCGGAAACCAGGGGATGGCCTGCTGCCTGCCGGTGATGGAATTTGCCCGTTATCTGGAGGCAGGGGAGGAAAGGATGTATCGGGCCCTGGTGGTCAGCAACCTGACCGCGATCCATCAGAAGAAATATATCGGCAGCCTGTCCGCCTACTGCGGCGCGGTAAGCGCTGCCTGTGGCGCCGGCGCGGGGATCACCTGGCTGTACGGAGGAGACTACGAAGCCGTGTCCAGAACCATCACCAATACCATAGCCAACGTGGGAGGGATCGTCTGCGACGGAGCGAAGTCTTCCTGTGCCGCGAAGATCGCCTCCGCGGTGGATGCGGCGGTTATGGCCCATTTTCTGGGGGAACGCAGCCGCTGCTTTGAACCCGGGGAAGGACTTGTAGGGGAGAACGTGGAAAAGACGATCCGGAATGTGGGGTATGTGGGAAAGGCCGGGATGCGGGATACGGATGTGACGATCCTGAATCTGATGATCGCCCGGGATGGAAGTTCTGTTTGAACAAAGGAATCTTCTATCCGCCTCCTAGTAATTGTCCTATTTTTTTGGGAGCGCGTTTTTTATAATGAAGATGTGGAAGAACCCACAAGGAGAGGAGAGAAAGCTATGAACAAAGCACAGAGAGTCCGTGCAGTGATGCGCAGGGAAAAGGTGGATCATGTCCCGGCGGGATTTTGGTTCCATTATGGGCCGTCTTATACGGAAGAGGAGATGATCGAGGCTCATCTGCGGCTCTTCCTGGAAACGGACATGGATGTGGTCAAGATCATGCAGGATTATTCCTATCCTGTGACCGGCAGTATTTCCTGTGCGCAGGACTGGTATCAAATCGGGATCAAGGGGACGGATTCGGAAGAGTTTTCCAAAATGGCCCGCATCATTAGTAAAATCCGGGAGAGGGCAGGGGAAGAGGTGCTGATCTTCCAGACGATGTTCGGCCCCATGAAGGCGGCATCCATCGCATTCGGGGACGATGTACTGATGAGATACTGCCGGGAGGATCCGGAAGCGGTGAAGGCGGGACTGAAGCGCCTGTCCGACGGGCTGTGCCAGTGGGCGCAGGGTTATCTGGATGCGGGAGCCGACGGCATCTATTATTCCGCCCAGTTCGGGGAGGTGGGCAGATTTGCCAGACGGGAATGGGAGGAATTGGTAAAGCCCTGGGATCTGGCCGTTTTGAACGTGGCCTGCGGCATGGAGGATAAGTACAACATTCTGCATATCTGCGGAGAACCGGAATATGATTTTGCCGTACATGTGGATCGTTATGGGGACTATCCGGCAGATTTGGTGAATTGGTCGGTGAAGGATAACGGATATGGCCTGGAAAGAGGGCGGGACTATTTTAAAGCCGGTATCCTGGGCGGCATGGACAATAAGGGAAATATCCTGAAAGGGCCCGGAGAGGCGATCCGGAAGGAAGTGACGGATATTTTGGAGCGGTTTGGAACGAAAGGTATCATGATCGGGGCCGACTGTACCATCCAGGGTGAGGGGATCCGCCTGGATTTCATCCGCGAAGCGGTGAAAGCGGCCCATGAGTACGTAGAAAAGGAGGAAGAAAGGGTATGAAGAAAAAAGCGGCATTGGCGCTGGTACTGGCACTGGTAATGACGGGGTGCGGGGGAGGAAGCAGGGATTCGTCTTCCCAGGCTCCCGCGGCGGAAAACCGGACGGAAGAAGAAACACAGCAGGCGGCCGATTCCAAGGCTGACGACACGGCCGATGAAGCGTCGGGCGATGTGCTGACCATTGAATTTTTCCAGCAGAAGACCAACGAAGGCCCTCAGAAGGGATATCAAGAGATTATCGACCATTTCAATGAGGAAAACCCGGATATCAGGATCGAGATGAATACCGTACCGGATGCGGGAACCGTGCTCACGTCCCGTATTTCCTCCGGAGATATCCCGGTAATTTTCTCGGATTACCCCACGCAGGTCCAATTCAGGCAGAAAGTGGCGAACGGATATGTGCAGGATCTGAGCGACCAGGAATTTTTAAATAATGTGAACGAAGCTGCGCTGGAGATGACCAGGCAGGAGGACGGGAAATACTATGCGCTGCCCTACAGCCATAACTACATGGGAGTCTACTATAATATCGATATTTTCGAGGAGAACGGGGTGGAGGTGCCCTCCACATGGGACGAGTTCATCCAGGTATGTGAGAAACTGAAGGCGGCGGGAATCACCCCCATGGGGCTGCACGGTAAGGATCCGGGACGCGTGGGACACATGTTCCAGTGCGCCGTCATTACCTGGGCGCCCAACGGTGTGGAAATTATCGAGGATGCGGTAGCGGGCGAAGCGAAGCTGGAGGGGAACGAGGAGTTCATCAATGTGTTTGAAAAGATGAAGATCCTTTTCGATTATTCCAATGAGGATGCGCTTGCCCTGTCCGATACGGCCTGTTATGAGAATTTCGTGAACGGACAATATGCGATGTGCATTACCGGTTCCTATTCCCGGGGAACGTTGATGGCCAGCAATCCGGACATCCGTTTGGGCGTATTCGGCCTGCCCAGCGACACCAAGGAAAGCACAAAGACCCTGGCGGGCATCGATGCGGCGATCTGCGTATCCGCCAGCGCAACGGACGAAGAAAAGGCGGCTGCCTATCGCTTCCTGGATTATCTGTCCAAGACGGAAAACGCACAGATTTTCTGCAACTATGACGGAGCTCCCTCCTGCATTAACGGGGTGGTGAGCGACGATGAGGGCGTGGCTCCCATGCTGGATCTGATCGCTGCCGGACAGACTCATGACTGGATGGCATCCACGATCAGCAATAACGTGGTAACCGACCTTTATAATGTGGTACAGGGATTCTGGGCGGATAAGGATGTGGATGCCGTTCTGAAAAATATGGATGCGTCGATTGCAGTAACGTCGGCGGAATGAGGCCTTTCGCCACGAAAGGAAGACGCCGTCTGCAAAAGACGCAGCAGGAAGGTTGGAACGAGAAGAAGCGTTCAACTGCCTGGATGTAAGAACGCCGGGATGGGACAGCCATCCCGGCATTTCAAAAGGCAGGTTTTGCCGGGAGGGAGACGGATATGAGTACGGGAGGACGGGCCAAACGGGGAAAGAAGGGATCCGGCAGACTTACCTTTTTTCTGTTTACCGTGGTTCAGGTAGCTTTATATTCTTTCTTTTATGTGATTTCCGTGATCAACGGGATCCGTTACAGCTTTACGAACTGGGACGGGATGTCCCAGGAATATGACTTCGTGGGATTCAGGAATTATGCGCTCCTTATGAAGAACCCGAATTTCTGGAAGTCCATGCGGACAACGGTCTGCTATAGCCTGCTTCTGGTGATCAGTGTGGTAACGGCAGCGCTGACCCTGGCCATTGCCCTGAACTCCCTGAAGCGTTTTAAGACTTTTGTAAAATCCATTTTCTTTGTGCCTGCCATGATAGGCGGTGTGACCATTGCGCTGATATGGGATCAGCTGTATTATCGGGTGGTACCGCTTATCGGTCAGGCGCTCGGCATCGGCTGGCTGTCCCAGAGCCTGCTGATGAGCGGCAGGACGGCCCTGCCCGCCGTGGTATTCGTACATGCCTGGCAGGCGGTGGCGATTCCCACCGTGATTTTCATTGCGGGACTGCAGCAGATACCGGAGGAACAGTACGAATCGGCTCAAATCGACGGCGCCAGCCTGTTTCAGCGGTTTTGTTATATTACGCTGCCCTGCCTGCTTCCTACGATCACCGTCAATCTGGTACTGTTGGTGAAGCAGGGATTCACTTCCTTTGACTTCTCCTATGCCCTTACGGGAGGAGGGCCGGTACGGGCTACGGAGGTGATCGGAATTCTGATCTATAATGATGCTTTTATGAATATGCGGTTTTCCGTGGCGAATGCGGAGGCCTGTATCCTGTTTGTGGTTGTGGCGATCTTCTCGTTAACACAGCTGAAATTGACCGGCAGGGGAGGGATGGAGCAGTGAAAAAGAACACATCAGGATATTTTTTCCTAAAAGAAGGGACCGTATGGTACCTGCTTCGGGATCTGCTGCTGCTTTTCGGTGCGGTACTGATTCTGTTTCCTCTCTACCTTGTGGTGTGCAATTCCTTCAAGACTCTGGAGGAGGCGGGAAAGGATTTTTTCTCGCTTCCGCCCAATCCCGATTTCGCGAATTTCAAGGCCCTGTTTACGGATACGAATTACTGGATCTTCCTGAGAAATTCCGTGAAAATATCGGTGATTTCGGTCGCTGCGATCCTAATCCTCGTACCTTCCGTTTCTTACTCTATTGCAAGAAATTTTGAAAAAAGGTATTATAAGAGTATTTATTATTACCTGATGCTGGGCCTTTTCATCCCTTCCCAGGTGATTATGCTTCCGGTGACCAAAATGATGACAAAGCTGAACCTGCTGGGCCCTGACGGGCTGATTATCCTCTACGCGGCCTTCAGCTTAACCCAGGGGGTATTTCTGTTCGTCAACTATATTCGCGGCCTGCCTTTAGAAATAGAAGAATCGGCGCAAATTGACGGGTGCAGCGTATTTCAAACGTATTTAAGGATCGTGCTGCCGCTGGTGAAACCGATGATCTCCACGCTTCTGATCATGGATGCCCTCTGGATTTGGAATGATTTCATGCTTCCGCTGCTGATCCTGAACCGCTCCCGGAGTATATGGACGCTGCCGTTATTTCAGTACAATTTTAAGGGAGAGTATTCTTTCAACTATCCAATGGCGTTTACCGCATATCTGATGGCGATGCTGCCCATGCTTATCATATACTGCCTGGGGCAGAAGTATATTATTAAGGGACTGACGGCAGGATCGGTGAAGGGATGAGGCAGAGAATGTAAACTGCGAAAACGGGTCCTTCAGCCTGCGTCAAAGCCGGGAGAGGACGATGTGGCAGAATGAGAAGAAGATTGAAAATTAAAATTTTCAATCTTACGGATTTGGGCCTATTCCCGTTTTGGGTCTTCCCAAAACGGGAATAGGCACGGGTATAAATATGATTACAATACTGGTGGTGGAAGATGAAATATATGCGAGGAGGTCGCTGGTAGGGCAGATTGAACGGTATGCATCGCCGGAACGGTTCCGCATCCTGGAGGCCGGCAACGGGGAGCAGGGGCTTTTCGTCTATCGGGAGGAGAATCCCGATCTGGTATTAACGGATATCCGTATGCCCAAAATGGACGGCCTGGGGCTCCTAAAGGCGATCCGCGTTACGGATGCGGATACCATGGTAATTATGGTGAGCGCTTATACGGATTTTGAATACGCCATAACGGCCCTGAAACAGGGGGCGGTGGACTATCTGCTCAAGCCCATCGAGGAGGAACGGCTGAAAGACTGCCTGGATAAGTGCCTGAACCGGAACAGGACCAGAAAGAGGGAACATATCATTACAGGGCAGGATGTGGCGGCCCGATATGCCAGAAGAGCGATTGGGGACGGAGAATATAGTGACTACGTGGGCCGGAATGTTTTTTGCAAAACCTTCCCCAGGTATCGGGTGCTGAACCTTTGGTCCGCTCATATACGGGACATGGAATGGGAGCAGCTGTACGAAAAGATGGAGGAAGTTTTTCAGGAGGACAGGCCCTTCCGCCTCCTCCAGAATCCGGGGAAGGTCTGGACCCTCCTCATCGCTTCCGGCGGGGAGGATATCTTTCTCTTAAGAAAAATTCTGCGGGCTTTGACAGAGGAGGGATATGGGGCATACCTGGCGGCCAGCGGAATTCATACGGAACCGGAGGAAGTGAAGAGTGCTTACCAGGAAGCCCTTCATGCGTTGAAATATAAGATCCTAACGGAGGAAAGGATTCTGTGGGAAGAAAAGATGGATGAGGACGATAGGACGAATTATGTCTGGCCTCCGGGCCAGGAGTCCATGCTCCGGGAGGCTTTGCGGGAAAGAAATCAGGACAAGCTGCAGCATGCGCTGGCCAGGATCTTCCGATCCGTCCGCAATTGTGATAAAATCAAAATAGAAAGTCTGGAACTCCTCTTTTACAGGATTACACTCCGCTTTCGCGAACTGATCCAGGAGTCCGGGAGTCTGAAGATACAGATTCGGGAAGGAAGCACGGGAATCCTGGATTTTGACGATCTGGAGGAGATGGAACGCTTTCTTGGGAATATCGGCAGCAATGTCTGTAGAATGACGGACAGCGGGGGAGACAGGGATCTGGTTGATATCGTCTCGGAATATGCGGCGGCCCATTATGATCAGGATGTAACGATCAAGGAGATTGCGGAAAAGGTCCTGTTCATGAATCCTGCCTACGTAAGCCATGTTTTTGCGGAGAGGAAGGGGATCGGCTTTTCGGCCTGGCTGAGACAGCTGCGCATGGATCATGCCAGGGAATTGCTGGAAGGAGGCAGCCTGTCGGTGACAAAGGTGGCATCCCTGTCCGGATACAACGATACCTCTCAGTTTATCAGACTTTTTAAACAGGAAACCGGAATGACGCCGGGCAAATATCGGGAAAACAGGAACGGAGAATTACCGGCCGAGAAAGGGGAACAAGGTTGAAAGAAGTACACTTTCAACCTCCCTGATTGGAGAGCCCGCTGAAGCGGGCAGAGGGGAACAATCACAAACGTGAAATCGCATACGCGATTTCACGTTGCGATCCGCAAAGGGCGCGGCATGAAAGGGGTTAAAATGAAAACAATTCAGGTAAAAGACGGAAAGCTTACGGTACCGCAGATCGCCTTAGGTTGCATGAGAATCACCGGATTAAAGGACAAAAAGGAAATTCGGAATCTGATCGATGTGGCGATGGAAAACGGGATCGACTTCTTCGACCATGCGGATATCTATGCGGGCGGGGAAGCGGAAGCAGTATTCGGGGAAGCGGTGCCGGGAGAACTTCGCAGGAAAATGACGATTCAGACCAAATGCGCCATCCGGCCGGGGATCTGCTATGACTTTTCTAAGGAACATATCCTGAAATCCGTGGAAGGGAGCCTGAAGCGGCTTCGCACGGATTATATTGATATCCTCCTCCTGCACCGTCCCGATACTCTGATGGAGGCAGAAGAGGTGGCGGAGGCTTTCGACAGCCTGGAGAAGAAGGGAATGGTGCGTTACTTCGGCGTGTGCAACCAGAACGCCATGCAGATGGAACTTTTGAACAGCTGGTGCGGCGGAAAGCTCCTGATTAACCAGCTTCAGCTTAGCATCGCACATTGTGATATCATCGACTCCGGCATCAATGTGAATGTACATAACGATGCAGGAGCAAACCGGGATGGGAGCATCCTGGAATACTGCCGTTTGAAAAAGATCCTGATTCAGGCATGGTCTCCTTTCCAGTACGGAATGTTTGAGGGGGTATTCATCGGAAACGAGAAATATGAAGAATTAAACCGGGTACTCGACCGTCTGGCTCAAAAATACGATGCTACGCCGAATGCCATCGCGGTAGCCTGGATCCTGAGGCACCCTGCCGGAATTCAGACGATTGTGGGGAGTACCAATGCGGAACGTATCCGGGGGATCTGCAGGGCTTCGGAAATCCGGCTCACCCGTGAGGAATGGTATGAACTGTATATGGCGGCCGGGAAAAAGCTGCCGTAAGGGGACAGTTTAAACGCCCGCAGGCTCCCGGGCGCTGGGGCGATCAAAAAAGGTCCTGTCGGAAGCCATCTGTCTCTTTGGAGCTGCTTTTATAGCTTCCGAGAGCGGCTTCCTTGCGAATGCGGCGTTGTCCGACGAGCACAGCGAGGAGTTTCGCCGCATTCGCAAGGCCTGAAGCCGGTCACGGCGGCTTGATATATGGCGTGCCAGTCGTAGGTACATGAAACAAAACACAGGGTAGGAACACACTGGAAAAGGGATTGCGAGATGCAGTCCTTTTTTGATACGGAAATTTAGGAGGATGAGGGGATATGACAAATTTAACAAAATACGAAATGAAAACGGTAGTAAATTACAATATCGGAGACAGTGATAGGGGATAGGCTTAATTGAGAGCGTAAGACAGTGGTTAGGTAAGCCCAATATTATTACATGAAAAGTTGCTCTGGTAGCTTTTATATGCAGTTGCAGTTCATTTAATTTATTACCATATTTTACAGATTTATGTTTTGATTTGTGATAGCAGGCAGTGTTATCCGTGACTTGGCTCATGGTATTTTTGTAAGATTGTTTTATTAGAGCAGGAAATTATTTTCTTTTTTGAAACTTTTAAGATACCTGAAAAATCTGTATAGTAAAAGAAAGATTTCTATCAGATTGCTATAGCAGAGCAGAAATTTATTTTCCTTTTTTGAAACTTTTAAAACACCCGAAAAATCTATATAGTAAAAGAGCAAAAGAAAGGTGCACATCTGTTATGAAACAAATATTATATGAAGGGCTGATTCAATATGTTCTTGAAAACCAAGATCGGTTTTACCGAGTGGCTTATAGTTATACCAGGCATCAGGAGGACGCTCTTGACGTTGTCCAAAATGCAGTCTGCAAAGCACTCGAGGCGCATGAAAGCATAAAAAATGAGGATGCAATCAAGACCTGGTTTTATAGAATATTAATTAATGAAAGTCTGTCGGTCCTGAAAAAGCGGAAGAGGTTTTTGTTTTCCGACGATGAACTGGGGCAGGAGGAGGTGTATTACGAAAAGGGCTATGAACAGGATGACCTGGAAAAAGAATTAGACAGATTGGATCTGGATGTACAGGTAATTATTAAACTCCGTTTTTTTGAAGAGATGTCTTTGAAAGAAATTTCCTGTATCACCGGATTAAATCTGAATACGGTTAAAACGAAACTCTATCGTGGCTTGAAACAATTAAAGGAAAATATTCAGGAGGCAGAGATATGGGCAAATTAGATACGATGAAAGAAAGATATGGCCAGATTACGATCCCGGAGGAACTTAACGTCCGGATTCAGCAGGAGATACAAAAGTCAAGGAAACAGCAGGAAGAAAAAAATGGGGTTGGCAGGATTCACAGATTCAAGAGGATAATACACAGTGTGGAAGCAGCGGCAGCGGCTGTATGCATTCTTTTTACAGCGGCTTTGAATACGAGTCCGGCATTTGCAAAAGAAGCAGGAGAGTTCCCGGTGATTGGCGGGCTTGCCCGGGTACTGACATTCCGTTCTTATGAAACAGAAAAGAATGATATAGCGGTAACTGTGGAAATCCCAACGATTGAGATGATCGCAGAGGATACCGGAATCACGGTGGATGGGATCAATCAGGAAATCCTTGATTGCTGCAGTCAGTATGCAGATGAGGCGCTCCAACGTGCAGAAGAATACAGGAGCGCTTTCTTGGAAACAGGAGGAACGCTGGAAGAATGGGCGGAGCACAATATCAAAATTACCGTGGGTTATGAAATAAAGCAGCAAGGCAGCGATTACCTTTCCTTTGTTGTGCGGGGAACTGAAAGCTGGACATCCGCTTATAGTGAATCAAGATATTACAGCATGGATTTGCGAACAGGAAAGCTGGTCACGTTAAAGGATATGCTGGGCGATGGTTATGTGGAACTGGTAAACGAAAGCATCAGGGAACAGATCGCTGAAAGGCAAAAAGCAGGAGATGTATTCTTTACAGAAGAGGAAGGCGGTTTTACAGGGATTTCGGAAGAGGCAAAGTTTTATATCAATAAGAATAACCGCCCGGTTATCGTTTTTGGAAAATATGAAATTGCACCCGGTTCATCAGGAGAGATTGAATTTGAAATTACAGGAGGAAAGTAAGATGAGAAAGAAAAGGAAGAATATGGCTGTTAGGGTATTGGGTTTTGCCTTGGCAGGAGCGGTTCTGACGGGATGCGGCGAAAGTCGGCAGTCCCGACAGGCTATGCCGCAGGGCATCACCACGGGTATATCGGAGGAAACCGGACAGGAATCTGTACCAGAGAAGGCAGAACCGGAAACTACAGAAAAGGCGGAACCGAAAACGACAGGGAAAGCGGGACAATCGGAAATGGCCGGGGAAGAAATACAGACGTCACAAATATATGAGGATAACTTTGCAGTTGACAGCGGGGCGGCAAAGAAATTTGCCGAGAAAGTTCAGGATGTAACCGCCCAAAAGGATCTGGAAGCGTTGGCAGAGCTGGCTGCATTTCCGATTTATGTGGGATTGCCGGATGCCGGTCTGGTAGAGACCAAAGAGGACTTCCTGAAGCTTGGTGCAGAAGCCGTGTTTACGGACGAATTATTGGAATCCGTAGAAAAGGCTGATCTCGAAAATTTTAAACCCTGTATGGCGGGATTCCCTATTTCAGACGGAAGGATAGCCAGCATAAGCTTTGGCGTGGTAGACGGGGTGCTGGCGGTTATCGCAATTAATTATTGATCATTTTCCGGATTTTTCGAAAAAATTGATTGACGAATGCCACGGTTTTGTGTATAGTAACAAGTGGACGCGTTGACGCTTGCACGCGTTAAAGCGTCAAATGGCGAGAAAGGGGATTTTGTTATGAAAAAGTTATTGGCAATGGCTGTGGCGTTTACCATGACGGCCGCCGTTCTGGCGGGCTGTGGCAATAATGCTTCCGGTTCTTCGGATGCCGCTTCTTCGGGAAACAACGCGCAGGAGAACGGCGCGCAGGAAGAGAGTACGGCAGAAGAAAGTGCGGAAGTGCAGCCGGCGGGGGACGGCACCGTCTACAATATCGGGATCTGCCAGCTGCTCCAGCATCCTGCTCTGGACGCCGCCACGGAAGGATTCAAAGCGGCTCTGGTGGAAGGGCTTGGAGAAGCGAACGTGAAGTTTGACGAGCAGAATGCTTCCGGTGAGTCTTCAACCTGTGCTACCATCATCAATCAGTTCGTATCCGCGGAAGTGGATTTGATTCTTGCGAATGCGACGGCATCCCTGCAGGCGGCCCATGCGGGAACGGGAGAGATCCCGATCCTGGGAACTTCCATCACGGACTATGCTACCGCATTGGAGATTGATAACTGGACGGGGACGACGGGAATGAATATTTCCGGCACCTCTGACCTGGCTCCGCTGAAGGATCAGGCGGCCATGCTGAACGAACTGTTCCCGGATGCGAAGACGGTCGGTCTGTTATACTGCTCTGCAGAGCCGAACTCCCATTATCAGGCGACTACCATCCAGGAGTATCTGGAGGAATACGGATATACCTGCGAAACCTATACTTTTGCGGATTCCAATGATATCGCATCGGTGACCACCAATGCTTCCGGAGCCTGTGACGTGATCTACATTCCCACGGATAACACGGCTGCATCCAACACGGAGGTGATTAACAACATCTGCCTCCCTGCCGGCGTGCCGATCATTGCGGGAGAAGAAGGAATGTGCGCAGGCTGCGGTGTGGCGACGCTTTCCATCAGCTATTATGACATCGGCTACAAGGCCGGTGAAATGGCAATCGATATCCTGACGAACGGGGCGGACGTATCGGCCATGCCCATTGAGTTTGCACCCAATGTGACCAAGGAATATAATGAGTCGATTTGTACGCAGCTGGGAATTACCATTCCCGACGGCTATGAGGCGATTCCGGCGGAATAGCTTATAAAAAGAGACAGGTTTGGGCAGCTGTGTTCCGGCTTTTTTATAGGGAGGGCGGCTGCCCGTCCTGAAAAATAGGACGAGTGATATGCAGGCGGTGAAGAGGGATTGCTTTTTGCCGCTTTCGTGCATTTGAACGGGAGGCAGGAAGATTGAAAATTGACATTTTCAATCTCCTTGATTTGTATGCGCGCCGGAGCGCGCAGATGGGAGCAAACGTGAATTTTGCAGTGCTTTTCAATTCACTGCCGGGAGCATGCGCCCAGGGGATGATCTGGGGACTCATGGCGGTGGGGGTCTACATAACATATAAAATCCTGGATTTGGCCGACCTGACCGTGGACGGAACGATGTGTACCGGCGGGGCGGTCTGTATTATGATGATGCTTAGCGGTCATTCCGTGGGAATTTCCCTGTTGGCGGCTTTCGCGGCGGGCATGGTGGCCGGCCTGGCAACGGGAGTTTTTCATACGGTGATGGGGATTCCGGCCATCCTGGCGGGTATCCTCACCCAGCTTGGCCTATATTCCATCAATCTGCGGATCATGGACGACCGGGCGAACCAGGCTATCAGCGTGGAAAAGTACGACCTGCTGGTTTCCCTCCGTTTTGTGAAAAACGTTCCTTTCTATAAAAATACCATTTTAATCAGCGCCGTCATCCTGCTCATCCTGGTGGCGATTCTGTATTGGTTCTTTGGGACGGAACTGGGATGCTCCATCCGTTCCACCGGCTCCAATGCCAACATGTCCAGGGCGCAGGGAATCAATACGGACGTCTGCAAAATCCTCGGCCTGATGCTTTCCAACGGGATTGTGGCCCTTGCCAGCGGCCTGTACGCCCAGTACCAGGGATTTGCGGACATCAATATGGGCCGTGGTGCTATCGTGATCGGACTGGCTGCCGTTATTATCGGGGAAGTGGCGTTTGGCCGCATATGCTCGAATTTTGCCTTCCGCCTGATCTCCGTGGCGCTGGGGGCCATTATCTACTATCTGGTGCTGCAGGTGGTTTTGTGGCTGGGCCTGCGTTCCAACGATTTGAAGCTGCTCTCCGCTCTGGTTGTGGCTGTATTTTTGGCCATTCCTTACATAAAGGACAAATACTTTTCAAAGCCGGTGAAAAAAGGAGGTGCGCCTCATGCTTAAACTGGAAGGAATCGCAAAAACCTTTAATGCGGGTACCGTGAACGAAAAAACGGCGTTAAATAATCTGAATCTGGAGCTGACGGAAGGGGACTTTGTCACGGTCATCGGCGGAAACGGAGCGGGAAAGTCCACCATGTTGAACGCGGTGGCCGGCGTATTTCCGGTGGATGCGGGAACGATTACCATAGACGGCGTGGATGTGACGAAACTTCCGGAATATAAACGGGCCGGATATCTCGGGCGTGTATTTCAGGATCCTATGACCGGGACCGCCGCCAATATGCAGATCGAGGAGAATCTCGCTCTGGCGTCCCGCCGGGGCAGCCACAGGACATTGAGACGCGGCATTACGCAGAAGGAGAGGGAATTCTATAAGGAAAATCTGACCATTTTAGGCCTGGGCCTGGAAAACCGCCTGACGAACAAGGTCGGCCTCCTTTCCGGCGGCCAGAGGCAGGCGCTTACCCTGCTCATGGCGACGCTGAAACGCCCCCAACTCCTTTTGCTGGATGAACATACCGCAGCCCTGGATCCCAAGACGGCGGCAAAGGTACTGGAGGTTACGGAGCGCATTGTGGAACGGGACCGCTTAACGACGCTGATGATCACTCATAACATGAAGGATGCCATCACCCACGGAAACCGCCTTATCATGATGCATGAGGGGAATATCATCTATGACGTTTCCGGCGAAGAGAAGAGCAGGCTCCACGTATCGGATCTGCTGCAGAAATTCGAGCAGGCCAGCGGAGGCGAATTCGCCAACGACCGCATGATACTGACATGATAAAGGAATATAGACTGCGGTCGTTTAAGACCGCATGATACTGACATGATAAAGGAACATAGACTGCGGTCGTTTAAGGCCGCATGATACTGCCGTAATTCTGACTTCCCGTGCAGTGAGGAGTTCAATTGCATTCTCAAGGTCCGAAGCCGGGCACGGCGGCTTTAGAAGCAGCCTAAAGGGGCAGCGGATTTCCTACAGGATCTTTTCCGGCATCCCGGCATCTGGGCGCCTGCGGGGTGGCGGCACTGTTACCCGGTATGACATTTTTTATCAAAAGGGCTGGATTTTTATATGAAAATGTGAGAAAATAGAGCGAGCGATTAGGGACAGGTACTTGTGCGGATTTTTGATAGAAATTTTACTCCGTTGATAGGTGCATCCGCAGGGTGTCATTGTTGCTAACACAAATCTACATATTGAAAGGAGTTTTCACATGATCTATTCAAAAGAAGTTGAAGAAATGTGTCCAGTAGCACAAGGCGTTGCTCATGGCTGTGCTCCGATCCCTGAAGAAGCGAAATGGGTGAAGTCGAAAGAAGTGAAGGACATCTCCGGCCTGACTCATGGTATCGGCTGGTGCGCACCTCAGCAGGGCGCCTGCAAGCTGACTCTGAATGTGAAAGAGGGGATTATCCAGGAGGCGCTGGTGGAGACGATCGGATGCTCCGGTATGACCCATTCCGCAGCCATGGCGGCAGAAATCCTTCCCGGCAGAACCGTTCTGGAAGCTTTAAATACAGACCTTGTTTGTGACGCAATCAACACGGCCATGAGAGAACTGTTTTTACAGATCGCATACGGCAGAACCCAGAGCGCCTTCTCTGAGGACGGACTTCCGATTGGGGCAGGCCTTGAGGATCTCGGAAAGGGTTTGAGAAGCCAGGTCGGCACCATGTACGGCACCCTGAAAAAGGGCCCTCGTTATCTGGAAATGGCGGAAGGCTATGTAACAGGAATCGCTCTTGACGAAGAAGACCAGATTATCGGCTACCAGTATGTGAGCCTGGGCAAGATGACAGACTTCATCAAGAAGGGTGATGACCCGAACACCGCATATGAGAAGGCAAAAGGTCAGTACGGACGCGTTGCGGATGCTGCGAAGATCATCGACCCCAGAAAAGAATAAAGAGGAGGTAGCGAATAATGGCTTTATTTGAATCCTATGAAAGACGTATTGATAAAATCAACGCCGTATTGAACAGCTACGGTATCGCTTCTCTGGAAGAAGCCGAGAAAATCACCAAGGACGCAGGACTGGACGTATATGATCAGGTGAAGAAGATCCAGCCCATCTGTTTTGAAAATGCCTGCTGGGCATACATCGTGGGCGCTGCAATTGCGATCAAGAAGGGCTGCAGGAAAGCATCCGAGGCCGCTGCGGCGATCGGCGAAGGGCTTCAGGCTTTCTGCATTCCCGGTTCCGTTGCGGATACCCGTAAGGTAGGCCTTGGCCATGGCAATCTGGGCAAGATGCTCCTGGAAGAGGATACGGAGTGCTTCTGTTTCCTGGCCGGACATGAGTCCTTTGCGGCCGCAGAAGGCGCCATCGGTATCGCAGAAAAGGCCAATAAGGTTCGTCAGAAACCTCTGCGGGTTATCCTGAACGGCCTTGGTAAGGATGCGGCGCAGATCATTTCCAGGATCAACGGATTTACCTTCGTTGAAACGGAATATGATCCTTATACCAATACGGTGAAGGAAGTATACCGTAAGTCCTATTCCGAGGGACTGCGCGCGAAAGTAAACTGCTACGGCGCAAACGATGTGTTGGAAGGCGTTGCTATTATGCATAAGGAAGGCGTGGATGTTTCCATCACCGGCAATTCCACCAATCCGACCAGATTCCAGCATCCGGTGGCGGGTACTTATAAGAAAGAGTGCAATGAGCAGGGCAAAAAATATTTCTCCGTTGCTTCCGGCGGCGGCACGGGTCGTACCCTGCATCCCGATAACATGGCGGCAGGCCCCGCTTCCTACGGCATGACGGATACCATGGGCCGTATGCATTCCGACGCGCAGTTCGCAGGTTCTTCCTCCGTTCCTGCCCATGTGGAAATGATGGGTCTGATCGGCGCAGGAAATAACCCGATGGTCGGCATGACCGTGGCGGTGGCAGTTTCGATTGAGGAAGCGGCGAAGGCTGGCAAATTTTGATTGAGTTGAATAAAAAACCGTAAAAACAATATATAAATACAGACAAAACGCCATGATTCTTTTGAATTGTGGCGTTTTTTAACACAATATTAACGCATTTTGGCTGAAAATTGGTGGTTAGTGCGACAGAAGCGTATTTTACGCTCCCACCATAACGAAAAAGGGAAATAGCCTGAAACTGCGCGGGTTCTGGGGTTTCCGCATTTATGATGTTTAAGATAAATCGAGATAATTCGAGTTCGTAGCACCCAAGCAGCACCCGTATAGCCCCAAACCGTAGCACCCCAAAAATATAATTTCACACAATTTATAAGGGATTTCAGTAATGGAATATTTGAGATAGAGTAGAAGATAAAAATTTTAATATAAGTTGTCGAAAAGAATAGTTCGTGCTATAATTTGGCAAAGGAGTAATCGTGTTGCAAGGTGGCAGCCTCCCTAACTTGAAAGAGAAGGGAGGTGGTGCAGATGAGTACCTACGAAGTTTTAACATTGTTAATTCTGTTCGGAACGTTTCTTGTCGCATTGCTTGCCTACATAGATAGGAATAACAAGCGAAAATAAATAAGCCTACCTTGTACTTGGCGGTCTAGGTAGGCTTAAAAACTTATCCGGGAGGTCAACCACTTTGTGGGCGGTTACTCCTTTTATGCTTAAAATATACCATATTTGTCAGAAGGATTCAAGTCATAAAATAGAGATAGTGTCAGTTAATCGCAGATAAATCGAGTTGGCAGCACTCGCATATCATCCAAACGGCTTGAAAACGCCGAAATAAGTTAGCATATAGATACATAGCAGAAAAAAGCATTGATTCTTCACGATATTCCGGAGGCATAGAGAATGAATATTACTGTCATTAACGGAACGGAAAAACGCGGTGTAACTTACCGCTTGAAAGAGTTGTTTTTAGCGGAGTTTAAGGATAAAGGGAATATTACGGAATACTATCTCCCGAAGGATTGTCCCAATTTCTGCAAAGGCTGCCTAAGCTGCATGTTAAAAGGAGAAAACACCTGCAAAGACGCAGAATACATCGGAAGAATTGATAAATCACTTTTGGAAGCGGATTTAATTGTTATGACTTCACCCGCATATGTGTTTCACTCTACGGGAGCAATGAAAGCATTTCTCGACCATTTTGCTTACCGCTGGATGCCGCACCGCCCTGCTCCTGAGATGTTTGGAAAGCGGGCGGTGATTATCACGCAGTGCTTAGGTGCGGGAGCAAAATCGGCGGCGAAAGATATGAAAGATAGTTTATCATGGTGGGGTATCTCTAAAATCGAAATATTCACCGGTGCATTGATGGGTGACATTGTCTGGGATAAGCTTTCCGAAAAGAAGCGGGCAGAACTGACAGGAAAAGCGAAAAAACTATCCCAAAAGTTTGCACAGATAGATTATACAAAACCCGCGTATACAAATTTG
This sequence comes from Lachnospiraceae bacterium, assembly GCA_021770245.1. GTDB lineage: Bacteria > Bacillota > Clostridia > Lachnospirales > Lachnospiraceae > Eisenbergiella. Next base: position 36,664 of record JAETRI010000019.1, read on the forward strand.
ATTACAAAAATAAAGTTTTCTTTTTGCCGAATGATGCAGCAATCGCTACATAAAAACGACCCCGAATATCTTGACGGGAAATATTGGGCGGAGCAAGGCTGGCTTGGCAAAACAAGGCCGTGGAAATAATATGGCAGAAATAAATTCAGAATGGATACGAAGGGAAAGTGCGCATTCTGCCCGCTGCCTTTGTTCCCTCTATTTTTTCCCATAAAAGCTCTCCCAGCCGGCGGATTCCTTCTTCAATGACAGGACAGTCGGCATTGCTGTAATTCAGCCGCATGGCATTCACGTCCCTTTCGTCTATATAGAAAGGATCTCCGGGAACAAAAGCCACTTTTTTCTCCAGTGCAGAGGTGAAGAGGGACAGGGCGCTGATCCCTTTCGGGAGGGTGATCCAAAGGAACATGCCGCCGCGGGGCCTGGTGGATTTTACGGAAGGCGGGAAATACCGGTCTATGGCATCCGTCATGGCCTGTGCCTGTCGTTTGTAAAGCGCCGTAACGGAAGCAATATGGGCCTCGTAATCGTTATGCTGCAGGTAATCCCAAATCAGGTACTGGGCGAAGATATTGGTATGCAGATCGCTGGCTTCCTTGGCTACGGAAAGATGCCTGATCAGTTCCTTATTTTCGCAGATCAGATACCCTACCCGCATGCCCGGGGTGACCGTTTTGGAAAAGGTGCCGAGAAGGACGCTGCCGGGAAGACGGCCTGCGCCGATATAAGGCAGGCGGGAGCCTTCAAAACGCAGTTCCCCATAGGGATCGTCCTCCACCAGGACGAGATTTTTATCGGATAAAAGTTCCCGAAGTTTTTCCCTGTTTTGAGCGGAATAGGAAAGTCCGGTCGGGTTTTGGAAATCCGGAATGGCATAGAGGAATTTTACGGGATATCGCAGGGCATCCTCCAGCCGGTTTGGATCCATCCCGTCTTCGGTCAGTTCCACAGGATGGAAAACGGGGCGGTATTGGGAAAATGCCTGCAGGGCGCCCAGATAGCTCGGTTTTTCTATGATAACCCCATCCCCAGGGTTCAATAAGACTTTGGAAAGCAGATCCAGGGCCTGTTGGGAACCGGTGGTGATGAGAACGTGATCGGAACCGATGTTTAAGCCGAATTTCTGCCGGTACCGCAGGGCGACCGCTTCCCGCAGTTCGGGAAGCCCGGCCGTGACGGAATATTGAAAGACGCGGCTTTTGTAGGTGCAAACGATCCGCTCCATGGAGGCAAGAAGCGCTTCCTCCGGAAACGTGGCCGGGTTGGGCAGTCCCCCTGCAAAGGAAATGATTTCCGGATCCGCGGCGGTGTTCAGGATATTGCGGATAAACGAAGGCGGCGTATGCCGGATCTGCTCGGAAAGTAATTGATCGACATTTAAAATTTTCATAATAACCTCGCATTCCGGAGCGCTTTCGCGACGGGGCGACGAGAATTCGCGGAGGCGAATTCTCGTCTGCCATTATGGCAATTTGTGACGCTCCGGCACAAATTGCCGGGTTGAAAAAAGGCCATCGGGCCTTTTTTCAATCTAATCCTCCATGCCGCGTCCTTTGCGGCTGTGGTCTTGCGTGTATGTATGAACCGGATTATACGCTTGCATAGAAAAGCAAACAATAGTAAAATTGTGTGCAAGACAATTTTTATAGAATGGATATGGTATGCGAAAAGTCGTCTGCATGCGGCGGCATTTCATTCGGTCGGATTAAAATAAGGAGATGAAAACCATGCCCGTAAATTCTTTTGAGAATTATCCGATGAGCTGGAAACCGGATTTGACCGGCACAAAAGGCCCCAAATATATGGCGCTGGCACGTCTTTTGGAGGAGGATATCGGAAGCGGCGCGCTGAAAGCGGGGACAAAGCTTCCCCCACAGCGGGAGCTGGCCGATTTCCTGGACGTGAATCTGAGCACCGTGTCCAGGGCGTTTCGGCTATGTGAACAGAAAGGGCTGTTATCCGCTTCCGTGGGGAAAGGAACCTTCGTGTCTTCGGATGCGGCGGCCGAAACGATTTTTCTGTGCGCGCGGGAACGGGAGAACCTGATCGAAATGGGGGCGATCGTCCCGCAGATCGCGGGGAATGCCCGGGTGGGGCAGTATACGGAAAAACTGCTGAAAAAGCCCGATGCTCTGCGTCTTTTTTCTTATGGAGTTCCGGAAGGGACGAAGCGGCAGCGGGAGGCAGGGGCCGCCTGGTTTGGAAGGTCGGGTTTTCGGACGGACGAGGGCAGGATCCTTCTGGCAGCAGGCGGACAGAATGCGCTGATGGCTTCCCTGGGCGCGGTTTTTCCCAGAGGAAGCAGGGTGGGGACGGATCCGTTAACCTATCCCGGAATCAAGACGGCTGCAAGACTTCTGGGAATCCGGCTGATCCCGGTGCGGGGAGAAAACGGGGAAATGACGGAAGAGGGGATCCGGTATGCGGCGTTGAACGAAAAAATCAGGGGAATTTATCTCATACCGGATTGCCACAATCCCACGGCGCATACCATGTCCCTGGAAAGACGCGGGCAGATCGCTCAAACGGCTAGGAAACTGGATCTGGTAATCATCGAGGATTCCATCAATAATGCTCTGGGGGAAATCCCTCTGCTCCCGGTGGCTGCATTTGCGCCGGAGCGGGTGATCTGCCTCGCCAGCCTGTCTAAAGCTATTTCTCCGGGGGTGAGGACGGCATTCCTCCATGTGCCGGATGCCTACAGGCAGGAGCTGATCAACACCTTATACGCCATGAATATCGCCATTTCCCCGCTGCTGGCCACCGTGGCGGCCGGGTTGATAGAGGAAGGGATTGCGGATGAAATCGTGGCGGAGCGGAAAACGGAAATCGCGCAGCGCAACCAAATTGTGGATGAAATACTGGGAGCGGGCAGGGCGGACGGAGCGTCCGCAAGCCCGCTTCGGTATATCCGCCTGCCGAAGGGGTGCACCGGAAGGTTGTTTGAGAATCGGGCGAAAGCCGCAGGGGTGCAGGTGTATGGGACGGAGCGGTTTTCCGTGTGAAACAGGATTTTTGAGGAAGCGGTCAGGCTGTCCGTGACCACGCCGGGGACGCCGGAGGAGCTGGCAGAAGGGATTAGACGGATCAGGACGCTTCTGGAAGCAGATTGACAGGGCTGTTCATGCGCTTCCTGGGTGTCCGGCCTGTTAGACATCCCGGCGCCCGATAGCCTGCAGGGTGCCTGATTCGTTGAACGATCCGGAGCCCGGATGCCGTTCCTGCTTTCATTATGGAAGCGACAGTCGTTTTAATGCAGTTTTTGGTCGATTCGTGACAGTGTGCTCCTTTTGGCAGACGATTCCGGTATACTTTACATTGTAATATTTTGTGGTGTCCAAGCGCACAGAGAAGAGTCGGACAGGAAAAACAAACCTACACGATAAGTTTAAGCATATTTTCTTTTGCTTAAGAAGGGAGCGGGATTATGGGAATTATCATTGCAGGCATCGTTATCATACTTCTGGTTTGGTGGGCTATCTCCTGCCAGCGAAGGCTGGCGGTGATAGATGAGAATATCAACAACGCTATGGCCCAGATCGGCGTGCAGCTCTCCTCTCGCTTTGACGCTCTCACCGCTCTGCTGGATCTGACGAAGGGTTACGCCGCCCACGAATCCCATACACTGATCGAGACCATCAAATCCAGGCGAAGCGTTATCACCGCCACTTCCACCCCGGATGATGTAATGAAGCAGGAGGGCGTGATCTCCGAGGCTCTGGGGCGCATTTCCATGGTGGCGGAGCGCTATCCGGAGCTGAAAGCCAATGAGAACTACGCCAAGTGCATGAACGCGGTGGACAGCTATGAGAAGATGGTGCGTACCAGCCGCCTGATCTATAACGACAGCGTGACTAAGCTGAACCGGGAACTGCGGATGTTCCCCACTTCCCTGGTAGGCGGAATATTCGGATTTCGGCAGCGGGATTACCTGGAAGCCGTGGAGGAGAAGGCGGATATGCCGACCATGAGGTGAGGATATGAAAAAGACAGCTACAGCGCTTCTGCTCTCTTTCCTCTGTGCAGCGTTCTGCCTTCTTCCGGCAGCAGCTAAAAATCACGTGTCTGACATGGAGATCGATGTGGCTCTGCGCCGGGATGGCTCTGCGGCTGTCACCCAGATCTGGACGGCGGATACCGACGAGGGGAGTGAGTTCTATCTGGCCTGCCGGGACAGCGGTTATCTGAGCATCACGGATTTCTCCGTCTCCGACGGGGAGGGAGCCTATACCTTTTTAGAGGACTGGGATGTGGATGCCTCCTTTGAGGAGAAGGCGGGCAAATGCGGCATCGTGGAGACGGAGGACGGCGTGGAACTTTGCTGGGGGATCAGCGAATACGGATCCCGCCGGTATACCGTTACATATGTCCTCCATGACCTGGTTGGCGCTTACGCCGATGCGGACGGCTTTCACCATCGCTTTGTAGACGAGATGGGCACCTTTCCCACAGATGTGTCGCTGACCGTCCGCTGTCAGGATGGCACGCCTCTGACCGAAGAAAACTGCGGTATCTGGGCGTTCGGCTATGACGGAACAATCCGGTTTGAGGATGACGTGATCCGGGCCGGCAGCGAGAGTGCGCTGGAGAGCGGCCAGCATATGACTGTTATGGTGTCGATGGGGAAAGAGATCCTCTCCCCTCTGCGCCGGGTGGATGGCAGCTTTGCCGAGGTGAAGGAGCAGGCCTTTGAAGGCAGCGATTACGACGAGGAGGAGGGCGGCTTCTTGGAGCTCCTGATCGGCTCGGCCGTTCTGGCCCTTATTGTCGGGATGGTCGCCCTGGGCATGACGGCCGCCGCACGGGCGCGGAAGGCCAAGCTGAATCGACGGTCAAAACGGATAGAATACTTCCGGGATGCGCCTAACAACGGCAGGCTGAATATGACCCACCGTCTGGGAGCTGCCTGCGGACTATGCAGGGAAGATTCCCTGTTAGGAGCCTATTTGCTGCGGCTCATCAACGACGGCGCGTTGGAACCGGAGGAAACTGCCGCGCGTTCTCCCCAGGTGAACCTGCGGCTGGTCCGCCCGCCTGTCAGCGGCAATCCCTACGATGATGCCTTTTACACCATTTTAGAGGCGGCAGCGGGAGGGGACAGAGCGCTGCAGGCCAAGGAGCTGGAGCAGTTCTGCAATCGGAATGCCAAACCTCTGACCCGGTTTGTGGACTCCTGTCAGAAAGAAGCCGACCTGGCAATGATCCGGGAGGGCTGTCTCAAGGGGGCCGTCTGCAGGGGTGTGAAAAGCCTCACTCCAAAGGGCGAGCAGCAGCTGGACGAAATTTTGGGGCTGAAGCGGTTTCTGTTGGACTTCTCTCTGATCCATGAGCGCGAAGTTAAGGAGACAGTCATTTGGCAGGATTATCTGATTTATGCCTATCTGATGGGAATTGCGGACCGGGTTGTCCCTCAGATCCGCAGGCTCTATCCGGATGATCTGCCAAAGGTGGAGCGGTTTGAACGCTATATTAGCTATACCGGCTATTATGGCGGTTATATGTACGCCGCCTGCGAACGGGAACGGCAGCAGCAGCAGTCCCACCGCAGCGGGGGCGGCGGCGGCAAAGCCTCCTTTGGCGGGGGCGGAGGATTTTCCGGCGGCGGAGGCGGAGGAACCAGATAACGGAATTTTATAAAACAGCAGGGAGGTACCTATATGGGATTGTTTTCAAAAAAAGACGCCTGCCCGGTTTGCGGCGGGGAAGTGAAAGGTTTGTTTTTGGTAAAAATCGGCGACAAGAAGACCCTGTGCAAAAACTGCTCTCGGCAGATCTCCATGAGCAAGGAGCTGCTCAAGACCGCCACGCCGGAGTTCATCGAAGAGCATTTGGATTATCGGCGGGAAAATGCAGAGAAATATGCTGCCCATAACTGGACGGTAAAAGTTACCTCGATCGTCGGGCTCCAGTTTGGTTTAGACGAGGCGGGCAGAGCCATTTACCTGATCCACGACGATCTTCACGACGAGGACAATCCGGTGGTTTTCTCCTTCGATCAGATCACCGGCTATGAACTGCTGCGCGGGAAGAAGAAGCTGGACGGCATGGAGGACACCGGCCAGATTCCTCTGGAGACCGGTTTGAGCGCATTGGGCGGCGTCGCCCGGGCACTCAAAAATGACGATTCCACCAGCACGGATTGTTTCCATCTGAAGCTGACCACCACGGATCCCTATTGGAAGGAGATTGACCTCAAGATCAGTTTTACGGACAGCCAGCTCTACGGCACCTTCGGGATCGGCGGATTTGCCGGGGACTTCAAACAGGTCTGCCAGATCATCAAGAGCATCATCCGCAAGGAGCCGGTTCACTATATCGGCTGAGACATAAACAATAGAGTAGGGGAGTTAGGTTGAACAATAAGCTTGATGGCTTATTGCCTCGCAGGAGAACCATGTTCGCCTGGCTGTTTGCGCCGGAGCGTCGCAAACAGCTTTGATGGCATACCCCCGTCGCGTAAACGCTCCGGAATGGAGATTTTTATGGGATTATTTGGAGGAAGCAAGAGACAGTGCCCCATCTGCGGGAACCCGGCGATCAAATTTTTATCGACAAAGGTGGAGGGACAGCCCCTCTGTTCCGACTGCGGTTATAAAACCGTGTTTCTGCCCAGCGAAAATAACGTGAAGAATATGTCGCTGGATCAAGTCCGGGAGTTTCTCTCCTTTTATGACGAAAACGCTGCCCTGCGCAGCACATTCCAGGAGTCCTACAGGCATAAATTCGGCTTCCTGGGCGGCGTGATCATCCTGGATACCGTCAACAGGCTGCTGCATTTCAACAGTTCGGAAGAAGGGATCGTCTATAAGGCGTCAGAGATCAAGTCCTTTTGTATCTCCGAGGACTCGGAGCCCCTGTTCGAAGGCACCAGTGAGGAGCTGCTCTGTTATCAGAGTACCGTGCCGGACCGTGCCAGAAACCTGGGACCTGAGATCAACCGCTTCCTGATGGATCAGCAGCAGTATGAGCAGATGAAGAACATGGAAGAGATGCTGAAAAAGCAGGCCGAGCAGGCGGGGAAGAGCTATACGTCAAACTACTATTCTTCTCCCGATGTGGACCGGCTCAAGCCCTTTGGCAGTTTTTGCTTAAAAATTGAATTGGACCATCCTTTCTGCAGCAAGGAGGAATACAGCCAGGGTGCTCCCGGCTTCTCCAGCTATACCCCTTCCATCACCGACTATCTGCGTGATTACGAAGAGAAGGTGGGCGAGATGCGGAATCTGGCAAATCAGCTCATGGCGGTCCTGAACCCGGACGCGCCGGCGCGTGAGGTGGTTCCCCAGCCGGCGCCCGGCACGCAGAATGCTTCCGCCGTGCCCGGTTCTTCGACGGACGCGGTAGCGGAGATCAAGAGATACAAGGAACTGATGGACAGCGGTGTGATTACGGAAGAGGAGTTTGCCGCAAAGAAGCGACAGCTTCTGGGCATTTAAAAGCAGGCCGCGGACAATAGGCATCCGGGGAGAAGGGTAATTTTAGGAGGAAGACATGAAAAAGAAAAGACTTTTGGTATTATGTTTGACACTGGTTATGATCCTCACCCTGGCATCCTGCGGCGGAGAAGATGCCGAGAGCAGTAGTTCGTCGGTCCTTGCAGAGCCAAGCGCTCCCGACGACAGCCCGGAGGACGGCAAAAGCTGGGCCGTGTACTGGTACCTGTGCGGCAGTGATCTGGAGAGCAACGGCGGCTTTGCCAGCATAGACTTAAGCGAGATGATGGAGGTGGAGCTGCCCGAAGATGTTACGGTGGTCATCCAGACCGGAGGTGCGGCCGCATGGCAGAACGAGCTGATGGATCCCGGCAAGCTCCAGCGATGGGTGTACAACAGCGAGGGACTGTCGTTAATTGAGGAGGCGGAAACCGCCGATATGGGCGATGCCCAGACGCTCTATGAGTTTCTGGACTTTGCCGATACCAACTATCCTGCCGATAAGGTGGCGGTCACTTTCTGGAACCACGGCGGCGGTTCCGTGTCCGGCGCTGCCTTTGACGAGCTGTACGGCCTGGATTCTCTGGATCTGGCCGAGATGTACCAGGCTTTCAACGAGGTCTGGCCCGCCAATGCGGACAATCCCGCACTGGAACTGGTGGGTTTTGATACCTGCCTGATGGCAACGATAGATGTGGCTGCAGTGTTTCAAAATTTTGCGAAATACCTGGTTGCCTCCGAGGAGCTGGAACCGGGCAACGGCTGGCTCTACTCCGGCTGGCTGGCCGAGTTGGCCCAAAATCCCGACATGGACGGGGACAGTTTAGGCATCGCCATCTGCAATGCCTACTACGAGGGCTGTGAGGCCGTGGGGACCGAGGGACAGACCACGCTTTCCGTCACCGACTTAACGAAGCTCACCCCTCTGCTGGAGGCCTATGAGGCTTTCGGACAGGAAGCGTTCGTGGCTGCGGCGGAGGATCCGGGCTTCTTCGCCCAGCTGGGCCGGGCTGCCGCCCAGAGCGAAAACTACGGCGGAAATACCCGGGAGCAGGGTTACACAAACATGGTGGATCTGGGCCATCTGGCCCGTCAGACGGCGTGGATGCTCCCTTCCGCCCAGGGGGTCTGCGACGCGCTGGCCGACTGCGTAATCTACCAGGTGGGCGGTCCCTACCGTGCCGAGGCTACCGGCCTGAGCTGCTATTACTCTTACAGCGGGGATGTGGACGACTTCAACGGCTATGCCAACGTGGGAGCAGGCCTGGCTTTTAAACAGCTTTTTGCCTATGGCCTCACCGGCGAGCTGGGCGCGGGCGGCGAGGAGTATCTGTCCTCCCTGGACATCCAGGAACTGCCCGATGTGCCAACCCTGGCCGACACCGACTGGGACGGCGCTGCCCTGGATGTGAACGACGAGGGCGCTGCTTTCCTGACTTTAGGGCCCGAGGCGGAAAATATTCTGTCCGGCATCGGTTTTTCCCTGTTTTATGTGGACGAGGAAAGCGATCAGATGATGTTCCTGGGCACCGACAATGATATGGAAGCAGATTGGGAGAACGGCATATTTTACGACAACTTCCGAGGCGTATGGGGCGCCATCGACGGCTGTATCGTGTATATGGAGCTGTCTTTTGAGGGGGATGGCTACAATTTGTACTCTATCCCCATCCTGCTCAACGGCGAAGAATATAATCTCCAGGTGGCTTACGACTTCTCCGATCAGACGTGGTCCATCCTGGGCGCGTCCCAGGGGCTGGACGAATCCGGTATGGCCTCCAAAGAGCTGCGGCTGTTATCGGAGGGCGACGTGATTACCACCATCTGGCAGCTGTCCTCCTTCAGCGGAGACGACGACTTTGAGATGTATGCCGCCGAAGAACTGACCGTAACGGCAGACACCTCTTTTGGGGAGGTATCTTTGCCCGACGGACAGTACGGTATGGTCTTTGAGATGCGGGACTTTGCAGAAAATTACGTCTACTCCGACGCCGTACTCTTTGACTGCGCAGGAGGTGAAATCTTCACCAACGTATATTAAAGCCGGATTTCCCAAGTATATCCGCAAGAACAAACAGATCACCTGTGGCCGGGGGCTTATGTCCCCGGCCATTTTTGAATTCCCTGCTGCACCCCTGCCCGGCCCCGCGTCGCGAGGTGATCCATCGGGGACCCGCTTTCGCTCAGCCAAAAACGCAGCGGTACTAAGCTCGCAAAGGACGCGCTCGCTAAGTGCCCAATGTGGTCAACTTAAGACCTCGGGCGCTCTCCC
>JAETRI010000020.1 GCA_021770245.1 Lachnospiraceae bacterium
ATGGTTTCTTGACAACTCCATTATACCAAACGGATTGTATTTATGCCTTTTTTATTGGCTGAAATATTGAATTTTCAAGGTTCAACACACCTTAACGGTGTGGGAAGTCTTAGTATTTAAATTTCGGTACAGACCGGAATATTCCGTTTTGCCAGATTCGCATAAGCCATATCCATACAGGAATCATACAACACTGCAGGTTCGTGACAGTCCGAACCCACATACACCGGGATATTGCTTCCTGACACCTTGTCCCAAAAATTTTTATGGGGATAGGGATATCTTTTTCCGTCCGAGTAGATTTTTTCTCCTCTTCTAAGGCCGTTTGCATTATATTCCAAAGCAAATCCATATTTTGATGCACCGTCGATCAGAATATCGCAGGCCCTGTCACAATGAATATCCCAGGGATGGTCGTTAAAGAAAATGAGATCCGGATGGGCCGCATAACGAAAATAGCCTGTACGCATGGCCCCAACCACATTTCTTGCATAGGATTCATAGAGGGAGGTATCCTTCAGCCTGTATACGTTATATAATTTTCTTTCCTCTGTCTCTAAAAGATGCTGTCCCAGAATCAGGTATTCACATGGTGTATTTGAGAGCAGCCTTTCATAATAGCTCGTATACCTGGTTAAATATTCCGCTTCAAAACCGAGATAAATGCGGAGTTTTCCATGAAACTCCTTCTTAAGAGCCGTTACCTCATTCATATAGTCTTCGATCTGCGCATAAGGCATGCGCAGATCGAAGCTGTCGTCGGGAAAAGGAATATGGTCCGAAAAACCAAGGGCCGTCAGACCTTGATGAACGGCTTCCAGCGCATACTGAGAAACGGTTCCTTTGGCATGCAGACAACGATAGCAATGGGTGTGAAAATTGACTTTTTTATACGTGGATGGTTCCATGGAAAAATCTCCGCCTTTTCTTATGTATCAATCAGGATATTTCGATCAGCCTGCGAATAGCTGGACCCAATAGGGATAGCCGTTTTCATCCACATAGTATCCTACGCCGATTTTCGTAAATCCTCCATTCATAATATTCGCCCTGTGGCCTTCGCTGTTCATCCAGGCTTCCGTAACCCTCTCAGCGGTAGGATATCCGGCGGCGATATTCTCTCCCAGCATACGATATCTGTAATCGGAAGGAATGGCCGTAAAACAGGTAGAACCGTTCGGCCTGGTATGGGAGAACAGGACAGCGGTTTCCGTTGCTCTCAGGTAAGCGGATTGTGCCAGCGTCTCGTCCCAGGAAAGCCCCGAAAGCCCGCCCGCCTGTCTGTACATGTTGGTCGCCTGCTGTACGGCAACAGGGGGATCCGGAAGTGCAGGAACCTCGGGAGTTACGGGAGCTGCGGGAGGCTCCTGCACTGCTTCGGGAGCCACGGCCATCCTTCCTTCCGCCCTGCCGAATAATGCATAATGCTGATAGAGCAGATTCGCGTCGTTTCCGTATACTGCCGCCACGTCAGGATAGGTCTGTGCGTAAAATGCAGCGTCAAATACCGTCCCGTCAGGCATAACCGCCGGCTCGGCACAGATTGTCATGCTCCAGCCAAAGGTCATAATCAGGATGGCAGCGGTAAGAAATAATGTTTTATTTCCGAACCTTTTTTTCATGTCCCCTCTCTTTCTGCCGCCTGCGGCGGCGTTCACATCTTGGATAACAGCAAACGTCCGTGGTTTTGAACCTTGTTTGCCGGATGAAAAGATGAATTCTTTTCTTAATGACAATTATATCACAGGTATTCGGAATTACAAGTTGTTACTCATGTAGAATAGAACAAACACACACAAGGCCGGCTTTGTGACCGAACGGCGGACCGACCCGGCCCCTGCAAAGAGTGGTAGTCCATCGGGGATCCGATTTCGCTCATCCTATCCCACACATCTTATCCCAAATAAATAAAAACAGTGGACAAAAGAAAAAAAACATATTATAAAGGTAGTTGAGGAGAAATAACAGGCAGAGAGCATCGGTCTTTGCCGGGAGGAGAATTTATCTATGGAAAAGAGGGAACAAAGAAAGGCACTGCTGTGCGGCGGTGTTTTGGTAGCCTGCGCCGCTTTACTGGCCGCGGGTTTTATGGCTCTGGATTTTAGCCCGTTTGAAAATGTGATGGTTTATTGTATGGATTATTTGGGAGTGGCATAAGTGGAATATATATCCGCCAAAACGATCGTGACGAAGACCAAATCCCGGGAATGGTTCGGAACGGATTATAACATGAACATTTATAAGGGATGTTGTCACGGATGTATTTATTGCGACAGCCGTTCTTCCTGTTACGGAATCGACGATTTTGACCGGGTAAGGGCAAAGGAAGACGCCCTGCGGATCATCCGGGATGATCTGCGGCGGAAGGTAAAGAAGGGAGTGGTGGGGACCGGAGCCATGAGTGATCCTTACAATCCCTATGAAAAGGAACTTGAGCTGACAAGGCATGCCCTGGAATTGGTGGATGCCTTTGGCTTCGGAGCGGCGATTGCCACAAAGAGCAGCCTGATTACCCGGGATATAGATGTCTTGAACGGGATAAAAGAACATTCTCCCGTGCTGTGTAAGATTACGATAACCGCAGCGCAGGATGCGCTGTGCCGAAAGGTGGAACCGAATGTGTGTCCCACGTCCGAAAGGCTGGATGCGGTGGAAAGGCTCGAAGAAGCGGGAATCTTTACGGGGATTCTGTTAATGCCGGTTTTACCGTTCCTGGAGGATACGCAGGAGAACGTGACTGCCATTGTAAGGAAGGCCCATGAAGCAGGAGCAAAATTTATCTATGCGGCCTTTGGGATGACGCTGCGGGAAAATCAGAGAGCATGGTATTATGAGAAACTGAAAAAAAACTTTCCGGGACAGGGACTGGTGGAAAAATACAGGAAGTCCTATGGGAACCGATATGAATGCCACAGCCCTCGGGCGAAGGAATTGTGGAAAGCTTTCAGAGAGGAATGCGAAAAATATGGGCTCCTGTATGATATGAAAAGTATTATCAGGGCATATAAAAGAGGATATGAATACAGCCAGCTCAGTCTGTTCGATTAAGAAGTGGAAGCGGGCAGAAAGGTGAAAATGAAAATGGATATTTCGGCGATTGAAAAAAGAGCGGAGGAGATGCGCATCCTGAATCTGAGGGTATTAAAGGACGGAAATCTGATTCTGAAACGGGACTGGGACGATGAAATACGTAGAAATCAATATTCTGTCAGCAAAAGCTTTACCAGCATTGCGGTGGGGATCGCGCAGAAAGAAGGGCTTTTGTCTTTGGACGAAAGATTGTGTGATGTGTTTTACAGGGAAATTCCGGATCATCCTTCCGCGTTTCTGCAAAAGGCAACGGTTAGAGATCTGCTCACCATGGGTCTTGGACAGGAAAAGCCTGAATTGATGGGAGAGCAGAGAATCTTTCTGGAGGAAAGAAACTGGGTGAAATACTGTCTTTCCCGTCCGTTTGTGAACGAGCCGGGAACAAAATTTCTGTATAGCAATGCGGGCCCTTATCTGGCAGGAATGCTCGTGCAGAGAAGGGCGGGCTGTGACCTGATCCATTATCTGATGCCGAGGCTTTTCGAGCCATTGGAAATCAGAAGGACGGTATGGGAAACGGATGCGGACGGATTTACCTTCGGATCAGGCGGACTTTTCCTGTGCGTGACGGAACTTCTGAAATTTGGCCAGCTTCTTTTACAGGAAGGGAATTGGAACGGAAGGCAGATCGTTCCTGCGGAATATATCCGGGAAGCTTCGGGAATTCGGATTGACAATCAGTCGGAGGGATATGGCTATCTTTTCTGGAGAGGACCATATGATTCCTACAGGGCGGATGGGAAGTATGGACAGTTTGCCATTATCCTGCCAAAGCGCCATGCAGTGATCGCCATGCAGGCAGAATCCAGGGATGCTTCGTCGATGATGGACTGCTGTATGGATACGATCGTCCCTCAGTTATAGGCGGCAGAACAGAGTTTGAGTACGTGTTAGAACGTACAGATGGGAGGAAGGTTGAAAGAAGAACACTTTCAACTTCCTTGATTAGAGTGCGTGCTTTGCACGCAGATGGGAGGAAAGATGGAAAAACAGATTTTGATTACCAAAAAGTATCTGCTGATCCCGGTGTGTGTGGAAAAGGATGTGCGTCCGGTTTCTTTTTCCTGCGGGAGTGAAAAGGTTTATGAATTTAATATCCCTGTTAATGAGGAAAAGGCCGCGCATTATGCTTTCCATTATTTCGCTTCTATCCCGGTGGAAAAATACAAGGGGAAGAAGATGACGGTGGAGGGAGAAGTGCCCGGGGCTTTTCTGGACGAAATCTGCCTTTCCGACAGCATGCCGGAGACTGCGGAAAATCATCCGATGATCCATTTTACCACGAACACAGGGTGGACGAACGATCCCAACGGGATGATTTATCAAAACGGGGTTTATCATCTTTTTTTCCAATACAATCCCTTTGACACCAAATGGGAAAATATGTGCTGGGGCCATGCGGTGAGTACGGATCTTCTCCACTGGGAGCAGAAGGAAACGGCCCTTTATCCGGATCAGGAAGGGACCATGTATTCCGGAAGCGGGATTATAAACGAAAAGGGGCTTTTGGGTCTGCCGACGGATGCGCAGATTTATTTTTATACCTGTGCCGGAGGACGGAGCGGATGGAGCCGCGGCAGGAAATTTACCCAGAAGATCGCCTACAGTACGGACGGCGGCAGGACGCTTCAGAAGCTGGAAGGTTGCATTATAAAACATATCGTGGAAGAAAACAGGGATCCGAAGGTATATTGGCATGAAGAAAGCAAAGCCTATTATATGGTTCTCTACCTGGATAAAAACGACTTTGGTATCTTTCGTTCCAAGGATTTGAAAAACTGGAAGAAGAGCCAGACAATTACCCTTGAGAAAGGATTTGAATGCCCGGATTTGAGAAAAATACCCGTGGAAGGCGGCGGAGAAAAGTGGGTGTTCTGGAGCGCAGACGGTTACTATTATCTGGGAGATTTTGACGGATATGAATTTAAAACAGACGGGATCAGGCATGAAGCCTATAAAACGTCCATTCCCTATGCCGCTCAGACCTTTTGGGGAATAGAAGATGTAATCACCATTCCCTGGCTTCGTACGGAAAATAAGGGGAAACTGTATCGAAGCGGAATGGGACTTCCCAGAAAGATGACCCTGTCGGAGACGAAGAACGGACTGCGTCTGCGCCTGTCGCATGTAGACGAATTCCTAAAGGCACGGGTCAATGTACACTCTTCTAACGGAGAGGGGAAGGTATTCCATATGATGCAGAAGGAATCCGCTCTTGAAGTGTGCATCCATATGGAAGATACGGGAGATTTTTCTCTGAATTTATGCGGAACCGTTATTATCTATACGGCATCCTGCGGGAAACTGAGCGTGGGCAGCGATACGGTGGAACTGGATCGGTCCGCCAATGATTTTTCGATTCTGGCGGATAGGGATATCATTGAAGTTACTGCACAAAACGGCCTGATCTATGCCGTTTTTGAGACGGAAAAGGGAAAGAAGAACGGTACGGTTACGGTGGAGACATCGGGAAAAGCGGAAGTGGATATCTACCGGGTGGAGTAAATCAGATCAGGAAAGAGAGGGACGGCCCGTGAATCGGGCCGTCCCTGAAATAGAGACCGGTTAGTTTTATTCCTTCTCTTCACAGCATCCGCAGCAGGTCTCTTCCGTCTCCTCGCAGGCACAGGATTCCTCAGCCGGTTCGTCGTCATCACAGGACATGGCCATATCCAGCCTGGCTTTGAGCTCCTCCAGTTCTTCCTTGGACATCTTATCCACAGCTGCAAAGACATCCTTGAATTCATTGACCACGTTAACGGTCACATGCTTGTTGATTTTTTCTTTTCTTTCTTTCTTGTATTCCTCATTGAGGGCCTTTCCCTGCTCCACGGTGAGTTCGCCCTTTTCCACCAGATTATCGATCAGGTTTTTGGCGGCTTCCCCTGTGGTGGCGACTGCGCCCACGCCTGCCAGAAATACTTTTTTAATGCCTTCTGTAATATCCATGTGATCATCCCTTTCCTACGATAAAAACAGTTTATACGGTATCGATGGAACCAGTATAGCATAGTCCTTTAAAAATATCTTCCTTTTTACCGGTATTTAGAAAAATTTAAGGTTTCAATTTCAGCCGGATACTGTTAAAATAGGGAAAAGGCTTTGTTACGGGAGAAAACGGAGCGACAGTTGAAAAACGCAGTTTTTTGGCAAAAAAATGGGAAGCCGGCCTACGGCAGCGGAAAGGAATGAAGAAAATGGGAAAAAAATTCGATGTGATTGCGCTAGGTGAATTATTAATCGATTTTACGGATAACGGAAAGAGTGCCCAGGGGAATACGATTTTTGAAGCGAATCCCGGCGGCGCTCCCTGCAATGTTTTGGCCATGCTGAACCGATGCGGGAATCCCACCGCTTTTATCGGAAAGGTGGGGAAGGATATCTTCGGATTAAAGCTTAAGGCAACCCTGGAAGAAGTGGGAATCGATACGTCCAACCTGATTGTGGATGAAGAGGCCAGGACGACTCTGGCTTTTGTGGAAACCTTTGAAGACGGAGATCGGGATTTTTCCTTTTTCAGGAATCCGGGGGCCGATATGCTTCTTACCGCCGGCGAGGTGGATGAGGAAATGATCAGAGATTCCAGGATTTTCCATTTCGGAACGCTTTCCATGACCCACGAGGGAGTGAGAGAGGCCACGAAGAAGGGGATCCGTGTGGCAAAGGAAAGCGGTGCGATGGTTTCCTTTGATCCGAATCTGCGTCCCCCTCTTTGGAAATCCCTGGACGATGCCAGAGAACAGGTGGCCTACGGTTTGGGACAGTGCGATATCCTGAAAATATCCGATAACGAGATCCAGTGGTTCACCGGGGAAGAGGACTATGATGCGGGAATCGCAAAGCTGCGCGGGGAATATGATATCCCGCTGATCCTGCTTTCCATGGGCAGGGACGGGAGCCGCGCCTATTATAAGGATCTGCGGGTAGAAGTACCTTCCTTCCTTCAGGACAATACCATCGAGACTACCGGCGCCGGAGATACCTTTGGGGGCTGCTGTCTGCACTATGTGCTGGAAAAGGGATTGGATAATCTGGATGAAGACAGCCTGAGGGAAATGCTTACTTTTGCCAACGCGGCGGCTTCCATCATCACCACCAGGAAAGGGGCTCTGCGCGTCATGCCCGAAGTGGAAGAGGTAGAGGAATTCATCAGGTCAAGATAAAGAGGAAGCTATGCTGTTTCATTCTTATTTGTTTCTGTTTCTGTTCCTGCCTCTGGCTTTGGCGGGATGGTATTTATTGAATCAATTGAAATTGAGGAAAGCGGCACAGGGATATCTGATCGGGATGTCCCTGTGGTTTTATGCTTACTTTAATGTAGACTTTCTATGGGTAATGCTGGGAAGCTGTCTTTTTAATTATGGCCTGAGTTTCCATCTCGCCAGGAAGGACGTACCGGGAAGGAGAAAATTCCTCCTTATAGCGGGCTGTCTGGGGAACGTGGGTGCGCTGGCGGTTTTCAAATACACCAATTTTGTGTTGGAAAATATCAATGCGGCCTTCTCCACGGATTTTCAGATGAAAAAGATCCTGCTTCCTTTAGGGATCAGCTTTTTCACCTTTCAGCAGCTTTCCTTCCTCATTGACAGGTGCAGGGGAGAACTGGAACACACAGGCATTTTGGATTACCTGAGCTTTGTCACTTTTTTCCCTTCTCTTGTTTCCGGTCCTATTGTGCTTCACGCATCCACGGTACCGCAGTTTCAGGATGCGTCAAGAAGGCATTTTGACGTGGAAAGCTTTGCAAAAGGGGTGATGCGGTTTTCTCTGGGATTAGGAAAAAAGGTGCTCTTAGCGGACACCCTCGCCCTGGCCGTTAACTACGGATATTCCAATATCCCTTCCCTGGACAGTATTTCCGCGCTGACGGTGGCCGTTTTTTATACGCTGGAACTGTACTTTGATTTCAGCGGTTATTCCGATATGGCGGTCGGCGTGGGGAAGATGTTCCGGATAGAGATACCGGAGAATTTCTGCTCTCCTTACAGGGCCGTATCGGTGAAGGATTTCTGGAAACGGTGGCATATGACTTTGAGCGGGTTCCTTCAGAAATACGTTTATTTCCCGCTGGGGGGAAGCAGAAAAGGAAGGGGCAGGACATATGTCAATACTATGGCCACATTTCTGGTAAGCGGGCTGTGGCACGGAGCCAACTGGACTTTTGTTTTCTGGGGATTCCTTCATGGCCTTGGAGTGATATTTTCCGGCAGAAAAAAGGACGGGGAGAAAAAAGGGGTTTATCGGAGGTTATGTCAGATCGGGACCTTTGCTTATGTGTGTATGGCATTCGTATTTTTCCGGGCCGACAGCATAGGGGACGGTTTTGAACTGCTTTCCAGGATCTTTATCGGAGGGCGCAGCGGGAGTCTGGCTGCGGTGGCGGCAGCCATGGAGCCTTCGGAAATTTATATCATTACCAAAGCCTTATCCCTGGCGGCCCCCGGTTTGGTCGGTACGGTTCAGATATCGGTGATGGCGCTTCTTGCGGTGTTTTGTTTTGCGGCGATCGCGGGAAAACGGACGGATGAGCTGGTGGAAAGAAATCAGATCGGACCGGGATTTACCTTTTTGCTGGCATTGGTGTTCGCCTGGTCCGTGATTTCCCTTTCCGGCGTGAGCACCTTTGTCTATTTTAGTTTTTAGCGGGACGGGAAGACTGTGGAAATGCGAAATTATCTGTGGGAACTTCTTGGACGGACGGGAGGTGTTGGGACATGTACGAGAAATTTTTAAAACGTTTTTTTGGGATGACAGCAGCGCTTCTTGTGTTTGCAGCGGGTCTGGTGGTCCTGTTCGATCCGTTTTTCCATTATCATGGCCCGTTTCCTCCCTTAAAAAAAGTATTGACCAAAAAAGAGTATCAATGCATTGGTTCCATCCGCAATTTCCAATATGACAGTATCATTGCGGGATCATCAACGGCCGAAAATTTCAACAACAGATGGTTTGACGAAACCTTCAAAGCGGTGAGCATCAAGGCCATCAAAAGCTCCGGAACCACGGCACAGCTGGACTATTATTTAAGGGAGGCTTTTCGGGGAAGGGATATCAGGAATGTGTTTTACAGCCTGGATTTGTTCGCTCTTTCAGGGGATCCAGGGGAAGAATTTCCTGATGAAAGCATGCCCCTTTATCTATATGACAGGAATCCGTTTACCGACGTGAGTTATGTGTTGAACAAGGATGTGATTTTTGAAGATATCCCTTATATGCTTGCAGAAACGTTTCTGGATGACTATGATGAAGGGACGTCCTATGGATGGGCCCGGTATAAGGTATTTGCTAAGGAAGAGGCGCTTGGCCATTATGAACGGCCGGAGAATGTGAAAGAGTCCGTGAGAGAAGAAGAATACAAGCCCCTGGTGGACGCAAACGTGGATATTTTGGAGGAAATGGTCGCTGCCAGTCCGGAAACGGTTTTTTATTTCTTTTATCCTCCCTATTCTATGCTTTGGTGGGATAATATGGACAAAAGCGGCATGCTGGAGCAGAGCATGTATGCGGCCAGGGCTTCCATGGAAAGGCTCCTTTGCTATGAAAATGTAAGGATGTATTATTTTCAGAACGATGAATCCATTATATTGGATTTGGATTTATATATGGATCCGGTTCATTTTTCGGATGAGATCAATCATTATATGGTGGAAGAGATGGGAAAAGACCACTATAGGGTTACTTTGGATAATTATCAGGATGAACTGGATAAAATGGACAGGCTTGTGGAACGAATCGAAGCGGATTATGATGTGCTGACGGAAGGGACGCCATAGGAAGAACTTTTTCTTTCCGGAGCATGCTTCCGGCAGGCAGCCTCATCATACCGAAGCAAAAGGAGGATGGGGCCGCCTGCTTTTTATTCCTGTTAATCAGACCTTCCTGTAGTCCTCGACAGGCAGGATGAATATGGTAGATCCCCCTACCTCCACATTAACGGGAACGGAGGAGACGGAATTATATACGTTGCTGTTGGAAGGAGCCGGGGGCGTATACATGATCTGCTGACGTCTGCCTGAGTGCTGCTTGATGATTTCGCACACCCCTTCCACCTGATCGTCATCCAGACCGAGGAGAAGGGTAGTATTCCCTTTTTTCAGAAAGCCGCCTGTGGTGGCAAGCTTGGTCACATAATACTTTCTTTCATTCAGTTCGTTAATGAGTAAAGGTGCATCTTCATTATGCACGATTGCCAATAGCATTTTCATAGGGCACTCCCTTTCCGCCGTCTGGATACGGCAATGCTTTTCTTTTAGTATAAACATTTTCAACAGAAATGGCAAACTTTTTTTCTGTATTTTGTGTAAATTTTCTGTTACAGATTTTTCCGAGACCATGTAAGAACGGCCCGGCTCCCTTCCGCCACCCCTGTCCGGCCCCTGCCGCGTAAACGCGGTTTGGCATCTGGAAAAGAGAGGGGAGTTGTGTTATACTGGGCATGCAAAGGCCGTATCCCTCATTACCCGGGCCTTTGACAGAAAGCGGGAGATAAATGGACAGGGAAGGTTTTATCCGGGCCAGGGACAAGGTCGTGAAAAGTTCCCGCAAGAGGAGCGGGATAGGGACTCTTTCGGAAAAGACGGTTCATGCAATACTGAAGAATTATTATGCGCCGGATGAGAAAATGCATGAAATTCCCATCGAAGGAAGCGTGGCGGATATCTTTACGGGAAGCGAGATCGTAGAAATTCAGACGAGGAATTTTAACAAAATGCGCGGAAAGCTGGAAAAATTCCTGCCGTTATGCCCCGTAACGCTGGTTTATCCCATTCCTCATATAAAGTGGCTGATCTGGATCGACGAAGAAAGCGGAGAATTGAGCAGTCCCAGGAAATCCCCGGTGAAGGGAAGCGCCTACATGGCGTTTCCGGAACTGTATAAAATCAAGAGTTTTTTATCGGATGAAAACCTGCGTCTGAAGCTGGTGCTCCTGGATGTGGAGGAATACCGGCTGTTGAATGGCTGGAGCCGGGACAGAAAAAGGGGATCGTGCAGGTATGACAGGATCCCGAAAGATATGGTGGAGGAGATCTGTATCGACTGCCGGCAGGATTATCTGCAGCTGCTTCCCTATGAACTAAAGGAACCGTTTACGTTCCGGGAATTCGCATCCCAGGTACATATCCGGCCTTCCTTGGCGCAGACGGTGCTTCATGTTATGAATTATGTGGAAGCGGTGGAACGGGTCGGAAAAAAGGGAAACGCTTATTTATACCGGGTGGCGGAGTGAAGGGAGGAGATGAAATGAATTATCAAAATAAAGTTAGATTATATACGGGGAGTTATAATTTCCCCATTCTCACCGGAGACGGAAGCATTTATCACGGAAGCGGGGAGGGGATACGGGTTTTCCTGTTCGACGAGCAGGAAGGAACGCTGGAGGCGTTGGAAAGCTATTCGGATGTGGAAAACGCTTCCTGGATGACATTTTCCGCGGACAGAAGGACCCTTTATGCGGTAAATGAACTGGACGACTACGAGGGGACAAAAGGGGGCGCCCTTTCTTCCCTGGCGGTGGACGAAGAGGGAAGGCTTACGATGAGAAACCGCCTTCCGGTCATGGGTGCGGCTCCCTGCCATGTAAGCTGTGGGGAAGGGCATGTTTTCACCGCGAATTACAACGGGGGAAGCCTGAGCTGTTTTGCCGTGAACGGGGACGGAAGTCTGAAAGATATGGACCTGCGCATGGTCCACAGGATGGAAGAAAGGCCGGAAGGAATCGACAGGCTCCGGCAGGAAAAACCGCATGTACACAGCGCGTCGGTTTTTGGAGGAAGTCTGTGGGTTACGGATCTTGGGACGGATGAGGTATCCTCCTATCGGCTGGACCGAAAGAAGGCGCTTTTGCAGGAAAGCTGCCGCAGGCTGAAGCTGCCGGCCGGAAGCGGACCGAGAAGCCTGGCCTTTGGGAAAGACGGATATGTCTATGTGTCCTGCGAGCTCTCCAACCGGATCGGAATTTTGCGCGCGGAAAGGGAGGATATAAAATTGGAGGGATTTGTGTCCAGCCTGCCTGAGGGAGCGGACGGAAAGGATAATCTTCCGGGAGGCATCCTTCTGTCCGGGGACGGACGGGTTCTGTATGTGGGAAACAGGGGACATAACAGCATCGGGGTTTTTCGGATCGGACGATCCGGAAAGCCCGAGGGGATACAATGGGCTTCTTCCGGCGGGAAAAACCCCAGGGGATTTCAGTTATCCCCTTCGGGAAGGTGGATGATTGCGGCGAACCAGAACAGCGATAATCTGGTGGTTTTCCGAAGGGACGAGGAGACCGGTCTGCTGACGGAGCACGGAAGGTACGACGCGGGAGCGGTGGTCTGTCTGGCTTTCCTGTGAGGCGAACCGGCCCGGCCGGTTTAAGAAGCCCATGCAGGAAAAAAGGGACGGGAGGCAAGGTTGAAAGAAGAACGCTTTTCACCTTTCTGAGTTGAATGCGCGCTTTAGCGCACAGATGGGAGCAAAGATGAGACTCATATATGCGACCGGAAATCCGGGAAAATTTAGGATGATGGAAGAATTTCTGGATGGATTGGAAATCGGGCTCATAAGTCTCGCAAAGCTGGGAAAGAACCTGAGGGAGCCGGAGGAATGTGGAAAATTTCCATTAGAAAACGCGAGGCAGAAGGCGGAATATTATTATAGTATCCTGCATCAGCCCGTTTTTTCCTGCGACAGCGGGCTGCTCATCGAAGGACTCTCTCCGGAGGAACAGCCCGGCGTACATGTACGAAACAGAAACGGCCGGCGCATGACGGATTCGGAAATGACGGAATATTATGCCGGAATAGCAAGGCGGTTTGGAGGAAAATGTGTTGCCCGGTATCAAAATGCTGTCTGTCTGATTCTGGACGGGAAGAAGAAATACGAGTATGACGGAGAGGACATCAGCGGAGGCAGATTCTATCTGGTGGATGCCCCTGTGGAACAGAAAGAGGAGGGCTTTCCCCTGGATTGTATTTCCGTGGATATGGAATCCGGAATCTACTTCACGCAGAGAGAAGGGATCCCGGGCATAGGGAAGGAAAGGGAGGGCTTTCGCCGTTTCTTTGAGGGAGTGATACATGGATAGAGATTTGATGCAGGAATTTGCGAGTTATCCGTCCCTGTTTTGGAAGCTGATGCGGGTAAAAAGCTCCATATGTCCGCAGAAGCTGTCCTATGGGGAGGAAAAGGATCAGTATCTCCTTCACTTTGCGCCCTTAGGAGGCGCAAGGGAAAAGGTGATATATTATATTCACGGCGGAGGATGGAACAGCGGTAATCCGCTTTTCTTCCGGTTCATCGGTGAGAAGTTTGCCAAGGAAGGTTATCACACCGTCATGGCGGGATACCGGAAGACGCCCGCATTCGCCTATCCGGCGCAGATAGAGGATGTCCGGTCGGGTTATGATAAAATGATCCGCTATCTGAAAAGGAGGAGAATACCCTCCGACAGGATCGTAGTGGTAGGTTCCTCCGCAGGGGCGCATTTGGGGGCGCTGCTGTGTTATGATACGATGATGCAGAAAAAAACGGGAATGAATGCAGGAGCCTTACAGGGCTTTGCGGGACTCGGCGGCCCCTATTATTTCGGCGGGGAACATACTGCGGTATTACAGCGGCTGATGAGGGATCTGTTCCCTGAGGAAGAAAACGGGCGGGAAGAAAATATGCGGCCGGGTTCCGAAAAAGCGGAAGGAGAGCCCTACACAAAGCTGCATCAGGGACAGAAGCTGCCTATGCTGATTATCCACGGCAGGCACGACGGGGTGGTGGGCTATGAGAACGCGGCCGTTTTCGCCGCTAAGGCATCGTCGCTGGGAATCCCCGTCGGATTCCATACGGTTTCTGCCGGGAAGGACAGCCATTCCCTCTATACGGCGGGTTGTTTTCTGGAAGAAAGAGACGGCTGCGAAACGCTGGATGCATTGTTTCGCTGGATCGAGAAGCTTTAGGAGAAGAAGAGGTAACGGAAATGACGGACAGATTGTACGACAAAGATGCCTATTTGCAGGAATTTGATGCCGAAGTATTAAGCTGTGCGGAAGGTAAGAAAGGATATGAAATCGTTTTGGATCGGACCGCCTTTTTCCCCGAAGGAGGAGGGCAACCGGCGGACAGAGGCCGGCTGGACGGGGCAGAGGTTTGGGATGTGAGGGATAAAAAGGAATATGTGGTTCATATCTGTGACAAACCTCTGGAACCGGGAAGCACGGTACACGGGAAAATCGACTGGAACCGCCGCTTCCTCCATATGCAGCAGCATTCCGGGGAACACATCCTTTCCGGAATCATCCACAGGCGTTTTGGCTATGACAACATAGGCTTCCATATGGGAAAGGATTTCGTTACGGTGGATTTTAGCGGCCTTTTATCGGAGGAACAGATCGAAGAGGTGGAAAAGGAAGCGAACGAAACGGTATTCGCCAACCGGGAGATCCGGGCAGAATATCCCACCGGCCGGGAACTGGCGTCTTTGGAGTACAGGAGTAAGAAGGAAATCGAAGGGAATATTCGGATCGTTACCGTTCCTGGGGCGGATATATGTGCCTGCTGCGGCACCCATGTACGGCGTACCGGAGAAATCGGACCGATCAAGGTCATAGCCGACGAGCATTATAAATCGGGGATCCGCCTGATACTGGAAATCGGATGGAAGGCTTTGGAAGACTACGACCGTAAACACAGGAACGCGAAGGAAATATCCGCCATGCTTTCGGTTCCTCCCGAAACAATTGCGGAGGCGGTGGAGAAACAGCAGGAACAGATTCAGACACTGAAAAACGCCAATATCGCGTTAAAACAGAAGCTTTTTATTAAGCTGGCGGAAGAAATAGCGGAGGGAAGCAGGAAGGAAATCCTGTTCCAGGAAGATTTGAATTCGGTGGAGGTGCGCAGGCTGGCGGATCTGGTTTCCGAAAAGACGGAATTTGCCGCCGTATTTTCCGGCAGCGACGAAGAAGGCTACAAATATGTGATATGCAGCAATAAGGTGGATGTTTCCGTTTTGGGAAAGGATTTCAACCGGGCGTTGAACGGAAGGGGAGGCGGGAAGAATCCCATGATCCAGGGCTCCGTGCAGGCGTCTCGGGAGGAGATCCGGAAATATTTTGCGGATCGGCCGTAACGGTTTGTGAAGATTATATAAAGGCAGTCCGCCGCACTTGAAACCGGCACTGTTTATATAGTATACTTAGGACATCAGAAGGAAGCGACTGCCTATATCACCATCAAAACGGAGGAAATGAGCATGCAGACATTGAAACATGTCCTAAAGAAACTTACCCCCTTGGAGATCAGTATTATTAACAGCAAGACGCCATATGACGAACCTCTTCAAATCCAGTTTGACCGGGGATTCAGGCAGGAAGAGGACTGCCTTGTATGTACCGTCACCACGCTTGTATTCCGGGAATCGGAGCTGGATGAGAAAGAGAAGACGTTCTTAATCAGATATACTCTGGAGGCCGTATATGACTGTGATGATACCGACGTGCAGCCGGAGGAACTCCAGGAGACGATCACAAAGGAACTGTATCACTATATTCGTCTTGGCGTAACCTCTATCATAGGAGCCGCGGGGATCGATTCCATTTCTCTTCCGTATTCTTTATAATTGAGATCCGTAAGCCAAAGGAAAGAACGCCCCCATGTCCTGCAGCGTCCGGCCAGGGTGGCTCCGGACGCTGCAGGACATGGGGGCGTTCTTTCCTTTGGCGTGGAGAATACAAAATTTCGATTGACATATTTTTGGCAGGATGATATGATAAATTCCACGATAAGGGAGTAGTCGGCACGCAGAAACGTGTAGTGAAGTCAACATACTGATATTATTTATCTGGCTTTGGTTTAAATGATGAGACTTATCTGTCTGATGGGACAGATAGGTCTTTTTGTATGTTGACGGGAAATGAAAGAAACGGAGGAAAAAGGGAATGAGCATCTGGGAGCTTCTGGCGATTGCTGTGGGATTGTCCATGGACGCCTTTGCGGTATCTATCTGCAAAGGCCTTTCCATGGAGAAAATGAATTGGAAAAATGCGATGATAACCGGACTGTATTTCGGAGGATTTCAGGCTGCCATGCCTTTTCTGGGTTATATTCTGGGGACGGGGTTCAGCGATATGATAACCAATATCGATCATTGGATCGCCTTTGTTCTTCTTACACTTATCGGAGGAAATATGGTCAGGGAATCCCTTCAAAAAGAAGAGGAAAAAGAGCATGACGATTCCTTTACCTGGAAGACCATGATACCGTTGTCCATAGCTACCAGCATAGATGCCCTTGCAGTCGGCGTGACTTTCGCCTTCCTGAATGTGGATATCATTCCCGCGGTGGTTTTTATCGGTTTTATCACCTTTTTTTTCGGAGTGTTGGGGGTCAAAATCGGGAATGTGTTCGGATCCAAATATAAATCCGGAGCGGAGATGGCGGGAGGGATTATCCTGATCTTTATGGGAATCAAGATTTTGGTACAGCACCTGGGCCTTCTGGGGTGATGGGGAAAATTTGGTGGATGAAGAGATCAAAACGGGATGCCTTCTTTTTTCGGGGCATTCCGAACTGATACGGAAAGCCGTTTGTTTATCGCTAATATTCGGGAAAAGGTAGTGACAGAAAAAAAGGAAAGTGGTATAATGGCCACGCTTTAAAAATTTATTGGTTTCCGGCACGAAAAGCCGGGTGGATTTTATGTACGCACAAAAGCGTATGGATGGGAGCCGAATATGAGACGTACGAGTTTACGATTTGACATTTGGATTTGCCTGGCCCTGGCTTACCTGATCAGTCTGCTGCCCGTCAAGGTGGTGGAGAAAATGATGCCGGCACAGTATGACAACTATGTGGAAGAGCATACCGTGTCCGCCGGGGAAATCGGCGGGGCCGCCGGAGAATCGGTTTTCCGGGCTCAGAGTGTGGCGGATTTGGAAGCCCATGAGACATTCACCATTGTATCCGACGGGATCGAATACAGGAACCGGGGAGGCGGCTATTATAAAAATTGGTATATGAATGCCGTAACACTGCCTTCCGGAGAGCTGGTGGCTGCTTGTATAAACGAGGATGCGGTGCAGCAGACGGGAGAGGATATCTTTACTGGGGATAATATCCTGCCGGTGGGACGCTTGGTATATGAAGACCTTTCTGAAAACGAAACCTTTTTGGAGCAGATTGAATATAAAGAGCCTTTGAGCCGAACGGATTTTTACGTGGATATGCTGGGAAACGGAGGAAAGCTGAGCGAGGAGGATTATACACAGATACCCACCCTGATGATTCAGCTGGGAACGATATTCGTCTGTTTCCCTCTTTTACATATGCTGGGAGCGAGGTTGGGAATTTTTCCCTATTTCTTCCCGCCTAAAAATAAGAAAGAGGCGGAATGGAAGTAAAGTCCGCGGATACCGTGGGTATAAGATTGAAAATTAAAATTTGAAACTCTTTATTGGTAACAGTATCACGGGAAAGCTTGATATACAGGGGGTATCCATATGAAATCGGAAAAAATTAAAAAAATCAATGTACCATATCTGTTAGGCTATATTTTTATTCCTATTCTTATCTGTGCGCTGTGCTTTCTGCTCAGTTATCTGTTTTTTCCAAAGGGAAACATGGCCGTGATCTTGCTTATGCTTCCGCCTTTTCTCGCCGTGATATGGTGGATCTTCGGGGGGAAAATGATCTTTAAGAAGAATCAGAAGGAATTGGAAAAGGAGCTGGATGAAAGCGGATTCAACCGGAATCATACGTTTTACGGCAGGGGCTGCATGGTGGTGGTGGATGCGGTGAACGGAAAGCTTGCTCTGTTGTTTTTCTGGAACCCGACGAAAAAGTATGTGCTGCCCGCAGGCCGGCTGAAACAGGCCTGGGTGGATGACGGGGAAACGGGAAGGGGATTTATGACCGGCAGCAGCCAGGTCAGTTTCCTGATGAATGTGGACGGCGTGACGATCCGGGTTTATACCTTTACGTCCAACCGGCGCTGGGCCATGAACAGCGATTATATTCTGAAGGGGATTGCCAAAGCCGATATGATGGCAAAGATTCTGATGGAAGCCAAGAACAGGGGATAAACCGTTTCGGAAAGGCGAGGGATTGCTATGGGATTCCTGCGGAAAATGAGGGCTGCATTTCATGATGACTGGTGCGGTAAATGTCAGAGCCAGATGGCGGAGACAGGACGCCAGCTCTATATGCTGCCTGTAACGGTGGATCATTATACGCCGCACCGGGACGCGGATTTTTTCATCGGAAATATGAGAAAGGTGTCCGTTAAGGCAGAAATCCCCACAGGCTTCTATGCCTGTGGAGCCATATCCTACCGGTGCCCGGAATGCGGACATCGAATGGTGAAGCTGTCGGTTTTCCTCCCGGTACGCGATCAGGAGCTGCCGGAGGATGTGATCTGCTTTGAAAACGGGGAGATGGATGCCTTTCTCTGGCAGTAATCTAACTCGTACTGAGGGCAGAAAAGACCGGAGAGGCCCCTTCGCGCCGGCTTGAAACAGCCCGCCGCGAAGGGGCTTCTCAAACCTTTCCCATTTTCGGCATGAGGGGTAATCGGGATCAGGATTGTCCGAGCTGCCTCTCCCTTTTCTGTACTCTGACCTTCAGGTAAAGGATCAGGAGGGTGAGGAAGAAGGCGCCCAATACATTGGTGAACTGCTGGGCATAGAGAGTGTGTCCCATAAAAGGAATTCTTGCCTTTTGGAGAAAAT
Organism: Lachnospiraceae bacterium; assembly: GCA_021770245.1. Classification (GTDB taxonomy): domain Bacteria; phylum Bacillota; class Clostridia; order Lachnospirales; family Lachnospiraceae; genus Eisenbergiella. The sequence continues at coordinate 18,789 of JAETRI010000020.1, forward strand.
CCAGCAGTTCTCCCGCTACGAGAGAAACCACAAATCCATAAACACCGCTGAGCGAAGAGAGGATCGAGAGCTGGAGATCCCTCTTTTTTTCGTCCAGCAGCTCGAGCTGGACGCCGAACAGTCCGATTCCCGCAAAACTCCACCCCAGAGCGGAGCATACCGTACCCACAATGACCATAGGGTAAGCATTGGAAGGAACCGCCAGGGCGAAGAATATGTAATACAGCAGAATCCCCATTAAAGTATATTTGTAAAGGAAAGCCATGCCGTAGCGATCTCCCATCTTTCCCATGAAGGGGGTAATGGCAATGCGGAGCATATTCCCCAAAAACCCGATGACCATGATAAAAGTAAAGGGAAGGCTCAGTTCCGTCAATTGGTAACTGGTATTAAAGGGAGCCGCGCAATAGAAGGAGGTCTGCCAGAGCAGGGTGGCGATAAAGGCGATACGAAAATCCGGACTGCGGAATGCTTCCTTCATTTCCGCAAGGAGGATGCCATGTCCCTTTGTATCCTCTTCCTCCTGATATTTTTTTCGTAATTTTCCGTGGATCTCTTTACCCTGCGCATTCAGTCTGGCCGTACGGGGCTCTTTCATACAGCTGAAGGCCCAGAAGTTCAGCAGGACGAGGAAAAGGATCATTCCGCCGTTGATGAGAAAGCCCACATGCTGTTTTGGCCCCGCTGTGGCATCCATGAGGATACCGGAAAACAGCATGACCGTAACGGTGATAAAGACGGCGATGGCGTCCTTTCTGGAAAAATAACTTCCTCTCAGGCGGGCAGGAACCAGGGTGGCAAGCCAGTCCTGGGTTGCCGGTGTGCCGATTTGGGCGCATATTTGCGCAAAAAAATAGCCTGCTACCAACAGAAGCCGTTTTAGGCCGTTCCCTGCGGGGAGCAGGGGGATGAAAAAAATCAGGGCCAGATACAGCTTTTGGAGCACCGTAAGGCAGACGAAAAGTTTCCTTTTTTTCAGGTGGTTGATCCTGCGCATGGTGAAGAGCTGAAAAAGGGCGGCCAGGGTGGCGACGGAGGTGAGTACGCCGGCCTGGGCATCCGAAAAGCCGACGGAGAGCATGAGGGATACGAGAAAAGTTCCCCCTGCCAGCTGGCCGACGGTCTGTGTGGCGGAATCTCCTGCGATATAGTACCGGCGGCTTTTTTCATAATCCGTCTCGTTCTCCGGCAGGGCCATAAAATAGATTTTGCGGAACCTTCCCAAAAGCCAGTTCATATCCAAAAGAAGTCTGTTCATGACGATCTTACTGCTCCCTTTCCAAGGATAAAAGGATCTGATTTCTGGCAACATACTACAATAAGACCCGAAAGATAAGAATGTATTATCTTTCTCTTCTTCATGTATTATTTTGGCCTGGCGGCCGGAGGCTGTGGCGTATTGCCGACTCAGCCTCCGGATTTGGTTTTGGTCCGTTTCAAAGAAAGGTCAGTCATCCACGTCAAAGGCCTCCAGCCGGCTTTTCTTGGGGAGAGGCCTGCTGTCTCCATGGTTGACGAAGAGCATGGTACAGAATGCGGCCGCTACGAACAGGGCGGCATAGGGGAACAGGGTATAGTATCCCACATGCTCCAACAGAAAGCCGGACAGGATCGGGGTGACGATTTGGGCGGCCATGGAAAAGGTATAATAAAATCCGGTAAATTTGCCGATATCTCCTCCCTTACTCATCTCCACCACCATGGGATAGGAATTCACATTGATGGCGGCCCAGGCCACACCCACGAGAGCGAACAGGCCGTTGATCCATACGTGATATTCCTTTACGAAAGCGCCCAATGTGAACATGGAGGCAAGGAGTACCACACCCCCCAGAATGGTTTTCTTGCGTCCGATACGGGACGCGACGGCGCCCACGGGGATATAGGAGCAGATGGCGGCGACGGTGGCCACCAGGAGGCAGTTGGCAAACCCGCCGCCCTGTATGCCCCAGTAGATCTGGGCGTATTTGGAAAAGGCGGTAGTCACCGCATTATATCCCATAAACCAGCAGGACACGGAGATCAGGATGAGGATCAGGCTTCTTTTTACATCGCTGGCCATGGGGACCTTGGAGGAAGGCTCCCTGCGGGGTGCATCCTGCGGCCCGGCATTCCTGCGGTCGATCTCTTCCCGCTCGGCCCGCAGAGGATTTTCTTTGATTTTCCACAAAAGCAGCAGAACGGAGACTGCCATGACCGCGGCTACGATGAGGAAAATGGGGAAATAATCGGGTTTTCCCGTTTTCGGAACCAGGGTGGAAATCAGGATCAGGGAGATGACGCCCCCCACGGCTCCCATCAGATTGATGATGGCGTTGGCCTTGGAACGCAGGGGAGCGGGCGTCACATCCGGCATGAGGGAAACGGCCGGAGAACGATAGCTTCCCATGGCGAGAAGGGTAACGAACAGGGCTCCCACAAACAGGGCGAGCGATCCCATATTATCGGAAATGGGCAAAAACAGCATGGAAACCACCGCTGCTGCGGTTCCGCAGAGGATAAACGGCATGCGCTTTCCGATTTTTGTATCCACGCGGTCGGACAGGCTGCCGAAAAAGGGCAAAAGGAACAGGGCCAGTACGTTATCGATTGCCATGATCCCTCCCGAAATCGTGTCGCTGATATGAAAAGTGTTCTTTAAAATCAGCGGTATGATGCTGTCATAGAGCTGCCAGAAGGCGCTGATGGAAAGAAAAGCAAGGCCGACAAGGACGGTTCGTTTTGCATTCAGCTTCATGGATGATTCCCCCCCACTACTTTATTAAAGTTTTCTAATAAGATAATAGCATAATTTTTGCACTTTGTAACTTTTTGTCAGTTTTTTATGTTTGAAAATTTAGAGTTATGTGTTATGATACTGATAACAAACGTATTTTATCCCATGATTGCTTTATATATGGAATTAGATACAGGCCAAGGGAGGGCTTGGATATGGATCAACAGATAACGTGGAAAGAGGAGTTCAATATCGGAGTGGATGCGATCGACAAAGAGCATCAGAGGCTTTTTTCGATTATCAACAGACTTTTCATGCTCCGAAACGAAGAACAAAAAAGCGGGAAGGCGTGCGAAGAGGGAATCAAATTTTTTTATGAGCATGCAATCAGGCATTTTACGGACGAAGAAAATTATATGGAGCTGATCTGCTATAAAGATCTGAAAATGCATAAGCGGATACATAAGGATTTTCGTGAAAGGACGCTTCCGGCGCTGGAAAATGAGCTTAAGAAGATGAATTATGCCCCGGTAGCGGTAGACCATTTTCTGGCGGTATGTGCAGGATGGCTGATCGGACATACTTTAACGGAAGACCGCGCAATAACAGGGCAGAAACCGAGCAGATGGGAAAATCTTTTGCCGGCGCAGGAATTGAACGCCATGAAACATGTGATCATAGACTGCGTACATCACATGTTTGGGCTGAATGCGCAGGTGATCAGTGAGACCTATGACGGAGAAAGATTCGGAAAAGGTATTTATTACCGTCTCGTCTATGGCAGGGAACAGGACAGGAAAAAATGGGAGATCATTATGGTCTTCGAGGAGAAAATCCTAATCAATACCATTGGAAAGCTGTTGGGAGTCCGCACGGATAAGCTGGATGTAATGCTGATCAATGCGGCCAGATACAGTGCAAGCCAGTTTGTATGGCATGTGATGTCCCACTTCCCGTCTATGGAGTACTACGAGATGCAGGAGGAAAGCCTCTTAACTTATGAGGAGTTTAGGCAGGTATTTGAGGAGGAAAAGCCCCAGGTCAGCCTGCTGTTTGGCACGGAGGAAGGGTATTTCTCCTATAGTATTTTTGCTCCTCATCTGCTTGAAACGGGGATCGGAACGCCTCTGGCTCCCGATAATGAGATAACGCAGGTGGAGAGATTCTTCGAAAATCAGAAGAAGAGCTCCAAGCCGAAGATCCTCCTGGTGGATGATTCCATGACCATACGGGAAGGAATCAAAAGGCTGCTGGTGAATGACTATGAGGTCTCTACGGTTCAGTCGGGAGTGGCGGCCATACGCGCCATCTCTCTGGACAGGCCGGATCTTGTGCTCCTGGATTATGACATGCCGGTCTGCGACGGAAGGCATGTACTGGAAATGCTCCGTTCTGAAAAGGAATTTAAAGATGTTTCGGTTATTTTCCTTACCAGCAGGGATGATCAGGGGAGCGTGAAAAAGGTGCTGGATCTGAAGCCGGATGGATATCTGCTCAAATACATGAAACCGACAGAAATTCGTAAGAGGGTGGATGGTTTTTTCAAAAAGAAAAAGAACGCATAAGATAGGCTGCCGGAAAAGGATTCGGATGCAGTATCCCGGATTATGCATACGATATATAAAAAGGGGTTAGGAATGGGAATGGAAGGCGGTACGGTGGAAGAAGAGAGAGCAGGCTTTTCGGACAAAGAAACCTCCCAGGGGCCTCAGATGTCTGTGGAAGAGGTCTATGCTCTGGCAAAACAATGCAGAGAAGAAAAAGACTATATGACAGAGGCATACTGGTATGAAATGCTCCTGATGTACCGGAACATAGATAAAGAATGGCTGGAAGCGACGCAGTACCGCTGCGGAAGGGCATATTTTGACGCGGGCAGGGAGAAGGACGCGCTGCACTGGTTTGAGAAAGCCGCCTATCTGGGAAACGGGAAGGCGAAGCTCCAGTGCGGCCAGCTATATGTCCAGTCGAAGGATGCCAAGGATCAGGAGAAGGCGTTATATTGGCTGGAGCAGGTTGCTGAGGACGGAAATCCGGAGATCCAGCACTTGTGCGGAGATATGAACTGCCAGGGCAGAGGTACAAAGGTGAACTATGCGCGGGCGTTATATTGGTATGAAAAGGCCGCTCCATGGGGGGATGCAAGCTCTCAGTATGCACGTGGGATGATGTATTATACGGGCGAGGGCATGGCGATGGATTATGCCAAAGCATTTGACTGCTTCAAAAAGGCTGCCCGCTCAAATCATGCATCTTCGCAGTATCAGTGCGGATGGATGTATCAGCATGGTGAGGGAACAAGAAAGAGCATGGAAAAGGCTTTGAACAGTTACGGGGAAGCGGTTGAAAACGGGAGTATGGATGCCCTGTATCAGCTTGGACTGATGTATTATCGGGGGGAGGGCGTCAAAAGGGATCGGAAGAGAGCCCTGGCCTATTTACAGGAGGCCGCAGGGAAGGGGCAGGCGGAAGCACAGCTTCAATGCGGATGGATGTGTTACAAGGGCGAAGGAATGAAGAAGGATGCTCAGAAGGCGCTGCAGTGGTTTGAAAAGGCCGGTTACGGAGGCTGCAGGGATGCCTGGCTGACTTGCGGTAAAATGTATTATAAAGGAACAGGAACGGATCCCGACTATGCCAAAGCGTTGTTCTGGTGTGAAAAAGCGCTTCAGGAGGAGGGCTGCCCGGGAAATGCGGAAGCAAAATACCTATGCGGCATGATCTACTCTTCCGAAGACAGGACACAGGAGGAACAAAAAAAAGGGCTTCAATTCCTAAAGGAGGCTGCCAAACAGGGAAACGGACGGGCCCGGTTTGCATTAAGATTCAAATTCCGAAATCAAGAAAACGAATAATGTTCTCTTGAGAATATTCATAAATTAGCCGGTAACGAAAAAAGGCTGCTGCAAAAGATCATATTTGCAGCAGCTTTTTTGACAGAGGAAACAGTAAGCTTCAGCGCCGATCGGAGGATTCCAGCCGGGCAATTCGCTCTGCCAGCTTTTTTTTCTCATCCAGATTGCTCTGCCTTGCGATCACGACCCGTTGGGCCTGCGGGCTTCCCGCTCCGTGGAGGGATTCCGTCAGATAGCCGACGGCGGCTGTGCCCAATGTGAGGTTTTCAATGAGACGCAGCAGTTTCAGGCGGTCCTGAGCAGAGGCGCAGTCCGCAGCGGTTAAGTATTTTCGGATATATTCCGCGGTATCGGGATTCTCCAGATCCTTCTGCGAAGGAGCAGTGACCATGAGCCCGCCTGCAATGTCCTGGGCAAGACGGGCCATTTCAAAGGGAAAACGGGTAACGTTCTGCTTGCAGACATTGGCCAGCAGCAGATCGACGGAATAATTGCCAGCCGCGGTCGGACAGCCCTCACAGGAGCAGGCAATGCCACAGGAAAACATGGTTTCATTTAAATGGGTCATCTCGATGAGTTTGTCTTTGATATGGGATGTCTTTGCCGTGCCGTTTTGGTCGGCCGCCAGGGCTGCGGCGCCGATCAGGACATCTCCCACCCCTGTTTTGCACCCTCCGTAGCTCTGACGGTGGTAGGCCGCAAAACGTTCCACGAGGGAACCCGCGAATTCCGTCTCCCCGTTCATAAATATCCGGTCATTCGGAACGAATACATGATCAAAAATGACCAACGCTTCCACGCCGCCGAACCTCTGGTTTCCGGTATCTATAGGAGCCGATTCCCGTTTGCGTGTGTCGCAGCTCTGTCTGCCGATGATCATAAGGAGCCCGGGCGTATCGATGGGGACGGAGAAAGAAACGGCATAATCTTCACAGCCGGAGCCCAGGGAAACGGTGGGCATGACGAGGATTTCATGGGAGTTGCAGGCGCCGGTCTGATGGCATTTTGCCCCGCTGACGACGATACCGTCCTCTCGTCGTTCGACTACACGCAGATAGGCTTCCGGGTTCGTCTGCCTGTCTGCGGGAAGATGACGGTCACCCTTAGGATCGGTCATGGCCCCGTCTATCACCAGATCCTGTTCCTGGCACTTCTCCAGATATCGGAGAAAACGGTTGTGGTAAGCGGTTTTGTATTTCCGGTCGATCTCATAGGTGACGGAAAATACGGCGTTTATCGCATCCATACCCACACAGCGCTGAAAACAGGAAGCCGTTTTCTGACCCAAAAGACGCTGCATTTTTACTTTGGCAATCAGATCCTCTCTGTTTTGGTGGATATGGGTAAAGCGGTTGATGACATGACCCGTAAGATGGGAACATGCCGTCAAAAGGGGACGGTATTTTTCATCCTGGGCCAAATCGTAGGTCATTTTAACGGCGTTCAGAGAGGGCGCCAGGATCGGATTTCCCACCGGGCCGATTATTTTCTCACCGAGCAGATAGATCTGCATTTTTTTTCTGCGGATACTTTCAACATATTCGTCTCCGGTCATGAGAGGCATGGAAAATTCTCCTTTCTCAGAGCGTATCGATATAGGAAATCCCGTGTTCGTCCAATTTCCTGGTTAACGGAAGCTCTTTTAATTCCAAAATGGCGAGTTCTGCGAGATACTGCACTTCGCAGCCGGGCTCCATATGGCCCGCATACATCCCGTTCGGCTCCGAGATCGTGAGATGAAAATGGGGTACCCCGTCGATGATCAGACCCTGGGCCGAGGAAAGCTCAATGGGCCGTTCTATGGTCGAAAACTCATTGACGGCCTGATCGTCCGTATTTGTGATGAAATGAAGGCACGCTTTGCGCAGGGAACCGATGGCGGAGAGAAGGATGCCGTTTTTGATTTGAAGGCGGGAGATTTCAGCCTCCACACTTTCCAGTATCGGTTCGCCCTTGCCCAAATGGATAACGACGACGCGTCCTAAATTTTCTGTGGTATAAGTTCTCATGTGCGATTACCCCCTTTATTCCTCGCAATCTGCATAAAATGTGAAAACGTTTACATATACCATAACAGAAAAAACGCCGCTTGGCAAGACAAAAATATCTGAAAGCCAAGATAGAGACATGAAAAGCCCTGCGGCACACGAGGTTAAATGATCCTGGGAGAGGAGGTGGCATTGCCGGGAATCATATCGGGTTCAAAGATGGCTTCCCTGTTCTTCAGGGAATTATCCCTGATCCGGTCTAAGACAAATTGTCCGGCCGCAGTGCCGATTTCATAGGGATTGTAGTTTGCCACGGTCGGCCGTGTCGTCATGAGCTCGAGATTGTCGATTCCGTTAAAGCCGACCACGGAGAGCTGTTCCGGTACGGAGATGTGGTAGGTATGTAGGGCCTTGAGAGTTCCGATGGTCATGGCGTTGTTCGTACTGAGTATGGCGGTGGGGACCTGATCGAAGTGGTTCAGCATATGTACGATCCCGTTAAAGCCGGACTGTTCCGAGAAGTCTCCCTCGTAACGGTAGGGATAGTCATGCTGCGTGTCGATCCCTGCTTCGGCCATGGCTTTCCGGAAACCCTCATAGCGTTCGCGGGCATTGCTGAATTTATAGCTGCCTTCCAGGAGATAGATCCGTCTGTGGCCGTGCTTCAGCAGATCCTTGGTGAGCAGGTAGGTGCCCGTCACATTGTTGCCGTCGGCAAAGTCACCGTGGAAATTCGGGACGCTTAAGCGGCGGTTTACCAGTACGGTGGGAAGCTTCTGGCTGATGGAAGCGATGAATTCGTCGTTTTCACAGGTGGTATTGATGACGAGGGCGTCGATATTCCGCCCCAAAAGCAGCTTCAGATACTGTTCTTCGGCAACCTGGCTGTTGCGGGTGCTGCAGACGATCAGGTTATAGTTGCTGGGCCGAATGATATCTTCAATGGCTTTGGCGACGGTAATATGGTATTGGTTGGATATGTCGGAGGTAATATATCCGATGATGCCGGTTGAATTGATTTTCAGGCTTCTGGCCGTGGAATTGGGGATATATCCCAGTTCGTTACAGGTATCCAGGATCAGGGCTTTGAGCTCTTTTGAGACGTACCCGTTGTTATTGATGGCCCTGGAGACCGTGGCGGTGGACACCCCGCACTTATTCGCCACATCTTTAATCGTCATCTTTCCCCACATTTTCGATTACCTGCCCTTTCATGTTATAAATAGCAAAAATAGTTATTTTTGCAGGACATTTTGCAACTTGATAATAAATGATTTCCAGGGTTTTTGTCAATCATAGAAAAGAAAGCATGGATATTGCCGGGAAAAAAGGGGAATTATAAATTAAAATTATGCCTATTGACAAATTGTGTGAGAACGATTACAATAGACAAAACGATATGTAAACGATTACATATTTCAGGGCGGTAAAATCGAATGAAAAGGGGGATGAGTAGTGAAGAAAGACAAGGGAGCAAAAACACAGCTTACCGTAGGGCGTGCAGTCAGGAAGTATCACAATTATTATCTGATGCTCCTGCCGGGGCTGATCTTTGTCATACTGTTTCTTTATTTGCCGATATTTTTCAATTTCATCGCATTTAAGGACTACAAGATCTTTATGGGCCCTTTTGGAAGCCCATGGTGCGGTCTGGACAACTTCGCGAAGCTGTTCCGTACGCCGGACTTCATCAGGATTATGAAGAACACGTTTGCATTGTGCTTTTGGAAAATATTGGTCGGTTTTCCCATTCCCATCCTTCTTGCACTTCTGATCAACGAGGTGGGGAATCGGTTTTTTCAAAGGACCGTACAGACAGTGGTATATCTGCCCCACTTTATCTCCTGGGTCATTATTGCCACCTTGGCCAGCAACCTGTTATCGCCGGCGGACGGGGCCGTCAATCTGTTCCTGAACAAACTGGGGATAGAATCCATTTTCTTTATGGGAGATTCCGAGTATTTCAGAGGCGTTTTAGTGGCGACGGACATCTGGAAGGAGATGGGATGGTCGGCGATCATTTATCTGGCGGCCCTGGCGGGGGTGCCCACGGATTTATATGAGGCGGCTACGGTAGACGGGGCGAGTAAACTTCAGAAAATGCGTTACGTGACGCTGCCGTGTATCATGCCTACCGTTATTATCATGCTGCTGCTTCGGATCGGCGGAATCCTCAACAGCAATTTCGAACAGGTATTTACAATGTACAATTCCTCGGTATACGATGTGGCGGATATTATAGATACCTATGTATATCGGGTCGGCATCATTCAGACACAGTATGGTTTTTCGGCAGCGGCGGGTCTGTTTAAATCGATTATTTCGTTTATTATGGTGGTGACCTGTAACTGGCTGTCGTCCAAGGCAGGGCAGGAAACCCTGTTTTAAAAGGCGCCGGATGCCTGCAGAATGCGGGAGGAAGGCATACGGAAGGCCGGCAGGGGAAGTTATAAGGCTGTGGAAAGGAATGGGTAGGAATTAATGGGAATGAAAATAGGCAGACGTAGACATAGGGTAAAACAATCCATGGGGGATTCCATATTTACGATCCTGATTTATGTCATCCTGATCATCATCGGGCTGATCACGCTCTTTCCCTTCCTGGATGTGGTTTTTAATTCCCTGACCACATCAAAGGAATTGGTGGAAAATGCGAAATCGGTCATTGCGATTCCTAAGAATCCCACATTGGAGAATTATAAGTATGTGCTGAGCGGGAACAGTATTTTCAGGGCGTATGGAGTGACCATATTCCGGACGGTTGTGGGAACTATATTAAATATGACAATAACCGTAATGACGGCGTATCCGCTGTCAAAAAAGTTCCTGCCGGGAAGAGGCGTGCTGATGCAGGTCTTTTTCTTCACAATGATTTTCAGCGGAGGGATGATCCCCACCTATCTGGTGGTCAAAACCTTTAAGCTGACCAATACCATATGGGCATTGATCGTTCCGTCTCTTTTGAATGTATATAACATGATCATCATGCGGACCTCTTTTGAAGGAATACCGGAAGAACTGGAGGATGCGGCGAAGATAGACGGCTGCTCCGAATGGACGACGCTTATCAGGATTGTTCTTCCGGTATCCAAACCCACGCTGGCGTCCATCAGCCTGTTCTACGCGGTGTGGCATTGGAATGCATTCTTTGATGTGGTGCTTTACATCACGGACCGGAAGCTGTGGCCCCTGCAGACTCTGCTGCGGGAGGTGGTGCTGACCATGAGTATGGCAGAACTCAACGCACAGCTGGCGGATGTGGCGACTCCGCCGTCTTCCTCTGTGATCGCGGCAACGGTGATGGTTTCCACGCTCCCGATTTTGGTGGTTTATCCGTTTTTACAGAAATATTTTGTAAAAGGCGTTATGGTGGGAGCCGTAAAAGGATAATCGGGGCGGCTATGAATCTAAGCAGCGACGGAAGAAAAGAAAGGAGGAAAACGCTGTCAGAGCCGGTAAGAAGGGATAGATTTGAGAAAATCTTGAGAAAAGATTGTGAAAAGCGCCGCCTTGTGCGGCGGAAAGCGGAGGCTGAAGGAAAAGGATCTACAGCCTGCCCGGTTTACAAGCCCGTCAAAACGGGCGGATGGGAGGAAAGAATGAAGAAAAAAGTGTTGGCAATGTTTTTATGCTGCGGACTGGTCATGTCAGGACTGACCGGATGCGGAGGAAGTTCAGGGGGAGGTGAGGGCGCACAGAATACGCAGACAGAAAACGAACAGCCCGCCCAGGCAGAGGAGAATACGCAGGAGGAAGCTTCGGAATCCGCCGATGCGGGCGGAAGCGGGGACAGGCCGACGGTCAGCTTCGTATTTACCAAAGGCGGATTTGAGGGATACCCGGATAACGATGTGATCCTTCAGAAGATAGAAGAGGCGGCCAACGTTACGCTGGATCATATCGCGCCTCCTTCCGCAAACTATGCGGAACAGGTAAATCTGATCCTGTCAGGGGACAAATCGGAGCTGCCGGATCTGGTGAGGCTCAATGCGGCCATGTTCAATGACCTGTATGATTATGTGGATCAGGGAGCCCTGATGGATATGACCGAGCTGGTAAAGGACTGTCCGAATATCCTGAAAAACGTACCTCAGGAGGCATTGGATCGTTGTACCGTAGACGGAAAACTGTATGCGATACCGATGTTCTGCAGCCCTAACCGTTACAATGTGGTGATCAGGCAGGACTGGCTGGACAATCTGGGTCTGGAAACGCCGGTGACGCTGGAGGATTATCATGAGGTGATGAGGGCGTTTACCTTCGACGATCCGGACGGAAACGGACAAAACGACACCTACGGATTTTCAGGGATCAGCATGGAGGCCCTTGACTTCCTCTATGGCGCTTTCGGAGCCATGGCGCCCATTCCCACTTATAATGCGGTCAACACATACTGGTATCTGGAGGACGGCGAGTTAAAGCCTCAGGTTACGAATCCTAAGGTAAAAGAAGCGCTTGAGACCATCAGCGCATGGTATAAGGAAGGCCTGATCGATCCGGAATTCATCACCTGTACCACGGACGACGATCTGAACAACAAAGCGATGAAGAACCAGTTCGGCATCAGCTATCACTGGTGGACATGGGAACCTAAGATCGAAGCGCAGCTGCAGGAGGTTGACCCTAACATTTCCTTCAGCAGAATTGCACCTCCGGTCGGACCGAACGGGGATTCCGGCGTGCGCGGGGTTAATCTGTGCAACGGCTGCGTTATGATGCTGCAGGGCGCGGACAATCCGGAAGCATGTATGAGGCTTATGGACTGGATGTATTCCGAAGAAGGTATGATGACCACCTATACGGGCGTGGAAGGAATCCATTGGGAGCAGAAGGAAGACGGGACCTATGTAACCCTGCCGCAGTTTGACGAGGATGCGTCCTGGATCCAGTGGTATTCCGTGTTTGAAGCGGAATGGCCCCTGCTGCAGGTGGAAACGCCCCTGGTACAGTCCAGGCGTGATTCCTTCCAGTGGAAGACCATTAACAATGACGGGGACGGCTTAACCACCAAGGCGGAGGTTGAGTACGGAGCCGACCTGCAGGCGTTCTCCATGGAAAGCTATACGAATTTCATTACGGGAAAAACTTCCCTGGATGAGTGGGATAAGTTCGTGGAAGAGTGGAACAGCCGCGGCGGCGCACAGTGGACGGAAGAAATCAACGCAGAGTACAAGGACAAGAGAGGCTGACAAAAAGCGAAAGCCGCAGGAGAGCGGCAGAATGTGAGGAAGATTGAAAATTAAAATTTTCAATCTTACGGATTTGGGCCTATTCCCGTTTTGGGAGGGCCCAAAACGGGAAAGGCATGGGTATAAGTATGAGCGTTACGTTAAGGGATAAATTTTTCGGCTGCATCTGCGGCTGTCATATCGGCTCCTCCATGGGAGCGGCGGTGGAAGGCATGACCTGGCCGGAGATCGAAGAGAAATACGGGTTCGTGGAAGACTACCTGCCCTATGAGCATTACGGAAACGGTTGGAAAAGAGAACCCGGAACCACAGAGGACGGCGTGGAACGCCAGAAGCTGATGATAACCGCCATTATGGAAAAGGGCGGCCGTGTGACGGCGGAGGATGTGCGCGCCGCATGGGTTAAATATGCGAATCCCAATGCGGGCGGATGGGTATCGGAGCCCTTTGAGGGAACTTTGCTGAATATGGCCAAAACCGGCATCCCGGCGACGGATTTGGGACGTTACTGCGATTACGCGGGACTGAACAGCTTTTCCAGGGCTTGCCATGCGATCGGCCTGATCAACGCGGGGAATATCGAGACTGCGAAGGAAGATATCCTGCAGGTCGGACAGCTCTATCAGACCGCCAACAGCAGAGGCCTGAAATGGGCCTGCGTAACGGGCGTGGCGATCGCCGCGGGCACCGTTCCCGGGGCCAGCGTGGATTCCGTAATCGGAGCGGTCTATGACAACTGCGACGCGGATCTGGTAGTAGGGGAAATAGATAAACAGCTTAAGAAAACCGCCGGGTGTAAGGACATTATCGAGCTGCGCAGTTACTTTGACGGCGTATATAACGGCTTCGGGATGCCCTATCCCTTCAGTTATGCCAATGAGGTGGTGACAAAGGGAATTACCATTTTTAAGATGGTAAACGGAAACACGAAGGATGCAATCCTGGCAGGCGTAAACATGGGACGGGATACGGACTGCGTGGCGGCGGTTGCGGGAGGCATTGCAGGGGCTCTCAGCGGTTCCGCCAGCGTGCCGGAGAAATGGATCACCCAGCTGGACTATGCCACCAGTGTGAACCCTCACACCAACAGCAGGCGTACGCTGCGGGAGAATGCGGACGGACTCTATGAGGCATTCCAAAACCGCCTGAAAAAAGAGAAGGCTTATGTGGAACTGATGGACGTGGAATGAAGAAAGTCCCATAAACCGACCTGAACAATGTTTTTGCCGGCCTGCCGGCCGCAGATACATGGAGCCGGGATTATGACTTTCATGTATCTGCGGCGGCGGGCCATTCGCATGTTAAGGAGAATAAGAAGGGACGGAAAAGTGGAAGCGGGATGCAGTATTTTGCACATTTCGGAGCTGGAGACAGTGAAAGCGGCAGGATATGACTATCTGGAAATGATGGGGAAATATCTGGTAGGGATGGATGAGCGGGACTTTTATCTGGCGGAGAGGACATTCTATGAAAATGACTTCCCGTGCAAGGGGTTGAATGCCTACTGCCCGGAAAGCCTTATTATTGCAGGTCCCGGTTTTGACCGGAAAAGGGCGGGGGAATATGCATCCTTTTGCGCCGAAAGGGCAGGAGCCATCGGCGTGAAATGTGTGGGCATCGGTTCTCCACGTTCGAGGCGGCTGCCCGAAGGGTACGAAAGGCGGCTGGCGGACCGGCAGCTGACGGAGTTCCTCAAGGAGACGGCGGAGGCGTTCGGAAAGAAAGGGATCCGGGTCTGCCTGGAACCGCTTGCGCCCTGCTACTGCAACTATGTGAACAGCATGGCGGAAGCCGCGGAGCTGGTGGATCGGATCGGCTGGGAAAATATCGGTTTGGTCGCGGACTTCTATAATATGGAACAAACGGGGGAAGCGGACGGGGATCTCGGCGGCTTTGCAAAGCTTTACCACGTACATATTTCGGACGACGACGGAGGGCCCCTGTGCCGCAGTTATTTAAAGAAGGAACGAAAGGCGCTGCATCAAAGCCGCCTGAGCCGGTTGTATCAGGGCGGATATACGGGCGCGGTGAGCCTGGAAATCGATGTACCTGCACAGCCGGAGCGGGCGAAATGCTCTCTTGCGATTATGAAAGCAGAAAGGGGAATGTGAGATGGCCGGAGCGAAGAAAATCATCATATCGGCGGCGATTACGGGGGCAATTCATACGCCCGGGATGTCGCCCTACCTTCCAGCCGGGCCGGATGAGATCATACGGCAGGCCGTGGATGCCCATCGGGCCGGAGCGGCGGTTGTCCATATCCATGCGCGGGACAGGGAGGGAAAACCCACTACGGATCACTCCATTTTTGAATATATTTTGTCCGGCATCAAGTCGGAATGCGATGCGGTAATCGGAATTACCACCGGAGGTGCGGCAGGGATGTCCGTGGAGGAACGCTTTTCCGTTATAGAACGGTTTCGCCCGGAAATGGCTTCGGCGAACGGAGGCTCCATGAATTTCTGCTTCAGCCGCTTAACCGGGCTGCTGGATAAGCCCGTATATGACTGGGAGCTTCCCTTCGTGGAAAAAACCTATGACAATGTATTTAAAAATACATTTAAAGATATACAATATTGCATTGAAACAATGAACCGCTGCGGCACGCTTCCGGAATATGAAGTATTCGATTACGGGCAGCTGGCCAATCTGGCTTTTTTTAAAAAGAACGGCACCATAACCCAGCCGATCTATATCCAGTTCGTGCCGGGAGTGATGGGCGCCATGCCCATGAGCGCTGAATCCATGCTTTTTATGATCGACCAGGCGAAAAAACTGCTGGGAGACGATATTCGCTACAGTACCGTGGGCGGAGGCAGAAGAATGTTCCGCTACGAAACGATGATGGCAATCTGCGGCGGGAATGTAAGGGTCGGAATGGAAGACGGGCTGTACATAAAACCGGACGGGACGCTCACCCGTGACAATGCGCAGCAGGTGGCCAAGCTCAAAAGCATTCTGGAGCTTCTGGATTACGAAACGGCGGATTCCGAGGAAGCCAGGAAGATGCTTCATTTAAAAGGAAAAGATAAGGTGGGTTTCTGAGAACCGAAGAAACACTTTGTAAAATATGTGTATTCAACATAAAAACGAAAGAAAAGGAGCGAACATGGCGTATCAGGAAGGACAGAGCGCAAGTTTCTCTAAGACGATAACGGAAACGGACGTATACGGGTTTGCCGGAATTACGGGGGATTTTAATCCGCTTCATGTAAATGCAAAGGAGGCGCAGGCGGGCAGGTTCGGTGAGCGCATCGCCCACGGCATGTTGAGCGCGTCTTTCATATCCACCGTGATTGCCACCAGTCTTCCCGGTCCGGGTACGATCTATCTGAGCCAGGAAGTGAAGTTTTTAAAACCCGTGAAATTCGGGGATACGATAACGGCTACGGTGGTGATTCAAAAGCTGCTGGAACGGGGAAAAGTATGTCTGCATACGTTTGTGGAAAATCAGGACGGCGAACTGGTGGTGGACGGCTCTGCGCTGGTAAAGCTGCCGTCCGCATAAGTGGGAATTGAGAGCCGCCTTGCGGCATGAAAGGGGTTAAGATGCAGATAGAAAGGATTCACAGAATCGTGATCGCAGGAGCCGGGGTGATGGGAGGCTCCATGGCCCTGCTTTTTGTGCGGCACGGGTTTGAGGTGACGGTGTACGATATCAGCCAGGAGGGATTGGAGCAATGCAAAAAGAGGCTGGAGGAGGAGGCCGGTGCGTATGAGATCACGTTTACCCGGGAAAAGGAATGCTTCCTGCAGGCGGATTTTGTGATCGAAGCGATTGTGGAGAACATGGAAGTGAAGCATCGATTCTGGCGGGAGATATCCGCTATGGTACCCGAAGAGGCGATCCTGACCACCAATACATCGGGCCTGTCCATAAGCCGGATAGCGGAGGCAGTAACACTCCCCGAACGCTTTTGCGGTATGCATTGGCTCAACCCGCCCCATATCTGTCCCCTCATCGAAGTGATAAAGGGAGAAAAGACCGGGGCCGGGACGGCCGAGCTGGTGCGCCGGACGGGAATCCGCGTGGGAAGGGTTCCGGTGATGCTGGAGAAGGAGGTTCCCGGATTTTTGATTAACCGGTTCCAGTTCGCCGTTCTGAGGGAAGCTATGAGCCTGGTGGAGGCGGGAGTGGCAGGGAAGGAAGATATCGACCGGGTGTTCAAGTACGGCTTGGGGCTGCGATACGCGTGTCTGGGTCCCTTTGAGATTGCCGATCTGGGAGGTCTGGATACTTTTTATCGGATCGCTTCCTATCTATTTCCGGATCTTTGCAATGCCACAGAAGTCCCCTCCATGCTGTCCGAACCGGCGGAGAACGGGGACTACGGCGTGAAAACAGGGAAGGGCTTTTATGAGTATCCCGGAGACCGGGCGCAGCAGGTGATCGAAAAAAGGGATGCCGATTTCAGGAAAGTGGCAGACTGCCTGTATGCTGACCTTATTTAAAGCTTACATATGGCGGCGGCCTGAAAGAAAAAGTATTTTCCGATTCCCTGATTGGAAGGCGTGCATTGCACGCAGATAGGAGCAAGATTGAAAATTAACATTTTCAATCTCCTTGATTTGTATGCGCGCCAAAGCGCGCAGATGGGAGCAAGGTTGAAAGAAGAATGCTTTCAACCTCCCTGATTTGAGTGCGTGCTTTGCACGCAGATGGGAGCAAAGATGATTATAGCGATGGGATGTGACCATGCGGGTTTCCCGCTAAAGGCGAAAGTGACCGCAATGCTGCGGGATCGGGGCGTGGAGGTGATTGACCACGGATGTTATAACGGAGAGGTGGTTGATTTCCCGGACGTGGCAAAAAAAGTATGTGCGAGCGTGACGGGAAAAAAGGCGGATAGGGGAATCATGCTCTGCGGTTCAGGCGTGGGAGCGGCGATTGCGTGCAATAAGATCGCGGGCATCCGGGCCGCCTGCTGCCATGATATCTATACGGCACGCCAGTGCGTGGAGCACGACGACGTAAATGTGATTGCCCTGGGAGCGGACGTGGTGGGAATGCAGGCGGCCTGCGATCTGATCGAACGGTATCTGGATTCCAGGTTCAGCGGCGGAGAGGACTTCGCGCGAAGGATCCGTAAACTCGCGGAAATGGACTGCAGCGTGCGATAGCAAGTCCTGTATCGGGATAAATGCATGAATGTCGTGGCGCCCGAACAATGCCCCTTGCGTTCTGTTCCGAAAAGCCTTACAATCGAGGTAGTAACAGCGTATAGAAAGGGGGAGCGTGCCATGATACAGATTCAGGAACGGGTGAGGAAGCTCACCGATGATCTGCAGGCGCTGATCTACAAAGCAGAGCGTCCGGTCGCCAGCTACAGGATGCATCAGGGAAAGGAACGGTTTGAGGATATAGAAAACCTTTCCACCCGCGACTGGCAGGAGATTTCCCATGGACAGATATGGGGAGGGCACAGGGAGTATTTCTGGTTCGATACCACGGTGGAAATCCCGGAGGATTTTGCCGGGGAATGTGTGGTCTATGAGATGCTCACCGGCCGGGAGGGCGAGTGGGACGCCACCAATCCCCAGTTTACGGTGTATATAAACGGTAAACTGCGCCAGGGCTTTGACGTGAATCACAGGGAAATCGTCTTAACGAAGGAAGCCCGGGCCGGGGAACGGTTCCGTATCGTGCTTTCCGCCTTCACGGGAGATCAGAATTTCAGCCTGTTTTTGAACTCCAGAATCCGCGTTTTGGATCAGCGGACGGAGAAATATTTTTACGATATCAGCGTGCCCTTCCATGTGGCAAAGCTGCTGGACCAGGGGGACGGGAACCATATCCGGATCCTTACCTGCCTGAACGAGTCCCTGAACCTGATGGATTTCAGGAAGCCCTATTCCGAGGCCTATTATAAATCCCTGGAAGAGGCACAGCGATATATCACGGAAAACTTTTATGACAGATACTGCGGCGGGAGCGAGGAAAGCGTCTATTGTGTGGGCCACACCCATATTGACTGCGCCTGGCTGTGGACGCTGGCGGTGACGCAGGATAAGGCGGTGCGGAGCTTTTCCACCGTCCTGGAGCTGATGCGGGAATATCCGGAGTATATTTTTATGTCCAGCCAGCCTCAGCTGTACCAATATGTGAAGAAAAATGCGCCCGAGGTCTATGAGGAGATCAAACAGAGGGTGAAAGAAGGCCGTTGGGAAACCGACGGCGGCATGTGGGTTGAGGCGGACTGTAATATTTCCTCCGGGGAAGCGCTGGTGCGTCAGTTTTTGTATGGCCAGAGGTTTTTCAGGGAAGAATTCGGCAAGGACAACTGTATGCTGTGGCTGCCGGATGTGTTCGGATATTCCGCAGCCCTTCCGCAAATCATGCGAAAGTGTGGGCTGCCCTATTTCATGACCACCAAGATCAACTGGAACGAATTCAATCAGATGCCCTATGATACCTTCCTGTGGGAGGGCATAGACGGGAGCCGGGTCCTGACCCACTTCATCCCCACAAAAGATTATAAAGAGGCCCCCAGGTGGGAGGGGACGAACTTTTTCACCACCTATAACGGCTCCATCAATCCTTCCCAGATCATGGGCGGGTGGGAGCGCTACAGTCAGAAGTATCTGAACGGGGAGGTGCTCAATTCCTTCGGTTATGGGGACGGCGGAGGAGGTCCCACCAAGGAAATGCTGGAAAACGAACGCCGTCTTTCTAAGGGGATTCCGGGCTGTCCCAAGACGGTGATAAGCACCGCCCGGAATTTCTTTGAAACCCTGGAACGCCACGTGAAGGACAGTAAATATCTTCCCTCCTGGGTGGGAGAACTGTACCTGGAGTATCACAGGGGTACTTATACCTCCATGGCCCGGAATAAAAAATATAACCGGAAATCGGAGTATGCATACGGAAATCTGGAAGGCTACAGCTGCATGAATATGCTGTGGAACGGGGGTTGTTATCCTCAGGAGATGTTAAAGGAAGGCTGGGAGGTGATTCTGCGGAACCAGTTCCACGATATCCTTCCCGGTTCCTCCATACGCGAGGTATACGAGGACTCCAGGGAGGAATACGAAGCCATCCTAAAGGAGAGCGCAGAACAAACCGCGGATACTTTGGCTCAGATCGCAGGAGAAGTGGATACGAAGGAAGGAAACCTGGTGGTATTCTGGCCCAACAGCACGGGCGGTACGGCGACCGTATATTTCACACAGAATGAAAAGGTTCCCGTGTCCGTAAGCGCCGGAGGGAAGAGCAGCCCGGTGCAGAAGGCCGAAGACGGACGCTTCCTTTTCCGCACCGGTGATCTGCCCTCCAGAGGATACTGCAGCTATGCAGTCCATTATGGGGAGGAAGTTCCTTCCGGGGAAGAAAAGCAGGATGAGGACGGCGTATGGCACATCGGTACGGACGTGATGGAAAACGGCTATATCCGTCTGGAACTGAACGAAAAAGGGCAGTTTTCGAGAATTTACGATAAAAAGCAGGACAGACAGGTGCTGAAAGAGGGCTGTACGGGTAATGTGATTATGACCTACGAGGATCGGCCCCATAACTATGACGCCTGGGATGTGAATCATTATTATACGGAAAAATCCTGGGAAGCGGACGACGTACAATCCATACAGGTGGTGGAGGACGGCCCGGTGAGGGGATGTGTCCGCGTCGTCAGGAAATACCTGGATTCGACGATCTGCCAGGAGATTTTCCTCTACAGAGATTCCGTCAGGGTGGATATCAGGAATGTCATCGACTGGAAAGAAGATCATATTTTCATGAAAGCCCTGTTCCCGGTGGATGTCCATACCAACGAAGCCGTATACGATATTCAGTACGGAAACGTGAAACGGCCCACCCATTCCAATACCTCCTGGGATATGGCCAAGTTTGAGGTATGCATGCACAAATGGGTGGACGTATCGGAGGACGGCTACGGTGTGGCCCTGCTCAACGACTGCAAGTACGGCTGCAGCGTACAAAACGGTGTGATCGGCCTGTCCATGCTGAAATGTGCCACCTATCCCAATCCCGATGCGGATAAGGAAAGACATGAATTCACCTATTCCATCCTGCCCCATAAGGGAGACTTCCGGGAAGGAAATGTGGTGGCGCAGGCCGCAGAGCTCAATAATCCCGCCGTGGCCGTGGAAAAGAAGGGGGCAGGCGGCAGCCTTCCCGCAAAAGCGTCCCTCGCATCGACGGATCGGCCCAATGTGGTGATCGAAGCGGTGAAAAAGGCGGAGGACGACGACTCCATGATCGTTCGCCTCTACGAGTGCTATAACAGACGCAGCCATACCGCTCTCACCCTGGGTGGAAGGATTCGGGAAGCTTTCCTGTGCAACATGATGGAGGAAGAAGAGACACCGGCCTCCTTTGAAGGAAACCGGATTTCCTTCACCATCAGGCCCTACGAAATCCTGACCTTTAAGATCCGTTTTGAAAAGTAACGTGAAATCGCGTTCGTGAATTTCGCATCGCACAGCCGCGCAGGACGCGGCATGAAAAGATCCATATAGCGAACCGAAAGAAAACCGGCCCTTGCGGCCGGTTTTCTTTCGGTTCGGGCTGCTATCCGCCCGGTCTGTCCGTCCCCTTTCGGGCCACCGTTCATCCTGCTTATGGGTTTCTTCACGCCTCTCCCGAATTTTATCGAAAATCAATAAAAAAATATTGACTTTCGATTTGTTCGGTGGTATCTTATGAGAAAGAATTGAATCGAAAGGGGAAGGGCAGCTCAAAAATCCGAATGAAATTCGCAGGGACGCGGGCTGCTCCATGGTAAACGGAGGTATGGAGATGAAAGCGGATAAACTGACACGTTTTACCAAACTGCTGCTGGATTTCATGTTTTATGCGGGTATTCTGGTAATAGTGACGCTGCCGGTTACGATACGGCTGTACGGGCGGATCAATTCTTATTTTGCCAGATACTGGATCCAGCTGACGATCCTTCTCGCCTTGTCCGGCGTGCTGGCCGAACTGATCCTGTACGAGCTGAGGCATATGTTCCGCACGGTATTGGACAATGACTGTTTTGTGGAGGCAAATGTGGCAAGCCTGAAAAGAATGGGGAACTACAGCTTCTTAATCGCCCTCGTAACGGCTTGCAGGATCTCTCTTTATCTTACTCCGGCGGTGATGGTCGTCATACTGGTTTTCGTGATCGCAGGGCTTTTCAGCAAGGTGCTGAGCCGGGTCTTTGACCGGGCGGTCGCCTATAAGCTGGAAAACGACCTGACAATTTAGCGGGAGGTAGTGGTATGTCGATTGTGATTAACCTGGATGTATGTATGGCAAAACGGAAAAAAAGCTTAACCGAGCTGGCCGGAGAAGTGGATATCACGTTGGCAAATCTTTCCATATTAAAGAATAACCGGGCAAAGGCCGTCCGATTGTCCACCCTGAACGCGATCTGCAAGGCTTTGGACTGCCAGCCGGGGGATATTCTGGAATATGTGGCGGATGATGACGAGGATGGGAAGCCGTCTGAGGCGGCAGAATGAGAGGGAATATGATACAGGGAAAATTTACGGGCACGGATTATGCCATAGAAAATAGGCCGGTACAGGAAAGGGCAGAGGTTCCTGTGGATGAACACAGAGCCTTTATGAGAAGCAATTTTTCGTTCTTCGGGGGAATCAGCGCGCTCTACGCCCTGTTCCTTACCTTCTGCCTTTACCGGAACACGTCGGGGATCACCTTCCCTTTTTTCGTCGTCGGAACCCTCGGCTGTTTTTCCTTATGTATAAAAAGGTCAGGGGTTCCATGGAAAAGAGGAAGCGGCTTTTATCTGGGGAGTATCCTGCTTCTGGGGATCTCGGTATTTTTAACTGACAACGGCGCCATCCTGCTCATGACCCAGGCGGGCATCGCGCTTTTGTTCCTGTGTCTGGCGCTGCATCAATACCTGAATGATGAAAAGTGGGATTTGCCCAAGTTTCTGAGCATCATCGCCCAGAGCCTGCTGGAGACGATTGCCAGCATGGGTTATCCGGTAAGCGACGGGAATGCCTGGCTTCTGGATCGGGAGAAGGGCGGAAAATCGGGCAAGGGACGCTATGTCCTTCTGGGGATCCTGTGCCTGATCCCTCTGCTCTGCGTGATCCTGGCACTTCTGATCAGCGCCGACCGCGTTTTTCGATATCTGGCTGGGCAGATTTTGAAATATATGGATATCTGGAAAGCGGGCGAGGTCCTGTGCCTTGTGACAGCGGCTTTCTGGTGCTTCTACAGCTTTATCGCCATGCTGAACAGGAGAGTGCTTCGGGAGGAGTGCGGGGAAAGGAAGAAGCAGGAGCCTGTCCTTGCGGTGACGGTTACCGGCGTGCTGGCCGTGATATACGTGATTTTCTGCAGCATTCAGGTGGGCTGCCTGTTCCTGGGACAGGTAAAGGGATCCCTGCCGGACGGTTATACCTATGCATCCTATGCGCGGGAGGGATTCTTTCAGCTTCTGTGGGTGTGCATCATCAATCTGGTTATCGTTTTAACCTGCCTTTCCTTCTTTGGGGAGAGCAGGGTACTGAAAGGGCTCCTGGCCCTGATCTCGGTATGTACCTGTATTCTGGCAGCATCCAGTGCCTATCGCATGATTCTGTATATCAGCGTTTATAAGCTGACATTCCTGCGGATTCTCGTGCTGTGGGCCCTGGCGGTTATCGGGATGCTTCTGGCAGGGATTTTGCTTCGGATCTTCCGGCCCGCCTTCCCGCTGCTGCGCTACGCGACGGCGGTGGTAACGGTATGTTATATTTTCCTGGCTTTTGCGAAACCGGATTATTGGATTGCCGTCTATAATTGCAGCCGGCCGGCAAACCTGGAGGAAAGCGGGGAGGACTGCCGACGTCCGGAAGATTACCGATACCTGGCGGGCCTGTCTGCGGACGCTGCTCCCGTGCTTCTCGCAGAAGAAAATGAAGCCGTTTTGTCAGGAGATCTGGAAAGCTACTGCTTCAGGATGGAAACGAAGGCGGATTCCTGTGGGATCAGGAGCTTTAACCTGTCGAGATACCTGGCCGGGAAGGCGCTGGAACGCAGAGGATGGGACGGATGACCCTCATACCCAGCCTTCTGCATATCGCAGGAGGAGCATGCGGTATTGCCGTAAAGAAAGAATTTAAAACGCAGTTTTAGACTTTTATATCGGGTGGAGAAAAAGGAAGATTGGAAGGAAGAAAAAGTCGGTATTTTGACCTATTTTCTGGTATTTTTCACAAAAATATGTGATTGACAGAGAGCAGTGAATGGCGTATGATAGGTGTAGACACAAAATGTTCACATTTTAATAATAATTTATAAGGCAGGGTTTACACATGAAAAAGAAAATTGCAGCAGCAACAGCGGTGCTCATGGCTCTCGTCCTCACAGCCTGTTCCGGCGGTTTTGACGCCACCAAATACGTGAACGGCG
The DNA here is from genome assembly GCA_021770245.1 of Lachnospiraceae bacterium. Classification (GTDB taxonomy): domain Bacteria; phylum Bacillota; class Clostridia; order Lachnospirales; family Lachnospiraceae; genus Eisenbergiella. The sequence goes on from JAETRI010000020.1 coordinate 42,905, forward strand.
TACTGAAGAATATTTATTTGGGAGATTCCACAGATTACAGGGATCTCGTGGAGATCAGTGAAGAGGAAGCCTATCAGGAGTATGAACAGGGAATTGAGGTGGAAGCGGATTTCTTCCTCCAGTATTACGGCCTGGACTCCGTGTCTGACGGCGTTTATCAGCAGATTACCGATATGTACAAGGAAATCTATTCTCACTCCAAATTTGAAGTGAAAGAGGCCGTTAAGAACGAAGACGACTATAATGTGGAAGTGCTGATTAGCCCTATCGATATCATTGTGAACAGCGAGGATGATATCACGGATGCGGTTAACGAGTTCATCGAGACGGCCAACCCGGACGATTATGCGGATGAAGCGGCGGTAAACGATGCGCTGGCTCAGCTGGTGATCGACGTGATTAAGGGGAACATGTCCAATCTGGGATATCAGGACCAGAAGTCCATCATTGTCAAGGTGGAAAAGGATTCCTCCGGATATTACGGACTGGCAGACAATGCGGTAAGCCTTTTGGATCAGGATATGATCGCATATTAAGACCGCGCTAAGATTTTCGGTAATTACATAAAGGAAAGCAGGGAGAGATCGACCGGAAACGGCTGTCTCTCCCTTTTACTATGGAAGTTTCGGATGGCGGCGGCAGGATGGAATCGCAGATGAGAAATCGCACGCGCGATTTCTCAGACATGAATCGAAGATCTGCCGCAAAGGACGCGGCATGAAAGGGTTAAGATGACAAAGGAAGAGCGGACGAAGCGGATATTGGAGAAGCTGGACGCCAGATACGGAACCACAAAGGAGGGTTTCTTCCATCGGCAGGACTGGCAGCTGCTGGTGGCGATTATGCTGAGTGCTCAGAGTACGGACAAGCAGGTGGATGAAACGCTTCCGGCCCTGTTCGAGCGGTTCCAAACCGCCCGGGACGTGGCGGACGCTCCGGTGGAGGAGATCGAACGTTATATCCGGTCAGTGGGGTTATATAAGATAAAAGCCAGGAATATGAAGAAATGCTGTACCCAGATTATGGAAGAGTATGGGGGACGGGTTCCGGACCGCCTGGAAGAGGTATTGAAGCTGGCAGGGGTGGGAAGAAAGACCGGAACGTTGTTTCTGGCGGATGCCTACGGGATTCCCGGGGTAACGGTGGATACCCATGTGTTCCGCGTTTCCAAACGATTGGGCTGGGCCGTGGGAAAGAACCCGCAGGAAGTGGAACAGGAGCTGATGGAAGTGCTTCCTGTGGATCATTGGAACCGGATCAATTTTCAGCTGATCTATCTGGGACGGGAAATCTGTACGGCGCGGAAGGCATACTGCGTGAAATGCCCTCTGCGGATATGGTGTAAAACCGGCGGGCAGGAAGAGGAAGCGCATCCCTCCGGGAGCATCCCCCTGTAAGAGTAAAACTTCGGCAGCAGGCTTCGGCCCTTAATTGTCCGCCAGCTCCGAAAGAATATGCCGCACATCGGCGCCCATCCGGATGAGTGCGGCGGAGGAAGGCATTTCCGTACCATGGATCAGGCCGTTCCTGGCATTGCGAAGGGAGGCAAGCCTTTCGAGGTTTTCCCTGCCGAGTATTTTCATACGTTTCAGGCTGTTGATATTAAAGGGGCCGCGCGCCTTGGGGTTGTTCTTCGAAAGGAGCCTGCCCAGCACGGTTTCCAGGCTGATCCAGGGCTTGAGGAAGTAGTCGCAGGCCTGCTGCTGTTCTTCGGACTGTGTGCGCAGGGGAGACAATTCCAGGTACAGCAGGTATCGTTTTTCGTTTCCGTATATGATCTGGTCGATGAGCTGCTCCGAAACGGTACGTTTATCGCCGGAGATACGGGCCGCTTTCAGAATGGGATCCAATTCTCTGGCGTTGGCGGCTTTCAGGCGGGTGAGGAGACGGAGCAGCAGTTCCACATTGCCCATTCGGGGTTCCAGATCCTGCTTTCCGTAACGGGTGTGCAGATAGTTGTACAGATAGGCAGCCAGGTCATACTGATTTTGGAAAGAGGCATTTTTACTCTGCAGCCTGGCATCGCCCGCCTTTTGCAGGCGTTCCAGGGCAATTTCGCCCGTCAGGACGAGACCGTTGAGCTCATCCAGGATGGAAAGTTCCTCTTCCGAGATGGCTCCCTGCAGGGGTTTATATACCAGGTCATGCTCCACTTCGCTCCATGCATGCATCAGGACAGAGGCTACCTGGATTTCGATACGTACGGGCGAATATTTTTTCTGCCCTTTTTCCAAGCGTTCCTCTGGGATACCGATGCGGTAATGGGTGGCCCAATAGCCGGAAAACCGTTTATGGAAGGAGGGCTGCCGGGACTGGGCCGGGAATTTACGGGTATCGTATACCGAAAACAGATTATTGATGACCTGTTCCGCCTTGGCGCGGTCGCCGGGAAAGTAAAGAGAGACGCGCACGCCGGAGAGATCGGCGATATCCGCATAGATTTCACTCATATTTTTATAGGGAGACTCCCGTTCATCATTTCTCTGGGAAACCTTGGCCTTTAAGCGGGCGGGGCTTTTGGCCCGGGAGGTGACCATAGCCCGGATACCGGAAGAGCGCAGCGCATCGCCCAGCAGATCTTCCGCAATGCGTGCGGCGGTCTCATAAAAGTTGATTTTCTTTTTATAATTTTCTATAAACTGATTAATCAGATCCATTTCTGTCCTTTCTCGATCCTGATTTGAAAACGGATAGGTATGTAAGCTGGCAATTAGTCAGTATAACATATAGAGAAGGTGGGAACAAGTGGAGGGTTACCCTTGAACAGGACAAACGCGTGAATGGCCCTGCGGCCCCTGCGCCACCCCTGCCCGTCCCCGCGGCGTGTGATGATCCATCGGGGACCCGCTTTCGCTCAGCCAAAAACGCAGCGGTACTAAGCTCGCAAGGGGCGTGCTCGCTAAGTGCCGGCGTTTTTG
>JAETRI010000021.1 GCA_021770245.1 Lachnospiraceae bacterium
AAAAAAGGACACAGGGATTTTATGTGCCAAAAGGCACAGGCGTGAGCGGAGAGTTCCGCAGAACAGGAATCCCGGGGTGTACAGGAGAAGAAATGTATATTTAAGCGTCAGAGCTGTTTTTCACGTCTTCCCTCTTGACATTTTCTCCCGCATCCGTTAATATATTATTTGTCGTTGGAAATACACTTTTTATGTGCGCGTAGCTCAGCTGGATAGAGCGTCTGACTACGGATCAGAAGGCCGGGAGTTCGAATCTTCTCGCGCACGCTCTCATAAACCGTACGGGATTTTCCCGTACGGTTTTTTTGTATCCGCGGAACGGATAGGAAGATCCTGCCGACAGAGCCCGGCCGGGCCGCCTCTTTTCATCTTTCCTGCAGGATTTCCATCAACGCTTCCCTGGTGAGAGCCGCAAACCCTATTTCTCCCTGTCCCAGGATCTGTTCCGCCAGCTCCTTCTTTTTTTCCTGCAGAGCGACGATTTTCTCCTCCACCGTCCCCTTGGCGATGAGCCGATAGACGGTTACCACATTTTTCTGGCCGATCCGATGGGCCCTGTCGGTAGCCTGGTTCTGCACCGCCACGTTCCACCAGGGATCGTAATGGATGACAATATCCGCCCCTGTCAGATTCAGCCCCGTACCGCCCGCCTTCAGGGAAATGCAGAAAACGGGCGTATCGTCCCGGTTAAACCGTTCCACCAGCTCCAGCCTCTTTGCCTTGGGGGTGGAACCGTCCAGGGAATAGAAGCCGATCCCTTCCCCGGCCAGGCCCTCCTTCAGCCGTTCCAGCATGGAGGTAAACTGGGAGAAAAGAAGCACCTTATGCCCTCCGTCCAGGGCATTACGGACCAGTTCCAGGCACAGGCGCATCTTGGCCGACCCCGCCCCGTATCCCTCCAGGATCAGGGCAGGGTCACAGCACAGCTGCCGCAGCTTCGTTAACTCCGCCAGCACCTGGATGCGGGCTGAGGCAAACTCCTCCTCCGTCTGTCCGGAGAGCACCTGCACCAGGCGCTGCACATGGGCGTCGTACAGTTCCTTCTGCTCCCCTTCCAGCTGGGCATACATATTTTTCTCGATCTTTGCAGGCAGGTCGGAAAGCACATCCCTCTTCAGCCTGCGCAGGATAAAGGGACGGATCAGCCGCTGCAGCCGCCCCGCCGCCTGCTCGTCCCCCTTTCCCACCACGGGCGTCTCGAACTCCTCCCGGAACTTGGAATAGGAAAACAGGAAGCCCGGCATGAGATAATCGAAAATACTCCAAAGCTCGCTCAGCCGGTTCTCCACCGGCGTTCCCGTCAGGGCCATCCGGAAAGCCGCGTTTACTCCCTTCACGGCCCGGGCCGCCTGCGTGGTATGATTCTTGATGTACTGTGCTTCATCGATGACCTGGCAGGCGAAATCCAGCCCTTCATAAAGCGCCGCATCCCGGCGCAGCAGATCATAGGAGGTCACCAGGATCCCCTTTTTCTCCCGCCCGATCCGCTCCAGGACTTCCCGGCGCAAAGCCGAACCGCCCGCCGCCAGGAAGACGGGAAGAACGGGTGCGAAACGCTCCAGCTCGCTTTTCCAGTTATAGACCAGCGAGGCAGGGCACACCACCAGAAAAGGCCCTGCGGGGGCGCCCTGCGCCTCCTGCCATTCCGACAGGAAGAAAGCGATGACCTGCAGCGTTTTTCCCAGTCCCATGTCGTCCGCCAGGATTCCTCCGAACCCGTTCGCCTTCAGGGTCTTGATCCACAAAAATCCCGCCTTCTGATATCCGCGCAGCACCCCTTCCAACTCCTTAGGGATTTCAAAATCCGCATCCTCCGCCGTTTTCATGTTTCTCACCAGAGAACGGAAGCTCCTGTCTTTATGTACGCCCAGGCCGTTCCCCTCCTGCAGATGTCCGTCCAGATACATAGCCCTGTAACGGGGAAGGCGCGCGCCGCCCTCCGCCAGCTGCCGGTCCGAAAGGTTCAGATCCTGCTTCAGCCCTGACAGGACGCGGATCCCCTCGTCGGACAGATCCACAAAGCTTCCGTCCTTCAGGCGGTAATACTTTCTTTTCCGGTCATATCGGGAAAGGACACCGATCAGCTGATCCAAAGGCATTTCCTCACAGGACAGGGAGAGTTCCAGCAGATCCCCCGTCAGGGACACGCCCACGTTCACATGGGGGCTGGGCAGAATGCGCAGCGCCTTCACCGCATCCGATACATACACCGTACATATCTCCTGCAGCTTTGGAAGGCCCTCCCGCAGAAAATCATACAGCCTCCCTTCCTCCGTAATCGCCATCTGGTTCCTCTGCGAATCGAAGGCGTCGAAAAAAGAGGACACCCAATAGGAAAGCTCCATTTCCTTTCCGGCATCCCTGCGCTCCGACAGATCGAAAGGCTCGAACAGATTGTATTTTTCCTCCCCATATACCGCATACAGCGAACAGGTAAACAAATCCCTCTGGGGTGCATCCAGATAGAGTTCAAAACGCGCTTCTTCCGGCAGATATTCTGCCGGAAGGAAATCCTTCGTTTTTACCTCAAAATGCGAAGAAATCATGGGAAGCATATCCCTGGTAAAAGCCGGCAGCTCCGTCTCTGCCACAAACAGCCCGTTTTTACCGAAACTGTCCATGTACAGGAGGAATTCCCGGATCTCCTCCATTTCTTTCCGGTCCGAACGGTAAATGACGCCGTCTTCGAAAAAATACAGATACTTCCTTCCCGTGAGCATGGACAGGCCCTTCAGTTTTACCGTGATCCCGCACTCCGTCCCTTCGATTTCCACCACCCGCTCCGGTTTTCCCTCCGTCAGTCTCCACTCCCGCACCCGGCCGTCCGCCAAACTCCCCGGAAGCGTCAGATCGGAAGTGCTCTCCAAAAAATCGTCTATCAAATCTCCGTTCACCGGTAGTTCCCGTTTATAGGTGAAGGACAGATAGTTTTCCAGATAGCTGCTGCCTTTTAATAAGGTAAAAACCAGGAAGCGCACCAACGGCCGAAAGGACGGGTCAAAGGCCTCCATATGGTGGTAAAACGCGAGTTCCTTCCCGTATTCCACCCGGATCCCCTGTGCCACCGCATTGACAAAATCCCCGATATTCTTTACCACGTACATCCTGGTTTTCCCGACCCGAAAGCTAACCTGCATGACGTTTCCCGCCAATTTAAAATTCGGTTCCAGGCGCACCGTTCCAAGCAGTTCCTTCTGCATCAGGTTCACCTTATCCTTCAAGGCATAACCGTTTAAGAGCATCTCGAAGCCATAGGTGGTGGTACGGACCGAAAGCTGTTTCCTTCCGGCTCCGGAATATGCCTTCCTCCCCTGCTTTCGCTGCACCAAATACTCCAAAAGCGCAGCCACGCAATGCTTACACAGGCCGGAATAGGTACGAACGGCCGCACAGGAGCATTCGTAGTCCAGAATCTCCCGATAATCCTCGTCCACTCCGATCTCCACGTCATAAAGGGTTCCCCCGCTCCCGGCCACCTGGGCCGACATGCGGACCACCTCGAACCCGGACTCCATTTGTTTCTCCCACTGCAGATTCCGAACCGCCCCCTGAGCCTGCAGCCCGCCCCCTCTCTCAAAGGCCAGCCTGTGGCACTCTCTCTTGATATCCGTCCTGTCCAGCATTTTTCTTATATCCCTTCTCCTGTGTGTCCTGTCCTTTATTATAACAGCCCTGCAGCGGCGGATGCAATCCGTTTTCTTTTTTCCCGGGGCAAACGCATGAACGACCCTGTGCCCTCGCTGCGGTCGCCATGCTCCGCCGGGGCGCACTGCAGGATCCCGGCCATCGGGGCAGCCGGGAAGGAGCCTATGGCCGGGATCCTGCGGGATGCCCATCCTGCTGCCGATATTGTGAAAATTTCGACAAATTCGGCAATTTTTATATGGCGGTACCTTTCCTTCTATGGTAGAATAAAAACTGGCGCTGCGCTTCCCTTCCGATCTCAACGATCCGGGAACGACAACGCGGCGTTTTTTTACATCATCTCCCATACGCCCGCCTTGGCGGGCACCTAAATCAGGCTCAGGAAACTTTCGTTTCCTGTGAAATCGAAGATTTCACGTTAACCGACATGCCGCGCCCTGCGCGGCAGCGCGATGATTCAAAGAAGCGGGGAAATCCCCTGCGGGCATCTGCGGGCCGTCATGCCTGCCGGATCTTTTTGTATGCCGTTCCCCCTGCCATGCCCGCGAGAACGAAAGGAGCTACCATGTTAACGCAAGAAGAAATCAGCCGTTTGGATGAGATCCTCGCAGAGCATGATTATGACAGCTCCGCTGTCATAGCCATCATGCAGGACATCCAGAAAGAGTACCGCTATCTTCCCCAGGAGGCCCTTACCTACATCTCCGGGAAGCTCAAACTCAGCGAGGCCAAAATCTATGGTGTAGCCACATTTTACGAAAATTTTTCCCTGGATCCAAAGGGGAAATACGTGATCAAGGTATGCGACGGCACCGCCTGCCATGTACGGAAGTCCATTCCCATTCTGGAGGAATTCAGGAACCTTTTGGGGCTGTCCGAGACGAAGCACAACTCGGACGACATGCTTTTCACCCTGGAAACCGTTTCCTGCCTGGGCGCCTGCGGCCTGGCTCCGGTCTGCACCGTGAACGACAAGGTACATGCCGCCATGACTCCCGAGAAAGCCCGGGAACTCATTCAGGAATTAAGGGAGGAAGCAGCTCATGAGAATTAACAGTCCGGAAGAATTAAAAAGCCTGCAGGAAATCTATTCCCAGGCCCTTAATGCCCAGAAAAAAAGGATCCTGGTCTGTGCGGGGACCGGCTGCGTGGCAGGAGGATCCCTCTTAATCTATGCCCGTCTGAAGGAACTCATGGCGGAGCGGGGCATTCCCTGCGAAGTCCTTTTGCAGGAGGAACCCCACGAACATATGCCGGAAGGCGCCTGTGAGGAAAAAGGAAGCGCCGCCGCGCAGGCGCAGGATGCCGCATTGCATCATGGAATCGGTTTAAAGAAGAGCGGCTGCCACGGCTTCTGCGAGATGGGGCCCCTGCTGCGCATTGACCCCGAAGGCTTGCTGTATATCAAAGTCAAAGTGGAAGACTGCGAAGAAATCATCGAACGAAGCATTCTGAAGGACGAGATCATCGACCGTCTGGTCTATCAGGATCAGTCCCTGAAATCCTATCCCAGACAGGAGGAGATCCCTTTTTATAAAAAGCAGACCCGCGTGGCTCTGGAATACTGCGGCCATATCGATGCGGAATCCGTCATGGAATACATTGCCGTGGGCGGCTATTCCGCCGTTTCCAAGGCTCTGTTTGAAATGACCCCCCAGGGGATCGTGGACGAAATCTCCGACGCCTGCCTGCGGGGCAGAGGAGGCGGCGGCTTCCCTGCCGGGAAAAAATGGGCGCAGGTCCTGCGCCAGCCCGAAGAAGTGAAATATGTGGTCTGTAACGGAGACGAAGGGGATCCCGGCGCTTTCATGGACCGTTCCATGATGGAAGGGGAACCCCACAGGGTGCTGGAGGGCATGCTCATCGCCGGCATCGCCACCGGGGCACATTACGGATATATCTACGTGCGTGCGGAATATCCGCTGGCGGTTTCCAGGCTGCAAAACGCCATCGAACAGGCCTCCGCGATCGGCCTGCTGGGAGAAAATATCCTGGGTTCCGGCTTTGATTTCACCGTAAAAATCAGCCAGGGAGCCGGTGCTTTCGTCTGCGGCGAAGGAAGCGCGCTCACCTCTTCCATAGAGGGGAACCGGGGCATGCCCAGGGTAAAGCCGCCCCGTACGGTGGAAAAGGGATTGTTTGAAAAACCTACCGTCTTAAACAACGTGGAAACCTTCTGCAATGTGGCGCCCATCATCCTGCGCGGGGCGGACTGGTATAAGACCATGGGGCCTGCCAATAACCATGGCACCAAGGCTTTTGCCCTCACCGGAAACGTAAATAATACCGGCCTGATCGAGGTTCCCATGGGAACCACCCTGCGCGAGGTCATCTTCGACATCGGCGGCGGCGTCAAGGGCGGTAATTTCAAGGCCGTACAGATCGGCGGCCCCTCCGGCGGCTGCCTGTGCATCAGCGCCACGGAAGACCATCTGGATCTTCATCTGGATTTCGACTCTCTCAAAAAAGTGGGAGCCATGATCGGTTCCGGCGGCCTGGTGGTCATGAACGACAAGAGCTGTATGGTGGAAGTGGCCCGTTTCTTCATGAATTTCACCCAAAACGAGTCCTGCGGGAAATGTGTCCCCTGCCGGGAAGGCACCAAGCGCATGCTGGAGCTCTTAACGGACATCACCGAAGGCCGGGGGACCATGGAACATTTGGACCGGCTGCAGGAACTGGCCGACACCATATCGGATACCGCCCTGTGCGGCCTGGGCAAAACCGCCGCTTTCCCGGTGGTCAGCACTATGAAATATTTTCGCGATGAGTACATCGCCCACGTTGTGGATAAGAAATGTCCGGCAGGCCAGTGCAAGTCTCTGATCAACTATACCGTGGATCCCGCCCTGTGCAAGGGATGTACCAAGTGTGCAAGACTCTGCCCTGTCTCTGCCATCAGCGGAGAGCCAAAGAAGCCTCATACCATCGACGTTAACAAATGTATAAAATGCGGGACCTGCAAGGAAGGCTGTCCTTTCCATGCAATCTCCTGATTCTATCCTTTAATGATTCATAAAGAACGCCGCCCGTTGCGGCTAGAATGCGAGGAAATATGGCTAAATACATGATTATTGACGGCATAAGGGCAGATTTTGACGAGGAGAAAAATATCCTGCAGGTCATCAACAGCATAGGCATTCACGTGCCGACCCTTTGCTATTATTCCGACCTTTCCATTTACGGGGCATGCCGCATGTGCATGGTGGAAGACGAGAGAGGCAATCTGATCGCCTCCTGCTCCACACCCCCCAAGGACCGTATGGTCATTAAGACCAATACCCCCAGGCTGCAGCACCATCGGAAAATGATTCTGGAACTGCTCCTGGCATCCCACTGCAGGGATTGTACCATCTGTGAGAAAAACGAAACCTGCCGTCTCCAGGAGCTGGCGAGCCGCCTGGGCTTGACCGAGGTACGCTTCCCCAATACCAGGAAGCCCCAGCCCATTGACGACTCCTCCCCTTCCATCATCCGCGACCCCAGCAAATGCATCCTCTGCGGCGACTGCGTCAGGGTGTGTAATGAGGTGCAGCATGTGGGCGCCATCGATTTTGCGGAACGGGGCGCGGACGCCGTCGTGACGCCCGCCTTCGGTAAAAAAATGGCGGAGACCAACTGTGTCAACTGCGGCCAGTGCGCCGCCGTCTGTCCCACGGCCGCCATCCGGATCCAGACCTGTAAGAGCAAGGTATGGCGCGAGCTCTACGATCCGAAGAAACGCGTGGTGGCACAGGTGGCGCCTGCCGTCCGCGTGGCCCTGGGCGAAGCCTTCGGCCTGGAACCCGGCGAGGACAGCATCGGCAAGATCTTCACGGCCATCCGTATGCTGGGCTTCGACGCCGTATTCGATACCTGCGTGGGCGCAGATCTCACCATTATGGAGGAAGCCAAGGAACTGGCGGAGAAGCTGGAGAGCGGGGACGACCGTTTCCCTCTGTTCACCTCCTGCTGTCCTGCCTGGATCCGTTATGCGGAAAAACACCATCCCGAAATGCTTCCCTATATCTCCACCTGTAAGTCTCCGATGGAGATGTTCGGTACCATCCTGCGGGAACACTATAGAAAAGCGGATGCGGAAGAGGGCCGCCATACCATATCTGTGGCAATCATGCCCTGTGTAGCCAAGAAAATGGAAGCGGGACGGGAGGAATTCATCCGTGACGGCGTGCCCGATGTGGATTACGTCATCACCACCAAGGAGCTGATCAGCATGATCCGGGAAAGCGGCATCCAGTTTGACCAGATCGACCCGGAAGCACCCGATATGCCCTTCTCCATTTCCTCCGGCGCGGGCGTGATCTTCGGCGTCACCGGAGGGGTAACGGAAGCCGCCCTGCGCCGCCTCGTGAAGGAAAAGAGCACCCAGACCCTGCGGGACATCAAGTTCTCCGGCATCCGGGGTATGGACGGCATCAAAGCCGCTGAAATGGAGCTGGACGGCAGGACCGTACGCATCGCCGTGGTCAGCGGCCTGGGTAATGCGGATAATCTCATCGAAAAGCTCAAAAGCGGAGAAGAACACTTCGATTTCGTGGAAGTTATGGCCTGCCCTTACGGCTGTATCGCCGGCGCTGGACAGCCCTTCTGCCATAAAGTGGATAAAAAAGAACGGCTGCGCGGCATGTATAAAGCCGACAATGCCGCACCGATTAAGAGAAGCGAAGAGAATCCGGTGGTATACAACCTCTACCACGGCGGCATACTGGAGGGACGGGAACACGAACTCCTTCATGTGCACTACAAAGGGGCCGAAAGGGCTTAAAACGGCATACGCACCGCCGGGCCGGCCCTTCCAAAGCGGTTCGGCGGGCAGGAAGGAAAACTCTTCCAAAGCGTTCGGCGGGCAGGGAAGAAAACTCTTCCAAAGCGTTCGGCGGGCAGGGAGAGGATTCTCTCCCTGCCCGCCACGCGGAGCCTTGCCCCTGTTATTCAAAGGGATAACGAATCCCCCACTGCTTCCGCAGGCTGTCCGTCAGCTCCATCACCCGGATGGATTCCGCATGGGGCATCTTTTCACACTCCAGCTTCCCTTCCTCCAGCGCACGGATACAGGCCTCCACCTCATATTCATAACCGGAAATCTGTTCCGGCCGCTCCACCTGCCTCAGGATGCGGCCGCCGGCATCATGAACGGTAAACCTTTCAAAATTGTTGATGTTATCGATCTGCATATAGCCCTTCGTCCCGAAGATCATCCCCCGCCTGTCGCTGTTGCAGAGCATGGAACTGTTCAACTGGGCTACCTTCCCGTCCTCAAAGACCAGGGCAAAGCTGTTTTGTTCGTCCACACCCGTATCCGTATAGGTACAGATCCCGGAAATTTCCCTGATCCTATTCCCGAACATCATCATTGCAAAATTCAGCGGATAGACGCCCACATCCAGCAGCGCCCCTCCCGCCAGATCCGGCCTGCGCATCCTGGGAACATGGCTGATGGGATATCCCAGATTGGCCGTGAGCAGAGTGGCCTCCCCGATGCTTCCCGATGCAAGCTCCCTGCGGATCTGATCCAGCATGGGCATATAACGCACCCATATGGCCTCCGTGATAAAGACCCCTTTCGCCTCGGCCAGCGCGAAAAGCTCCCTGGCCTGCCCGGCGTTGGCCGTAAAGGCCTTTTCGCACAGAACCGGTTTCCCGTGCAGGATACACAGCCTGGCATTCTCATAATGTTCCGAATGGGGTGTGGCTATGTAGACCAGCTCGATTTCCTCATCCGCCGCCAGCTCTTCATAGGAACCGTAGGCCTTTTGAAAACCGTGTTCCTTTGCAAAGCCCTCCGCCTTTTCCAGGCTTCTGGAGCCCACCGCATAACGCTCCACATTGTCCATTTGGGCGATCGTCTTCGCCATACAGGCGGCAATATTCCCCGCTCCCATGACTGCCATTTTCAGTTTTCCCATTTTCCCCTCACATTCTGCCGCCTTCAGACGGCTTTCCGTCCTTATTTAATGACAAAGCTGGGGTCCGCGGCAAAGGGGCCGTCGCCGCCCCGGTAGACTTTGCTGTTCCCCATATTGTCCGTAACGGTAACCCGCTTCACGCGGTAACTTCCCGCTTCCTTCGTCTGGCTCTTTTTGATTTTTCCCGTATACAGTTCCCCGTTCCAATCCAGCTCCAGGCTGATCGCTTTCCCGTTCTCATTCTCGAATCGGATCGACACGGTATCCACTCCGGAAAAATCATCCGCCACCGCAGCGTATACCGTCAGCTCGGTTTCCTTTGCCGTCTGGGAAGGTGTGACTGCCACCGCCCCCAGCACCGGGGGCGTCTCGTCCAGGACGTTCACCCCGTTCCCGATTCCGAAGGCTGCCGTTACGGGAAGCGCGAGATACCCCCTGTTATCGTCCAAATCCTCCGCCCTGCAGTATCTCACATAGGCGCCTTCTTTGTCCTGCAGGATCACCTTATCCAGTACAAAAACGCCCTCCGGCTCGTAAATGCCAAGCTCCAGCCAGCCGGCATAGATGCCGTTTACCAAATCCCGGTCCCGGAGTATCTTCGTCACGCTTCTGTCGTTTGCCGGATTCCGGAACTGGATATTCACATGATCGATCCCCGCGCTGCCCGGCAGGGCCTGCACCGCCACATACACCTTCAGTCTGCTGCCCTCTACGGCCGTCTCGCCCACGGCCACGGCCCCCATCTGCATCTGTGCGGCCGCCGGAGCCTGCACAACCGCCGTATTCTCCGGGGGCACGGTCTCCGCCGCCTCGACGCGGTTTGCGCACAGGAGCAGACCGGATAAAAACAGCAGGAATCTCGCCGCATTTTTTACCTTTCCTTTCATCAAACCAACCTCCTTGCCGCCTCCTTCGCGGCCGCACAACGGTTTTCGTCATCTTCCGGTATCTCACGGGACCACCTCAGGAACGTATCCTGAGAGATTCCCAGACGCTTTGCCGCTTCCCTGGAACTGATCTTTTTCCCAAGCCACGCTTCCCGTACGGCTCCAAAATCCTCCGGCAGGGGTTTTCTCGGTCTCCCGAACCGCACTCCGCGCAAACGCGCCGCCGCAATCCCCTCCTGCTGCCTCTGGCGTGTGTTCTCTCTTTCCGTCTGAGCGACATAAGAAAGGATCTGTAAAACCAGGTCGGCCACAAACGTCCCTGTTAAATCATTTCCCGTTTTGCGGGTATCAAGAAGCGGCATATCTATTACAACGATATCCGCCTCGATCTCCTTCGTAATAATTCTCCATTGCTCAAGAATTTCCTCATAATTTCTTCCCAATCGGTCAATCGATTTGACCACAAGAATATCCCCGGCCTTCAGCTTGTGTGTCAGCCTCCTGTATTGCGGCCGGTTAAAATCCTTCCCGCTCAGCTTATCCATATAGATATTCTGAGCCGGCACCGGAAATTCGTGAAGCGCTATCATCTGACGGTCCTCGCACTGCTCCCTTGTGGACACACGGACATATCCATAAATATTCGTCTGCATCTTTCCTCTCATTCTGCCGCACCGGCGGCGATTCAATGAGTGGGTATCTCGTGTCTGTAAAAGGCACAAGTCCTTCCTCTGAAAGCCTTTTTTCTATAGTATCTGCTCTCAGGTATATTTTAACCGCAGACCGACAGGAACACCGCCCTCCTTCCACAATAACGTATATCGCAAAAAGGCATCGCTGCTGCGATGCCTTTAAACGACCCAGATCGGACTCGAACCGACGACCTCCGCCGTGACAGGGCGGCGCTCTAACCAACTGAGCCACTAGGCCAAATATAAAATGGACCTTCGGGGACTCGAACCCAGGACCGACCGGTTATGAGCCGGTTGCTCTAACCAACTGAGCTAAAGGTCCGTAAACCCTTACGGATTATCCTATCCCTCCCGTAAAAGAAGGAATACAAAGCCGATGATCGGACTCGAACCGATAACCTGCTGATTACAAATCAGCTGCTCTGCCAATTGAGCCACATCGGCGGATTCATCGATCAATAACGTCGATTTCTTCTGTTATCTCTCCATGACTCCGACGGGAATCGAACCCGTGTTACCGCCGTGAAAGGGCGATGTCTTAACCGCTTGACCACGGAGCCGTCTCTTAACAGGGCTTCCCGCTTCGGTCTTCCCTTTCCTGTCCCCGCTCTCCCTGAAGGCAAAGCATAATCTACAGCGCTTATATCCTGAGTGGCGACCTGACGGGATATATATTACCATAAATATGTTTGTTTGACAAGGGGGAATTTTATCTTTTGCGGGGTAGGTGTAACAGTTCAGCCGCCCCGCAGGTTTCCGGACGCCGGGCCTCACAGGGAGCCTGCGGGGCGGCTGAACTGTTACGGGTAGGCAGGGCAATTACTTAAATATGCCTTTTAAAGCATCGGCTGCTTTAGTCACCCCGTCTATTGACATCTTTGCCTTTACCCCATCTATGATTTTCATAACAATATCATCCGGCAGATCAACTCCGAGTATCTTCTCTATGACTTTTACGGGCTCCTTGTCGAACTGCTCTTTGATGTTCGGGTTTTTAGAAACCTCTTCCGTAATCTTACTGATCTGTGCTTTCATATCCATTACACGTTCCTCCATATCCAATGTTTCCTGATCACACATGCAAAACCAACCCAAATCGGTCCGTTCCTCTCTCTAATAACCAAAGAACAGGGAGAGCGCCCTATTTGCCGCTCTCCGGGCATAATAAAAAGCAGATAGCGGGAATCGAACCCGTCTCTCCAGCTTGGGAAGCTAGCGTTCTACCGATGAACTATATCTGCATGTAAAGAAGTATATCATAAACCCTTTGATTTGAAAAGAGTTTTTTTACTTTTTTGAATGGCTTTTTTGAATGGCCTTTTCTTACAGGCGTAACGGCTCAGATACCCTGCAGACCTCCGGAAGCTGGGGGCGCAGGGAAGGATCTTGTCGGAAGCTGCCTGCCCTTTGGGCTGCTTTCCGAACCCGCCGCGCCCGGCTTCGGGCCCTGCGGATGCGGCCGGACATCCCGGCCGGCCGCATCGTCTTTGTTCCTAATTGAATTTGAATATCTTCTGACACAGCTTATACCCGTCCACAGTGATTTTCCGTCCCCCTCTTCCCGGAAGGTTCGTGCAGCTTCCCAGCAGCCCGTAACGCAGGCGGAAAAAGATAAAGCGGTCTTTCTGCCGGATATATTCCCAGAGCGCTTCTTTTTTCTCCAGGTTTTCTTCCGTCCCGGAACGGATCAGCATAATGGAGGAAACCGTCGTGATGATATCCAGATAGTTGAGCATATAATTCTTCAGCTTCCTGTTCTGATAAATGGACTGCTTCTTTTCCACCAGGTAATCCATCATCAGATAATTTACTTTCAGCTGCTGGTCGATCCGGCCGATCATCACCTGCTCGTTGACGGACTGATCCGCCCGGCCGATATAGTATCTGTAGAAATTCACGTCCAGGTAATACATCTTTTTTACATAGGGAAGGGGTTCAAATACAAACAGATTGTCCACATAAAAGGTATGCTCCGGGAGCTTCAGTCCGCATTCCTTCAGAAGCTTTGTCCTAAAAATCGCGGAATGCATCAGGATATACTGCCCCTTGTGGAAATGATGCACGTCTTTCCAGGTAAAAATCCGTTCCTCGGGAAGCACGTGCCTGTAGCGGATCACTTTCTTGCGCCGTTCCCCTTCCTTCTCGTAGACATAGTTGGCGATCAGCATATCCAGCACTTCTCCGCCGGCAGTCAGCTCCGTGAGCACTTCCAAGATCCTGCGGTAGGCCTCCTCTTTCACCCAGTCGTCGCTGTCAACCACCTTGAAAAAAAGCCCGGAGGCGTTTTCCAAGCCGGTGTTCACCGCCGCCCCGTGTCCTCCGTTCTCCTGGTGGATCGCTTTCACAATCGTAGGATAGGCAGCTGCGTATTCCTCCGCGATCTGAGCCGTCCCGTCCCGGGAACCGTCATTTACGATGAGAATCTCCACGTCCTCCCCGCCGGGAAGCAGGGAATCGATGCATTTTTTCATGTAATCCTCCGAATTATAACAAGGTACCGTTATCGACAAAAGCTTCATTGTTGGCCACTTTCCTCCGTTATTCGTCTGTCTTTTGTTCTTCGGACACAGCTTCGTATTTACTATTCCCCAGACGTACCCCCAGATATTCCGTATAAGCAGCATAAGCCGACGGAATAGGGTAACGCTCCTGCGTACACTCGGGCTCCACGAACACAAGCCCCTTCCAATCCCCGCAGCAGGGCTCCAAACCGTCCACCCGCACCGCATATCCTATCATATGCCATTCTTTATGGGTGAAAACGTGTTTCGAAAAAGGCAGCTCCCGGATCCGTATGGCACGGATCCCCCGCTCCTTCAAATAATCCAATACCTCTTCCCGCAGAAGATGGCCTTCTGCGGAGGGGAACTCATACATTCCCGCCAGGAGGCCTCTCTCCGGCCTTTTTTGAATCGCCACTTTTCTCCCGTCCAGGATCAGGAGTATTGTTTTCTTCTCTATCGTGCGTTTCTTCTTCTCCGCCTTTTGCGGATATGCCGTCTGCGTTCCGAGGCGGCGGGCAAGACAGAAGGAAGAGAGCGGACATTCGCCGCACAGAGGAGCCCCGTTTGGCACGCAGACCATCGCCCCCAGTTCCATCAGCGCCTGATTGAAATCCCCGGGCCGTTCCTCCGGAATCACCCGGGCCAAGTCCTCCTCCACGCTTCTCTTAACCCCGGCATTTGTCACGTCCCGTCCGTCCGCCCTGTAGCGGGAAATCACCCGGAGCACATTGCCGTCCACGGCCGGAACCGGCCGGCCGAAGGCGATGGATGCGACCGCGCCCGCCGTATAGCTTCCTATCCCCGGCAGGGAAAGCAGCTCGGCCGGCCGGTCAGGCATCCTGCTCTCATAACGACGAACCATTTCCTCCGCGGCTTTTTTAAGATTTCTCGCCCGGTTATAATACCCCAGCCCTTCCCACAATTTCAAAAGCCGGTCGTCCTGCGCGGCCGCCAGCGAGGGAATGTCCGGAAATTCTTCCATAAACCGTTCAAAGTAGGGACGGACCGCTTCCACTCTCGTCTGCTGCAGCATAATTTCCGAAACCCATACCGCATAGGGCGTGGGATTTTCGCGCCAGGGAAGGATGCGTCTGTTCGTATCATACCATGACAGAAGACCCGGCGCAATCTTTTCCAGCATCCCGGCGGTATCCTTTTCGCCAATTTTACACGGCTTCTCTTCTCCCGCCCCTTCTCCGGCGGACTCTTTCTCATCCAGTTCTACCGGGATCTCATAGGAGATTTCCATTCCGTCCTCCGTCACCCGGCACCCTCTGGCCAGAAGCTGCACCCCGGCCTCTCTGGCCCGCACAAGGGCCTGCGCGAATTCCGGCTGTGTCTTCCTATTGGGGCGCAGCTCACGTATCCCCTCCATCTGTACCACGAATAAAAGCACCGCCTCATAACCCCTTTGGCAGGCCTGAGCCAGCTCTTCCACATGCTTCAGCGCCCGGGCAGAAGGCGCATCCGGGAAAAAGGCAACCCGGTCCTCCTCCAGGTTCACTCCCTTTACTTCCACCCAGATCTCCCGGTCCCCCGTTTTCACATAGAAATCAAAACGGGATTTCCCGTAGGTACATTCCGGCCGCACCATTACGATATCCCGGGCCAATCCGCCTGCCTCCAGCCATTCCTGCGCCGCCCGGTTGGGTGCCGCGGAATCCACATTGACGAGCATTCCGCCTTTTCTCACGGCGACCAGGTCGTAAAGCGTGCTGCGGCGCGGATTTTCGCTCTTCTCCAGATACACCTGCGCACCTTCTTTAAGAAGCTCCCCGCATCTGCCCGTGTTCTTTACATGCACCTTTTCCCTTTTCCCGTCCAGCTCCACATAGGCGATGAAACGGTTGGGCCGCTCCAGAAACCGCCCCCTGCGAATATGCGTATATTTCATGTCAAACCTTTCCGATCCTGTTTCTCCGGCAGGCCGCCTCACGCCGGAAGGTTTCGATCCTGTTTCTCCGGCAGACCGCCTCACGCCGGAAGGTTTCGATCCTGTTTCTCCGGCAGGCCGTCTCACGCCGAAAGGTTTCGATCCTGTCTGCTCTTGTAGGGAACCCTGGCGGAGGGGACCGCCTGCGACGTCCTGTTGGTATGTACTGCCTGATCGTCAAAAAAAATGTGTGCGCCAAAGGCCTCCAGAACCTCTTTTTTGGAGATCCCTCCCAGGAAAAAGGCTTCGTCAATACGTACATTCCACGCCAGCAAAGTGCGCACCACCCTTTCATGGGCGGGCGCACTTCTGGCCGTGACAAGGGCCGTCCGGATGGGGACCTCATCCGGCGGAAATTCCTGCTGCAGAGCCGCTATCGTTTTTAAAAACCGGGCAAAGGGCCCTTCTTCCAGCGGGCTGTCTGCCTTACGCCTCTCGTTCTCCTCGAAGGCGACCAGGCCCTGCTCCCGAAAAATGCGTTCCGATTCATCGGTAAAAAGCACCGCATCCCCGTCGAAAGCGATCCTGATCTGGCAGATTTCATCCGGCTCCCCGCCTTCTCCGCTGTCCTCTTCCCGCCGTTCCGGCGCTCCGTCGCAGATAATCCCTGCGGCAATGCCGGAATCGATGGCGCTCTGTACGTCCTCCTCGTTGGCCGACAGGAACAGATCCGTCCGAAACGCCCCCAGATAGGGAGCCAGAGAAGCGCCGCTGGCCAGCACGGCCCTGGTAATCCCCAGCCCGTAGTGCTCTATGGAATGAAATACCCGGAGGGAAGTATCCGCACTGTTCCTGGACATGATGATGACTTCCACCCGGTCCTGCTGGCCCGGCAGCTTGTTGATCGCAAGAAGTGCCTTGATCAACGGAAAGCCGGGCCCCGGCCTGAGGATATCCTTCTCATGCTCCAGCTGATATTTCCGGTAGCTTTCCACGCCCTCCTTCTCAAAGATCTCGTTTTCCAGGCTCAGGTCGAAAAGGGCCCTGGAAGAGACGCCGATCACGAGCCTGTTTTCCAGTTCGTATGCCATAACCCCTCCCTTCCCCGCTCAAACGGTACAATTCCGGGCCGACACCTTAGGCCCGATTCCCGTTCCGCCTTTACCGCAGGCGGGTACATTCGTATTTTTCCAACGTAAGCAGACAGTTTTTCAGCGTCCGGTATCCTTCCTCCAGATCCTTTTCCTCCAGTTCGATGTCCAGGGAAACCGCTGCCGTCCTGAGCATTTCCCAGGTTAACCGGCTGTGCATGCCCACCAGGATATTCAGCTTCTCTTCATAGGAGTCCGCCTCCAGGAATTCCAGGAGCCGGGGATCCAAACGGAATTCCTCTTCCCCGCCGGCCTCCGGCGTATCCGGGTTCTGTATCTCCTGGAGGTTATGCGCTTCCCGGGAGGTCTGCATTTCCTGGGGGAGCTGCATTTCCCGGAGGGTCTGCATTTCCCGGGAGGCCTGCATTTCCCGGGACTCCGGCAGATGCGGGCATGCCGTCTTTCCCTCCTGCAGGCGAACGGCATCCTTCTGCTCCTCCGCCTGCAGGGTGGAGGGCCGCTCTTTTATCCGCTCCGGATCGGGTATCGTGCGTTCCCCCGCCTCCTGTCCGAAGATCTCCCGAACCAGGGTAAAACGTTTTTTTTCTTTCGCGTCCGGATATTTAGCACGGTCCACCTCTCCCAAAAACGATTCCAGCGGCCTGGCGTAGATCTCAAAACCGTCATAGAGCGCCTGATAGATTACCAACGTTTCTCCCGTCTCCGTATGTTTCGCCAAGGTGATCACCCGATACAGGTTCCCCTTAAAATGTCTGTAAATTTGATTCGGTCTGGGTGTATGCTCCATATTTCGCTCCCATCTGCGCGCTTCGGCGCGCGTATCAATCAGGGTTGATCTCATCTATGCACATCAGTGCGCATATAAATCAGGGGAAACGGAAGGACCTCTCGCTTTTTCAAACGGTATGTGAACCGGTTCGGAGATATTTGGATCCACCGGTACGCTCCCCTTCCGGGGCTTTCGCATCCGCCCCGTCTACAAAAGGCCACAAACATTATACCCCCAAACCTGCCTTCTGTCATTCACAATCGCAACCGTATCATATTTACTAAAAATCCAGAAGCTTCCCGCGCACGCTGCTTTCCTCCACACCGAAGGGAATTTCGGCCAGGATATCCAGGAGCTCTCCCTTCTGCTCGTCCGGAAGCCCTGTTATCCTGCCGTGATGTATCGTTAATGTGTAGCTGCGCTTCCCGTCCTCCTCCCTGATATAGTTTAACATCAGGCCGCAGTCCTGATACCCCCGCTCCTCCAGGACCGTGCGAACCCGAAGCAGGTATTCTTCTTCCCTGTCAAAACGGGACTGCCCTCCTTCGGAAGCCCTGCCCTGCATGGGCCTTATGAAAAGAACCGCCGTAAGCAGCACCGTTATCAATGCGGCGCATCCCTTTCCGATTCTCTGCCCCGCTCCCTTCCGTCTTCTCTTATCGTTTGTGGGGCAGGCCCGTAAATCCGTTTTCGCTTCCGTCCGCCTTCTCTCTCTCATCGGAATCATCACACCTTTCCGCGGCCTGCAGGCCTTGGACCGCCTGCGGCATCAATTTGATATGTCCTATTGTGCCATAGGCACTGTACGATAATACGGACTTTGCCAAAAAAAACTCCCTTCCGATAAGAATTTTCTTCAATTCTTATCGGAAGGGAGTTTTATCTAATATTATATCCCCGGGCCGCGGCTACAGAATATCGATATGCTCTCCCGCCAGCGCCTTGTTCATGCTGCGTACCGCG
The DNA here is from genome assembly GCA_021770245.1 of Lachnospiraceae bacterium. Classification (GTDB taxonomy): domain Bacteria; phylum Bacillota; class Clostridia; order Lachnospirales; family Lachnospiraceae; genus Eisenbergiella. Next base: position 18,352 of record JAETRI010000021.1, read on the forward strand.
CAGAATTTTCCGCACATGCTGCAGGTATCGCTGTGGTCATCCTCCGGAAGGCGTTCGTCGCGGATGGCTTTTGCCGTCTCCGGATCCAGGGCGCAGGCAAACTGGGCGTCCCAGTCCAGGGCACGGCGCGCCTCGGCCATACGGTCATCCGCATCCCTCGCGCCCGGAATACCCTTGGCAATATCCGCCGCATGGGCCGCAATCTTCGATGCGATGATTCCCTGTTTCACATCCTCCACGTTGGGCAGGGCCAGATGTTCGGCCGGCGTCACATAACACAGGAAAGCGGCGCCGTTCATGGCGGCCACGGCACCTCCGATTGCAGCGGTGATATGGTCATATCCCGGCGCGATATCCGTCACCAGCGGCCCCAGCACATAGAAAGGCGCTCCCATACACAGGGTTTTCTGTACCTCCATATTGGCCGCCACCTGGTTTAGCGGCACATGGCCCGGGCCTTCCACCATTACCTGCACGTTATGGGCCCAGGCCCGTTTGGTCAGTTCGCCAAGGCGGACCAGCTCTTCGATCTGGCAGACATCCGTGGCATCCGCCAGGCATCCGGGACGGCAGGCGTCCCCAAGGGATATCGTCACGTCATGTTCCTCGCAGATATCCAGGATCTCGTCGAAATACTCATAGAACGGGTTTTCCTCCCCCGTCATGCTCATCCAGGCAAACACCAGGCTTCCGCCCCTGCTTACGATGTTCATCTTCCTTTTATGCTGCCGGATCTGCTCGATGGTTTTTCGGGTGATCCCGCAGTGCAGCGTTACGAAATCCACCCCGTCCTGCGCATGCAGCCTGACCACATCCACAAAGTCCTTTGCGGAAAGCTCCGCCAGATCACGCCGATAGTGGATCACGCTGTCATATACCGGAACCGTCCCGATCATGGCCGGGCATTCGGCGGTCAGCTTCCGGCGGAAGGGCCTCGTATCCCCGTGGCTGGACAAATCCATAATGGACTCCGCCCCCAGCCGTACTGCGCTCATCACCTTTTCCATCTCAACGTCATAGTCCTTACAGTCCCTGGAAACGCCCAGGTTCACGTTCACCTTTGTGCGGAGCATGCTCCCCACGCCTTCCGGATCCAGGCAGGTATGATGCCTGTTGGCGCAGATCGCCACCTTTCCCTCCGCCACCAGCTGCATCAGCCGGTCTACCGGCATCCGCTCCTTGCCTGCCACCTTCTCGATCTGAGGCGTTACAATCCCTTTTCTCGCCGCATCCATCTGTGTTGTATATTCTCTCATTTTGCTCCCGTCTGCCCTCTCCATAAGGCGTTTCAATCATGTTAAAGAAACCGTCGACATGAATGACCCGGCAGCCGGACGGCGGCATGAGCCAAGCCCTGCCAAGCGAAAGCGTGTCCCCGACGGATCCCCCCGCTTGGCCGGGACCGGTTCATGCCGTCATCCGGCCGTCAGGCCGTTCATGCGTTTGTCCTGCCGGCCCGATGTTCAATCGGAAGTTTTCATCGCATACATATGGTTCATCGGTCCCGCTCCCCGGCCCAGATTTAATCCTGCCGCCAATGCGCCCGACAGATAGGTCTTCGCCCGTTCCACGGACTCTTTCAAAGAGTATCCCAACGCCAGGTTGCAGGCGATGGCGCTGGAAAGGGTGCAGCCCGTCCCGTGGGTATTGGGATTGTCTATCCGCCTTCCCCGAATCCAGGTCATTTCCCCTCCCCCGCAGAGCAGATCATCCGCATCGCTGACCCTGTGGCCGCCCTTGCATAACACGGCACAGCTGCAGAGCGCCGCAAGCTTATCGGCCGCCCGTTCCATATCGGCCGCATCGCGGATCGTAAGTCCCGTTAGAGCCTCCGTCTCCGGAATGTTCGGCGTGATAATCTGTGCCAGCGGAAATAATTCCTCCTGCAGGACTTTTACCGCATCAGCCTGCATCAGCCTGGAACCGCTGGTGGATACCATGACGGGATCCAAAACCACGTGTTTCGCTCCATATTCCCGCAGCTTCTTCGCCACTGATTTCATCGTCTCTTTAGACGAAAGCATCCCGATCTTGACCGCATCGGGAAAAATATCGGTAAAAACGCAATCCAGCTGTTTTTCCAGAAACTCCGGAGACGCTTCCATAATTCCGTAAACGCCGGTCGTATTCTGGGCAGTCAGAGCGGTGACCGCGCTCATGGCATAAACGCCATGGACGGTCATCGTCTTGATATCTGCCTGGATGCCGGCGCCTCCGCTGGAATCGCTTCCCGCGATAATCAATGCTGTTTTCATAGATGACTCCCATCTGCGCGCTTTAGCGCGCGTACAAAGCGGGGTGCGCGAAGGATTTTACTCGCTTCTTCCTCGCCTTTCCCTTTCGCTCCCTTCGGGCGCTGTCCCGGCGGGCCGCGAAAAGTAATTCTTTCCAACATGATTTTTCTATAGCGGCAGAAGGTGGTGCCCCCAATCTGCCGCTGTCCGTTATAATGTTTTCAATTGTTCCAGAAACGCCTCCACAGCGGCTTTCTTGTCCGCCGCCGCGAACAGGCCGCTGATCACGGCCGCCCCGGCAATGCCACATCCTGCGAGTTCTCTCAGGTTGTCCGGCCGGATCCCGCCGATCGCCACCACCGGTATATCCACGCTTTGGCAGATGGCTTTCAGCTCCGATGCCGCCAGGAGCGATACGTCCCTTTTGGTACTGCTGCCGAAAACCGCCCCGCAGCCCAGGTAATCCGCCCCGGCTTCCCGAGCCCTGCGCGCCTCCGCCACGTTGTGTGCGCTTCCGCCTATGACGAATGCCTCGCCCAGCATATCGCGCGCCTTTTCGATGCCCATATCGGACAGGCCCACATGCACGCCGGCCGCCCCGGCCTGCTTTGCGATATCCGGCCGGTCGTTGATGATGAGCGGTACGCCGTAGCGGTCGCACAGCTTTCGCAGTTCGATGGCCTCCTCCAGGAAAAAAGCGTCCTCCGCCTCTTTTTCCCGCAGCTGGACCAGCGTGACTCCCGCCTCCAAAAGCTCTTCCACGGCCTGGGAGAGCCGTTCTCCCGGCTTCAGCCAGCTTCTGTCGGTCACCGCGTATAGTTTCATGGTTTCCGTCTGAATTTTCATCGCGATATCCACGCCTTTCCGCGCCCCGCGGTTTAAACGCATATACGGTATGTCTCCGCGGGCACAATTCACCATGGGTAAAGGCACAGCCGCAAAAGCGGGAAGCCGTGCCGGGTAATGAGGAGTGCGGCACATTTTACCATGGACGAAGGCACAGCTGCTCCGCCGCGTCAAACAGATATGCATGAAAGCTTCCGATTCCGCCGCCCGTCCTGTCCGCCCGAAGGCCCGCAAGGCGGGCGCTCTCCTTCCAAACGGCCGCCGCCGTACAGGCGGCCTCATAGGGCATCATTCCCGATCCCGCGAAGAAGGCGCACAGCGCCGAAAGCATACAGCCGCTGCCCGTGATGCGGGCCATCCTTTTGTCCCCTCCCGTGCATACCTTAATCCGGCCGCCGTCGGATATGGCGTCATCCTCCCCGCTGAGGAAGGCCACGCATCCGTAAGCGAGAGCCAGCCTTCGGGCGATTTCGCTGCGCTCCTCCACGTCCGGAGCCAGGGCGCTTTCCACCCCTCCGGAGGGTATCCCGGCCCGAAAAGGCCCGGCTTTTACCGCCGAAGGGCCGCCCGGGCCCTCTCCCGTCCCCGCGCCGGTACATACGCCGTCCCTGCGAAGACGCAGAAGGGTCTGCGCCTCCTCCGGATTACAGCGGATAATGGCAGGATGCACCCGTTCCAGAAGCCAGCCCATCCTTTTCTTTCTGAAATCGCTGGCCCCCACACCCACCGGATCCAGGATCACCGGATGGTCCATCTCATTGGCCCGTTTTCCCGCAGCCGCGCAGGCCCTGAATTTTTCCTCATCGGGGACGCCCGTATTCAACAGGGTCGCCTGGCAGAGGGCGGTGATCTGCGCCGCCTCTGCCGCATCCTGCGCCATAATGGCGCTTCCTCCTGCCGCCAGAAGGATGTTCGCCACATCCTGCATCGAAACGGGATTCGTCAGACAATGTACCTTTGCCGCACGCCTGCACGGCTCCTCCGGCCGCTTTCCTTTTTCCATCCTAATCCTCCATGCCGCGCCCTTTGCGGCGCCGCGACGTGAAATCGCGTATGCGATTTCACGTCTGCGATTCAACTTGGGCCGCCTGCGGCACAAATTGTGGTTGAAAAATAAGCCACCGGGCTTATTTTTCAACCTAATACTCCTGCATATGGCAGGCAAAGCCTGCGATCCTACCGCCAATAAAAGGTTTGATGATAGAAGGTTTGAATAGAAGGTTTGGAAGTTTACTTTCAAACCGATACCCCAACATAGGCAAACCAATCCTGCCATCAAGAAAGAGTCCGAAACGCGGTTTAAAACTTTTACACCGCTCCCTGCATCTGCCGCAGGACTCCCGCTTTTTCCAGGATCCTGATCAGCGCATAGGCCAGGCAGCTTCCCGCCACCGTGGAAATCAGGAAGGGGATCATATAAACGGTCACGCCCGCCGGTTCCAGGCCCATGAGAAGCTTTGCGACCGGATAGGCTGCCAATCCCCCCAGGATCCCGGTTCCGAAGGCCTCTGCCAGACAGGTGAACCCGGGTTTTTTGGTCCATGCATAAACCAGGCCGCAGCAGAGCGCGCCCACCATGCTCCCCGGAAATGCCATCAGGCTTCCCAGCCCCAGCAGGTTCCGGATCAGGCTGGCGCAAAAGGCGATCGCCACGCCCCACCAGGGCCCCAGCGTCACCGCCGCCAGCACGTTGACCATGTGCTGCACCGGCGCGCATTTGCTCCCCGCGATGGGGACGCTCAGCATGCTGCCCACCACGGCAACGGCAGTCATGACTCCCGCCGTAGCCAGCTTCCTCGTCAGGTTTTCTGGTTTCATCGATACATCCGCTCCTTTCGTTTTGTGGAAAGTCAACGGCAGCCCGCCAAAACGGGCAGAGGGGAAAGATCGAAAATTATAAATTTTCAATCCGGGATTTGTGCCAGACAGCACGGAAATGCTGCCTTATGCCCAAAATCCCCCGAATGGGAGGCCGCCTGTCGGCGGCAGAATGAGAGGAGAACGGATAGGACCTGCACTGCCGGGCCTGCGTAAAGGCGAAACGGAAACGATTCTTTGTTCCCGGTCCGGTTAAACGCAAAAGGGAGGCACGCAGGTGCCTCCCCGGATAAAGGCCGCACGCCCCAGGCGCCGCCCTTTCTCTCCCATCTTTTGGCATTCATTCCCTACGTTGGCATTATCCAAATCAGGTTTCGGGTCGGGACGGGATCAGTCCCCTCTCAGCCGGCTTTCCGCCAGCTCCCCGGTTCCAATTATTTTGTAACAGGTTTATTATAACGCCGCAGGGAAGATTTTACAACAAAAATCTACCCCTCTTTCAGATTTTGAACATTGTAAATTTAAATTGCACAAGAAAAGAGCTGCCATAAAGGAAAAATCAAAGAGAGAATGGAGGAAAAGAGAAATGGCAAGCAAAACAATTGTAGGGATTAAGACAATTAAGACCAAAACCGGGAACACAGGATATGAAATCTTCTATACGGAACCGTTTTCGCAGTATGAAGCGGACACGTCTGAAAGTATACATGGCCTGTCCTGCGGCCGGGAGTACAGCCGGAAGGATTTTTCTGTGAAGGTTGGGGACGTGGTCAATATGATCTATGAAAAAGGATTTCAGGATCGCGCCCAGCTGGTGGATATCCAGGTTGTCAAGAAAGGGTAACCCTATGCGTGGATATGTGAGCGGCCTAAAAGAGGCTATATCCGTTTTGCGGATGGAGCGGGATATTTTGGAAATATCAGTTTCAAATGGGAAAGGAGATATTCACGCTTTTGAATTGGTGGATTCCATAGACATTGTATTGGATTTTGTTCATGATGTTGTTGTCGCTCAGCTCGCCGCTCAAAAGAAGGACAAGAATTGATGCGTATAAGTAAACTTTTGGCACCCCTGATTATGTGTCTGGCGGCTCCGCTGTCTATCCAGGCGTCGGAGCTTGATCCGGACGCAGTATGGGAGAATATAGCCAATATACAAGGGAGTATAGAAAGCCTGCAGGAAGCAACTACGCAGTTATATGGCAGTTACGAGTTTGTGCAGTCGGAGTATGAAAGCCTGCAGGAAATAGTATCTGGTATGGAATCGGAAAACCAGTCTATATCAGAGAAGCTTCAAGAAACAAATGAATTGATCAAATATCTGGTAACGATGCTGGAGGAAAACCGTGCCGCGGATGAACTGGCCTATGTGGATTATCTGCAACAGTTAAGTGATCTGTCTAGGGAATCCACGGAGTATATAAGTGTAGTGGTATCTGGGAATACGGTTGCATTGGAGGAAGTGATAAACGGCCAGGAAGCCATAAAGAAGGAGTTAGCGGAAGGGTTTTCGGATGTATCCGGGAACACGCTGCAAGTTTCGGGAGATGTTACGAATAGTAATACCCTGATAATAAGTATATCGATGGTAATAGTGATCGGCCTGGGCTTCATGATCGGGATGCACCTTATGCGGAGGTTCAGATAATGGAAATGCAAGAGCTGTTAGAGGTATTTCTCAAGGGATTTCTCATGTCGGTCGGTGCCGGTATGTTGGTGGAGTTAATGTTATATGGTGTAAGCAAGGCGTTTCACCTTGTGAACATATGATAAGAATGGAGGAGGTGAAAAGAATGCCCTTAGCGTTAGGAGAAGTAACTGGTGGTCTTACCACAGCATTTTCGACAGCCGTTTCCGCAGTACAAACGGATGTAATGGGAATGATCAGCACGGCGTTGCCGGTGGCGCTTGCCATTGGCGGAGCGGTTCTGGGAATCCGGTTAGGCTGGAAGTTCTTCAGAAGTATGGCGAAGTAGTACGGCCAGGCGAAGAGGCTGGGAGGTTGTGAAGGCCTCCCGGCCTTTTTTTGAACATTGAAAATTGAATAGCCTGTCTTGCGTAGTTTTAGAATATCCCCTATAATGTATATATAAGGGGGTGATGCTTTGACTTACGAGTTCATTCATTTTTTTGAACGAATAATGCCTTTTGTTAGTTTTTTAATTATGGGGTTAGTGATTTTAATTATTTTAGGTCTTTTGGTTTCTGTTCTTTTGTTAATTGTTAAATTTATCAAGCATTTATTAAAAAAGTAGTTTTGCAGGCAGGTTTGCAACCTGTCTGTTTTTTTTATTTGGGGGTAATATGAAAAAAATACTTTTTTCTATTTTTCTTGTCTTTTGTATGTGTTTTAATGATTCTGTTGTTTATGCTTCGGAAGTTGATTTAGATCATGATCATCTTGTTTCTGGTTTTGATAATGCTGTTAAATTTTTTGATTGGATAAAGTCCGCAATAGGTGCATCTTTTAAAATTGATGTAGATTGGTTTCAACATAATGCATCCTTTATTGATTTTTTAAATAACTTAGAAGATGGCAAGTATTATTATTATGATGATAATAGTTGCCTGTGTTTTACTGATGAATGTGTGGATGCTGTTAAAGATATTTGCGACCAATATATTGTTGACTGTGGAGACTATAAGCTTGTTCCAACTTTGACGGTTAATTCTTTTTCTGATTCTTTTTCATCCCTTGCTACTCCGTATTATAATTATTGTATAGGTCTCATAAATACGTATGGTATGGTTGCGTTTCATTATTCGGGTACTACTTTTCAGGTTTCCTCGAATTCTGGACGTATTTCATATTCTGTTGATTTTGATTCTTCTTATTTTTGTCTTCGAGATGGCAAAGAGGGCGTTTGTGTTTTTTTTGATGGTCTGGGCAATCAATCGTCTTTGGAAGTTGCGACGGTGCGTTATGATGCAAGTACTAAGTCTTTTGGTGAACCTTCTTATGCTCTTGAATCCCGTTATTTGTATTATGATAGAATTTATGCTGATAGTTATAGTATGGTTCTTCTTTCTAAAGATGGGCGATATATAAAGGTATGGAAAACTCGGGATGCGCTTTTACGTTATCTTCGTGGTTTAGGTGGCGATATTTCTATCTATACTACTAACAATTATAATAATTATAATGTTGCGGAAGATAATAGTATTACCATTAATCGTGAGACTCTTAATAACATTGTTAATAATGATTTGTCTTCCGATATTGGAGAACTCGTTACCAACATTAACCAGAGTCTGAATAGTTATTATGTTGATAATGGTACCACTATGTCCCAGACTGATATTCAACAGATTATTGACCAGTCCGTCCAGAATCTTATTAATAATTATTATGTGACGGTTACTCCACCGGACAAGCCGCCCGTTGATCCGGATAATCCTAATCCTCCTGGCGAAGATGTTTCCGGAAATAATCCTGGCGGCACTGTCTCTGGCGGCAGTATCTCCGGCAATGGGGCGGACGGCCCGCAGACGGTTTCTATTCTCTCCAAAATCTATTCTAAGCTGTGCGAAGTATATGATTTCCTCTCCGGAGCTATCCTGGACGCCCTGAAATCTATCAAGAATGCGATTGTTGCCAATACGCTTGTCGATGTGGCCGGGGGGATTGCTGATCTGATTTCCGGCGGCCTGGATGCTGTTGGCGGTTTCATGGACGATACTGTGGAAGCCTTCGCCCCGGTTGCCGAAATGCTCCCGGAAAAGTTCCCTACCTGTATCCCCTGGGACTTGATCGCTATTTTCACTGTTATTGTCTCTTCGGGTTCCCCTCCGGTCTATGAAGTCCCTGTATCAATCCCACGCCTGGGCATTGACTATACACTTACCCTAGACCTGTCTATATTTGAACCCGTTGCTATTTTGTGTAGGGCCTTTTTGTCCCTGCTTATGGTTATGATGTTGATACATATGACGATCCGTCTTACATCTGGAGGTGATAATTAATGAAACTGGTTGCTAAGCTGCTGTCTGCTCTTCTGTCTGCCCTTCCTGGCTCTCCGTTCCGGGCCATGATTGTTGCCATTGATGACAGCGCGATCCTGTCCACTCTGAATTGGTTAATTCCTTTTGGGGCCGCTGTCTCTATGCTGGAACTGTGGGCCGTGTCTATGGCGGCCTATTATGGGTACCGGACTATTAAGGACGTAGTTACTAAGATAATCGGGAAATTTTTTTCGTAGGGGGTGTTTTGATGGCTGAATGTAATTATGTTAATCCTTGTGTTTTTTTGTTCTTGTTGGGACTCTGATACGGAATCATGTACAATGCCTAGTGTGGATAGACAATATGCATGTTCTTTATTTTCTGATGATCTGAATTATGATGAATTTGTACATTTTATGGAGGATAACCGTGATAAGTTATTATAGTGGTACTCCCGGAAGCGGGAAAAGCCTGCATGTTGCTATGCAGATCTACGACTGGATCCAGCGCGGTAAGAACGTGATCGCTAACTTCGATGTCCGGGAAGATCTCATCAAAAAGTCGCGGTTTCACGAAAAGGGGGCTTTTCTGTATCTGCCGAATGAACAGATATTGGATGATTCCATTGATCCGGTGGCCTGCCTGGTGGGCTTCGCCGGTAACTTCCATCATGTGTTGGAAGACGGTACCATGCCGGAAGGACAGACTTTGATCGTCTTTGACGAAGGTGGCATCTTGTTTAACAGTCGGGATTGGCAGTCCAAATACCGGATGCGCTGGCTGTGGTTTTTCTCCCAGCATCGTAAGTTTGGTTTTGAGATCGTTGTCATCAGCCAGGCCGAACGGCAGATCGACCGGCAGGTACGGGCTAACTTTGAGTATGAGTATACGCATAAGAGGGTTGGCAACTTCAAAAAGCTTGGGAAGCTCTTAGAATTTTTTTCCCATGGAAAGCTTTTCTGTTATGTCGTGCGCTGGTATGGGATCAAGGGCCAGGACGGGCGGGTTCACGCAGAGTTCTTTCGGGGCTCCAAGAAATACTACCGTCTGTATAACACAAGTAGGATATTCGCGGGCGGCCCGGTTTGACGGGGTGGGGCTTTACGCCCCGGGGGCCCCGGCGGGCCGGGACGGCCACGGATATCCTGTTGGTTGCCAGCGGGAATGATGCGCCCTGTCAAGGCACGTCCTCCCGCCTTTACAGGGCGTGGCATTCCTGCCATAATTGTGATCGCTGATGTATGGCACAGCGTGACATACATCAGCTTGTCTGCCCTCTCTTTCGGAGGGCCGCGAAAACCGATCATCCCCTATATCTAATAGGGGGATGATTGTACATTTTTGTACATTTAGGGGTGTTGTCGATGGACTATTTTTATTGCCTTACTGATGCCCACGGGTACGTCCATTCGATTGATAATCTGATTGTTACTTACTATGTTTCCGATGTTGGGAATCATGCCGTTGAAAGGCTGGTTGATGAGATACGGGCGTTAAGGGATAAGCATCCTGAAGTTATCTATTGGGAAAGGCTTGGCCTTAACGCATGCCGTAAATATAGCTTTTTCCAGAATGCCATACACTTAGATGACGGTATTTATGTTCTGGTTGGACACTATAAGGATTATGATAGGGAGAAAAAGGAAATGTATGTATTCCCCATGATACGGCTCGAGATAAACCCCAATAAGCACGTTCATAAGCCCGTATTTGATAGTCTCATGCAGATCATCTATAAACACTGCTATGACGGTTCTATTAGCCGTTATGACTATGCTGTGGACATTCCTGTGGGGCCTGATGATGTGCAGGTGTTCGGATCGAATAAGGAAAAGGGGTTATATAAGGGTACAAGGTATTATGGCCAGCGTAACAGGAATGGGTTCTGCCGTATCTACGATAAGCAGAAAGAACAGGGGCTGGAAGCAAAGTTGACGCGCGTCGAACATGTCATATCCTGTACGAAGGGGACGAAAAATCTTAGCTTTGAAAGGGTCTATGTGAAATGCCAGGATCAGGGGAAGGAAAAGCCAGCCAGTAAAACAGATCGTGTTATTGTGGGGTTATGTCGGATGTGCCAGGTTAATGGCCTGGATTATGAAAGCATCCTATCAGGGCTTGACAGAAGGAAACATAAGGATATCATGGGTTATCTGTCCGGTGGCGGTTACCAACGGGTGGATTTTGATTCTGAAATACACGAAAAATTATTAGCGTATTATAAAGAGTATTTCCGGGTGAAGGAGCCGGAAGAATATTTTCAGGTAGACGGTGATGGGTTTCTTTCGCTGGCAGATGGGGAAGAATTGCCGTTTGATTGATTGTTTATTATGCACAATAGATTGATGCGCTGCTGTCTCGGATCGGCGTTATATAATGGGGTTGAAATAGTTATTTTGCACAAATAGGAGGTAATCATGAGAAATTATATCTTGTACAATGGGGTTTCATACTGCATCGGAAGCCGGACGGAACGCTTTTCCGCACGGGTCGATCGTTATACGATGGAGTTTATTCGTTCCTACCGCGGCGATTCGCTGGGGGATAAGCTGTGTAACATGGCGGTTGACCTGGGCATGGTTCCAGACCTTATTTTGAATGCGCGTTGTCATACATAACCACTGCAGTTTTTCTGCATGACAAATAGGCGTACTGCTACGCCTGCCGAGAGAGGGCCGGTTATCTGGCCTTCTCTTTTTTGTATTGGGAACTGCTTTTTCCTTCCAGTATTTTTCTAGGATACGTGTTCATCCAATGCTCTATATGGCCGATATCTTCTTCGGAATATCTCCCAATGTCCGCCCCTTTGGGTATGAATCTCCGGATCAGGCCGTTTTGGTTTTCGTTTGTCCCACGCTCCCAGCTGCTGTATGGATGGCAGAAATATGTCTTTGTGCGTGGCAGCTTTTTGTTAATACAGGATTTTTCTATCCCGGTAAAATTCAGGAATTCGCATCCGTTGTCACATGTGATCGTCCGGAATGTTTCCCGGAACCTGCGCGCCCCTATTTCCCTTTCCAGCTTGTCAAGGGCGGATATGACGGATGCTGTCTTTTTGTCCGGTATCTTCCGGATGATCTCCTCCCGGGTCATCCGTTCGGAAAGGACTAACAGGCAGGCCTTTCCCTTCCCCTGGCCTGAAACTACCGTATCCATTTCCCAGTGTCCGTATATATCTCGTTCTTGGACTTCTTCCGGACGTTTTTCAATACTGTCCCCTTTTAGGTTATTTAGTGGGACTGTCCGTTTATATTCCCGTTTTTTCCTCTGCTTTTTTTGTGGCAGGTGCTTATTGCTGATATTTAGGAATAGGCCGGCGTCGATATAGTTATACAGCGTCTTTGTACAAATATCTGTCTGGAACCTCATTCCCTCGTTCCTGGCCCTCTGAAGGGCCGCATAAGGGCTATAATGTTCTTCCCTTATGGATTTCTCTATGTATCGGACGAACCGCATGTCATTCCCGATTTTTAGGGATCGTCCGTTTTCCTGTTTGTGTTTCCTGTATACCCGTTGCGCCGCGTCGGCTTTGTACACCACAATTTTTTTCAAGTCGGTCGTTAATTGCTCTGTTTTCCCGCGGTTAATTTCATAGTATATTGTCCGTACGCATTTTCCGATCAGGGCCGCGATCTCGCAGGGCTTTTTCTTGCTTTTCAACAGAATTTCGATCTGGTAACGCTCCTGTTCTGTGATATGCTTTCCCATGTTTTAGTCCCCTATGAAATAGGGGAGGAGCTTCCGCCCCTCCCCTTGTTTATGTGTTAATTTAATGCGTCTTGTAGGTATCTCCGCGCTTCTTCTTGATTCATGTCCATTTTTAGTAGAAATGCTATGCGTCTTATTGCATGCAATTTTCCCTTGTCATAATATTTAGATAACATTTCACCTTCTGTCTGTAAGTTATCTTTTTTTATCGACTTTTGAATCTCTGTGGCTATTTCTTCTAAAAGCTCTATAAGTTGTTCTTTTTCCATTTTTGTTTCCTTTCCGGGCCGGGCCCTTTATTACTGGTTTTGGTTGAGTTTTTGAAACGGGTGCTTTCATGAGATTTCAGCTATAGTTTTCCTTTTCTTTTCCCCTCCTTTCTTTTCTGGCTTCGTATATCGTCTTTGTTTCCGGTATGCTTTTTGTATGCCATGCTCCGGCTGGCATACCGGATACAAAGACGATATACGGAAACGGGAAAGGAAGGAGGGGAAAAGAAAAGGAAAACTATAGTTGAAATCGGGGTGGTGGTTTAGATAACTGATCGGGTAGTAGATATGATTCAGCCTAGGAAATTTAAGTCCCCCCTTATATAAGGGGGGATTTAGGGGGAATACTTCTAATCTTTACCGCTCTAATTAAGGCAGGCGAAAAGAAAATAGATGCATGAAATGGAGTAGACTGCCGTTATTACCGGAGGGTTTCAGGGGAACCGTTCCCCTGAGCCCCGGCTTTTCAGCACACTTTAGCAGATTTTTTTTAACGTTTGAAAAGCTGAAATACCGCGGAAAAAGATATCCGGATATGCTGTTTAACTCGTGTGAAATTTAAGTCCCCCCTTATGTAAGGGGGGATTTAGGGGGAATACTCTTAATCTGTACCTTTGTACGATGGCTTTCCGCCTGTCTTTTCGTAACCGGGGGGTATGGGGGTAACGCTTACCCCCATGTCCTATCCTTCCCCCTCACCTGTGTCATGTAGGGGGAAGGATAGATTTTCTTAGAATCCCGCACATGTCCTTGGTGCGGGAGCTCTTAGAAAATCTTGGTTGGGGGTAGATGATGCATCCGTCATAATTACCATATACCTGAAATATTTCTACAATATAATGCGATTTGGTTAATTTATATACATTTCACAAATTTTTTGGGTTACTGCAATTTGCTCTTGCAATCCGCGCCCTCTTTCAGATTTGTGTACCCACCGAGAAATAACTTATAAATATACATTGTAAATGGCTGATAAAGATTTTATAATCAAATAGAGAAATTCTGGTTTGTCGGGAAGCTGCAGAGAGCATAGAATCGGTGATTTCATGAGGCGCAGATAATGAATAGAGAGGTAAAATGGACAAATTATTTATGGCTGAGTCTGCTCTCATTCGGGGCATTTATGCTTGAATATTTTTCAATATTTGTAATCGAATCAATACTTCTGCATGTAGATATATGGAACTATACAGCAAACTCAAAAAGCGTTCATTGTATTATAATGGCTTTTATGTGGGCAGTTGTTATTGCAGTACTGCTGTTTTTTTTCGCAGAAGTATTTACATTTTCCCGCAAGAGAAAATAAAGGGCAAAAACTCTGTTTGAAAAATTGGATCATAACATTTGGCTGCTTAATTGGCTGCAAGATTTTGACTTATATAGATTGGCATACGCTCAAAGTAGTTGGCGAAGCGCATGGCAAAAATATATATCAATTCTGCGCACAATATTTATACTATGTATTTGAAGTGATGCTTGTTGTTTTAATCATAATATACGGACAAAAAACGATTGAAACCTTGCTAAAAAAAGAAAGCGCGATTCCTTTTGGCGGTATTATATTGGCTGTAACATGGGGAGCGTTTCATTTCGTGTCAAGAGGAGTAGGACTTGAAATATGGAACGGGATTTCCACTATGATATTTTCTATTCTCAGTGGCGTAATGTATTTAAGGTTAAACAGGAAATGCTTGTATAGCTATCTTTTTATCGCCATAGGCTATTTATTATAACTTCCCATTTTTCGGGAAGCTGCAAAACGAAAAATTGGTATTTGAGGAGAAAATAAGTACGAAACTGTCTTCTAAAAATAGACAGCCCTGGAAGTACATTGTGGTGCAAGAAAATGCCAAAGAAGAAATGTTAAAAGTTTTCCGTCAGGGAATTGAGAGGGAAGAAAACGGTAGTGCGTTGTTGCCGGAAAGTAAACAGCACATAGCTGCAGCACAATACACTGTTGCTATAATGGCAGAAGCACCAACCATAATTTTTGTTGTTAATTCACTGGGGCAAAGTATTCTATCCAAATTAACACCGGAAGAGCGTGTTTATGAAATCTGTAATATTCAATCCATAGGTGCTTCTATACAAAATATGCTTCTTGCCGCTACCGAAAAAGGAATAGGAAGCCTTTGGATATGCGATATTTATTTTGCCTATCCGGAACTGTGCAAATGGCTGGGCAGCGACGGACAGCTTATTGCCGCCATTGCAGTTGGTTATCCAAATGAATTTCCTAAAGAAAGACCTCGCAGGAAGATTGATGATATCGTTGAATGGAGAAATTAACCCGATTGCCAAATTGTTTTGTTCTCGCGGACAGTCTCTTGTTCTTTAGGGATATATCATTCCAAAAGTTTTTTGACAATAAAAATGCCCTGTGCTAAAATGCTTTTTGTAGAATAGAATTCTATTATTCCCCTATAAACGGGGGCTTTGCATAAACAGGTTCCAGCTGCCGGAACCTTGCCAATGCCGAAAGGGAGTACAGGATGGGTACCAGAGTTGAATCGATTAAAACAATAGAGATCACTAAGGACCGGGAAGGGAATATACTGGAGGAAAAGGAGCACAACCGCACAAAAGAGATCGTGAGGCTGACTGAGCCGGAGTACATAAAGCTGTACATAAAACCATGGGACAGGGCATGGGCCCTCCCGGGAGAAAAGCCTCTCTCCGCAAACTACCGCCTTTTGTTCACTGTGCTCGCGGTAAGGATGAGCTACTGTGAAAACGACGACTGGGAGCACAGCCAGCTGGTTCAGACAGGGGGCCCCTATGCGAAAGAGATCCTGGAAGCCCTGGGCTGGAAACACCGGGACAGCCTCCAGAAAGGGTTAAAGGCGCTCTGCGGCTGCGAAGCCATCCGGAAGGTGAGCAGGGGGCTGTACCAGATAAACCCTGCATTTGCCGGAAAAGGGCAGTGGAAATACAACCCCAGGCATGCCCAGAGCAATCTGGAAGAATTTAAGAAATACTTTAATCAGCAGCTTGAGGATGCAGCACAGGAAACAGGATGAACAGACGCTATAGGGCCCCCAAAACCTTTGTGCCGGAGCGCCGCAGATTGCCATGACGGCAGACGGGAATTCGCCTCCGCGAATTCCCGCCGCCCTTTCGGTCGATGTTTTTATACCTTGAATATAAGGTACAGGCAGGTTCCGTCAGCTAACTGCACCGGTGAAAGCTCTTTGATTTCGTAGGTTTTATATTTCTCCTGCATTTTCTTGTTGAACCTGTCAAGCGCTATTTCAACGCCCTTGGAAGTACCCCTGAACGCCCTGGTATGGATTCCGGGTTTATAGTCGAGCCTGTCTTCTGCTTCCCTTTCATGTATGCCTGTGGGGTCAAGCCCGTATTTCTCGTAAGCTGTCCCTTCAGAAATCGAGTCACATACTTTCATGAGCTCTATATTTTCCTGGGTCATAAGCGGATTGGTCAAGTCCATTAAATCTTCATAATCATCGTCGTGCATGTGGGTGCTCCCCTTTCTGCAGCTTGGCTGCATAATTATTTATCATTTCAGATTTCGAACCGGGCCGTTCGACAGAAGAAGGCCTGATTCATTTACGCCTATGGTGATTTTATCATTATTTTCTTATTTTTTCAATGGCAATAGAGCCCCTCAACATGGCCCCTCAGCTTTACTTATTGTAACAGTTCGCCCCGGCGTCTGGGAGCCTGCGGGGTGAACTGTTACTACTTCATTTTATTTTGCCGCCGTTTCCTTCGCGACGGCCGCCTGTGCCTCTGCCTCGATGTCGATCACGACTGCATCGTTGATTGTGACATAGCTTACGCCAAGCGTGTTGTACATGTAAGTCCTGTCAAGCGGTGCTCCAACGGTCAGGCCTGTGGTGTCAGCCGCCTGTGTGGTCTCGGCATATTTTTCCGTTACCTGGAACTCGATGGCCCACTTGCCGTCCTCGCGCTGCTTCAGGAAGACTGCCGTGCAGGGTACGGCATTCTTATCGGAATCCATGAGCCTGAATGTGGCGATTTCAACGCCCTTGTGCGTTACCCTATAAGTGCCGGAGCCGCTCTTTGCCAGGGCGCGGAACTGCTCTCTGCCTGCTGCGCCTGTCGTGCTGCCTGCTGCCCTGGGCGCGGGTGCGCTGTAGGACGCGCCGCTATCGCCGGAACCGGAGTCGCCGGAACCGCTGTAGCCGGAGCCGGAATCACCGGAACCGCCGTCACTGTAGCCGGAGCCGGAATCGCCGGAGCCGCCGTCATAGCCGGGGTCGGAATCATTGGAGCTTCCGGAGTCGTTAGAGCCGGAGTCGTCAACGATATCCAGACTGGCGCCGCCACCGCCGCCGGGTTCCCTGTCTTCACGTGCGCATCCGTCATCAACGTCATCGGGGTATCCGGCGGGAGCCTGTGCATGGACCGTTAATATATCTGCACCGCCCATAACTGTACCGAACGCCATAGCAAGTGCCATAGTTGTTGCTAAAATTCTTTTCTTCATTGTAACTGCCTCCTTAATCTCTTGAATGATAAGTTGTCTGATGTTACCGTGTTCCCTGCCCGGATGCCTGCGTGTGCGCTGCCACACCTCCTTTTTTCGGCATCGTTCTTTCCTGTATCTTCCTGCCTTATACTTATCAGACACAGAAGCGGGGGCACAGGTTTTATAAAATCAAAAAATTTTTAAAATATTTTTATCTCCATTCCGCCTTTAAATCTGCCGGGAGCTCCACCTCCACCGGCGGGTCCTCACCGTAAGATATCCCGTAAAGGTCATAGGTATCAAAACTTAGGTATATATGCCCATCTGATATATAGAAATCAAAGTCCCCGATATCACGGCCCCGGATATCATCCAGTGCGCCCGTCTCCTCCGTGTAAGGGTCTGCGGCAGCCACCGCATCCGCAATCTGTCCCTTTATCTGTTCCTCCGTCCCTTCCAGAATGTCAGTGAGGCGGAGCGCTTCCCCCGTATCGGTGCGGAAGTTATAGTAACGGCTTTCCCCTTCCCGCATGCCGCCAAGGTACATTTCCTGCGTCTGGATGACGCTCACATACCGCGATGTCTGTGCCATAACTTCGGCGGAGACGGTATCATAATAGCTTTCCGATACCGGCGGGTTTCCTTCTACGATATCCCATAAATCGGCCAGCTCACCGCCCTCATCCGCCATATAAGCATCCTGAAGCCCTTCAAAAAAGGCGTTGATGCTTCGGTATCCGTCTGTGTCTTCTGCAAAGACAGGGATTTCATACCAGATTTCCAAGTCATAACCGCGGGAATCCAGCGAAGTGCGCCGGATATCCCCGTTCGTGCTTACCGCAGTGTCTGCGGCTTCCGTTCCTATAACAGTATCTGCAGCTGTACCGTCCACTGCGTTCCGAAGCAGGGCGGCCAGTTCTTCCGCGTCCGTCCAGCTGCCGACCCAGACATCGCTTACATCCTGATTCCACATATGGCCGTTGCCCAGTTCCCATTCGGCGCCATACCACGCCATAGTCCCGGCTGCGGCCGCGGCTTCCTCCGGGGTGAGGAACACGCCGTCAAGGGCAGAGATAAGTGAGCCATATTCATTATTGCACCATCTTCCGCCTGTCTCTATGTATTCTCCTTCCTGATAGACCCGCCATTTGTCCTCGGTCAGCGTGTCGAAATCATATCCGCCGTCATAAACACCGTGCCCTGCAATATACTCTTTGAATTTTTCCACGGTCGGGCTGGTATCATAATACAGGAAAAAATCCTCATATGTATGGGCAAGCTCTGCCATGCCATCCGTAAATGTGTAAAACCCTGTATCCGTAAGCAGTCCTTTGTCCGTCACAGCTACGTCTCCGTGGATTTCCTCCAGCCTGCCGCCGGCACCCGCTTCTGCCTTTTTCCCGTCCCAGCAGTATATCCGTGACACATCGGCCATATAGTTATCTTCCGTATGTTCCGGCACCATGCCCCCGGAATAAGCGCTGTTCACATCATACATATCCTCTCCCCACGTCACGAACAGGGCGGGGATGCCGCTTCCCGCATCAAACAGGGCGGCACGGCAGAAAGGCGCAGCATATCCTTCTTCCCGGCTCTCCATAATACATAGATCAATGGCTCCGGCAAAAGCCTCCGCCTGTTCCATGGTCATCGCACACTGCCCGGTATCGCCCGTATAGGGCAGGGCAGCAAGGGCTTCTGCCGGAAAAGGAAGTCCTTCCTGTGCCATCGCAGGTTCTTCCGGTTCCGGCTCCGTCGTATCTGCCGCTGATATATCTGCCGCCGCATCTTCGCCGTTCGGGGTTCCCGTCTCCACAGGGGCGGAAATCCCGGCCGCTTCTTCCTTACCATTGTTAAAGACCGCCACAGTCCCGGCCACCGCGCCGCTTATCAACAGGAGCCCGGCGGCGGCTGCCGCTGCCGTCTTGACGGAAATGCCCTTTAAGGCATGGGCGGCGGCTTTTGCGGCAAAAGCGCCTGTCCCGGAAGCCGCAGCCCCTTTCCCCATAACCTTTGATACAGCCCGTTCCGCTTTCCCCGCATCCACGCCCGCCTGTGCATCCATGTGCAGGAAATAGGAAAGGAGCGGGAGCGGTGCAAGGCTGTGGAGCCTGATGCCCTGTTTCCTTTCATAGTCGAGCACGTTTTCCTTAATCGTCTTCCTTGCGTAGTTTAGGCGGCTCTTGACCGTGTTCTCCGTCGCGCCCGTCACGCCTGCAATCTCTTTCACGCTCATTTCATCATAATAATAGAGCAGGATACAGTCCCTCTGCGCATCGGGGAGCGCATCAACGATCCCGCCTATCATCCGGGCCGTCTCGGCGTTGTCAAAGGCCTCCTCCGGGACGGACTGCTTGTCATTACTCTCTACGGCTTCCAGCACGCTGTTCCCTTCCTCATCCTCAAGGATTGGCAGGTCGGCGTGGGTGCGGGTAAGAGCGTTCCTGCATCGGTTTGCGGTCAGGCGTCCGAGCCACCCCCAGAAAGCCGCCGGTTCCTTTAACGTGTCCAGTCTTGTGTAGAGCAGGAGCAGTATCTCCTGCGTCATGTCCTCCGCATCCGCCCCGGTCTTTAAGAATCTGCGGCACTGGTAGGAAACCGGCTTATAGGCGGCGCGGAGCAGTTCCTCCATTGCCGACCGGTCCCCGGACTGGCTCTTCTGTATCAGTACGGTTATATCATTGTCATTCTTTCCCATCTTGTCTCTCCCCACAGTCTTTCCGTAAGAAAAATCATTGGTCAACACATCCTGTCCGGCCTTTGTCTCAATGCTGTAACCCTCTGGTAAGAAACAAAGGGCATCACGGCTCCGTCATCTACTACTCAGACACGGAATCAGATGATCAGGTTTTATTTTTAATAAAATTTTTTGGAAGGAAAATCTTCCACATCCTGCCTGATACACAAAAAACGGAAGAAGCGGGCCTGGCCGGCCCATAGGAATGGCAGGCAAAAGGTTTATGTTTTCCCTTTCTGCCTGCATAACAGATTATGGTCTTGGCGCCTTATCCGTTGTGCCGTGTACTTTCTGCCTTGACGGCAGGGATTATCTTCCCGCAGTTACCCATGGGGAGCACGGAGATTACCGCCTCCCCACAGGTGATTGCACTGCCGGGATAAATAAAACAGGCGGTGCAGGATTTCATTTACCCACACCGCCATAAAGTACAGCACACGAATCCGAATCACCAGACTTCCTTATTGATAAAAAAGGGGAAATCTAGTAAAATAAGTATTGGCGCATAGTATTTATGCTGTGTTAGGAGCTGGTACCTCCTGCATAGGGGCGTGTGGGATTGCCGTCCCTCACGTCCTGCCTTTTTATTTATCTCGTATCTCGTATTATACCGCACATATGTATGCTTTTCAAGGCAAAAATGCGGTCCTTCCGTTTACTTCCGTTTACGGGGCGGGGAGCGGCAGTGCGGCTTTCCCCTGTTTCCCATGTGTACTGCGGCACTCATCCCTGCACGCATACAATTCTCCGTTGTTTCCATCTGTGCTTCCCGGCGCGCACACAAATCAAGGAGATAGAAAATGTCGATTTTCAATTTTCGTTCCTCCTCTGCTTTCCGGCGTAGGAAGACCCCGGTGCTTATAACGCCGGGGCCATGCCTGCTGTTTCCTTCCGGTATTGTGTTAAGGTGTTTTTGTTTTCCGGCTGTGCCGCTTCCGGAAGCCGGTTATAAAGCCTGTGTGTTTTAAGGTCAAATTTCCTTACCTTCTGTGCCGCCTCCCCTCTGGTAAGAAGCCATGCTTCGCCAAGCGGCGTATTGAGGACGGCGCTCACGGGTTTGTCTGCCTGCCGGCTGATATAGCTTGCCGTGGATATATCGCGCCCCGCACCGAGGCAGAGCATGTTGTCGCAGTTGTTGATGATGGTTGCAGCCTTCGGGCCTCCATAGAGCGATTCCAGCTGTGAAAGCGACTGGATGATGACGCTGACGGAGATTTCCCGGGAACGTATCACGGATATGATTCTGTCAAAATCCGGTATCACCACGTTGGAAGCGAAATCATCCAGGTAGAACCGCACGGGCACCTGCAGCCTGTGGCCGGGGCTTTTATCCGCAAGACTGCATAAAGTGTGCAGGGCCTGCGTGTAGAAGACATTGGCAAGCCGGTACATGGAGTCGTCCGTGTCGGATATGTTGAGAAACACCGCCGTTTTTTTCCTGCCCAGTTCCTTAAAGTCGATCCTCTTCGGGTTATCGAACATCCTCTTTGCGCCTCCGAAGGAAAACGGCGCCAGTTTGGATGCAAGGAAGCTGAAGATGCAGGCGGCAGTCCTTTCGGCATTGTCAGAAACGGATTGGAACATCCGGTAGCGGGAGAGCGCAAAGCTGTCAGGGTCTATCACTTCCAGCTCCCCCATGAGGGACTTATATTTCCCGTTCCTGCCCATCTCGCTGATAAGCCGCACCACGCTCCCCAAATGGTGCTCCTCCTCCGGCAGCGCCTCAAGTACGTAGCTGACGGCGGATTCCAGGTAAATCCTTGCCGTCAGTTCCCAATAAGGGTCGTGTCGACTTTCGACGGGCATCATGCAGGCGGCAAGGGTCAGGATATCCTGTTCCAGGTAATGCCCATCCCCATCCCGGCGGATATAAGCAAGGGGGTTGTAGCCGTAAGGGGATAAGGCACAGTCGGCAAGATTTATTTCCATGACCCTGCAGCCTTCCTGTTCGAGGACCGGTCCGACATCCGAACAGAGTGCCCCCTTTGTGTCCGTAATAATCATGCTTTCACTGCACTGCAAAAGGTTCGGCTTGACATATCCCCTTGTCTTGCCTGCGCCGGACGGGCCTATGATTAAATCGTTATTGTTAAGCCCGGTAAGCCATGTGTCGCAGCTGACCGTCCGGCCGTGTGCAAGGATTCTGTAAGCAGGATTTCTTTCCATGGCATTTCCCTCCTATATCCTGGCGATGATGCGGTCGGCAAGACGCCACGCAACCGCTTCTTCCGCGCCGAAATAACTGTCTGTCTTTGTCTTCTCATAGACTTCCTCAACGGTATGCCCGGTATGCTTTGCAAGGATGGAAGCAGTAATCTCCCTTGTCCGCATGAGGCGCCTGCTGGCTTCCTCCACGCTCAGGGCATCCCCTTTGATGCCCATAGTCAGCGGGTCGTGAATCATGACCGCTGCATGGGGCAGCATATCCCTCTTATCTCCGGCCGCGAACAGCAGGGCTCCCATGGAAGCCGCCATGCCGACGCACACGGTACGGATGGGGCAGGAAACCGCAGCCATCACGTCATAGAGGGCAAGCCCGTCTGAAACAGAACCGCCGGGGCTGTTGATATACATGGTGATTTCCTTTCCCGGATCTGCGGAATATAAGTAACGCAGCTGTAGGATAAGGGAATAGACGGATTCCCTCGTAATTTCGCCGACAACCTCAATGGAGCGGCGGGTGTTGAAAAGCTCGTCTAGTATGTGGCAGTAGGTAGTCCCCTCGGAACTCTCTTTGATGATATTGGGTGTCATAAGGTACATGTCATCTTCCTCCTTTTTTCCAGATGTCTTTATCACAGAAGGGCTCAATGAGGATGCGGTAGATTACTTCGTCACAGATAAGCTCCGGCAGTTCCCCGCGGTATGCCCTTGAAAGGATCTCCGCAATAAAGCTGTCGGAGGCATTTCCGTATGCCTCATCCACTGCCATGCAGTTATAGATTGCGGAATAATAATAATCGCCGCGCATGCCGGAGAGCGCCTGGAAATAGCAGAGGGTATCAATCCAGCAGACGGCCGGATATATGTGCCCTTCGTTCCCACAGGCGGCGAGCCTATCCTCAAGCCTCTTCTTTTCTTTCATCCTGTGCCTCCTTCCATACCCGGTAGGCCTCGCTCATGGGAGCCGCAAACAGGAGTAACAGCTGTCTGTGCGGAAGCATGCCCGGCCCGGGCCTTTTGTGCCCGCTTATCAGGAGTGCCGCCTCACGGACGGTCATTTTCTCCAGATGTTCCGGCGGGACGCCAAGGGCCATGCCGAGCCTTGTGGTGTCGTGGCCGTTTTTCATATAATCGGACAGCGGCATTTCCCCAAATGCACGAACCGCACAGGCGTCATGTTCCGGGTGCACGCGGTATCTTCCTGCCTTTTTTAACTGTTCCTCAAGCGGTATCTTTTTATATTTCATAGGCCTTCTCCTTCCCTCCGGTTCCGGCACCCTGCCGGATCTTTACACCTTTCGAAAAGAGCGCCGGGGCAGTGGAACACTGCCCAATTTCTTTTGTAAAATGTTATGGAAGCGTGGAGGCGGATGAAGAGACGGGAAGACGGGAGGGGAGATGAGAGGGGAGATGACGGAGGAGATGTCTTTTCTTTATATGTAGAATGTGTATGTAGAATGAGCTTCTATCTCTGCTAGAATAGGAAGATACAATTTGTAGAGAAGGATTCTAGTTTCTAAGGCCGCAGGCCTTGTATTCTCTACGTCCCCCTTTATTGTATTGTGTGAATTTAATAGGGTTGGTAGAATGACCCGTACGGCTGTGTAGAAATCTGTACAAAGGCTGTATTTGAAATAGGGGGAATTTCAGGGCAAACGAAGGAACGCCCCTGCCCGGTTCCGGCGAAGGCGTTCCTTCGTTTGCCCGGCATAGGATTCACCTTGCGTTCAGGCTTTCCATGAAAACAAGATAACAGGCAAAATCCCCGATACGCTTCCTGTAATAGGGATTTTCCGATTCCTCCCCCAGGACATCACGCCATGAAGCGGATTTCCCCTGCATCTTCAGGTATCTCGCGAGCATATTAAAAGCTATGATGACTTTATTATGGCGGGAAGTGCGGGCAGAGTCTTCTTCCTGCTTCTTTTCTCTGTCCCACAAAGACCAGTTAGAGCGTGATTCCGAATATCTCACGGCGGCAGCAAGCAGCTCTTTGTATAGGTCAAGGGCCTCTGCGTCGCTTCCGATTTCCCCTGCCATATCCTGATGCAGGGAAGCCATCTCATCAAGCGTAAGGGACATAGGTTCCGATTTATAATCTTCATAAAGGGATAACATAAAACATACCTCCTATACCGTATTATTGTTCAGATCCGGCCCCGCCCGGAACACGCGAGAATCCGATTCGACTGTGTGTCCTTCATCCGCAGATGGCCGCCATAACAGCCATGTGCAGCTGTGCCTAAGCTGCCGGGACTTTATTCCGAGTGACAATCTTCATACGGCAGTTTTCGGCACCTTTCCGGCAGTATTAACGCCATTGGCGTTATTCTTTCCGGCTGTATTCCTGTCCCAGTTCTTCTGCCAGGTATGCATCGCTCATACAGTGCATATCAGATACACCGTCCCGAATCAGCTGATAGACCTCGGAATGGTAGAAGAAGTCCAGTGCCGCATCCAACGGGATACCCTGCTGTTTGGCAAAACACTCGATCACACGGCTATATTTTTTTTGAAGCAAAATCGGATTTGCATTCATACCTGTTCACTCCCTTCAAAGCACAGAAACCCCAGTGCTTTTTCTGTACGGAAACAGCTTTGCAGATTCGGCTTCTCATAGCGAAGACGGTTGATGGCTTCGCTCCTGTCAATCAATCCGTCAAAAAACAGTTCCACGGTATTAAACACCTTATCGTTGGCAACGCCGCCAACCACAAGGTCATAATCGGTTGTGTCTTTTCCGCTGCGGCAGTTCAGGATAAAATCCAGCCATCCTTCAGAATAGGAATCAAATTTCAGCGTTTTCAATTCCGTTTCCCGGCTTTCGTCAAACGCATACCGGGAGATAATTCCGTCCTTTCCACGGCGTTTGAACTTGCCGCACCACTTTGCCGCCTGCTCATACAGCGGCGTGACATAGAAACCACGCCCAAAATCCACATTGGGGCGGGAATGGGTCAAGTCCGGTTCTGCGATTTCCAGATAGGAACCATGATAGAGAATCATACTTCCACACCCCTTTCCTGTATCACGGTAAGGAGGTCATCTACAATATATGCCCGGCTCTGGGTGTGCAGCACTTCATACTCCGGCACAATGTAGCCGTTCAGAATATCGCTTTTTTCGGTAAATGCCTGATAGACACGCTCTGCACCCACGCCGAGCTTTGCGGCGACATTTTCAATACAGAACACGGCAAATTCAAGTTCTCTGGAATTTTTGATTTTCTCGTCCGGCATCATAAGCAGTCCCTTCTTTACTTTACTTTATTTTAGTTAAAATACTTCTGAAAATCATTTTTTACGCTGTCGGCCAGATCGGCGGAAATCACCTGGCCGACAACGGCGGTACGGTAGCGGGCCTGCTGCTCATACCCGCCCGGTGCATCGGCAATGAATTTCAGGTTTTTGTCCGGTGTGCCCGCATCGTAGACCATTTTCATGCATGCGCACCAGGTTGAGCAAGATTTATGATAAAGTTATAATTTAGAATCCGGCGATATGCCACAGCAGGTTAACGTTTGCAATACTGCCTAATTAGTTTTTTATAGCGAGTTATAATATATCTTCATGGGCTAAGTTTAGATTTGAATTACGTTAAAATACGAACTTATCAAATGGTTCACTATCTGCTTGGATATTACTCCATTCAAAATCATATAATTCCTCACTTGACCAATCGCTAATTTGAGGAGGATGAATTTCAAAAATAATATCTGCATCAAAATTAAGGTCATAATCATCCATATCTTGCCAACGCAATCCATTACTTCCATATGTTTCTATACAACAAGAACCAAATTGAGAATATAGAAGTATCAATATGCCAGCCACAGCATTCATACAATTTTCTAAATAAGCCTTTTCAAGATTTTCTTCTCGATTATGTTTCACTGCATTGTATGCTTCGTACCAATCTGGCGATTTATTGATATCTGTTGCAAAATTAGCAAATGGACAAAATTCCTTTTTAACATATTCTAATTCATGTGATGTTGCATTTCGCTGTCTCCAATTTGAAAACTCTACCGTGTATTTAGATAACAGAGAGGACTTTTCTAATTTTTTGTAATCAGTCATGGTAAAAAATCGTCCTTGCGGTATTGCTCCATTAGACTCCATTATTTGTTTACAATTCAGTTCTACTTCTGTACATGCGCGAAGTAACAGGCTATATAATTCAAATGAAAAAGTATCTTTGTTCTTTTCATCAGGTTCAATAAAATTAAATATTGAACGTAATTCCTTTTCAATATTTATATAAGCTCTACTAAGTTGTAAACGGTCTGAGGCATATCTTGTGTCTAGTGCATAATCTGGTATAAATGCCTTTGGGCGTGCAATCCTGTAAAAAGGTTTTGAGATTCCCATAATATATTCCTCCTGATTTTTTAGTAGTAATTATAAACTGTTTTTTTTACAAGCACAACTCCTAAAGGAATGAAGTAATCACATAAACATTTTCTCATTCATATAAAAGTCAATTTTAAAGCATATACCCGGAACGACTTGGAACACTTGCCCATGTGCATTACATTCAATTTACCGTACCTACCGGCGAAACGGAGAAAGCAAATCTGTTCCATACGGTTTGGAATGGGTTCTGGTGTTTTTCACATGCGGAAAAAGACTGTCATTCCGTAGCTCTGACGCTTAAAAATTTTTCGCAAAAAAACCTCCCATTTTATGGGAAAATGCGGGATAATAGAAGTGACAAAACAAACTATTTCTTCGCACACCCATAAAAGAGAGGAGGTT
>JAETRI010000120.1 GCA_021770245.1 Lachnospiraceae bacterium
GATGCCGCCATTATGCTGGACTTATGTAAAATACTTGGTATCAGCGCAAATGAACTGCTCAGCGGAGAAAGGATTGCCATGGAAAATTATCAAAAAAGAGCAGAAGAAAATCTTGTAGAATTACAGCAAAAAGCAAATAACGCCCAAAAAAGTTCGAATTTCCTTGTAAAGCTTGTAATTATGGTTTTGGGAGTGTTGTTTATAGTCAAATATGGAATCGGCAGCGAGACTTCGTATTTTGTAGATAATATCAGTATGGAATTTATTCTGATTCCCTGTCTTCTGGTACTGCTGTGTACGGGATATTGGCGGGGCTTTCTAAAGATATTTGTCTATATAATTAAGAGAGACCATTGTACAGCAGAAATGATAAAGGACAGCGCGAACGCACTTAAGCTGGTATGCAGCACCAGTTTCATTTGGGGAAGCATCGGCTTTACAATCAGCCTGGTGAATCTTATGCGCCATCATATGCCAGAGCCCGAGTTTGCTGCCTTATGTGGGGATATATCGGTAGCGCTGCTTCCCTTGCTTTACTCCCTAGTTATGAATGCGGTTCTGATGCCATTATATTTTGAAT
Source organism: Lachnospiraceae bacterium (assembly GCA_021770245.1). Classification (GTDB taxonomy): domain Bacteria; phylum Bacillota; class Clostridia; order Lachnospirales; family Lachnospiraceae; genus Eisenbergiella. The sequence goes on from JAETRI010000120.1 coordinate 581, forward strand.
TAAATCGTTTACATGCAAAAAAGGCAGAGTAAGAGCATATGGGCACATTATGATACGCAAGATAAAAAGCGCCAACGGATGGGTCGATCATCTGAGGGCGCTTTCTTTTGCCCTGAATTTGCGAATAAAATATCTCAGAAGTGGATAACTATTCACCAAATGTTCAGACGTATAGATATACTTAGAGCAGCGAGTACACTTTTCATGAAAAGGATCGCAGCATGCCGCTTCCGAGCCGGTTATGCGGAATAGTCCTTATCCACGTTGACGACCGCATAATAGCTGCCGTCCAACGCCCGGATCTTTTCCTGAAGCTCTGTCATGATCTGGGAATCTTTCATGGGAAAGCCGAAGGGAACCAGGACGTCAAAGATGATATTGGTATGAGTAGGCCCCTTGACAATGCGGAAATCGTGGAGATTCAGGGAGGCGTCCAGGTCATGGAGAAGGCCGGTAACCGTTTTCTTCAGCCTTCGGGTCTCTTCATCGTCATTCATTACGGGATCCATGTGTATGACCGCCTGACAGTGCAGTTCCCGATTCAGCTCCCGTTCGATGTTATCTATGGTATCATGCAGATGCAGCAGGTCGCCGGAGGCGGGAACTTCGGCATGAAGGGAGATCATAACCCGTCCCGGCCCGTAATCATGGACGATCAGGTCGTGGATTCCCAGGATTTCCGAATGGGCAAGGACAAGGGTTTCGATCCTGTCCACGAATTCCCTGCGGGGAGGCTGACCCAAAAGAGGACTGACGGTTTCCTTTGCGGAGGAAAATCCCGCATATAGGATAAAGAGCCCCACCAAGAGGCCGCACCAGCCGTCGATATGCAGGCTCGTGAAGTGTCCGGCCAGGGTGGCGGCCAGGACGACGGATGTGGAAACCATATCGCTGAGGCTGTCGGTGGCGGTAGCGGCCATGGCGGCGCTTTTGAAAGTTTTTCCGGCCGCCCGGTTGTAAAGGTACATATAAAATTTGATCAGGATGGAGCAGACCAGGATGGCGACCACCAATGTTGTGCACTGGGTATCCTCCGGGCGGATGATCTTGTGGACGGAGGTTTTGGCCAGGTCAAAGCCCATAAGCAGGATCAGCATGGATACGAAAAGCCCGGTCAGATATTCGATCCGCCCGTGCCCGAAGGGATGGGCCGGATCCGGTTCCTGCCCGGCCATGCGGAAGCCCACCAGGGTAATCAGGGAAGAACCCGCATCGGAAAGATTGTTGAAGGCGTCCGCCGTAATGGCAATGGAACTGCTGATCATACCGGCCAGAAATTTCCCCATAAAAAGCAGGACATTCAGCCCGATCCCTACGGCGCCGCAGAGTACGCCGTACGCCTGGCGCACTTCGGGGAGATCGGCGCGGTCTGGATTTTTAATGAAAATACGGGCGAGAAGACGAATCATATATGACTCCTATCTGCGCGCTTTAGCGCGCGTACAAATCGCTTCCTACAGACAAATGGTTGTCTTCCTATTGTAGCCCTCTGACGCCGGGAACACAAGAAATAAATGAAAAAATTCCCACAACGCGTTTTTTATAGTATAATGGTAGAGGCAATCCCCTGAAAGGCGTTTTTTGGGGGAAAATGTTTGCGACGGAGTTTTCGCGTAGATGTGCGGATCCGCCCGACACGGTGTGCCGGCTTTGCCATGAAAGCCGGCCTGACGGAGCTTCGTGCGCTTGCGCGAAGCCGTTTGGATGCATGGGCCGCCCCGGGGCGGCAGAATGAGAGGAAAGATGCGTAAAATAGGCATCATCCTGCTGGCAGCGGCAATGGGAAGCCTCCTGGCAGCGGGATGCGGCAGACGGGAAGAGGGGAATATGGCTGCTTTCCGGGAAACGGTGCAGATGGCAGACGACGCTGCGGCGGAGGATCTGACGGCCGTTGTGGCGGATGCGGCGGTTTTACCTGCGGAAGGGATCGTCGGGGTTACCCAGAACTTTTCCCACAGGGGGTTCATAGACAATATCGGCTTTATCCTCCCCTCAGGCTGGACATATGATACCTATGAAAACATAAATGCGGGCGACGACATGAATGCCGGAGAGTGGGGAATCCATGTGTATGTGGACGGGAACAGCCAGAGCAGGATTTCCATTTACGGAAGTACCTATGATCTGGACATAGACTGGGAAAACCCGGAGGACTTCGTCACGGGAATGGGGATGACCGGAGTACGGTATTTTAGGGAAACGGCCCACGGGCTGGAGAATGTGCGGACCGACTGGATCATTTTCGACCCTTTGGAGGAAAGCTATGCTTATTATCGGGTAATGAGCGTGATGGAGGTCCATGTTTACGAAGAAAACCTGGAAGTGATGCGGGAGTTTTTAAGGGGGATCAACATCGTCTGTGCAGCGAGGCAGGAAGAAGAGTGAGGCCCGGGAAAACGGGGAACAATTCAGACACCCCACAGGCTCCTTCCTGTGCGCCCCAGCGTCCGGGAGCCTGCGGGGCGTCTGAACTGTTACGAAAACGGTGCGTTTGCCCTGCGGTACGGTAAAAACGTATTGCGCCGTCCGCCGAAAACGTGTATAATTTCATCGGACGTAAATCCCGCGGAGGCGCCGGCCTGTTCCCCGGCGTGCCTGCGGTGATCATACATGCCGCCCGCCGGGCGGAGCGTAAGGAGAGGAGGAGTGAGGATCCTTTCGGACAGATCACTCCCGGGTTTGTGTCTGCGCCGCATCCGCAAACCTGAGAACGGTAAAAAGCGGTGCAGAAATGAGGAAAGATATGAACAGGAAACCGGTAGTGTTAATGATTCTGGACGGATATGGCTTAAACGACAGGGTGGATGGGAATGCGGTGCGCGAAGCCAAGACTCCTGTGATGGACGCTCTGATGGCGGAGTATCCCTTTGTGAAAGGAAACGCCAGCGGTATGGCGGTAGGCCTTCCGGACGGCCAGATGGGAAACTCCGAGGTGGGCCATTTGAATATGGGCGCGGGACGTATCGTATATCAGGAACTGACCAGGATAACCAAGGAAATTCAGGACGGCGTTTTCTTTGAAAATCCGGCGCTCCTGTCCGCGGTGGAAAACTGCAGGAAGAACGACTCCGCGCTGCATCTGTACGGCCTCGTTTCCGACGGCGGCGTACACAGCCATATCACCCATATTTACGGACTTCTGGAGCTGGCCAAGAGAAACGGGCTGGAAAAGGTTTATGTGCACTGCTTCCTGGACGGACGGGATACCCCTCCCGCCAGCGGCAAGGGTTATGTGGAAGAATTGGAAAAGAAGATGAAAGAGATCGGCGTGGGAAAAGTGGCCTCCGTTATGGGACGCTATTATGCCATGGACCGGGATAACAACTATGACCGCGTAAAACTGGCCTTCGACGCCCTTACCAAGGGAGAAGGCCTTCAGGCCGGCAGCGGCCCGGAGGGGATCCAGGCCTCCTATGACCGGGAGGAAACCGACGAATTTGTGAAACCCACCGTGGTGGTGGAAAACGGGAAACCGGTTGCAACCATTCAGGACGGCGACTCCGTGATCTTTTATAATTTCCGCCCCGACCGGGCGAGGGAGATCACCCATGCTTTCTGCGACGACGAGTTTACGGGATTCGACCGGGGCAGGAAGCCGGATGTGGTCTATGTCTGCTTTACGGAATACGATCCCAAGATTCCCAATAAGGAAGTGGCCTTCCATAAAGTAGAAGTAACCAATACCTTCGGGGAGTGGCTGGCCGCCAACCACATGACCCAGGCCAGGATTGCCGAAACGGAGAAATATGCTCATGTTACCTTCTTCTTCAACGGCGGCGTGGAAACCCCGAACGAGGGAGAGGACAGAATCCTCGTGAACTCCCCTAAGGTAGCCACCTACGATCTGAAACCGGAGATGAGCGCCTATGAGGTCTGCGATAAGCTGGTGGATGCCATCACTTCGGGCCGGTACGATGTGGTTATCATCAATTTCGCCAATCCCGATATGGTGGGGCACACCGGTGTGGAATCCGCTGCCATCAAGGCTGTGGAGGCCGTGGACGAGTGTGTGGGCAAAGCGGTGAGTGCGGTAAAGAGCGTGGACGGCGTGCTCTTTATCTGTGCGGACCACGGAAACGCGGAACAGCTCATCGACTATGAAACGGGCGCTCCCTTTACCGCCCATACCACCAATCCGGTGCCCTTCATCCTGGTGAACTACGATCCGGCCTATACCCTGAGGGAGGGCGGATGCCTGGCTGACATCATCCCCACGCTTATTGAGGTCATGGGAATGCAGCAGCCGGTGGAGATGACCGGAAAATCTCTGTTGATGAAGAAACAATAACTGCGGCAGAAATGGTTAAGGACGATAGGCCCCGGTTTTCATGGCTCCTCCATGAAGGCCGGGGCTTTCTATAATCTTTTACTCTTTTTCCATAGCAAACGCATGACTGGCCCTGCGGCCCCTGCGCCACCCCTGCCCTGCCCCGCGGCGCGTGGTGATCCATCGGGGACCCGCTTTCGCTCAGCCAAAAACGCAGCGGTACTAGGCTGAAAAATGGCCTATGGCCATTTTTCAACCGGGAATTTGTGCTATCGCACAAAGTTCCCTCTAAACTGAAAGCCGCCTTAAAAGACGCGCTCGCTAAGTGCCCAATGTGGTCAACTTAAGGCCATGGGCGCTCCCTGCCGGGCGCCCGAGGCTGCAGGCGGGAGAGCGCCCGAGGTCTTAAGTTGACCACATTGCGCTA
>JAETRI010000022.1 GCA_021770245.1 Lachnospiraceae bacterium
AACGCATGAATGTGTTCCTCAACTAAATTCTTGTATCTGATTAAAAAATTACAACTCCATTATTAGTTTCAGATGCTTTTCCGGATTCGTACCGATTGCATAACGTTTCTTCTTCAAGCTTAATGCCTTGCTTCCTACTTCTATCAGTTTTAATATATTCAAGGACAGTTTCCTTACTATATTCAAATTATACGATGCCTGTTTCTCTAATGTATGGTTCCCATCCTCTCGAAAGGTTACATCCAGGTGCCAATGGTAACTCTCTACCATCCAATGCCCTCTCACTGCTCTTGCTATCTCTTCTATCCCTAATGGCAGGCTGCTTATAAAATATCTTTCTTCTATCTTCTTTTCTCCTTCCCTTCCGCTTATCGTGTTTCGCGTCAGGATAAGCGTCTTCAGACCCTTCCACTCTTTTTTCTGGCTCAGCCATGTGATATCATCGGTCTGCCAGTACTCTCTTTTCTCTATTTTTCCTCTTGCCTTCTCTACCGTCTCTTTATAGACGCTTTTCCCTAGAAATTCTTCGCTTGAAAAATATAATCTCACATCTTCCAGCAGACTCCCCTGGTTCCCTTTTAATGCTAATACATAATCTGCCTGCTTCTGGCGGATCTTCTTTACGATTTCTGTCTGAGTCCCCATAGCATCTGTTGTTATTATCGTCCCTTTGATATTCAGCTCATCGAGCAGATCAGGGATTGCTTTTATTTCGTTCGTTTTTTCCTCCACACGTTTTTGACCCAGGCAGAATCCCTTGTCATCCACAGCGCTTACGATATGGTTAGCTTTCTGGTTCTTGTTACCGTTTCCTCTTTGAGTCTTCCCATCAATCGCAAGCAGTTTTTTTATTTTTTCTCCTTCATTACTGCTTAGCATTTCATTCCACCGTTTCTGGAAATTCCCCAAAAATTCTGATGGCACCATTGCGAAAACTCTTTGTATGGTATCGTGGGAAGGTATCCCATTTGGAAGTTCCAGATAATTCCGCAAAAAACCTTCATGCTCCTTCCCAAATACCTCCATTTCCACCCAGTCGTCTGCATTGGCCAGCATTGCAAAAAAGACAAGGATGATAATGTCCATCATCTTATGCCGAATCTTTTTTTCCTGCCGGATATCTGTCACGGTACTTACATAGTCTAAAAGTGTTTTCATAATCCATCCATCCTTTCAGATGGATTGTACCATAGATTTGAGTTTTGTTCATAAATTATTCATTCATGCGTTTGTCCTGGCATCCGGACGGCGAACAGTAACAGTTCATCCACCCCGCAGGCTCCCGGACGCTGGGGCGCACAGGGAGCCTGCGGGGTGGATGAACTGTCACGGCGGCCGCAGGGATATCCATGCGCTTACCCTGGCAGCACATTTTCAGTAATAATTCCCCTTCCCCGGGCGTAAACTGTATAAACACTAGGAAACGGGGATATCGAAATGAGTTCCAAGACCAAAATAGTCGTACTGCACTTAAAGGAATTGATATATACCTGCATCTTTGCGGTACTGGGAATCCTGTTCCTGATCCTTCTCCTCATCATGTTCCTGCCTGGAAAGAGCAACTCTCCGGAAAGCACGGACAACGATGACGGACTTTACACCCCAGGCAAATATACCACCTCCCTGATTCTCGGGAATTCCGCTGTGGACGTGGAGGTTGTGGTAGATGCCAATAATATCAATTCCATACGGCTTGTGAATCTGGACGAAGCGGTGACCACCATGTATCCCCTTATGGAACCTGCCCTGAATGACCTGGCTTCCCAGATCTGCGCCAAGCAGTCCATGGAGGACATTTCCTATTCCGACGACAATAAATACACTGCCCAGGTTCTGCTGGAGGCCATTTCCTCCGCCCTGGCCACGGCGGAAAAGCATCCGGGCAGCACGGGACGCAGCAAGCCGCGCACGGCCCAGGAACAGGAAACGCAGACGGAAGCCGAATCGGAATCGGGAACCGAAGAAGAAACCCGGTCGGAATCGGAAACCGAAACGAACCTGATTCCCCTGGAAAATTCACCCGCGCAGGACGAAGCACAGCCCGGGCAGGGCGACGGCACACAGAACGAAACCTCCGAACAGCTCTCTTCTCCGGACGGCGAAGCCCCTTCCGAGGGCGCCGCTTCTTCGGATAGTCCCGAGGCACCGGCGGCAGCGGAAAATTCCTGATTCCGCTGCCGCTCTTTCGTCCCGTATCAATAACCGCATCCTCCCTTCCCGATACCGCAGGCCGGTCTAAAGGGTCTCCTTCCAAGGAACACGGCGGCCCTGCGGCCTCTGCGGCCCCCCTGCGCCACGGGTTGGGGCAGGGGGGCCGCAGAAGCCGCAGGGCCCTTCATGCATCCGTCGTGGGCTGCCCTATAAGCGTTCCACCTGAGTAAGCCACAGAGCGGCACAGGCATCCGACGGCATCCGCAGGTCCCCTCTGGGCGATATGCCCACGCTTCCCACCTTCGGGCCGTCCGGCAGACAGGAGCGTTTGAACTGCTGCTGGAAAAATCTGCGGTAGAAATTCTTCATCCACTTCTTAATCTCGTCCTGCTCATATTTCCCCCTAAAGGAGGTCAGGGCAATCCGATAAATCTTGGCCGGCTCGAATCCGCAGCGCAGCATATAATACAGGAAGAAATCATGCAGCTCGTAGGGCCCCACCAGTTCTTCCGTCCTCTGGCTGATCCTGCCGTCCACCGGAGGGAGCAGCTCCGGGCTCACCGGCGTGTCCAGCACGTCCAGGAGAACGGCACGCAGTTCCTCGTTCTCACAGGTATCCGCATAAAACGCCACCAGATGGCGTACCAGCGTTTTGGGAACGCCTGCGTTCACCCCGTACATGGACATGTGGTCCCCGTTATAGGTGGCCCATCCCAAGGCCAGCTCGGACATGTCTCCGGTTCCGACCACCAGACCGTTTACCCGGTTGGCTATATCCATCAGGATCTGTGTCCTTTCCCTGGCCTGGCTGTTCTCATACGTCACGTCATGCCGTCCTTCCTCCTGGCCGATATCCCGGAAGTGAAGGCGCACCGCCTCCCGGATATTCACCTCCTGCAGCGCAGCGCCCAGCGTGTGCGTCAGTTGGCAGGCGTTATCGTAGGTGCGGTCCGTGGTTCCGAAACAGGGCATGGTTACGCAGCGGATCCGTTCCCTAGAAAGGCCCAGCATGTCGAATGCCCGCACCGTGACCAGCAGAGCCAGAGTGGAATCCAGTCCGCCGGAAATCCCCACCACCGCATCCCGGCAGCCGATATGCTCCAGCCTCTTCTTCAGGCCGCAGGCCTGAATGGAAAGGATCTCGTTACAGCGATGGTTACGAACCGCCTCGTCGGAGGGAACAAAGGGCAGATCGTCATACGTCCGGGTGAGAGGGGTTTCCTGCCGCTTCATGGAGACGGGAATTTCCAGATACCCTTCCGGATTCACGCAGAACGTATTATTCCTGCGTCTCTCGTGTCTCAGCCTATGAATATCGATCTCCCCGTAGACGGATTCGTTTCTAAACCTCCGGGCCTGCGCCAGCATCGTACCGTTCTCCGCGATCATATTATGGCCGGAAAACACCAGATCCTGCGTGGATTCCCCTTCGCCCGCACTGGCATAGACGTATCCCGCCAGCAGCCTGGCACTGACGGATCGGATCAGCTCCGCCCGATAGGCGTCCTTTCCCACCGTCTCATTGGAAGCCGACAGGTTCACGATCAGAGTGGCGCCGGCCAGCGCATGGGACGTGGACGGCGTCTGTGCGGCCCACACGTCCTCACAGATCTCACAGGCCACCGTCAGGCCTTCCACTGCATCCACCCGGAAAAGGATCCGCGTGCCGAACGGGATCTCTTCCCCGTCGAACATCACGCTTCCCTCCTCCCCGTATCCCGATGCGAAATGCCTGGCTTCATAAAACTCCCCATAATTGGGAATCACCGTTTTAGGGATAAAGGCCAGGATTTTCCCCCTCTGAATCGCTGCCGCCACATTATAAAGCTTTCCGTCCTTTTCCAGGGGAAGTCCCACAAAGCTCAGGCAGTCCGTATCCCGGCTGTGATCCGCGATCTCCCGAAGCGCCCGCTTAGCCCCGTCCAGCAGGGTTTCCTGGAAAAACAGATCTTCACAGGTATATCCCGTAACGGCAAGCTCCGGAAAAACCAGGATCCCTGCTTTCTGCCCAACCGCTTCGTCCATCTTCTCCCGGATCTTTTCCCCATTGTAAACCGGATCCGCAACCCTGATCTGCGGTGTCAGCGCCGCAACCTTGATATATCCATGCTCCATCCGGAAGCCTCCTTTCCGTACTCCTTCATCCTTCTCGTCTTCGATACGCCTCTGCGGCCCGTCACCTGCCGCATTTTAGCAAAATCGCTTCCAACTCCTCCACCGGGAAAGAATAGGCCCTGTTGCAGAAATGGCATTTTACCTCGATGGGTTCTCCCTCCGCGATCATTTCTTCGATCTCCTTCCTGCCAATGCTGATCAGCGCCTTTTCCACCCGCGCCTTCGTACAGCTGCAGGTAAAGGACACGGGCAGGCTATCCTGCTTATGCATTTCCAGCCCGTCCAGAAGAATCTCCAGGATTTCTTCCGGGTTTTTGCCCTCATCCAGCAGCGCCGTTACCGAACTGATTTTTCCCAAATTTTCCTCCAGCCTCTCGACCGTTTCTTCCTGTGCAAAGGGCATAAGCTGGATAAGGAAACCGCCCGCCTGCTTCACCCGGTTATCCTTCTCCATCAACACCCCAAGTCCCACACAGGAGGGCGTCTGTTCGGAAACCGCGAAATAATAGGTCAGATCCTCCGCGATCTCACCCGTCTGTAATGCAGTCTGCCCCACATAGGGCTCTTTTAACCCCATATCCCGGATTACCCGCAGCGTACCCGCGCCCAGCGCGCCCCCCACGTCCAGCTTCCCCTTTTTGTTGGCCGGCAGGATCACTTGGGGATGGATGGCATACCCCTTTACCCTGCCCCGGCCGTCAGCCGTGACCGTAAGGCCCCCGGCAGGACCGTCCCCGGATATCTGGAGGGTCAGCAGATCCTCTTCCCCTTTCATCATGCTTCCCATCATGGCCCCGGCCGCCAACAGCCGTCCCAGGGCCGCAGTTATTACGGGGCTCGTATCATGGGCCCTTCGCGCACTTTCCACCGTCTCCCGGGCCGTAACGGCAAAGGCGCGGATCTGCGCGTCCGCCGCCGTGGCTCTCACCAGATAATCATTCCTCATTCCGATTTATACCAATCCTTTTTTCGTTTTTTCGTCCGGTTCTGTTTTATCCTTCTTACATTCCCTGGCGACGCAGACAATCCGCCCGCTCTGCTCCGTCACTTCCGTAAAGGTATCCCCGTCCAGGGCCGTGACGAACTCCAGGCCGCTTTGCTCCACCAGTCTGCGGATCACGGGCAGGGTATAACCCCGCTGATAGTGATATTCCGTAAAACGGGAAAACAGGCCGCTTTCCCGCTCCCTGATAAAAACTGTCAGCTCGTATTCATTGATCTGCTGCTGTCCGTCATAGTAATTTTCCCAGATAAAACTGCAGTCCTCCCGGTTTTCCGCAATCGTAGCCTCCCCGATGAGCGTCCCGTACTTGTAGGGCGTGTTGAAGTCGAATAAAAACAGGCCGCCCGGGTCCAGATAGTTGTCCGCCAGCCGGAAGGTCTGAAGGATTTCCTTTTCCTCCAGCAGATAATTCAGGCTGTCGCACACGCAGAGGATCCCCCGGACGGTTCCGTATAGTTCAAACTCCCGCATATCCTGCTTAAGGTAGAGGATGTCCGGCGCCGGCCCGCTTCTTTGCTCCCGCTTCTCCGTCGCCACCCGGAGCATCTCCTCCGAGCTGTCCACACCGATCATATCGTATCCCCGATCCGCCAGCAGCTCCGTCATCGTGCCGGTGCCGCAGCCCAGATCCAGAAGAATGCCTTCCCCGATCCCGGCCCCTTTCAATATCTTTGTATAAAAGTCCGCCCATTCCCCATAGGGTACATTGTCCATAAAACTGTCGTAGACCTGCGCGAACTGCGTATATGCCTCCATTTTGGCCCCCTTTCCCCATCACCCGACAGGGTGGCCGCTTCAGCCCAACACGCTTCCCAGAAGCCCGTAGCTTAAGACCGACACGATAAACGTGGCGATTGCAATTCCCAAAAGCTCCGCCACAACCGCCTTCTTCAGATCCACATCCAGAAGCGCCGCGATCAGAGAACCCGTCCAGGCTCCCGTACCGGGCAGAGGGATCCCCACAAACAGCATCAATCCCCAAAATTCGTATTTTTTAATCGTATCGCTCCTCTTCATGGCGCGCTCTTCCATCCTGCCCACCAGCCCCTGAAAGATGGGAAACCGCTTCATCCACTTAAAAATACTCTTGATAAACAGCAGAATAAAAGGAATGGGGATGATGTTTCCCACAATGCAGATGGGGATCGCCTTCAGGATGGGAACCCCGATGGACCAGGCGACCAGCAGGCCGCCCCGCAGTTCCAAAATGGGAATCATGGAGATCAAAAAAATCACCGCCTCCCCGGAAACATACTGCCCGAGAGTTTCTGCAAACCATAGTGCTAACGAGTCCATATAAACAAACCTCCGATTCTTCGAATATTCTTACACCGCCCTGCGGCACTTTGCCGGGCTCAAAAAGGCCTGCCGCGTTTACATGCCCCTCTTTTTAATATACCCGTCCAAAAACGAAATCACCCTGTCCATCTGTTCGTCCGTGCCGATGGTGATACGCAGATAATCGTCAATCCTGGGCCGGTCAAAATAGCGGACGTAGATCCCCTCCTCCTTCAGCGCGCAAAACAGCTCCCGGGCCGGGATCGTCTTGTGGGATGCAAAGATAAAATTGGTTCTGGGATCCGGGAAGGCGAAGCCCAGCCTGGCCAGTTCCCCTTTCGTCCGTTCCCTGGTGGCGACGATCCTTCCCACCGTTTCCCGAAAGTAGGCCTCATCCCGAAGGCTCGCCGCGCCCCAGGCGATGGAGGGCGCGTTCAGGGTATAGGAGTTGAAGGAAAATTTAACATCCTTCAGATAGCCGATCGCTTTCCGGCTGCCCACCGCAAAACCGACCCGCATGCCCGCCATGGCACGGGACTTGGAAAAGGTCTGCACCACCAGCACATTTTCATACCGCTTTACAAGAGGAAGCGCGCTCCGGGCTCCGAAATCCACATAGGCTTCGTCAATGATCACCATGGAATCCTGGTTCCTGGCCACGATTTCCTCTATCAGCTCCGGCGCCTCCTCCGTTCCCGTGGGCGCATTCGGATTGGCGATCACGATTCCTCCGTTTTCCTTCAAGTAATCCTCTTTTACCAGCCGGAACGCCCCGTCCAGTTTCGGCCTGCGGTAAGGGATCCGGAACAGATCCGCCCATACGTCGTAAAAGGAATACGTAATATCCGGAAACAGGATCGGTTTGGGTGAATTGAAAAAAGTAAGAAACGCCATGGCGAGCACATCATCCGACCCCACTCCCACAAAAACCTGCTCCTCGTCCACTCCCAGATAACCTGCAATTCCCTGCACCAGTTCGGAAGCATCCGGGTCCGGATAGAGGCGCAGCGTTTCCGCCCTAAATTCGGCAGCCAGACGCTCTACCAGAGGCGACGGCGGATAGGGGCATTCGTTGGTATTGAGTTTAATCACATCCTGACGCCTGGGCTGCTCTCCGGGCGTGTAGGGAACCACACGCCGCACCCGTTTCTCCCATTCCTTTATCTGTTTTTCTGTTTTCATTTTAACCACCATTCTGCCGCCGCAAGGCGGCTCTCAATTCAAAGGGAACTTTCGTGCATAAGGTAACACTTCCGTGTTACCTGGCACAAATTCCCGATTGAAAAATGACCGCAGGTCACTTTTCAACCTAACCCCTTTCATACCGCGCCCTTTGCGGTACCGCGACATGAAATCGCGTATGCGATTTCATGTCTGTAATTCCATTTGGGCCGCCTGCGACACAAATGCCGGTTGAAAAAAGGCCATCAGGCCTTTTTTCAACCCAGCTCTCATCCTGCGGCCCCGGCGGTCTTCCATGCAGGGGGCTCCTACGGACGCCCCGCCAAATCGGTTTTACTCCCTAGATGGTAACAGATTCTTCCTTTTATGTCCATGTTTTTCTCAGACTGCAGTCCATATGCCGGGAAATCCGCAGAGAGGCGCGGCGGCCGTCCGGCACAGTCTCTACCAAAAGATCCTGATCACGCCGTAATACGACTACAAGCCGGGCGGGACACAGCCGGTATTCATCCGTCACTGCCTTTTCCCACAGGTTCTCCGGAATCCGCACGTACAGATGCTCCGGGGATTCACATAACAGCACACTTCCCAGATAAATATATTTTCCCGTACCGTCGAATCCGTAAACCCTTACCCGCATATAAACAAGGTAAAGGATACCGCTTCCCAACGACAGAAGCGATGCCAGGACCGTGACAGACAAAAGAATACTTCCCATCGTGGTATGGAAAAATTTCCCCAGAAGAAGCCTGCTCAATAGCTCAATTCCCGCAGTTGTCCGGCTTACTTCCCCGGAGCGAGACAGATTCCCTTCCAATTTATGGCGGTGCGTCCATCGATAGACCTCCTCTCCATCCTGCCCATATGGATCCATCCCGACCGTCTCTTCCGCCCCTTGCTCCGGTTCCTCCTCCGGAAGCCCGCCCTGCTTATTCTCCTCACCCGAGGCGGCGCTTCCCGTCTCTTCGTTCCCGTCACGTCCGGACGCGGTCCCTCTCTCCCGTTTCAAAGGAGGTTCTTCCAAAGGGGCAGCGACGCTTTCCGCCTCTTTTTTCTCCTCCTTCCTTTTTTCTTCTTCCGCTTTCGCTCCGTCCTCCTCATTTTCCTGCCCCCCTTCTCCTTCTTTCCGGCTTTTTTCCGCCAGGTAGGAGGCCTCTGTCCGGTTTCCCACCGCGTCACGCACCATGACCCGGATTTCTCCCGGTTCCTTCAACGCAATCTGCCCATAGAACTGCCAGGTGTTTCCTCCGTCAAAGGAATAGGGCCGGTCTGCCAGTCCGGCGCCCGCATCCCTGGCCAGAACCTTCACCAACGCTTTTCCTCCATACCAGGGATCCGGTTCCATGGCAAAGTCCACCTCCGGCGCCTCGTTGTCGATCTTATCCACCACAATTCTGACTCTTGTTATATTCCCCAGCACGTCCCGGGCCCTGGCCTCGTATATGCCGTTTTCCCTTACCTCATATTCCGGGTCGGCCGTCCAGGTTTTTCCTCCGTCAAAGGAATAGGGCCTTTCCGGAAGGCCGGCCCCGCTGTCGGACGACTCCAGAATAAAAACCGCCTTTCCCCTCGTATATTCTTTCGTCTTCCATTCCCCGCTTTCTGCCATCCCGCGAAAAATCCGGCGCGGCATTTCTTTCTCCTGTCTCCCATCCAAAATCTGTGAAAACCTTTTCTCTCCGAGGTTTTCCTCCTCCGGCAGGACCGATTCCCAAGGCGGCTGCAGCAGGTTAAAATTTTCATTCCAATCCGTCCTTCCCTCCTTTGCCAGACTTTTCATATCCGGGCCGCACAGTCCGGCCGCCATACATATCCAAATTCCTAAACGGGCGAAAAGGAGCCGCAGCTTTCCGGAATTCCGGCCGCACTTTTCTCCCTGAGCCGTCAATTTCCCCTTTCCTACCGGCCCTTTTTCTTTCGTTTTTTTCATTTTCCCTCCCAATCTGCCGTTGCCGGCTGTTTTTATAAAGTCGGCGGGATTTTTCCTTCCCGCCGGCAGGTCTTATCCGTTTCGTTTTTGAAAAATACAAAGGTGACCTCTCTGCCGGAAACTGGCAGAAGGGTCACCCGATTTCGTTTTCCTATGGTTCAGTAATTGGTGCAGTCAGTGTATCATGCCTGCCTCAGGCTGTCAAGGACGGCTTGCCTTCTTTCGATTACTTTATCACACCAAGCGTCAAATTCCGGATCCTCCCGGTGCAGAGACGGCGTATTTTTCACATGGCGCACCGTCTCACGAAGTCCCTCTGCCATGGTCTTACGAGGCATCCAGGAGGGCACCAGACGCCTCAGTTTCGATACATCGAATACTACGGAATTCGCCTTGTCTCCCAGCAGAGAACCGGTCAGATCATACACATGCCCGCCTGCTGCCGCCAAAAATTCCGAGGAAATATGGACCGCCTGCAGCTCCACGCCCAATTCGTCCGCGATCACCCCGTATATCTGGTTCCATGTCATACTTTCGGGAGACATGATCTGCACGGCCTGGCCCAGCGCACGGGGATTACCGAGAAGTCCGATAAAACCCGACGCAAAGTCGCTGTTATGGGTCATCGTCCACAGGGAGGTCCCGTCCCCGTGAATGATGACGGGTTTTTCCTCCAGCATACGTTTTAAAACCTGCCAGCTGCCATATTTCCCATGCACCCCCACAGGAACGGAACGTTCGTCAAAGGTATGGCTGGGACGCACGATTGTCATCGGGAACCCCTCGTCTCGATACAGCCCATACAAATACTCTTCACAGGCAATCTTGTCTCTGGCATAGGCCCAATAGGGATTCACCTGCGGCGTGCTCTCCGTGATCCTATAATCCAGAACCGGTTTCTGGTAGGCCGCCGCAGAACTGATAAATACGAATTGCTTTACTTTTCCCCGGAATAGGCGGTAATCCCGTTCAAGCTGCTCCTTTTTAAAGGCAATAAAATCCGCAGCGACGTCAAAGGTAAGCCCGTCCAGCCTTTCTGCCGCCTCCCTCTCATCCGCAATATCCACCCGGATTTCCTTCGGGCGGTTCCATACCCCGCCGGGAAGCAGCACTGCCAGGCCGTCATTCCGGTTTCCTCTGTTTACGAGATACAGCTCATGGCCCTCCTCCAGAATTTTCCGGGTGATAGCCATGCTGATTGTTCCTGTTCCTCCAATTAACAGTATTTTCATCTTAACCTCCATTCCGAAGCGTTTACGCGACGGGGCGATGAGAATTCGCGTATGCGAATTCTCATCTGCCATCAAAGCTATTTGCGACGCTCCGGTGCAAATAGCCAGGCGAATCTGGTTCGCCTGTGAAACAATAAGCCATCAGGCTTATTTTTCACACTAACTGACATGCCGCGCCCTGCGCGGCAGCGCAACATGAATCTTCGATTCATGTCTGAGAAATCGCGAATGCGATTTCTCATCTGTGATTTAGTTTAGGCCGCCTGCGGCACAAATTGCGATTGGAAAATAAACCATAGAGATTATTTCCCAATCTACTTTCATCTACATGCCTTTACGGATAAACAAATCAGGTTAAATATCCTTAATTGACAGAATGTATCCCATTTTATCCAGAAAGAGGAAGCAATACACCAAGACTTCCCTCCGCATGACCAAATCCAAAGCTTCCCTCTCTGAACCAGATATTGACCTGTCCTTCCCAGAAACACCAGTCGATGGCATTGTTATCCAAATCCTCCGCGATCTCCCGGCGCAGCAAGGCGTCATCAAAATCCAGTTCCGGGTAGTCTGCGTACAGCTGTGCTCTGATGGTCTCCTGAAGTGCATCATCCACGACTATCACATCAGACAGATACAGCATCTCACCCGTTTTCACATCCAAGTTATAAGCATAGGTATAATAATTGGGATGGGGGCCTCCTCTTTCTTCACACGTATTGACCACAATGCTCACAACGTCTGCATCACACCTGGTAATATCCACATCCGCCTCTTGGCAAAAGCACATGGAAGCGTCTATGGATTCCCTATATTCCGTTGCCCAGTCCAATTCTTCCTTCACAAAGGCTTCGCCGTCCTCCTGCCATTCCTGGCTGAGAGAAGAGAGGACGGCTGATAAAGCCACATAATCGTCCCCTTCTACCCAAATTTGGGGATACTCCGCATAGATGACCTCATCTCCTGCCCCGTCCGTCTGCACACTGCGAAGGATCTCATAGGAGAGCCGGGGAGAGCCGCTCATTTCTTCCTCCTGCTCTCCAGTCGACATACTCTCTTCTATGGGGTTTGACGTTCCTTTAACGGCCGGAGGTTCCGTTTCTTCGGGATGCGTTTCCGTCTTTGCTCCGGAATCGCCGGCGTCGGAAACCTGCTCCGGAATCAAAGATATTTCGGAGTTTTCAGACCTGTCCAGCGTTTCTGCCTGAATATGTACGACGGCTGTATCTTCCGCCTGCTCCGCGCCGATATCACAAGCCGTAAGACAAAGAAATGGGAACAGTATAAAACCGGCCAGTCTTATCACATTTCTTTTTCGCATATCAATCATTCTCTCCCAATTCGGTCACTCATACCGCATCCGCTGCTCAACTATTAATTTACCATACAAGAAAGGAAAAGGCCAGAAAAACTGACGGTATACCATGACAAACGCACGAAAGGCCCCGCTGACTGCTGCGTTAGACGATTCCTGCGTTGCTACTGACCGAAAAGGCTTTACATCTAAAAAACCACACCGGTAAGTGAATAATATCAATTCATTTTCTCCATATGGAGGAAGACACATTGAGCGGCAGCAGGGATCCCAGGATAAAGGCATTTCAATCCACTTCCTCCACGCGGAGGAAAACTGGTGTAAGCAAGGCATTCCACCTTGTTCACATATTTCAATCCACTTCCTCCACGCGGAGGAAGACGTGGCCCGTGGAAATTCGATAAGAGGAGAAGAAAATTTCAATCCACTTCCTCCACGCGGAGGAAGACAACGCCTGCGGTATTCCATCGCAAAAATAATAAAATTTCAATCCACTTCCTCCACGCGGAGGAAGACCATTTCTGGACAAGGGATTTGTGGATAGCCTTTGCATTTCAATCCACTTCCTCCACGCGGAGGAAGACAAAATGAAGATACAAGCAATATTTCCACATGACATTTCAATCCACTTCCTCCACGCGGAGGAAGACGTTTTCCGGGATAGGGATCTCTTCTTCAATTACATATTTCAATCCACTTCCTCCACGCGGAGGAAGACCATTAATGGACTACACCCCCGTCGCCGCCATCGTCATTTCAATCCACTTCCTCCACGCGGAGGAAGACTCCATTACCCTTGGTGGGCGTGGGGACAAAATCATTTCAATCCACTTCCTCCACGCGGAGGAAGACGATAGGTCGTGATCAGGGAGTTGGACATCCAAGTATTTCAATCCACTTCCTCCACGCGGAGGAAGACGGCAAAAATAACCTATATTCCCCTATTTCCCACCCCACTTTATATCACATTTTACTAATTTCCCTTTCTATTCCCAGAGTGTTGTTCATAATATAGTTTATTTTTGCACAGCACAAAACGATTTCAAGGTGCGAACCCCCTTAGGCATTCCTGTCCGCTCCAGGTCCGCACCCTCGCATTTTTAAAAAATTAAAGTTTCCGTCACGTCAAATCCCGGTTTGGCCCCGATATGTTCCACTTTATTCTTATAATTGTCACCAAGATAGTAAAAACGGAGGCTGTCAGATTCCTTATCAATCAAATCCTCCAAAATCGCTTTTACCTGACGGCATTTCGCCGCATCCATATTGCATTCAAATACGGAATTCTGTACCCTTTGTCCATAATTTACGCATTGCTTCGCCACCTTCCGCAGTCTGCTGCGTCCGGCAGCTGTCTGTGTATTTACATCATAGGTAATCAGGACCAGCAACAATAACACCTCCTTTAGAAACGGCAGGCACAGGAACGGTCCCGGGCAGGGGCGACATTCGGACGCAGGGCCACTCCTGCAAAACATGTCCTTTGGGTCCTATCCCTTTTACTTCCAGAAGAACGGAGGATATCCGTCCAGGTCCCCTCTTAAAAATCTTGCCAGAAGCATTGCCTGTACATAGGGAACCATACCCCATTCCACCTTTTCCCCTAAAAAAGGATGCTTAATCATTTCCTGTTTTTTCCTCTGCCACGCGGATAGAAAGGCCTTTCTCGTCTCATCCTCCATGATCACCGCCCCGTTCTCCTTGCGCAGAAATCCTTTTGCGCTGACTTCTTTTCTGTTGATCAGGGTAAGAATGAACCGGTCCCCCATCACACCCCGCAGTTCCTCCATCATGTCCAAGGCCAGCGATTTTCTGCCGGGTCTGTCCGTATGGAAGAACCCCACGTAGGGATCCAGTCCCACGGTTTCCAACGCGCTGGCACACATAGAGGCCAGCAGGGTATAGGCAAAGGAAAGCAACGCATTTACTTCATCCGTGGGCGGCCGCCTGTTTCTTCCCCGAAATATAAATGTCTCCTTTTGCTGCAAAATCATGTCGTCCAAGCAGGAAAAATAGACCGCTGCGGCTTCTCCCTCCAGTCCCCTCAGAGCCGCGGCATCTTCGCATTCTTTTATACTATGAAGCGTATTCGAAAGGAAATCGGATTTGCTTTTTAGTTTTTCCGCATCCAGACGCAGAGGGTAATCCCGTGCCATCCGCTCCAAAATCCATTTTGAGTTATATACCTTACCCGCGATGAAGTTTTTTGCAATGCGAAGGCTTTCTGAATTGTTTTCGCTCGTTCGGTACTGTTCTTTGCGTAGCGTAACATTTCCATAGACCTCCCCCGTCACCCTGGCAATAAATCTTCCGTTCCCGCTTAAGAAAGTCAGACCGATACCGCGTTGGGCACAGGCGCCCATCAGGGCCGGGCTTGCCCCCGTATAACCGAATGTCACAATTGCTTCCAAATTGTGCAGCGGTACCCGGCCCACCTCCTGTTCCTTTTCCAGAATTACCACGTTCTCTCCGTCCAGGGAGAGGTAACGGTTATGGGATGTCACGTAAAGCGTATTTAAGAGTCTTTTCATATACGTCTCCTGCCTTTCCTGCTCTCTTTGCGCCCTTCTTTTGAGGGTCGGTCAGTCTTCCCCGTCCATATGTTCCTCCACATACCGGCTGGCTGATTTTCCCTTCCCGAGAATGGGCAGGCAGATATCCCGCAGTGAACAGGCGTTACAGCTTTTGCTCCATTTTACTTTTGGAGTATATTTTCTTGAAAAATAACCGTGCATTTCCGAAAACATGCTCCTGACCGTATCCCTCACCTCTTCCGTCAGCTCCACCTTTTCCCGACGGCGGGTCTCCCCATAGAAAAGATAGCCACAGGGAATCTCACAGCACAGCATCTCTTCCAGGCACATGGCCTGGGCGGCCAGCTGCAGTATGTCCGTCTGGTCCCTTTTAGGATGTCCCCTTTTATATTCCACAGGTACGACACAGTATTTTCCCGCATAACCCTGCAGGGGGATTCCTTCTTCGCAACGGTAAAACTCCACCACATCGCATTCACCGCTAACTCCCGTCTGCCCGCTTTAGCGGGCATTCAAATCAGGATCGTGAAATCGAAGATTTCACGCTAATGCCCATCTGTCTGGAACGGACCGGCATGGCCCGCGAAATGATCCGTTCCCCTCTCTTTTCCCTGCTCGTCACGTCATGGGCCTTTTCATGCAGAAGCTTCCCCTCCACGGTCCTCACATTTTCCATCCACTGCAGTTCAATATACGCCAGGGCCCATTGTCTTTTGCAGAAGGCAAAATGCTGGATACCTGACAGCTGTAAATATTCCTCCTCTTCATACAAAATCGAACACCTCCGGTTCCACACATCCCGGGTCCTCATACCTTACTTCATAATCCGCAAAAGAAGCCGGTCTGTCCGTTCTGGGCGTGATCTTGATACTTCGATGTACTTTTGCCGAGGAAACGGAGGGCGTCTTTTCTTCATGCTGCCACCAATATAACCGACATACTTCCATACTCCCCTCCGGCCTCGCGGAGGAGGCGTCATTTTCAAACAGAGTTTTCAACGCCTCTTTCAAAAGCCGGGCATCTTCCTGGGAAAATCCTGTTTTTTCCGCCAGCTGTACGTTTACGCTTCCTTTCAAAACATACAGCCCGAATCCGACCCGGTGTTTTGTCCCCATGGTATCCGACGCTTTTCCCTCTTTTCCGGACTCGCTGTTCACGCTTTTAGTGATCTGCATACTGATGATATCCACGGGCTGTACGCTCACCGCCTGATGGATGGATACGGGCCCTCTAATCCCAAGGGAAACCTCCACTCCCTTAAAGGCAAATACCTGTCCGAAGCTGCGCACATCCAACCATTCCCGGCAGGCCAGGCCGGCGCATTTGTCCCTGTCGGCATTCTTCCTTTTTTCAATTTCCTCTTTCAGCTCGGCGCACCCGTCTGCCCTGTCCTTCAGACTCCCGAATCCGTCATCCGCCCTGTCGTCGGATTGTACGAAAATCCGCTGTCCCATATCCTGCCAGCGGTTTCTGATCTTACGCTTGATGCATACGTCCGAAATTTCCCCATATCCTTCAAAATTTTCCCTCGGGCGGTTCCCGTTCAGGGGATCCCCGTTTGGATTGGCATTGGATACCGAGAGTAATGCCACAAAATCAATTTTTCCCTTTAAATCGCTCATTTTTTCCTCGCATTCTGCCGCCGCCCGGCGGCTCTTTATCCAAGAGGATTTTGTGCATAAGATAACATTTCCATAGTTACCTGGCACAAGTCCCGGGTTGAAAGCGTCCTTCCTGCAGCCTTTTCTCACTTTCTGTCGTCTACCGACGCCTTGCCGTTTTGCAGCGCAAAGGCCTGATTATGGAAACCCAGCAGGTACAGTCCGTTCAGAGGCGTATCGTCTTCATAGCCCTCCATGGTAAACCTCTCATATATTTCGTTCAGCAGGTTCTGGTAGGTGATCCGTTCTCCGGCATCCAGCCTGACAAGATAAGGTTCCAGCTTCTCTTCAATGATCTTCCAGGTACGAAAAGGGCGCTGGGAGAAGGCGCTCATGTATCTTTTGGCGTTTGTTTCCCGCCCTGTCTCCTTTTCCCTGTCCTTCCTCTCTTCCTCCGCCTTCTTTCCTTTGGCATATTCCCTGCCATAGGTCCGGTATTCGATCCGGTCTGCCACGGCCAGCAGGCGGCCGTACAGAT
The DNA here is from genome assembly GCA_021770245.1 of Lachnospiraceae bacterium. Lineage (GTDB taxonomy): Bacteria > Bacillota > Clostridia > Lachnospirales > Lachnospiraceae > Eisenbergiella. The sequence continues at coordinate 16,880 of JAETRI010000022.1, forward strand.
AATCTCTCTTTGTACAGGTCTCATCCAGCGCCATCGTCCATACCTCCTTATATCTTTTCTCATACTGCTGCTTCACCAGGGAACAGGCCAGAGCCAAAATCCTCTCCCACAGGAAACGGCTGTCAAAGGATACCGGAGAGGATGCGCGCCGAACCGCCAAATTTACCATATCTTCCGGTACCTCCCTGCCCTCCAGAATACAGGGCATCCACCGCTGTGCCACGTACTTATAGCGTTCTTCCTTTCCCTTCATGGAAAAATAACCCTTCCCCTTTTCCTCTGTTCCGTACAGAAGCTCCGCCGCATCCTTCACCCCCACCATGCCGTAATAGGTATACCGCCCTTTTTCCTTACCGGCCTTTTGGTGTCTCCAGAAACAGCGCTCCTGCCATTTTTCCAGCGCATACAAATATCGGGAGGAGGCGTAATCCTTGTATTCCATCATGGAAAGCCGTCCGGTGGTTGCCGCATCAAAGGCTAAGATAACCGTCCTGGAAGAAGGAGGCAGGGTGGTTTTGTACCCCCTGATTGCCCGGCGCAGCTGCGCGGCCTCCAGGGCCCCTGTCCGGGGAATCTCCTCCTCGTCCACATCCACCTCTTCGTCCCAATCCTCTTCCCTGTCTGTCCCTGTCTTTGCATCGGTTTGTCCGTCTATCCGGCCCCTTTTTGCGGCATTTTCATAAATTCTGTCGGAGCCGTCCTGCCAGGCCGGCACATCGTGCAAATCCGACTCCCAGGTGACAAAATACAGAGAATCATAATTACAGCCCTGTTTTCTGATGATCCATTTCAGTGCGTTATGTACCTTCTGGGAATCCTCATATCCGATGGCAAAAGCTTCTTCCTTGGTGGCAAACCTTCCCTTATAAGTGAAATTTTCGCTGTCATTGGAGGAGATCAGCTTTGCCCCGTCGCCCTCGTTTCGGATCTTTTTCGGCTGCAGGTAGGAAACCGGCATCCGCTTTCCCGTCAGATAGGACAATTCCGTCGGACCCTGTCCGGCGGTGCAGTAATCGATATAGCTTTTCTGAAGGGTCCCGTCCTTCCAGCATTTGGCCGCATATGTCCCGGTGTCGTCCGACAGGTCCACTTCCCGGCCGTCCTCAATGCTGAACCGTACGAAAGCCTTGGTCTGCGGGACGATTTGCAGCTTCCTTTTATCCGTGACGCGTCCGTCCTCTTCCGCCTGAAGCACCCCGCATTTCAGCAGATCGCCCGTCAGCGTATTTTTCGAAAGATATCGATAAACCGCCTCCGCCTTGGGATGGCTGAACGGAGAATCGATCCACCGGCCCAGCTTCTCCATGTACAGCGCATGCTTTTCTCCGCATTTTTGCCTGCGGCGTAGCTTTCGTAATCCCCTGCCAGATATTCCAGGTTATCGCACAGGGGATGCGGCGTGGGGTTAGCCGTCCTGCTGGCCGATTCCTCCGTCACCGGAATCAGGGTCAGCTTGTCCTCTTCCGCCACGGGTTCCGCCCCAAGGAAATTCCCTTCTCCGTCAATTTCCACCGTGATCTGTGCGGCCACAGTGGTATGATAGAGGGGCAAAAGCAGCGTCCCGTCCCCTTTCTGCACTCCTGCCTGGCTTTTATTTTTTTCATAAAGCTCATATAATTTTGCTATCCAATTCATCCGGCATCCCCTTCTCCATCGAATTCCCCAAGCCCGCTGAATTTCTTATCCGGAAATTCCTTCACAGCCATTGCGTGAATGTGTCTTTTTTCCGTACATTCCTCCGGACGCGGGAAAACAACCAGGCCGTCCCTCATGACCGGACGCCAAAACCGCACCGTCATTTTCCCCTTGTCTTCCTTCAAAACCGCCTCATCCGCATAGGTAATCCCGTGGTACATAAAGCCGAAAGCCAGTTCCATAGAGGCCTCCCCCGGCTTCGGGCTGTATGCCCCCGCTCCGGAGGCAAAGTCACAGGGTTCCACATACCCCTGGCACTCCCTCGTTCCCAGGAAAATATCCCTTCTTCCTCCGCGTGCGATCATGCGTTTCGCAATATTGTGGTGCTTATTCTCATTCCTGTCCCCGGCAAGCTCCGGCCTGTTTTCGTTCCATTCAAAATGAGCGCGCACCTGATAACTCACATCCTTCAAATAAGTATAGTAGGATAATTCATTCCCCCCGTTATACCCGACGGGACGTACGGCCTTTGTCTCCGTCTGGATCCGTTTCATCACCCTCATCTCGTCGATAATCCATACAAAAGTCGGCTTCCAGTACACGCTTTGGAGAATGCCTTTCATCGCCTCGTAGGTCGGGATCTGATAGGAAAATTTTTCTCCGCCCACCCTGGTGACCGGATCCGAAAACAGCGCATAATCACCGCTCACCTGGAACTCCACCGTATTTCTGTATTTCGCCTGCACCCTTTTCTCCTCCTTCCTGCGCGGTCAGCTGCATAAAAACGGCATTTCCGCCGGATCTGTCCTGATTCCCGTATCGTCGTCATAATATCTTTCGTCCAGGAACAGAAGCTGCCCCTCACCCGCTCCGGATACGGCTGCACTCCCTATTTTCCCCGCCAAAGACTCCGGCAGGATAACGATATAGCGCTGGAGCGCGCGCAGGAGCTTTCTTTTCTCTTTCCAATCCGTCTCTCTCCTCCACCGTTCCACCAGCTGCCCCGCATCGCCATAGGGAACCACGACCTCCCTTCCTCCCTTTTCATCGATCACGGAAAACGCTTCTCCCGCGCTCCGAAACGCCTGCCGCATCTTCCGTTTCCCCTCCCGGTCCCGATATTCCGAATTGCGGGATAAGAGCTCCACCAGGTTTGTTTTGATCCCTTCTACGCAGGCCCCATAGACCATCTCCTCCTGGCGGTCATAAAAATAATATTTGTAATAGGCTTTCATCGCCTCCTCCGAATCGAGCCGGGATGAAAATCTATCCGGATTTTGACGAAAAGCACGCAGCAGGCGGTTCATGGCGTCCTGTGCCTTTCCTATATCCGGCAGGGCGGATACTCTCTCCGCCTCCTGCGACATCCGGATCAGGAACACATGCCCCCGATCCTGTAATCCGTTCCGGTTGCACCTCCCTGCTGCCTGGATGAGGTTGTCCAGACCGGCCAGGGAACGGATCACGCACGGAAACGAAAAATCGACTCCTGCTTCCACAAGCTGGCTGCTGATACAGATCACCTTTTCCCCGGCCGAAAGCGCTTTCCTGATTTTCTCCAGCCTGTCGCTTCGATGCGCCGCACACATCCACGTGCTCAGATGATAAATCGGTCCCTTCACGCTTCCCTGCAGCCGGTCGTACACCGCCCTAACCGCCGCACGCGTATTCAGGATCACGAGGATTTGGTTAAACTCTTCTGCCGCATCCTCCACAAACGCCGCCGCATCCTCCGCCGAAAACCCCTGCGCCATATCCTCCGTACAATCATGGTATTCCACCCGCCGGAATGCTTCCTCGAAGGAAGCCAGGCCGTCGATCATTTCTTTGGACGGCAGCATCTTATTTTCCTTAATTTCGGAAAATAACGGCTGTGTCGCGGTACACAGAACCACCGACGCATTTCCCTCCCGGGTGAGGAAATTCACGGCCAGATTGAACAAGCCGATCAATTTTACCGGCAGTGCCTGTACCTCGTCCAACAGGATGACGCTGTCACACAGGCTATGGAAACGACGTATCTGGTTCCTCTTCTCTTTAAACAAGGTATTGAAAAACTGCACCGCGGTGGTCACGATCACAGGGGACTCATCCCAGTTTTCGATCAGCCTTTCATAGCGCCAGAGCGCATCCTCTCCCTCCTGCACCACATCGCCGTGATGCTCCAGTACCGCGTCCGGCATGCCTATCGCATCCCTGATCTCCCCTGCGTTCTGTTCCAGGATGCTCTTGTACGGCGCAATATAGAAAATATGCCTTGCCTGCCGCTCCCGCGCCCGATACAGAGCGAAACGCAGGCCGCTCAGAGTCTTTCCCGCCCCCGTCGGCACCGCCAGACGATACAAATTTTCCTTCCCATAAGCCGCCTCGCGGCATTGCTCCGAGATCCGTTTCCTGGAAACGGCCAGCCTGCCCGTCCCTTCCAGTCCGGCCAGTTTTCTTTCCAGGTTCCGGATTCCCGTATTCCATATTTCCTGTACCTTTTGATCCGACGGCCCCGTATCCGTAAGACGGCCGGCCATGAAATCGGCCGTATCCCTCCGGTCCGCGTCTGTCAGGCAGGAAAGGAGCATCCTTTCGCACAGGCCCAGATAAAAGTCCGGATGACCATAGAGATATTCCCCCTCCCCATTTTTTTCCAACGCCTTCAGGCAGGAAGCCATTTTATTGATATCCCGTTTTGCCTCCGCGCAGCTCTCCGCCGTATCCGCGTCCGGGAACTGCTTTCCCACCGTCTCTGCCACCCGGTCAATCTCCTCTTGGGTGTACTTCTGCCTGCGCCTTTCACACAGGCTGACGCGGTCTTTGGAGGAAACGCAGTCCGCCAGACCATGGTGCATATAGATCGCAATCTGTGCCATCTCCCCAAACCGGCTGTCCGGCGCATACTTATCGATCACCAGGCCGCCCAACGTGGAATGATCCACCTTCTCCCCATAAAATACCTCATCCCGCACGCACGCATGGAAATATTCCTGCCATTCTTCCGTATATTTCCCATCATCATGATGCATTCCGATCAGCCGGGCCGTTTTCTTCAATAAAGGGATCCTGCAATACCCCTCTGCCAGCTTTGCCACACCTTCCTCATGCTCCCGGTTCGACTGCCAGGCCTCGTCTTCGGGGCGATAATGGGAATCATACTCCCGTCCCATAACCATTCCTCCCTTGCTTCCTCTCTCCTGCTCAACGCGTAATCGATCAGACAGGTCTAAGCGGATTTCTTAAGTTCTGTTCTTATATGGTTTTTCCTTTTTATGCCATTTTATCATATATGCCATTTTTATCGCAATATTTTCGTCAAAAATGTCCAAGATATATTGACACAAATAGAAATACCGCTCCAAAATAATGGTAATATTGCCAATAAAAAAGGATCCTACAAGCATCCTTTAGGAAGAGAAAAACAACCGGAGAGGCGGTGCAGGTTCCTTCTTTCCGCAATGCCTCTGAAATTTGGAGCCGCTCCTTAAGAGGCCGGCAGGACAAACGCATAAACGGCCTGCGGCCTCTGCACCACCCCTTCCTATTTCCCCCCACTTATTGTATAATAAACCCATCCCAAACAGAAAAGAGGCCTCCCATGTTACAACCCACAATCGGTATCCCCCTGATGGGGCAAAGCCTGTTCCATCGCTACATGCAGCAAAAATACATCCGATGCCTGGAGCACACCGGGGCAGAAGTCCTGCTGCTCCCCACGGACAACATTACGGAAGTCATCTCCCAATCCCTTCAGCGCTGCCACGGTTTCCTTTTCCCCGGCGGCCCTGATATTCAGCCCGGCATTTATGACCAAACCGCCCTTCCGGAATGCGGCGAGCCGGACCCCGCCAGGGATGCCTTAGAGCTCCCTCTCCTCCAGGCAGCTCTGGAGGCCGAAAAACCGCTGTTTTGCATCTGCCGCGGTATGCAGCTTCTGAACGTGGTCCTTGGCGGGACTCTGATACAGGATATCAAGGCCGAACAGGAATATCCGCACTTCGACTTCTGGCACCGCACCACCGCCACCCATCCTGTTTTGTTGGAACCAAACAGTCATCTCGGCCGCCTTTTTGGCTCCGATATCATCTCCGTCAACAGCCTGCACCACCAGGCCGTGGATCTCACCGGCAAGGGGCTTACCGTCACGGGCCAGAGCCCGGACGGATTCGTCGAGGCGCTGGAAGTCGATGGCTATCCCTTCTGCCTCGCCGTGCAATGGCATCCGGAGCATATGGCCGCGCGAAGCGCGGAACAACAAAAGCTGTTCCGCGCCTTTGTGGATGCCTGCAGGGCGGGCTGAACCGTCTATTCATAAATTTCAATGAATACCGTTTCCGCCACAAATTCTTCCCCGTCAAAATAGCCTGACGCCTCCAGTCCTCCGTCTTCCCGTATATCGGAGAATGCGGCCGCTTCTTTCTCGATCCCCGCTCCGCCGCCTTGGATTGTCCAAAGTTCATATGTCGTAAAGTCCGTACACCGAATCGTCACCAATTCTTCCTCCGGACTGCCGGGCTCCGGAATAATCACATAAGAGTCATCCATCAGGACACGGCTGATTACAAAACTGTCCTCGGCAATGCTCCTCACCTTTCCCCCTATGATTTCCGTATCCCGGTCGTCTGCGCCGATATCTTCCGATGGGGAAACCGAAGGACTTTCCTCCCCCTCGTCTGCCTCGCGAAGTCCTTCCATTCCGGTATCTTCCTCATCGCTCCGGCTTTGCTGCGCACCGTCCCCGTTTTCTTCATCCTGCAAAGACAATACCGTATTTTCTCTCTCCGTCTTCTGTGCGCTTCCGCATCCCGACATCACCGCCATCACCAAAACCGTCATCCATACCGCCGCCTTACATTCTGTTTTCATTTTGGCTCCCATCTGCGCGCTAAAGCGCTCACTCAAATCAGGAATGCCAAAAGCATTCCCGCTCCATTCTGCACAATTTAACAGAAACACGATGTATCCCTGCAGGAAAATCAAGCGTTGTTTCTATTATTATGACATAAAAGCCTCTAAATTTTTTCTAAGCCTTCCCGCACATGCCTTGACGGGAATGGTTAAAACAGCCTCAGCCTGCGTTTGTCCTGCTTTCTAAAAGATAGGTGTTTCAATTTTTCCGTTTTGGATTTACAATAGAAAGGAAGAGAAAAGAAGAAACGGAGAAAACGCAGGATGAAAGCAATGAGTTACGAAGAAAAATACCGGCTGATGACGGAAACGCCCATCAACCGGCTGATTCCCAGGCTGGCCGTGCCTACCATCATCAGCATGCTGATCACCTCCATTTATAACATGGCCGATACCTTCTTTGTCAGCCAGCTGAGTACCAGCGCCTCCGGAGCGGTTGGCGTGAATTTTTCCCTGATGGCCATGATCCAGGCGATCGGTTTCACGCTGGGCATGGGCAGCGGCAATTATATGTCCCGCATGCTGGGAGCCAGGCAGCAGGACCGGGCACAGCGGGCCTGCTCCACCGCCGTATATACCGCCTTTGCCTGCGGGCTGCTGCTGGCGGTATTTGGAATTTCCAGTATCGATTCCCTGGTGGTGGTACTCGGCGCCACGGAAACCATCGCCCCTTTTGCGAAAGATTACGGGCGCTACATCCTGATCGCAGCTCCCTATATGACGGTTTCCTTTGTGTTCAATAATCATCTGCGCTCCCAGGGAAACGCCGCCCTCTCCATGATCGGGATCACCACCGGCGGTCTTTTGAACGTCATTCTGGATCCCATTCTGATTTTCGGTTTCGATTTGGGAATTTCCGGTGCGGCGATCGCCACAATTTTCAGCCAGTTTGTGAGCTTTGTCATCCTGTTGGTGCTGGTGCTTCGTTCCGGAAACGTCTTAAAGCCCTCTCCCCGTTTTTTCACCTTCCGGGGCTGGGTCTATAAAGAAATTCTTTCCGCCGGTATGCCCACCCTGGGACGGCAGGGGCTGGCCAGCGCGGCTTCCGTCCTTCTCAATGTGGCCTCCTCCGGCTTTGGGGATGCGGCCGTGGCGGCCATGTCCATCGTAACGAGGATCATGATGTTCATTCAGTCGGCCCTGATCGGCTTTGGCCAGGGCTTCCAGCCCGTATGCGGTTTTAATTTCGGCGCGAAACGATATGACCGGGTATTGGAAGCATACTTTTTCTGCCGCAGGGTGGCCCTGGTATTCCTGCTCGTCATGGGCGTGGTGATGTTTGCCGTCGCAACCCCGATCATGACCATGTTCCGAAGGGAGGATGCGGAGGTAATCCGGATCGGCGCGCTGGCGTTGAAAATGCAGTGCTGCCTTCTTCCCTTTCAATCCTATACCATCATCGGAAATATGCTGACCCAGTCCATCGGTTACAGCTTCCGCGCCACCCTCACCGCCATCGGCAAGCAGGGGCTCTTCTTCATTCCGGCAATCTTAATTCTTCCGAAGGTTTTCGGCATATTGGGACTTCAGCTTGCCCAGCCGGTCGCTGACGCCCTCACCTTTGTGTTAACACAGGTGATCGTCATTCTGGTGATTAAGGAGCTGCGGGGAATGTCGGAGACAGCCACGCAGGATGCCGCCGCCCTTTGACGCCGGATACCGATTTCCGTATACCCTGCCATACCGTAGGAAAAGCCGCCTCGGGACGGCAGAAAAGAAAAAGGGTGAAAGGAAATCTCTTTCAGCTTCCCTGACTGAAGCGCGCTTTAGCGCGCAGACGGGATCACCCTGATTGGTACGCACGCTTTAGCGTGCAGATGGGAGACAAAAATGGAACCTTTATTTTCAGGAAAGGATCTGCGAAAGCTGATCATTCCGCTGATCTTTGAACAGGCTCTGGCCATTACGGTGGGCATGGCCGATACCATGATGATCTCCTCCGTAGGGGAAGCTGCCGTATCCGGCGTCTCCCTGGTGGATATGATCAATATCCTGATGTTCAACATCATGGCGGCACTCGCTACGGGAGGCGCGGTGGTGACCTCCCAGTTCCTGGGGGCCAAGAGGAAAGAGGATGCCAGAAAATCGGCCAAGCAGCTCCTGTATACCGTAATCTTTTCCGGTGCGGTAATTGGCGCCGTCGTAATATTGGCCCGAAAGCCTCTGCTGCGTCTGTTTTTCGGAAAGATCGAAGCGGACGTGATGGAAAATGCGCTGATCTATCTGACCATCTCCGCCCTTTCCTTCCCTTTTCTGGCCGTATATAATGCCTGTGCCGCCCTGTTCCGGTCCATGGGAAATTCCCGCATCACCCTTAAAGTTTCCATCCTCATCAATCTGATCAACGTGGCGGGCAATGCCGTCTGCATTTTCGGCCTTCATATGGGAGCGGCCGGAGTGGCGATCCCCTCCCTGATTTCCAGGGCCGCAGGCAGCATCATTCTTTACTTTCTCCTGCGCAATCCTTCGCTGGAGCTTTGTTTTCTCAAAGAGCCCTTCCGGCCTGACTTCGTGGTCATACGAAGAATCCTCTCCATCGGCGTTCCGAGCGGCGTGGAAAACGGTATTTTTCAGCTGGGCCGCGTCCTGGTGGTCAGCATCATTTCCGGCTTCGGGACCACGCAGATTGCAGCTAACGGCGTGGCCAATAACTTAGACAGCGTGGGTGTCCTCATCGGAGGGGCCGTCAACCTGGCCATGATCACCGTGATCGGGCAGTGTGTGGGCGCAAAGGATGAAAGGCAGATCCGTTTCTATACCAAAAAACTGCTGCTTGCCACATACATTTCCACCGTCCTTTTCAATGCGATACTCTTTTTCAATCTGGATCGGATCCTGGCCCTGTACGGCCTGAGCCGGGAAACGACGCAGCTGGCGCGGACGCTGATCTGTATCCACAACGGATGCGCCTGCCTTCTGTGGCCCATGTCCTTTACCTTCCCCAACATGCTCAGGGCCTGCAACGACGTGCGTTACACCATGGTCGTGTCCATCGCCTCCATGTTCCTCTTCCGGATCGGATTCAGTTATCTTATCGGTGTATCCCTGGGGTACGGCGCCGTCGGCGTGTGGATCGCCATGGTTCTCGACTGGATCTGCCGGTCCGTCTGCTTCCTCGCAAGATATCTGGGCGGAAAATGGAGGGATCTCGCACAGCTGACCCCGAGCCCGGCTGATTCCCCCAATTAAAAACAGCCCGTCCTGCCGCATAACCCTCCCTTCCTGTGGCATACACTGTAAAAATAGATATTCCGGGTATATTTTTATGTTAAAAGATTTCGCCTATCTCATACAATGTCGGATAAAACGGTTCCGGGAATCGGAAAATTTTCAATCGGCTCTCCGCGTCCAAATCATTAAATCCGCCCTCTTTCTCCTCGGTGTAACCGCCTTTGTAAAATGCGTCACGACCTTCGTACCCGAGGCCATCTCCGTCTCCAGCACCATCAATGGACGGGAACTGCCCATCTATTGCGTGGAAACGGATGAAAAAAAGATAGCCCTCAGTTTTGATGCGGCCTGGGGGAACGAGGACACCCAGCGTATTTTGGATATCCTGGCTAAGCACAATGTCCATGTTACTTTTTTTATGACGGGGGGATGGGTGGAAAGTTATCCGGAGGATGTGAAATCCATCCTGGCCGCAGGCCATGACCTGGGCAATCACAGTGAAAACCATAAAAACATGAGCCAGCTGTCCAACGAGGCCAAAGAGCAAGAGCTTATGAAGGTTCATGAGAAGGTGAAGCAGCTTACCGGATATGACATGTTCCTGTTCCGTCCGCCCTACGGAGACTATGACAATGACGTGATCCGCACGGCTACCCAGTGCGGATATTATTCTATTCAGTGGGATGTGGACTCCCTTGACTGGAAAGATTACGGCACGGATTCCATCATCAGTACGGTCTGCAGCCACAAGCATCTGGGCAACGGCTCCATCATCCTCTGCCACAACGGCGCCAAATATACGGCGGATGCTCTGGATGCCCTGATCACTAACCTGAAAAGCCAGGGATATGAGATCGTTCCCGTTTCCGAGCTCATCTACCGGGACGGATACCATATGAATGCGGAAGGGCGGCAGATCCGGGATAAATAGAGACCGTCAATTTATGAAGAAAAGACGTTTGGTAAAAGGGAGCCGGGTGTTTGGGTATCAACCGGCTGCTTTTGGGATACCAATCTGTAGCTGCTATATAATATGCTTAGGCTCGGTACAAGGGCGAAAAGCTTATTTCAAGCCTTTCGCCCTATTATCGCATTACAATATTTTTATAAACGGGAACTTAATCTTCAATGGAAATCCCCTAGTTCAAAATGACATTTTTATTCTCCATTTCCGCGCGGCTTTTTGCGCATAACACCGCTACACCACCGGAGTATATTCCTCCACCCGGATTTCCTCCAAAACCGGATCTTTCCCCGTCGCCTGGCACCAGATTTTCACGGGCTCCTCTTTCAGCCATTCTCCGCACAGATAGACCACGTCCCGCCGTCCTCCGGCCACCACGGGCATATCCTCCTGGGGCAGCAGGATCCGTCCCGCCGCATGGCCTCCCGCGTACAGGGTCAGCTTCATATCCCTGCCCTTCAGGATCAGCTTGATATCTTTTGAAGCGTGGGGATCCACCGTCATCCAGAGGATTTTGTTTTCCCCCTGCTTCATGGTAAACGGCAGAAAAGCGTCCTCTTTTTCACCGGTTTGTTCACAGGCGGCTTCCTCGTACAGGCAGTCGTTGATCCGCTTCCCGCCGATCAGCGTTACCTTCCCGGCCGGATCCGTATGGTATCTGCGCAGGATCCGTAACGTAAGCTCCATACGGCCGCTGCCCGCCCATTCGCTCAGGTCCAGATACGGGTTGTCCTTTTCGATCCTTCCCGCATACCGGTTGTTCACATAGACCCCGATGAGGCAGTCGGCCTTTTCAAAATGAAGATACAGCGCATCTTCCCCGCAGCCGGATTCCACATATCTTGTATAAATGGTCATCAGGGGAGAAAGGGCCCGGTTATAGCCGTCGATCCCCGAAATGGTATTATAGGGGGAGCGTCGGAAAAAGCAGGTATCTTTCCAGGGCATTTCGTCCATGTCCATCAGCCAGCCAAGACTGATATCTTCCCTGCGTCCGATCTCAACGACCTTCTCGATCCCCTTCAGAGACCCCATACGCAGGCTTGCGCATCGGATATCGTCAAAATTGCTGTGTCCCCAGATTTCGGCAAAAAGGTCCACCTCTCCTTCCCGGAGCTCACAGATCCTGCATCCCCCGTTGGAGTAGAAGCTTTCCGCCCCGTTCCCGTCGTCAACGGTAATCAGATCCGCCGCCTTTGCCAGCAGATATTGCCCGGAACGCGGGACCGTAATCCGATAATGGCCGATACCGCGGTACTGCCCCATTTTCTCCATGGGGGCGACCGCCGTTCTTCTGCCTCCCTCTCCCGTAAGGATGCCGGGGGCGGCGGACAGCGCTTCTATTTTCCCCTCCTTTTTCTGGGAGGAGGGCGGATATTGCAGATCGGGCAGGCCCGGGATATGGCCGCATCCCATGCTTTCCGGGCTGCCGGCTATAAAAGAGGTCTTCCCGCAGGCGAAACGATACGGTTCCGTCATATCGCTTCGGGAGACGTGCGTCTCCCCGTTTTCTCCGAAAAGAGCGCATTCCAGAGGGCCGGAGCCATACAGGCACACCCCTGTTCCCTCCTGCCGCCTGTCTATCCATCCGATCTCGTAATTACAATATTGGATCTCACACGTTTGGGATACATGGAAATGCCATGGCAGAAGCCGTGTCTGCGTTTCCTCCATATGGATCGGCAGTTCTATGCGCTCCGTCCCGTCGTCCCCCAGCAGGGTCACGATTCCCGCCGGCCCCAGGTTGGAAACCGCCAGGAGCGTCCCTTCCGGCAGACAGAGCGCCGGAAGGAGCGTGTTCACCGGATGTTCGGAACAGAGACGTATGTTCTCAGCCTGCGTCGGTCGGGCCGCGGCAAGGCTCTCTCCCAGGCTATTGATCAACCCCGAAAGCAGCCTGGCTTCCGGGAACTGCTCATTCACCTCCCCCGCCGAACCGATCATGGAACAAAAATCGTAATCCGACGCCATGAGAGCCAGCGGATTTTCCGGGGAGCCCCAGTTCGTGATCCCATTATAGAAATCCATCGTACATCCCGCAGTCTGGTTATATGGGCTAAGCAGCCTGGCCCCGCAGGCCAGCAGCCGTTTCAGGAAGCCATGCTCCCGGTTGGTTTCCGTTATGAGGAAGGGCATCCCTCTCTCCTCTACGGAAGCATAGAGGTGGAAACCTCGTTCCTCCAGGCCGGGATTGTCTCCGTCCGCGTACACATTGAAAGCCGTGTACAGCCCGGGCGTCAGGCCTCCCGCGCGCAGCAGGTCGTTCTGGCCGCAGCAGTAGAACAGCGGGACCTCCATGCCCAGCCCTTCCGCCATCCCCTTCAGCTTTTCCATATAGCTGACCGGGCTGATACAGTTATAAAAATCCAGTTCGTTTTCGATCTGCATGCAGATCACCGTACCGCCCTGCCCGATCTGATGCCGGGCAAGAATGGGCAGGATGTGCGCATACCAGCCTCCGATTTCCCGGAGGAAGTCCGGATCGTCCTGCCGGACGGCAATCCCCCTTTCCCACAGCCAGGCGGGGATGGCGCCCCCGTCCCATTCCGAGCAGATATAGGGGCCGGGACGGGCAATGACGAATAGCCCGTTATCCTCCGCCAGCCGGAGGAATGCCTCCACATCCCGGTTGTCCGTAAAATCCCAGACCCCGGGCGCCGTTTCATGATAGTTCCACGGGAAATAGACGTCGATGGCATGATAACCGGCCGCCTTTAAGAGCCGCATCCTGTCATTCCACCGCTCCTTAGGAATCCTGAAATAGAAAAGGGAAGACGCCAGCAGCGTCCGATATTCCCCGTCGATTAAAATCCCGTTTTCGTCCAATCTGATTTTTTCCATCGCTGCTCCCCTCTGCGCGCTTTGGCGCGTTCATCCCTTCAGCCCGCTGTGCACCATCCCGTTGGTAATCTGTTTCTCAAAAATCAGAAAAACAATGAGAATGGGAATCAGAGAGCAAACCGTTCCGGCCATAATGATCGTATACTGCGCGGTATGCTCCGACTGGAAAAATTTCAGCCCGAGCTGTATGGTATATTTTTCCTTTGTATTCAGATAAATCAACGGCGCCATGTAATCGTTCCATACCTGGATAAAGGTAAAAATGATCAAAGTAGCCAGCGCCGGTTTCGCCTGGGGCAGCATAATCCGCCCGAAGGTTAAGAGTTCTCCCGCCCCGTCGATGCGCGCCGCCTCGATCAGTTCATCCGGCACGGTTAAGAAGAACTGCCGGAGCAGAAAGATCCCGAAAGCGCTCGCCAGCTGTCCCATGATCAGGGCCAGATGGGTATCCGTCAGATGCAGGGCGCTGATGATCTGATATTGGGGAATCATGATCGTGTGCCACGGCACCATCATGGTGGCGATATACAGGCCGAAGATAAAGTTTTTCCCCGCGAATCGAAGCTTGGCAAAGGCATAGGCCGCCAGGGCGCTGATGAACACCTGTCCTGCCGTGGCGCAGACGGCCACAAATGCGGTGTTTTTATAAAAAGTGAAGAACGGTTCCTCCGTCCATACCTTACTATAGTTGCTCCAGTTCACGGGATTCGGAATCCACTGGATGGGTACGGTAAATACCTGGCTGTCGAATTTCAGAGAGGTGGAGATCATCCACAGGAAGGGAAAAATCATGAACAGCGACAGGAGGAACATCAGGACGTAATACAGGACGTTTCCGATCGGTTTTTTCTTCTTCATATCCATTCCTTCCTTAATCGTAATTCACCCAGTATTTCTGGACCGCAAACTGGACCAGCGTGATCAGCAGAATAATCGCAAACAGGAAATAGGCGATGGATGAAGCATAGCCCATGTGCATCTGTTTAAAGCCCTCATAATAAATACGATAGGCCAGCACGTTGGTGCTCATCCCCGGTCCGCCGTCCGTCATGACGCTGACCAGATCGAAAACCTGGAAGGAACTGATGGTAATCAGGATCATGTTCAGAAACACGGTGGGGCTGATGAGCGGAAGCGTAATCTTAAAGTACTGCTGCCGCCTGTTGGCCCCATCCAGAGCCGCCGCCTCATAGAGGCTGTCGGGCACATTCTGGAGGCCTGCCAGAAAGATCATCATGTAGTAACCAGCATTTTTCCATACGGACACGATAATAATCGCGTACAGGGCCCATGTGGTGGAAGCCAGCCACTGGGGCGGATTGCTCACGCCCAGCTGGACAAGAAAGCTGTTCAGAGGCCCGCCCTGGGGGTTGAAAACCATCTTCCAGATCACGGCCACGGATACCATGGACGATATATAAGGCAGGAAAAATGCGATCCGGAAAAATTTCCGGAATCGCATCAGCCTGTTTAAGAGACTCGCCAAAGCCAGCGAGGTCAGCATGGTAAGCACGGAATACCATATGGCATATATGCAGTTATTTTTAATCGACACCTTGAAATAACGGTCATGGAACATCTTAGCATAGTTCGCAAACCCGATAAACTGATAGTCCTTGGATAATCCGGTATAGTCCGTAAGACTATACCAGAATCCCAATAAGATCGGCAGGAACATGAACAGCAGGAACGCAAGCAGGCTGGGCAGGATAAAACACCACCCGATCAGATTCGCCCTCAGCTGCCGGCTGCCCATCCCCGGTCTTCGTTTTGCCATAGGATATCTCTCCTTTCACCATCGGACCGGCCGGCATCAGTCAGCCATAACCTCCGCACGACGGTCTTCAAAGTTCTTCAGCGCCTCTTCCAGCGTCTGTTCCCCGATCAGGTACAGTTCGCGTTCCTCCTTTTCCACGGTGGAAAGTTCCGTGTATTCCGGGATGAAGAGAGTCTCCGAGATCTTCGCAGGCCCCAGCAGGTTTTCCGCCCCGGATACGCCGAGAGCTTCCTCAAATACGCCCGTAATCTCGTCGTCGATGTATGCGGGGATTGCGCCTGCGGCAGCGATATATTTAGCCGCATCCTTTCCTGCCATATAGGAAATGAATTCGAAAGCTGCTTCCTGCTTCTGCGAGGATGCGTTGATTCCGATGAAGGTGCTCACACCGCCGATGGTAACGGGATCCTTGCCGGCCTCCGGCTGCGGTACGGTGGCGATCCCCAGTTCAAAGGTATCCGCGAGCGTGGGATCATTCTTCAACATGGTTAAAGCGTCGCTGATCGACCACTCGCCGCCCGGATACATATAGCATCTGCCGCTGCAGAAGAAGTTGACGCCGTCGGTACCGGAGCTCTTCATATCGGTAAAGCTCATATGGGAATTGTCCGTATTATAGAGCCTGTTTTCCATTTCCCACCATTCCTGCAGGGCGCTTAAATCATCGTCCGCCAGGTTGGAATTTCTTTCGATCGTAATATAAGGGCAGTTGTTCCAGTCCGGGATATAACCGCCATAGATCCTGTCATTCCCTTCGCCCTCCGTCAGCCGGGCCGCCAGATCGGCATACTCGTCCCAGGTTAAGTTGTCCGGATAGTCAATCCCCTTCGCATCGAACATCTTCTTGTTGTAGAACAGCCCGTAAGCGGACGCACGGTAAGGCAGACCGTAGAATTTACCGTCCACGGCTGTTTCCGCATATCCGGTACCGTAAACGGAAACATCCAGGCCGCTTTCGCTGATCATCTGTGAAATATCCGCCAGATTGCCGCTGGTGGCCAGGTTGCTCAGCAGGGATCCGGAACGCATATTGAACACATCGATATCGTTGGATCCTGCCAGCATAGTCATCAGCTTATCGTCGTACTCCTCGCTGCTCACCTGGGTCATCTCCACCGTCACGTTTTCGCTGGATGCGTTGAAGGCGTCCACCATCTCCTTCAGGTAATCGCCCTCACTCCAGGAATAATACTGAATGGTCACCTTTTCGCCGCTGCCCGCGCCGTCCGCCGTGTCCGTATCCGCCGCCGGAGCGCCGCTCTCCTCCGAACTCTCCGCAGCCGTGGAAGCCTCTGCGCTCTCCGTCTGCCCCTGGGACGAAGACTCCGGCTGTGAACCGCAGCCTGCAAGCAGGGTCATCCCCATCACTGCCGCCATTGACAGAGCGATCACTTTTCTTTTCATACATACCTCCCATTCCGCCGCCTGCCGGCGGCACTTCATTTTGACCTGACAGGCGCAGGAACGCCCCCGTACCCTTGCTGCGGCCCTGTCCGGCTTCGGCGGCGCGTGGTAATCCATCGGGAACACGCTCTCGCTCAGCCAAAAACGCAGCGGTACTAAGCTCGCAAAGGACGCGCTCGCTAAGTGCCGGCGTTTTTGGATGGTCCCCTCTGCGATTACCACGCGCCGCCGAAGCCGGACAGGGCCGCAGCAAGGGTACGGGGGCGTTCCTGCGTTTGTCCTGCATTTTGACTGCCGTATTACCATCCGCCAAACAGCCATCCCGGCCGTCCGCCTCATACGGCATAACCGTATTATAGCCAAAATGATTCCCGCTCCCAAGTGTATGATCTCTCTGTCGTTGGTTTCCGTCCCAAAAAGATTAGAAAATCTAATCTTCCTTTGTGAAATATTCCGTACTCTTTTCCCGAAGCTTATCCATATAGTAGAAAAAGCCGCTCTGCTCCACTTTCTCCACCACATCCTCAATGGATTTGCTCTTCATTTTCTTTACGATGTTTCGAATATGGGTTTTCAGCGTAGCCTGTTCGATGAAGCGCTCCCTGCAGATATCCTTCTGGCTCTTCCCTTCGTGAAGGGCCAAAAGGATGTCCCGCTCCGTATCGGTCAGCAGCTGGACCAGATAGATCGTATACAGCAGACTGTCTTCATTGTTCTTGATTCTCTTGAATTCCCGCCGCAGCTTCCGGGCCACCTGGGGACGGAGAATGGATTTCTCATAGTAGGCGTCCTTCACACACGCTACCATGGCCGCCGGCGAGGCCGTTTTCAGGATATAATCGCAGGCTCCTGCCTGGAAGGCCGCATAAATCATCTCGTCCTCTTCGTATACGGTCAGAATGACGATCTTGATCGCAGGAAACTCTTCCAGGATCTGGCGGGTCGCCGTAATTCCGGCGTATTTACTCTCCATCTCAATGTCCATCAGGATCACGTCCGGGCGGGCCACCGCGCTCTTCATAATCGCCTGATAGCCGTCATGGGCCACCGCGACCACCTCCATCCCTTCCTCCTGCGAAAAGACGGACTCATATTTCCTGCACAGGGACACCATATCGTCAACGATCATGACCTTTATTTTCTCTTTTTGTGTTCCGTTCTTCATGAATAATCCTTCCATGCCGCGTCCTGCGCGGCAGCGCAACATGAATCTTCGATTCATGTCTGAGAAATCGCGAATACGATTTTACACTTCCTCAATCACCGGCAGCAGGATGCGGATCCGCGTCCCTTTCCCCTCCCCGCTGTCGGCCATGATCTTCCCACGGTGGCTGTTCACAATCCTTTTGCAAAAGGTAAGGCCGATGCCCCAGTTCTGTTTGGTGGATTTCGTCGATACGAAGGGGTCGAACAGCCGGGTCTGCATGGATGGGGAAAGCCCGGGGCCCGTATCCCGGACCGAGATCTCCACCTCACCGTCGTACAGACGGGTCTGCACATAGATCCTGCGCTCCCCATCCATGCCGGACATGGCCTCCATGGCGTTGCGAAAGAGATTACGGAATACCTCCCGCATATAATACGGATCCAGGAAAACGACGATTTCCTCCTTCTCGCCCTCCCATAGAATCTCACAGCCCTCCTTTTGCAGCAGGGTGCGGTTTTCCTCCACGGCCTTCGTAATCACTTCGGCCAGGTTCTGCCTGGACTGATTCAACACGATACGGTTCGTATGTTTCTGCAGCTCGTTGAGCCTCTCATAGATTTCTTCGCAGGCCGTCCGAATATTCTCCGGCTCCCTGTACTCTCCCGCCGTCTTCCGGGACAGGGCCTCCGCCTCTGCGATGATTCCCAAAAGCTCGTTTTTCACATAATGGCTGAAGGATCTGGTGGAGATTTCCGAAGAAGCGATAATGCTGGAGAAGACGACCTCCTCCTCCAGGACGCTTCTGCGCATTTTCTGATAACGGGCAAACGTATAAAAGAGAAGGAGCAGAAGCAGACCGATCAGATAGGTAATCAGGCGCATCCCGCGCACATAGGGAGCCATATCCAGGGAATGCCAGGCGATATAGCCCGTGGAGCGTGAGATCCAGAGAAAGGCGTCCGGCAGGGAAAAATACATATAGAAATACAGACCGATCAGGCAGGCCTCCGTCATCAGGATAAAGCATTTAATGCGCCACAACTCGCGGATCGGTTCCCTGCGCAGGTCTACCAGAAACATCCATGCGCAGCCGCAGACCAGAAAAAGGAAATTTCCGCACATGGTGATATAGTGAAAAACCCGGTAAAAGCTGCGGAAACCTCTGGGCGAGGGCAGAAAGCCCAGCTTTCCGAAATAGATCGCCTTCTGAAGGCCGGTACTGTACACCACTGCCTGCAGAAGGAGGAACAGAGACAGCACGATCAGGATACCGGTCCGCTTCCTTCGGCCCTTTCTGGGGCTGCCGAACCAGAAAAGCAGGAAGTTGCCCATCAGGAATGCCAGCCCGCACAGGTTCATCCCTGCGGCCAGGGCGTCCTTGCTGATCTTCAGATAGATCAGCTTCCCGTACATTTCCTTGCTGACGTTAAAATACTGGAAAATCATATTATTGTAATTGTTGTCCTTTGCCATATAGATCATGGAAAATGTCGTGATCCCGACAAAGGAAATCAATAAAACAGCCAGGGGTATGAAAATCCATCCGATGCTCGTCTTCTCTTTCATGCCTCTTTCACCCTTTCTGCCCGCCCGCGTTATGACAGCATAATGCAGCCCCCCCCCCCGAAAAAGTGGGAGGGGCTGCCGCAATGTGCACATCCTCACATTTTCATATAGGCCGGCGAACCGCGTCCTCTGCGGCCTGGCGGTGCCAAATCCGCGGATGAGATTTTTCGTCTGCGATTCAAATTTGGACCGTCTGCGGCGATACTGCAGCCAAGAGCAGGTTGGGAAGCAGGCTTTTAAACCTCAACCCTTCATAGGCCCCAAATCCGGCTCTGCTGCGAGTTCGATGCTGTCCGCCGCCTTTCCTTCCGTTTCAAACAGGATAATCTCGTTCTCCCCCTTATGCAAAAGGGCGCCCGGCAGATACAGCCGCCTCTGCGGGCCGGCCTCCCAGAATCTTCCCAGATTAAAGCCGTTTACGAAGGCACAGCCCTTCCCCCAGCCCGAGAAATCCAGGAAGGTGTCCCCGATCTTTTCAACCTGCAGGAGGAAACGGTAAAAGGCCGGCATTCCCTCCTCATATCCCTTCGTGAAATCCAGCCGGTCCAGATTGTCAAGCGGCAGGCAGTACTGCTGCCAGCCATGCTGGGAGAACCGGTCATTGATCAGCACGCAGCCGTCAATCCCCTTTCTCTGCCAGTTCAGCATGGGGCCATAATTCACCCTGCCCAGGTTCTCCGTCAGGATATCCAGACGGATATTTTCTCCCGAAACCTCCTCGATCTCATGTCTTTCCAACAGCTCCCGGTCCATGGCCGTAAGTACCCGTTTCCCGTCCGCAAAGACAATGGCCCTGTCATTGGCTTGATAGAAGCGGATGCTCTTCAGACTCTTTTCCGTATGCAGCCCGGTGGAGTAGAGCGTATAGCCGTAACTCTGCCCCAGCCGCTCCATGGATTTCGGACATACGCTCTCCACCGGTTCCGCCAGGTCGGAAAGGGCCTGGAACAGTCCCACTTTCTGCTTTGCCTCCAGCTTTCCGTAGGCAGTCCGTCCCCAGGGCGACGTATCCTTCGGCTCGCAAAGCTCTCTTCCCGTATGCCTGGCGATAATCTCCTGGAAACGCCGGTATTTCTCCGTAATCCGCCCGTCCTCCGTAAGAAGGGCGCCGTAATCGTAGGAGGTCACATCCGCCGTCACATGCTCCACATAGTTGGCCCCGTTCATAAAGCCGAAGTTGGTCCCGCCTTCGAACATATACAGGTTGAAATTTCCCAGGTCGAGCATATCCTCAAGCTCCCCGGCCGCCACTTCCAGATCCCCGGTATGATGCTCCTCATCTTTCCAGGCATCGAACCAGCCGATCCAGAATTCCGTACACATGCAGGGGCCGCCGTCGTTATATTTTCTGAGGATCCGAAAGGCCTCCCTGGTACCGGAGCCGAAATTGGCCGTGGGGAATACCCCCTCTATCTTCGTATTGGACAGCATGTTGTCCTCCGGCCCGTCCGAAGCAAACAGCGGCACCGTGATCCCTCTCTCCCGCATCATATCCCGGAGCGCTTCCAGATATTTTTTGTCATTACCGAAGGAACCGTATTCATTCTCGATCTGCATCATCAAAACCGGACCGCCCCTGTCGATCTGCAGCGGGGCCAGCAGGGGCAGCAGCCTGTCATAATAGGAGCGCACATACCCCAGATATTTTTCGTCCCTGGTGCGCAGACAAATCCCTTCCTCACAAAGCAGCCACGCCGGAAATCCGCCGAAATCCCACTCCGCACAGATATAGGGCGACGGCCGCAAGATCACCCAAAGCCCCAGCTCCTGCGCCTTTTTCACAAAGGATACGATGTCCAGCATCCCGCACAGGCCCTCCCCATAGAAGTCAAACTTCCCCTTTTGGGGCTCATGCAGATTCCAGGGGAGATAGGTTTCCACCGTATTGCAGCCCAGACTTTTCAGTTTTTGCAGCCTGTCTTCCCAATACGCGGGTAAGACCCGGAAATAATGGATCCCTCCCGAGAGAATCCGAAACGGCTCCCCGTCGAGATAGAACCTGTCTTTGATCTCAAACCTGCTTTTTGTGTTTTCCATTGCAACCTCCTTTACTTTCCCTTTCCCCATATGGATGATCCGCACCGGCCACGTCATGTCTCCGTTGCCGGCCGGTTTTGCCCGATACCCTTCGGCCATGGATGCCCCTTCTTCCGAGAACACCAAAAAGCGGCTCTTACCTCCCTGCCGCCTTCTCATAATCTTTTTGCATCAACCCCAGCATAAATCCCGCGAATGCCTTAAGCTCCGGCCCGCCCGCCTCCATAATCCCCTCTGAACCGTAGCTCTCCAGAGCGGAAGAAATCAGGGACCGGTACGCGGCGGGGAGCTTCTTTCGTCCCCATTCGCCTCCCTCTTTCTTGGAAAGGACCAGTCCTTCGCGCCGGAAAGCCTCCGCCCTGCACAGATTCAGAATCACATACACGGGATTCTGCCTGATCTCATCCTCCGCGCCCGACACGTCGAACCAGATGCTGTCCATATAAGCATCCTTTGGAACCTCGGCGAAAACCCGGTCTATCTCTTCTCCGTATAAAACGATCCCCCGCCTTTTTATGACCGTAAAATGCGCTGCCAGATCCCGGTCCGTCCCGTTCATCCGCTCCGCATATCCCCGGGGATCGTCCCGGAGCCATTGCAGGTGTGCGTTGGAAAAATGCAGCTCATAGGGCGTCGGATGAACGAAGTTCTGACAATATTCCTTCTTCACCACGCTCAGCTCGATCCCCTTCGCCGGAGCCTGCCCGTTCAGCCCGGCCACCTTCTCCAGGAATCCCATTTTCTGCTCCAAAGTGATTCCCCGCCTGACCACGACGATCAGATCCAGGTCGCTTTTCTCCGGGTTAAAGCATCCCATTGCCAGAGAGCCATGGAGATATACCCCCGTAAGATCCTCCCCGAAAATCTGCCTGCAGACAGCCGCCGTTTGATCGAGGCATTCGGCATATCGGTCCATTTTCTTTTGCATCCGTCCTCCCGTCCGCATTCTTACCGGACCCTTTGCATTCGTACTGATCCCATTATATAACATCCGCCTGTCAGATGGAATAGGCTTTCTGAAAACCCGCAGAAGAAACGCAGGAACGGCCCGGCGCCCGGATGCGCCTCTGCCCCGGACCTGCGGAGCGTGGTGATCACAGAGGGGACCATCCAAAAACGCCGGCACTTAGCGAGCACGCCCTTTGCGAGCTTAGTACCGCTGCGTTTTTGGCTGAGCGAAAGCGTGTCCCTGATGGATCACCACGCTCCGCAGGTCCGGGGCAGAGGCGTCATCCGGGCGCCGGGCCGTTCCTGCGTTTCTCTTGTGAAAATCTTGGCAGTAAGAGCCGTTTTAAACCATAACTTCAGAAAACTTATTGAAGTATTTTAGCAATAGCCGGACGTAAAACCAGGCCCAGGGGCACCGCCACGAGGCAGGCGACTACGGCATTTATGCCTGACACAAGGGCCTTTTGGGCAATCGTGAGCATCACGGCCTCCAAGGGAAGACCCAGTACGAAACGATGTTCCACAAAGCTTTTCGACAGATAGCAGACGACATAGGCAGCGGATCCCAGAATACCGCCTGCCGCATAGCGCTGTTTCAAATGCCGCGTGCTTTCGGAAACCGTTTTTCCGCAGATCCATGCCATAGCGAATTTGAATGCAAAGGTAAACGGGGCCGATGCCAGATAAGCCGGATTGGTCAGGTCAAAGAACATGGAGCCTATCCCTGCGGCCAGGCCTCCTTCCAAGGGCCCCAGAAGCATACCCGCCAACAGGCACATGACGTTTCCCATGTGAAGCCTCGTGTTGTCGATCGCCGTGGGAATCGGGATCTGCAGGAGAGCGGATGCGGCGTACACCGCCGCTGCCATAACACCGATACGGGTGATTTCCCTGATCCCGGTTTTCCCGGCTTTCGTTTTTACGACTTTTGTTTCTTTCATGCATTTTTCCTCCTTTTTTGTTTCCTTCATTCCCATTTCTCTCCCTGCCCTGCGGCAAAGGGAGCCGCAGGGCAGGGGTGCCGCAGGGTCATTCATGCGTTTGTCGTGCTATATCCCATTATAGGGTTGAAATTGTATGCATACAATGTTAGAATTATGTTGCATACAATTTAGAAAGGACAGAACCACGATGCCCGTGAATTCCTTCGAAAACTACCCCATGGCATGGAAGCCGCAGAAAGAGAAATTGGGAAAGCCCTACTATCTTTCCCTGGCCGCCGGCCTGGAAAACGACATCCGAACCGGAAAGCTTCCGGAAAATACCAAGCTGCCGCCCCAGAGAGAACTGGCGGACTATCTCGACCTGAATTTAAGCACCGTCACGAGGGCATATAAACTGTGCGAATTAAAGGGACTCCTGTATGCCGTTACGGGGCGCGGCACCTTTGTCTCGCCCGGCCTCTCCGTTCAGGATACTTTCCTCGAAAGGGACGGCGGGATGATTGAAATGGGGATGATCAAACCGTTCTATGATGTCAATCAAAGCATCCGAGCCGCCGCGCAGCACGTGCTTGACAGTCCGGAATCCATCCGGCTTTTTGAGTACGGCAGCCCCTTTGGCACAAACCGGCAGACCGCTGCCGCTCTGAAATGGCTTCAGCGTTTCGGAATAGATGCGTCTGAGGACAATATCCTGCTTTCCGCCGGGGCGCAGAATGCCCTGGCCGTCGTCCTGATCTCGCTCTTTAAGCCTGGGGATAAAATAGCCGTGGATCATTTTACCTATACGAATTTCAAAGGCCTGGCCAATTTTTTACATATCCAGCTGATTGCCGTTCCCATGGATGAGCAGGGCATGTCCCCGGACGCCTTGCTGCAGGTCTGCGCCAATGCGGAAATAAAGGGGATTTACCTCATGCCCACCTGCAGCAATCCCACGGGCATTTTCATGCCTCCCTCCCGGAGAACCGGTCTGGCAGAAATCATACGCCGATATGATCTGCTTCTGATCGAGGATGATATTTACTCCTTCCTGGCCGCTTACGGGCATGTACCCGCCGATACCCGGCCTTTCTTCTCCCTGCTTCCCGAACGCACCGTCCATATCTGCAGTCTTTCAAAATCCTTGTGTCCCGGGCTGCGGGTGGCATTTCTCGCGTTTCCGGCTTCGTACAGGGAACGTCTGATTGGCGGCATGCAAAACATCAATCTGAAGACCGTTTCCATCAACGGCGAAATCTTCGCGCAGCTCGTTGAAAGCGGAGAAGCGGAACGGATTATCGTGGATAAAATAAGGCTGGCCCAAAGAAGGAACCGGATCTTTTATTCCGTTTTTCCCTCCGGCAGGCCGGATGAGATGGAACGTTTCTTCCATTGGCTGCCCATTCCGGGCCGTCTTACCAGTGAGGAATTGGAATATGAGGCGCTGCGAAAGGGAATCCACGTTTTGGGCTCCCATAGGTTCGCCATGCAGGGCGGGAATCAATCCTCCTATGTGAGAGTGGCAACTGCTTCCCCCGGTACGGAGGACGACCTGCAAAAAGGGCTTCTGATCTTAAAAGGTATTTTTGAAACAAAACAGGCGGATTTCTTTGTCTGATCTAAAGCGTATCACCGACAGGGGAGTCCGGCGGAAGGGGTTAACGTGAAATCTTCGATTTCACGATCCTGATTTGAATGCCCGCCGAGGCGGGCAGATGGGGGTTAGATTGAAAAATAAGCCCGATGGCTTATTTTTCAATCGCAATTTGTGCCGCAGGCGGCCCAAATTGAATCGCAGATGAGAAATCGCATCCGCGATTTCTCATCGCGTTGCCGCATAGGACGCGGCATGGAGGATTAAAATGGAATATCGAGAAAAGATATGCTCCTATGAAGATTATTCCCGGCTGAGAGCGAGCGTCGGGTGGACAAATTTCTCAAAAGCGCAGGCAGAGGCCGCATTAAGCCGCAGTCTGTACGCAGTAGCTGCGGTCGAAGGGAATCAAACGGTGGCCATTGGCAGACTGATTGGGGACGGTCTCTATTATATGATCGCAGACGTAATCGTCCGGCCCGATTTTCAGGGGAGGAAAATCGGCACCTCCATCCTCCGTATGCTGTTAAAATATGCGGACGATCATACCCCTGACGGCGGAAGGTCCAGCATCCAGTTAATCGCGGAAAAGGGCAGGGAGCCCTTTTATGAAGCTTTGGGATTTAAAAGAATACCGCACGAATTCTGCGGAAGCGGCATGAGAAAAATCATACGCAAGATAGACGGGGGATAGAAGAAGGGCCGTTACAATTGATAGCAAAACCGCAATTTGTGCCGCAGGCGGCCCGAATTGAATCGCAGATGAGAAATCGCATTCGCGATTTCTCATCATGCTGCCGCGTAAGACGCGGCATGTCGGTTACAGTTCCACGGCAATCTTCACACAGCCATGCCCCAGAAGCGTCCTGCTCCTTTCGTCGGGCTGTCCGGTTCCCACATACAGGGTGAAACGGCGGCCTTCCACAAAACGCCGGCCTTCCCCGTCCACCACCGTCAGCGCCTCTGCCGGGACGCGCAGTGCCACCTTCCTGCTCTCTCCTGCTTCCAGACGGACGCGCGCGAAAGCGCAGAGACTGTGGTTTCTCACTGCATGGGCGGATTCCTCCGGCTTCACGTAAACCTGGATCACCTCATCCGTACCGCAGGTTCCGCGGTTTACCGCCGTCGCTTCTACCACAAAAGCTTCTCCCTCCCGGACCGCAGCCGGCAGACAGGCCTCCTCCACGGATACGTCCCCATAGGTTAAGCCGTACCCGAAGGGATAGAGCGGTTCTTTTTCCAGGTAACGATACGTCCTCCCCTTCATGGAATAATCCTCGAACGCCGGGAAGCCCTCCAAATCTTTATAAAAAGTCACCGGCAGTTTCCCGGAGGGAGAACAGGCGCCGAACAGGATATCCGCAACCGCCTTTCCTCCCCTGGCTCCCGGATACCAGGTCTGCAGGATGGCGTTCACATGGGCATCCGCATAGCACAGATCCACGGCGCTTCCGGTCATCATGCATAAAATCACAGGTTTTTTACAGCCTGCCACTGCCTCCAGCAGCTCCCGCTGTACCTCCGGCAGATTCAGATCCTGCTTATCCCCGGATGCGTAGCTGTTTCCCGTGTCCCCTTCCTCGCCTTCCAGCGTCTCGTCCAGCCCCAGGCACAGCACCACCACGTCGGAATGCTCCGCCACAGTCAAGGCTTCCGAGATCCGGTCCTGCCGCATTCCCAGTCCTTCCACCCGGTCCTTGAACAGATGACAGCCCTGGGAATAGAGCACGCGCACGTCTTCCCCTGCCGCATCCTGGATCCCCTCCAGCACCGTGATATAGCGGGAAGAGGTTCCGTGATAATTACCGATCAGGGCGGTTCTGTTATCCGCATTGGGCCCGATCACGCCGATGGTCTTTACACCGTCCTTTTTCAGCGGGAGGATCCCGTCGTTTTTCAAAAGCACCATGCCCTCTCTGGCCATCTTCTGCGCCAGCTTAAGGTGCTCTGCGCATTCCACCGTCTCATAGGGAATCTCATCGTACGCCGTTTTTTCAAAACATCCCAGTAAAAACCGGGTGGTAAACAGCCTCTCCGCAGCCTGCGTGATTTCCTCCTCCGTTACCATCCCCTGCTCATAGGCTTTTAACAGGTGCAGGTAAGTGACGCCGCAGTTAACGTCACAGCCCGCCTTCAATGCCATGGCGGCGGACTCTTCCGGCGTCTTAGTGACGCAGTGGCGCTCATGGAAGTCACTGATCGCCCAGCAGTCGGACACAAAATGTCCGGCAAAGTTCCAATCCTTCCGCAAAATGTCCCGGATCAGGGTATTGCTGCCGCAGCAGGGTTCCCCGTTGGTTCGGTTATAGGCCCCCATCACGGCTTCTACTTCCCCTTCCTTTACACAGGCCTCAAAGGCTGGCAGATAGGTCTCGTACAGATCCTTTTTTCCCACCCGGGCATCGAACTCGTGCCTCACGCCCTCCGGCCCGGAATGCACCGCAAAATGTTTGGCGCAGGCTGCGGCTTTCAGGTGCTCCCCGTCGCCCTGCAGCCCCTTCACATAGGCCACGCCCAGCCGGGATGTCAAATAAGGATCCTCTCCGTACGTCTCATGCCCCCTGCCCCATCTGGGGTCCCTGAAAATATTTACGTTGGGAGACCAGAAGGTTAAACCCTTATAAATATCCCTGTCCCCGTGCGCAGCGAATGCGTTATACTTTGCGCGCCCCTCCGCAGCCACTGCGGCGCCCACCTCCTCCAGCAGCTCTTCGTCAAAGGCAGCCGCCATCCCGACAGCCTGGGGGAAGCTGGTCGCCACCCCGGCCCGGGCCACGCCGTGCAGCGCTTCGTTCCACCAGTTATAGGCCGGAATTCCAAGCCGTGGAATCCCCGGCGCGTCGAATCGCAGCTGAGATGCCCTTTCCTCCAAAGTCATCTGTGCCACCAGATTTTTCGCAGCCTCTGCAGCTTTCTTCCTGTCTCTCATCTCTCCTCGCATTTCTGCCGCCCCGGTGTGCTGTCTGCATTGTTTGACGAAATATCATGCGGACGGCACGCCGGACGGCCTCTCCTTTTAGAAAATTTGTCTTTCGTTTTCCTGTTCCCTCTCATCCTGCCGCCGTCAGGCGGCCTTCCATTCATCTTCCCATGGCCCTATTATACATTCCGTACGCTTAAAAATCTATCCCCTTCTTCCATAGCGCAGGAGAAACGCATGAACGGCGTATCGGCGTATCCGTTCAGCCACCCCGCAGGCTACCGGATGCCGGGGCGGGCGGGGGAAGGGCCGGCCGGTGGCCCGCTGCCGCATGGGGGGGGGGTGTTAAGCGGGGGACGGAGGGGGGGGAAGGATACCCAAAGGGGCGCGGGGTGCCGGCCGCGAAGTTGGCGGGGGGGCCCGGCCGCCGGGGGCCGGGGGGGGGGGGGGGAGGTTGCGGAGGGCCGCCCGTAAAGCGTGTGCGGTGGGCGGGGGGGGCGGGGGGGTGTGGTTTAGGCGTT
>JAETRI010000023.1 GCA_021770245.1 Lachnospiraceae bacterium
CACTACGGGAATCCGTCCAACCACCACCACTACATAGGCTACTGCACAAAGCATGGCGGTAGTGGTTATCTTTTTTGTCTTGCTGTCCATATACCATTTCCTCCTGAAAATAAAAAATTAGCACCTGAATCTGTATATCATTCAGGTGCCGGGAAATCAAAGCAACATCATACGGCAGTATGGAAACAGCAGCATACCGCATAATGTAATTTCATCTTCTTCTATCCAGACTATACTGTTGGTTTTGGAATCACACCAAATCCTGACTTGGACACCTGCCAAGTCCTGCGTTTTCACGCTCGCGGACTTTACCGCCAATCGGGAATCTCACCCTGCCCTGAAGATATATCATTATTCAGTTGTCTGGGTAATCATACCGCTTAAATCGCCCCTTTGCAATACTGCGGAATGATTTCGGAAGAATTTCGGAAATGTAGTCCCAAAGGAAAGATATATTCTGTCCGTATTTTCATAGACCTATATTTCTTCCGCCCTCATTCCATCTCCCTGAACGTGCCAGCCATTCCTCCTACAATGCTCCACTGGCACTGCATAGAGGATTTTAGATTTTCCGTGCTTTTCTGATATGCCAAGCTACACCCTCTGCCAGAGCAGCATACAGTCCTGAATTTCAGCCGACAATTTCCCATTATCTTTCAGCCACGAAAGGTAGGAGCGCACCGTGCTGCCCACCAATACATACTGCTCAAAGTTCATGGTAAGCCCATAGCCCTTGAACACTTCCTGCAAAATTCTCTCAAAGCACATCGGCTCCCCACAGATGGATAGAATCCTGCCCGCCACCTCATGTATTTTATCCCTATTGTATCGGACAAGTTCCTTTATATCGGCAGACACCTCCGCATGGGCGGGAACGAACATGGCAGCTTCCATCCCCTCCACCATATCCAGTGTTTCCAGATAAGCGCCCACATCATAAATGAACGAAACGGCATACTTATCCAGCGTCTCCCTGCTGCTGATGCAGTCCGCAAGGAACACCACACCGTCCGGCATGCGGAATCCCACCATGTCAAAGAAATGCCCCGGCAGAGGTATCACTTCAATCTCCTTCGGGAAACTTTCGTCTAAAAAATCTGTCACATCGCTCTCCTGCGCCATCAGGAACTTATGCCGCAAATCCTTACACGGATAACCACCATAAAGGAAAGATGGCTCCAAGACCGGGTATTTTGTGAAAGCCGCCTCTATGCCGCCGGAATAAATCTTACATCCCGTCTGCCCCTGCAGATATTTGTTCCCGCCGATATGATCTGCATTGGAGTGGGTATTCAGTATGGCGGTCAGATGCCATCCATTTTTTTCCAGTATCTGTCTGACCTTCCTTCCGGCATCCTTATCGTTCCCGCTGTCAACCAGATAAACATTATCCTTGTCCGCCACATAGATGCCGATCTTTGCCGGACAGTTTATGTAATAGCATTTCTCACTGACTTGTATCAGTTCATACATTTTCCGTTTCCTCCTTTTTCCGCTGTTTCCTATTACTTCGGCAGAAAGCCGTTCCTGCTAAAGCAAGGGCATCCTCTGAATTATACCATAGAACTTTTCTATTTTTTACCCGATGGTACGAAACGGCTATTTTCCGGGAATGAAAAGCAAAAAGGGACTACACAAGCATCCCTTTCCTTTTATTATCATCTTTTTCGATTTATTTTAGTCTATATACAATATGACCCCTATTGGATAATACCGTTCTTTCTAAAAAAGCCTCTGCCGTTTTACCCTCTCCCCTGCAATTACAACTTATCAGGCACTTCCGCAAGTTCCAACTCATCATCTTCCGATATTCTCACCTCAAAAATTGCAGAGATTCCCGCTGCTTTCGCTGCATCAATAACTGAATCCTTCGCATCTTTTTCAATGTTCAGCCCAAGTATGACACAATAAGGACGCCACTTTTTGCACACTGGCTCCTGCAAATAATATGGCGTATTAAGAATGCCTCGCCATTCAGCATCATACTCATGGCATTTCTTTTTAATAAGTATAATCTTCTCCCGCTCCCAGGTATGATTCGGAAGATACTTTACTAAAGGATCATTATGGTTGCTGTCTAAATTCTCCAGTATTTTATGCACTGCATAATCTCTCGCATACATTGTAGCATCATACTTTTCATCAGAGTAGCAAACCGGATATATGCTAAAGCCTAAATCTTTTCTATCACATCCTGTACAAACATCTTCCGTTCCGCACAAAAATAATGAACTGTCAATCCTATCATAAACAACTGTAAAGCCCTTGTGCTGATCTGCATATTTTAACCACAAATTTTCATTTTTCCATGTATCCGAAAAGCAAACAGAATAAACTTCCTTACGCAACTGATTTCTCAACTCTTTAAAAAAATTATATGAAGCATTCCCTATAAAATCAATATTGGAGTTTGACAATGCCATTTTGCACACTTCCATAGGAATCCCAAAAATATTTGCAAAACCAGCAATCTCTTTTTCATAATTTTCCACATTACCGACTACTTGTCTAATTTTCTCATAAACCAATTTTCGATCTATTCTAATATATGTATCAAAAGGATCGTCATAATAATTTGAAGTTGAGAAAAACAATTTATTTTCCTTAAGCGCCGAAAGTGTTCTGTCATTTACAGCACGATACCTATATAAAAATCTTGGAAATTTCATTGTGCCCATCAATCGATCGATATCACTCTGCATATCTTTTCCATCAAGGCTACACAAAGTATCCCAAAACTTTTTCCGTTCTTCAATATTCATACTCCATTCTTCATTCATCTCTATGCACTCCTTTAAATACTTTTTTGAAAATGTTATATCCCATTTAGAACAAATACCGTTTTCTGCTCTTCACAAAATAAGCTCATATCGTTCAAAAAGTTTATCGAAAAAATCACATATCATTCTTTTAGCATTGGCCTCATCCTGGAACTCGTACCCGCCAAATCGATATACCTCATATCCTTTCAGTCGCAGTGTCCTATCGTCCTTTACCATCTCTGCATATAATGATGGCTCAGCTTTCCCATTCAAGGAATAGTGCTGCTGTCCGTCTAATTCAAAAACGATCTGCACTCCTCCTGACAAAAGCATCAAAAAATCCATTCTCTGATGCGAATACACGACTTTTCCATTTCTTTGATATTTGCTACGAGGATCATAATGTAAATACACCTGCGGAACTAATGCCGGAATATCTTTCTTCACTGGATGGCGGTAGTAATTGTAATATGTCCTGAAAAAAATTTTTTCAATTTCCGAATCCAAAGATTCTCTCAATCTTCCATACAATCCCAATTCCGGATCACCATCGTTCTCTTTATTATTTTCTTTCCACCAGTCAATCAGCGTATTCCACTGTAGGCCATCTGCTCCAGCTTCAAAATTATAAAGTAGGCAGTTATCAGTATCCCCTATCAGCCGCAGTTCATTACTGATTGAATTTTCAATAGTAATATCCGGCTTTTGGCCGACCGGTGCAAAAATGAGATTTTTTAATTCTCCCTCCACAATTCTTCTTTTTCCTACGCTGTAATGCGGAACTCCTGACTTTTGGGAACTGATATATAATTCATATCCATCTTCCTTAATTATCCCATTTATCCCTTGGACATATTTCTTCTGTTCTTCCCCCTCTCTCACTTCTGGTTTCACCAGACACTCTAAAAATTTAATAAATGTTTCATCAGACAGATACTTGATCTCCAATCGGTTTATAAGCAATTCCTTATACGACATTGTCTTATCCCGCTTTACAGCAGACATAATTTCTTCACCTACAGTTATTCCAATAAAAAAATCCGGGACTTCGGACATATTCCAAATAAATGAGAGAAAATCATCTAAACTCATTCTCCCTTCCATATCACCTAAAGAATCCAAAAAATCAACAATTCGCCTTCTCGTGACAAATGAAAATTCTAACTCCGTATCGGCTAAATAAGGCTCCATCGCTTTTATCATTGCCGTGCTCTCAAATTCTTTCGCTATCCTTCTCGCCAATTTCCAAATATCATCATCCGATAACTTTTCCAACCCATTTAAAACATATTTCCGCTTACTATGCATTGGTTCAAGTCCATCATCCGGTTCAATCCCATATGTACTGCATGCTTCGTTCAGGTCATATGCCTTATATTCACAGGCAAATCTATCTGCAATTACATCCCTTAATTCATCAACCTTCCTCATATCTTCCTCCCTGATCTTACAACAGTATTTTATCATAACATCCCATATTTTACTATGTATTTTCCCAGATCGCACAAATTCGCAAGCAATGCAATCTTACGTAAGATTGCGTATTTAGCAGGATTTCCGTTCCCGGAATTCCTGCTAAATGCGTAACCTCACCGTCTTCCTATGTAGTGCCGAAAACAGCGTGTTTACAGGCTTTGTGAGGTTTCTGCAACTTTATCCACTGGAAACAAAGGTACCTCTGAGTTCTAGGGTTATCACTTTTTTATTTGCAAGTGATTTATTTACTATCTCGCAATAAATTATTCATGTTAAAACTGAAATATTAGTTCATTCCACTTTTCACCTCTCATTAGTACAATCTTACTGGGAGGTGAACAAATAGTGGAAGATAAACATGTACATTTTGGGCTGGCAATCAAAAACGCACGGATGGATTGCGGCCTGACACAGGAAGCACTGGCAGAACGGGCCGGCATCAGCTGCCGTTACCTTATCGCCATTGAAAACGAAGGGCGTATCCCAAAACTCCCTACTGTCTATCGGCTGATACATAGCCTGCACATCTCTGCAGACCGGATTTTTTACCCCGAACAACCATCAGAGGGTTCTGAGCGGGCGCAGCTTATCCATATGCTGGAAGCTTGTTCTGACCGGGATATCCATATCCTTCTTACTGCTGCCAGGACTATGCTGCAGGAACAATGAGCAAAGAACCATTTCCCGCTTTCTTTTGGGAAGTGGTTCTTCGCCTGTTCTTTTGTCTGTTGGTTTTTATATATTTTTTTACGAAGGCATTCCCAGCACAGTTCATGCCCTGTTCTGCCTCACTTTCCCTGCCAGATAGCGCACCGCTTCCTCCGGAGTAGGGATCTCTCCCTGACGGGGCATCCTGTTCTGGTAGGCTTTTGTGATCTCATTATTGTTCTGTGGATCTGTATATGCCTCTGTAAGCGCCGCCTGCATCTCCTGCCGGACTTCCTTCGCACTGACTCCATGCTTCCTTGCCAACTCCCGATATATCTTCCGCATGCTCATGAAAATCTCCTCCATTGTAAAAACTATAATCGCCTGTTTCTTTTGATTATAAGCGATATTATTATCTTTTTCAACAAAAACAAGCGCTACAATCGCTCGCTTTCACCCTGTACAGGGCTTAAGATTAACACATTGGGAGGATATCAAAATGGATGAACAGTTTATCCGGGACCGTATCTCCAGTCTCCGTCAGGAAAAACGGGTCTCTGAACGAAAGATGAGCCTAGATCTGGGCCACAGCACCAGCTATATCCGCAGCATCACATCCGGCAGGGCACTGCCATCCATGAGTGAATTCCTGTATATCTGCGAATATCTGGGCGTGACACCCATGGAATTCTTTAACGAGGAGAAGGCAACCACTCTGACACAGCAGAAAGCAATTGAACACATTTACTCCATGTCCGATGAGGACATCTGGCTACTGATCGGTTTCATTGAGCGGATGAAGATGGGCGGAAAGTAACAGGTGGTGTCGAAGATATCGATGCTGCCTGTTTTTTAGAAACACACATTCCCCTCTCCTTCACCTGTTATCCTGATCTCTTAAACACTTACGCCGATCTCCATCTCCCCCTCTCCTCTTCTATCCCATTTCACTCTTCTCCCATATCCAGGAACTGATTTCTTTATTTTTTTTCTGTCCATAAGTCTTTGTTAAAGTGGGACCTTCTGGCCGGTCCACCATGAACCCCTCCTGGGTTCACCTGTAAAAAAGCAGACTCTCCCCCTGGCGGAGATCTCATTTTTAAAGAAGGGTATAGAGATTGGATGTATAACTTCCATTCTCCCGGTACCGGAATTCCTTTTTCACATATCCGGCTCTGACCAGATCATCCAGCGCGCGTTTTATGGTGCTGCGGGACATCCCCAGCTCCCTGGCCATGGTAGGGATGGCAGGCCAGCAGCTCCTGTCCCGGTCTGCCCGATCATGCAGATACATATAGACTGCTACGGCCCGGTGCGACAGACCGGAGGCATAGATTGTTTCAAAATATCCCATATCTCCTCCCTCTTTAATCTGTCCGCAGCGGCGGCCTGGAAGCGGGCCTGTGAGGCTGCAGCGGGACGGTATGCTCCGTTACCTGCCCCTGGCTCATACCGCCGCTTACAGGCGGTCCAGGCGGCTCTGGCGGCTCTTCAAACACTTCCATGTCATCATCCATCTGTCTTCGTAGGATCTCCTGCTCCAGCGTCAGCCGGTCCGCATAAGAAACAACTCTTGCCGCATGCTGCTCCGCCACATATCCTTCTTCAAATTCGATCCCCCATTTAAAAAACAGCCGCAGCTCTGTCCGCATGGGATGACATCCGGTCTTGGCCAGAATGAAATGCCCTTTCGGAAGGGACTTCAGCTCATCCGGGGTCATAAGGGGACGCTGGATCATCTGCAGGCTCTGGCTGGGGTCATTTTTTCCCCTGCTGATGGAGCCGGACAGCACCGTTTTATTCCCCAGGGCCTTTGACAATACCTCCGCACTCTCCGAGTTCGGTGCAAATCCCCCGAACAGGATATCCTGACAGTTGTCGATGATGATCTCACTGCCCTCTTTCCCATAGTTCTTCTGCAGCTGGGCAAAGGACTGGATGATGGGAACCATACTGATACGGCGGGAGCGGCCTGCCGAGAACAGCATTTCCAGGGACTCGATCTTGGGGATGGTCCCGATCTCATCACCGAAGATCACCACACGGTTAGGCAGCTTCCCGCCATGTTCATCCGCGATGGACAACATCTCCCGGTAGATCTGTTGTAAAAACAGGCTGACCATAAAGTATTTCGTATTATCCTCCTCCGGCAAAACAATAAAGATTGCTGACTTTGAATTGCAGAAGGTCTCCGTATCCATGGAACCGTCAAAACACAGGATCTGTTCCATCTCCGAGTCCAGAAATGCGTTCAATCTTGACATGGCCGTGGACAGTACAGAGGCCATGGCCTGATCTGCCGTGTTTAAGGCTGCCCCGGCAAACCACCTGGCCTTATGCTCCGGGGGAAGCTTCTGCATCAGCAGCTGGAACTGATTCTTTCCTTTCACCGGGGAGGGTGCCAGCAGATCCTGGATGAGCTTGAACACGCTGACAATGTGGCGCTGCTCCCTGGGACAGTATTCCGCGATCAGCAGGAGCACACTGGTCAGGAGTCCCTCAGCGGCATCATAGAAAAACGCATTCTGCCCATAGCTGGAAGAATCTGCTCCGGAGCTGATGATGGTCTTGGCTGTGATCTTGGCATATTTCTCTGCCCTGGCCTTGTATGCCAAGTTCTTCGGATCCTCCAGCCACAGATCCATATATTTATTAACCATCCCCAGGATATTGTCTCCATCAGAACGTGTGGGGTTCCGCAGATCCAGGATGGATATTTTGTAGCCGTAGTATTTTTCTGCGATCCCCGCATAGTTCCGGAACAGGTCTCCTTTGGTATCCGTACAGAGAAAACTCATGCCGCTGGCACAGGCATACTCGATACAGGGATAGAGAAAGTTGGCCGTTTTTCCTACACCGGCAGCACCGATCATCAGAAGATGGATGTCCCCGGAATCAATCAGGGCAGTGACACCGCCATGAGAAAACTTCCCTCCCACCACGATGCCCTGTGTTTCCGGAAGATTCTTCCCCTGCCTCCACAGCTTCGGTTCATATGGGACATGGCTATAGGTTTTTTTGACCTCCATATCCGTGGCAAAGCGGGCCGTCCCATACTGGCCGTCCCCGACTGTTTTGGATTTGATCCCGTCCAGATTATAATGGCTGGACAGGAACGTGACCAGTCCCAGCAGGACGAACATCCCCAGCCCTGCACATACCAGAATCACGATCTGTGTCGTCTGCATTTTCACACTCCTCTCTATAACAACATCTGTCAACAGGCACGACTTTATCATGTAGGCTGTATCTCAGAGCAAAGATCGAACTTTCTGCTCCTGGCCAATAAAAAGATATCTTTCCATTGCATTGTCCGGAACCACACAGAACTGTCATTTCCTATAGGGTTCTGCTGAAAAAACGATCAGGCCATCTGCAGCATCCCTTCCTCCACCATCTGTGGAGGCGGCTTTTCTTCTGCCGGTATTGCCTCCATACCACGCATGGCCTTAATATCCTCATTCCAGTCCTTCCATGTGGACAGTTCCAGTTCCACATCCGGATACCCTGCTTCTGCCAGGCTCTGCCGGATCCGCTCTGCAGCTTTCAGCCCTGCAAGGTCATGGTCCAAACACAGATGGATCTTTTTCAGCTCCGGATGGTCCTGCAGCATCTGGAACAGTACCTGAGAACCCACGCCGCACAGAGCCACATAGCTGTGATCCCTCCATCCGGCCTTATGCAGGGAAATATAAGAGAGCAGGTCGATGGGAGCCTCGAACACATAGATCTCACTGCTTTTCCCGTTCCAGTGGAAGCTGTACCGGGGATCGCTGCTTTCCAGATTTCCCCGATAACTTTTCCCCACCGTGTAGATCCCTTTCTTATGTGCATGCCTGGCCTTCCCTTCCAGGTCATACCCTACAAAGATAGCATTGTGGTATTGCCGGCTTCCATCTTTGGACGGCTCCAGACTTTCGTAGATCAGTCTCTTTTCCGCAAAAGCAGACACCACTTCATAATCCAGCATCCGGCTCTTTAACAGATAGGCGAACACCCGCCTCATGTTTTCATTGGCGGCAGGCAGGGTAAAGGGACCTCTGGGAACCTCCTCCTGCTTTCTGCTCTGCCGATAGGTCTCTCCCTGTTCACCACCAAGGAGCATGCTCACCGCATCCGGAAAAGATTTCCCGTAGTAGTAGATGACAAAGTCAATGGCTGCCCCGCCCTTTCCACCGGATCCATGATCATACCAGCGGTTTCCCCGGATGGTGATGCTGTGGTCACTGGACATCCTCCACTCCGGTCCGGAACGCAGGAGTCTCTCTCCCTGGCGCTCTAGGAAATCTTTCAGATCCACCATATTGGCACGCTCCTTCTGTTCCTCTGTAAAATATACATATCCCATCTGTTCGCCTCCTGTCTTTACATGGTCTGCTGCGGCTCATGGTCATCCTTCTTATGTCCCTGTGCCATCCGCTTCTCCTGCAGTTTCCGTCTCCGCTTTCTGTCCATATGTCCCCTACCGGAACCTCCTGATGTCTTCCTGTAATCTTCCTGAAAGATTCTGGACAGATGATGCATCAGCCTGGTGGCTGCCAGCACCACATCCGGATCCCGGAAGGAATCCATGTGCTCCAGCAAAAACTGTGCATAGATATTTCCCTGGGCTGCGGATGCTTCCAGCAGGGGGACTGCCTTTTCCTTATCACGGGGGATTCCTGGCTGGCCGCACAGATAAAGCTTCCCAAGGGCATACTGGGCATACTGGTTTCCTCTGTCAGCTGACATCTCCAGCCATCTCACGGCTTCTTCCAGATCCTGCGGCACCTCCTCTCCCAAAAGGTACACACTCCCCAGGCGGTACTGGGCGTACTCATTTCCCTGAAGAGCCGACTGCCGCAATAGCATGACTGCTTTTTCCATATCTTTGGATATCTCTTCCCCCTTCAGATACAGACACCCCAGTGTGTACTGAGCAAATGGCAGTTCCTGATCAACTGCTTCGGTAAGCCAATGGACAGCTTTCTCCGCATCCTTCGCCACATCGCCGCCTTCCAGGTACAGCCTTCCAAGGCG
This sequence comes from Lachnospiraceae bacterium, assembly GCA_021770245.1. GTDB lineage: Bacteria > Bacillota > Clostridia > Lachnospirales > Lachnospiraceae > Eisenbergiella. Next base: position 9,906 of record JAETRI010000023.1, read on the forward strand.
GTATGCTGCATACCCGTTTCCTTGTTCCGCTGCTTTCTGCAACAGCTCCACCGCTTTTTCGGTATCCCTCTCCCCCAGCCGGCCTTCCAGATAAATCTTCGCCAATGCATACTGGGCGGAAACATTTCCTGCGTCTGCCGCCTTTTCCAGCCATTCCACGGCCTGACGGATATCTCCGGTCCCGGTATCCATCCAGAACTTTCCCAGGGCATACTGGGCATTCACATTTCCCAGCTTTGCTGCCAGCTGCCAGTACCGGACAGCCTCTTCCTCATCTTTTTCCGTACCGATGCCCTGATGAAGCATCTGTCCCAGACGGTACTGCAGTTTATCATCATGGCTCTGTTTCTCCAGCACAAGAAAACCGGAAAACGCATTTTGAAAATGAACCTTAGCCTGCCCCTCTGACTTTTCCGTCCCTGTGCCGCTCTGGAACATCTTCCCCAGTTCATAACTGGCATAGGGATTTTCCTGTGCGGCAGATGCCCGATACAGAGTAAATGCATGCTCTGGATCCTTTTCCACTCCCTGGCCTCTGGCGTACAGACCGGCAAGGCTATACTGGGCATACTTATGTTGCTTCCCTGCAGCCCGCTCCAACCAATCCGCAGCCGTTTTGTAATCCTGCATACAGCCAAGACCAACAAGATACATTTTTCCAATCCGGTATTGTAAGTACGTCTTTTTTCTTTCTGGCAGTTCTTTTTCTGCAGACAAAAAGGCAGCCAGCGCTTTCCGGTACCATTCCTGTGCCGTATCCGAATCAGCCTCCACCCCAAGACCATCTGCCCACATTCGGCCCAGGTCATACATGGCAAGCGCATTCCCTGAATCTGCTTCCAGTGAAAACAGACCCATGGCTTCCGCAAAATCCTGCGGGATCCTTTCACTCCCGTACAGATAGCTGCGGGCCAGTTTGTACCGCTTGTTCCATTCCGCTTTTGCGGACCCATTCTCTCCTTCTTCGTAAAACGGCATTTCCGGTTCCGGCAGAGGATCTTCTGCATTTGTCACAACAATCCTGTCTTCCGTGTCCGCTCCCGCTTCCTCCCTCTCATCCGGAATTGTTTCTCCTTCCAGTTCATCTAGGCGGATTCCTGTTTGGTCATTCCCCTGCATGGATGTTTCATACAAAAAATGGTGACCACCCAGCTTTAATGCCTCAGTGATCACCATGTTCTTGATACTTTTCAATTGTTTCTGACTGGACAGCGGCGGCAGGGACGGAGCCTTTGAGGAATAAGTCAGCAGGATTCGATCCTGCCATTCTCCCCATGCCTGGTAGGCTTCCGCTACTGTTGGATCCTTTGCCAGCTCATCTACGATCTGATCCACCAGCCGTTTCACATCCGCTTTCAGATAACCATACACTTTTTTTCCTCTGGTATGTTTCAGACGCTCCGAAAGCTGCAGCAGCTTCTCCCCGACAGCCGGGTTTTCACATACTCCCTGTATCATCTCCTCAGTAAGCAGGCCCATCCGTTCCGCCGCCTTATCCTTCAGGCTATTCCGTGCCAGGTTTTGCCCTTCGTAGATCTGTGCAAAGTCCTGACGGAAGATATCATGTGCCAGTTCCGAGCGCATGGCTTCGATACCGGCTTTGGTCAGGTATCCGTCATTGTCCTTTGCCGAGTAGACCATCAGATGTATATGGGGATGATGTCCCTCATTGTGGAAAGCCGCATACCATCTCAAATCTCCACTGTCGATCTTCATGTACTTGCAGAGCATGGCACGTTTGGAACGCAGGAGCGACATCCACTCTCTGGCGGAGTCATATCCAAGCCTTGCGGCATCCTCCCGGCGCAGGCTGACTACATGGGTCCAAACAGGGCCTTTGTGTTTTGACACTTCTTTCTGCACATCTGCAAGGATCACCGGCTTTCCTGCATCCGTGAACAGGCCATGCTCACCGATCCGTTCCACGCGGGGACGGTTTGCCAGGTAATCCACATAGTTTTCTTTCATCGCTGCCATGTCCAGGTTCCGCTCCAGTGCCTGAGTGATAAACTCCGAAGCATTGCCGATGGTAGGGCGCTGGCGGTAGTCCTCATACTCCAACATGTCTTTGGACTCCGGCATATCTTTGATGAGCTGCCGGATCAGATCCTTCTGCGCAGGAGTAACCGGAAGATTCTTTTTGCTCTCATCCACCTTCTCCACACCCTCACGGGTACTGATGTAGCGCACATAGTTCTGCAGATGTTCCGGTGGAGCGTCACGGATGTAGCGACTGGTGAATATCAATTTTGCCATATATCCCTCTCCTGAAAATAAATTCAGAGAGCATAGCACTCTCCGAACTGATGACTGATCTTTAAATTTTCATTGACATATTTCCTGTAGATCCATATAATAATAGTATCAGACAGGCAACGGCGTGTGTCTGTCCAAGCGATGAAGCATAACAGCGTACCGGATAGCCTTGTTATGCAGAGCTTTCGAGAGGGGTTGTGCAGTGAAACCTCAAGCCGGAGTAGGCATAAGCCGAAAGAAAATGCTCAGAGACCGTCCTGTACCATCAGGACGGTTTTCTTTTACGGAGGATTCCTTATGGATAGTTTACTGGCCTGTGCAAAAGCATTTGAAAATCTGCTTCCTGTGAAATATCATATCATCATTGGACGAAGGGGAAAGTCCGTGGATCTTACTGTCAGCTTTGAGGCTGTAGAATTTCACCATCTTGTGGGACTACATAAGCTGCACGATCTGCGTCTTTCCAGAGCCAGCCGGGAAAAAGTATTTTCACAGATCCTTTCCGGCCAGATCACTTTGGATGAAGTAAAAAAGAGCCGTTATTTCTGCCGCATCCAAAAACGGCTGGAGCCTTTTCAAAAGATCGAAGAGCTATTCGATAAAAATGACCTGATCTTCCGCTATAACCAAAAACTCCAGTCATTTTCTCTCATTGAAGCCGAGTACCTGCTTTCTACGCCATATGAATGCACAGATGTGTATATCTTCCTCGACAAAAAAGACGAGGCAGGTAATTTTTTCTGCCGTTCCTTTTTTCCAAAAGAAGAGAAGGATTACACAAAAGGCCAGGCAGTATACACCCTTTTGAAAAAAGAAAAGATAAACACCAACACCGGGACTCTACAGATCCAATATGATCGTCTCTCTCCAAAAAGCGGTTCATAACCCTGTGCAAACAGTTACAGAGCAGCCTGCCAGCCACTCTGTACTTTTTCTCTGTAAAAAATCCAAAAAATTTCTACAGCACTCCCAGCTTCTTCAGCAGCGCCACGCAGTCCTTCGCTCCCTGCTCATACAGATACAGGCAGTCATGATCCGCCGCCAGCAGGGTTGCCTCCACATAATCCGTGATAGCCTTCTTCACATCTTCCGGCAGGTCTTTTGTCTTTTCCTGCATCTCTTTGCTCAGCCTGGCCACCTTTTCCTGCAGCTTCTGGTCCTCCGGCGAATGCTCATTGCGCTCACGCACTGCTGTTTCCGTCATCTCCCGGATCACCATTTCATAGTTCTCTTCTCTGTCCATTTTCACTTCACTCCTTTTTCCAACCAACATAAACGGAACCGTTCCGACAGTCCATATGCAAAATCAATAAAATTATTTCTTTTTAGTTTTCACGTTTCTGATATTTGTATGCGTCACCCAGCTCCACCGCACCATTGAGACGCTTCACCTCTTCCACACACTTTGCATGGAGCTTCCGGAACGCGCTTTCATCAATCCGGCTTTCCGAATGGTAGGCAATCATATGCGCCAGCATGGACAGCTCCACTGCAATCTTGAAATCCATCCGGGCCAGGCGGTTCTCTGTATCCTGTACCGTGCTGGTCAGGACAGAGGACAGAGACTGCAGCAGGTAGTTTTCTGCCTTTCTGGAATTCAGATAGCCGCAATAGAATTTCAGCGCCTCCGTCACAAACTCATTCCGGGAGCGCACATTGGCCTCGGCCAGCAGTCCGTCCGCCATCTCAAGGATCTCCTTCTCAACATAAAAACCGGCCCGCACCTTTTCTGTCCCTTTGGCCATCTGCGTTCTCCTCCTCTCTGATCGCCTTATTCTCCCCTGGTATTCACTTTTTCCCTTCCGAAATCCCCAAAACTCCTGTCGCTTTTCCGGGAGCAGGCATAAAAAATCTCTGTATCCCTGAAAAAGTTATGCACTTTTGCCCTTCCGCACGGCTTTGCCGGACGGTGTTTTCCGGGTTTAGGCTGCGAAAGCAGCATAAACCCTTTAACCTGCACACTTTTCGACCCGGAACCCACGCTGCTCTGGCTCGATTCCGGACCTCTGCCCAAATCGCCCCAACAAGGCGGATCTCTCTTCCGGTGGTAACTACTGCCACCTCTTCTCCGAAAATGGCACACGGGGCCACACGGCGGCTTACAGGGGCGGATGCCGAGGTTACATTCTCTGCACCATGTGCATGCCGTTCCCGTCCTGCCCGGATCCATCCTGCATCACCTGCTCTTTAAGCGGCTTCCCTCCCTTCGGCTCTGCCTGTTTTACCGTCCTTCCGGTCTCCTCATTCTTCGTCAATGCAGCCACACTGGCTCTACACACTGCTCCTCTCTTCAGCCTGCCTGTCCGCATTCCTCTGCCTGTTCGGACGGGACGGCCTGGCATTTTCTTCCCTGGCGATCCGGTCATCCAGGTATTCCCTCGTAGCCTGGGGCACATATTTTTCATAGAGTTTCTGGAGATAGTCCTTCAGTTCCTCCTGCAGATCCGCCTCCTTCTTCCCCATGTGGTAGGTCAGAGCGTCCAGGCGCTCCGTATTGAAACTCATCGTCAACGTGGTATTTTTCATCCTCTCATCTACCTCCGATCATAAAATTTTCCTGTCACTGTCTCTTTGCACATGCCCCATCATCCCTCCTGGATGACCGGAGCTATCGCTTCCTCCGGCTCATTCACCCAGTTCTCATAATCCTCCACGCTGCAGTAGCCTGCCAGCATGGCAGAGAATGCATCCAGACGGCTGGCCTTTACGCCGGACAGTTCCATCTGCAGACCGAAATAACCCTGGAACACCCGCACCACTTTTGCTCCCAGCACATCCGTCCAGGCTTCCTTTCCTGCCTCTGTCAGCGTCCCCGCATCCAGTTCCACAATGGTGTGGGGCAGTCCGTAATCGATCTCATCATGGATCAGATGCAGGTTCTCCCAGCGGGCACACAGCAGATCCTTCAGGCAGGCTCCCGTAGCCCGTGCCTCATCCTCCTGCCGCACTTTATCGCCGGAATTATCTCCGGAATCTTCCTCCGGAGTAACAGGTTCCGCCAGGCTCTGCCCGCTCTCCTCCCCCTGCCAGTTTGGGCAGTGCTCCGGATAAAAGCACAGTGTCAGACAGTCGCTGCGGACACTCACCAGCTTCACCTCCGGCCTCTCCACGATCATATCTGCCAGGAGTTCTGCCAGCTGAGGATTTTCCGAAAAAGACAGACCGGACCGTTCCCTGAGCTCATCAAAAGCAAAATCCCAGCTGCCTTCCCTTGTATTCCCTGTCCCCTCTGAGACCATCTGCTCTGCCAGCCAGGACAGCCTTGTCCCGAACTCTGACAGCGATTCGTACTCCAGGGCAGCGGCATCCGGCACATAGGAGGCATAACGGGCATATCGGTACCCTTCGGATTCTACCAGGACACCGTCCCGCCTTCCCTCTCCCGTTATCAGGAGACAGTGGTAGATCTTCTCCTGATCCTCCCTCATCAGATCCATGTTTTCCTCAATGCAGGGCATATCTCCCAGGGGATTTTTCAGAAACTCTTCAAACTCACCGGCTGGCAGGCACACCTTTTTATCAATCTTTGCCTTCCGGAACTTAAAATCCGGCTTGTATAAAAACAGCATATCAACTGGATTGATCTCTCATCCCTCCTTCATGTAAAATCCACTTCGCAAAGTGTTTTGACCACTCTCTTATACTCTGCATGCTGCAGCGCCTCCTTTGTTCCGCAGCGCACTTTTTTATTCAGCTGCCTTCTCCGCAGGGAGATCCCCCGCTTCAACTCGCCCCTCATGCTTCCTGGTCCTCTTCCCCGCACCCAGTCTCCTTTCCTTCTTCTGGCGGTTCCGGGCATTGGTTTCTGTAATGACATACTTTCCTCCTGTCTGCCGCTTTTGTCAGGCGGCTGTCTTCTTTCAGCAACACACCATACCGGAATCTTTTCCGCAAGTCGATACCAAAGATCTACAAAAATTCCTGTTTTTTCTCTGCGGATCCCTTCTCCTCTTTTCCTTTACAGACTTATGGGATCCCAGGAAGACGCCCCGTAGCGTAGTAATGGCTGCGCCAGAAATTTGAATTCAGGTCCCCGTAGCCAATGGGGTCCCCCGCGTGAAGCATCTTTCCATCCCCCACATACATCCCTACATGGCTCACCGGACCTGGGGATGCATAGGTCCCGGTGAAAAAGATCAGGTCGCCGGGCCTTGCCTCTTCACGGGGCACAATGGCGCACTGATTATAAATTCCTTCCGCTGTTGTCCTGGGCAGGTTGTAGACGCCGGAGTGTGTATAGATCCAGCAGATGTATCCGCTGCAGTCAAAGGAAGTTGCCGGGGAGGAACCGCCCCACACATAGGGGTAACCGATATACCTCGTGGCTTCCGCAAACAGCGCTCCGAAGCTGCCGTCCCCCATGGCTTCTCCCGCCTCAAAGCTGCCAGGTCCCACCCAGCCATAGACTGCCGTAGTGTAGACCCTCTGGGCGTTGGCCCGGTCTTCCATAGTCAGGGTCCTTCCCAGAAGGCTTTCCAGGTTGCTGCAGATCTCCTCCTGGTCTGTCAGGAAGATGGCCACGGTGTAGGTCTCTTCCGTGATGCTCCCGTCCTCCTCTTCCACCTCCCTGGTCCGTTCCTCATAGCGCAGGAAACACTCCAGGAAGGCTTTCTGCGCACGGCGGGATGGCTGCTCCTCACCGAAATACAGAGCATAAAAATAAGCTTTGACCCGACTGGCATCAATCGGTCCGCCCTCCAGGTTTTCCACACCGGCAATCAGGCTGTCCAGGCTTTGAAAACTATTCCGGATGTCCTCGATATACTCCCGGTACTCTTCCGGCACCTCCGCAGACAGTATACCTCCATGAAAGGCCAGGTCCACTGCGGAGAAATTGTGGGTGCTGGTGCCGTCCAGCGCACTCAGGATCACAAAGATCATCAGGATAAACGGCAGGAACACGGCAGCGATCACAGAGGCAATCGCTGTCCTGGCCCGCTTGTCCGTGACCGCCACGGCGGCTGCTTTCACCGCCAGGGTAATGGCTGCGGATGCGGCCATCTCCATCATCTCCTTTCTGAATTATACTCTATATCGGTCTTTTTTCAACCGATTAAGGCGCTGTTTATTCGCTGAATTGTTGGTTAAACTACCTCTATAGCAAAGAATCGGGGTGGACACATGGAAGGGACAGACGCAAAAGTGATCGGCAGCCGCATCCTGGAATGCCGCAAAAAATTAGGATACAGCAGGGAGAAGCTGGCGGAAGCCGCGGATGTATCCAATTCCTTCCTGGCGGAAGTCGAACACGGCACCAAGAACTTTTCCGTTCCGGTACTGGCAAGGCTCTGTAAGGCCCTTGGCGTATCCGCTGACTATCTCCTGTTCGGCAGGGAAGAGACGCCGGACACTTCCGGCATCCTTCAGATGATCTCCGGCATTGAGCCACAGTACCTTCCCCATCTGGAAGAGCTGCTGGCCGCCTATATCAAATCCATATCGCTTGCAGGATCCCGTTAGCTGTGCCGGAAAGCACAGCTTTTTATATCTGCGATACCTGATGCTTCCAGCATCCACCTGCCCTTTCCCTGTTGCCCTCTCCATCAGACACATATCTTTTGCCCGTGGTTTCCTGCATGTCTGTCCCCATACATACCTTCCTACATATTCATGCCGTCAAACATACTGTACTGCTGAGGCGGCTGCGACTCCCCGATCTGATTGCTCCTTTCCTGCTCTATCACTTCCCTTGTCCTCTCCAGAGCCTGTTCCAGCACACCTTCATCCATGCCGGCTGTCCGGTATCCCTCTGCGATCACATCATAATAATATCCGGACGGCATTGCGGCCTGTCTCCCGTCATTCATCACATATACCATGGCAGACACATTTTTTCCTTCCAGCTCCACCTCCAGGTTCTCCTTCCGGTAGAGGTGCGGCCACCCTTCATAGCGGTCCAGTGCTCTTTCATTCTGGGGGGAGATCTTCCACAAAAGCACAGGTACGCTGGCATCTTCCCTTGGTTCTATGGTGGCCACTCCCCGGAACAGCAGCTCATATCCTCTGACCTCACTGGTCCCCACGACTGTTGCGCCGGGACACCGCTTCTCCATCTGAGGGAGGTTTAAGTTGCTCCCATATGCGATATACAACTGTTCCTTTTCTTTCTTCATTTCCATTCCTCCTGGTTCCTGCTTTACATTGACATGGTAAAAGCCGGAGACTCTTCCCCGGCTTCCTGTTCTTCTGTATGCCCTTCTGAAGCGGCCTGCCTTTCTGCAGCCTCCGCCATTTCCTTTTCTTTTTTCTGCCGCATCCGTTCCTTCTGTGCCAGCGCCTGGGCCGGATCTCTCCAGGCGATGCAGCCGTCCAGATTCTCCAGCAGGTGCCCCCTGGCTGTCTTGAACTCATCCCCAATCAGCCCCAGGCGCAGGAGCCAGGTACGGAAGGTATATTTCTCATTTTCCGTCACGGTCTTCCTGCGGCTGGCACAGCTCTGGTTCAGTGCCTGCGCCCCTATCGCCAGACAGAGCTGGATATACGCCTTGATCTTCCCTGCATGGACAGTACCGTTGAACAGCCTAAACTCCACGGTCCCTTTCTGGAACACGCTGTGCAGGTTCAGACAGTGGTACCGGCTCCTGTCATAATGCTCCCCGCTACGGCTCCTCCCGTTATACCAGATGCGCTCCACCTCTTCCATGCTCTTTGGCTTCCGGCCGTTCAGGTCATCCAGAAATCGCTGTTCCACCGGCTGGCACCAGCGGTGCTGCCTGTCCACCGAAACCTGCAGGGCCTTGTAGATCAGGTCCTCCTTTGCCGCCATGATGTTGGTGATGTTCCTGAGTGTCCGGGCATCAAAGGGGGAGGCATCGATATGCACATGGATCCCGCAGCTTTTGTTTGCAAATGCACCCTCTCCCCGCAGCTTGCGGATCAGCTCCTGGATCGTCACGATATCCTCATACTTACAGATCGGACTCACCATCTCCGTCTTGTACTCGGAAGAAGCCTCTACCCTGGTCTTTCCTTCCTTTCTCTGGGGATCGATACTGCTGTCACTCATGAACTTCCATTCCCGCTGCTGTCTGTCCTTTGCCGCATAAGTGTCATAATAAGTCCCCACATAGTAGGACATTGTCCCGAAGTGTGCAGCTGCCACCTCCGCCGCTCTTCTCCGGCTGATCCCGGTCAGCTCGATCTCAATGCCAAACTTCTGGTCCTTCAGATCCATGCCTGTCCACCTCCTCTCCTGTCAGGATATCTGTTTGTAACAAAGCCTTTTATCCCTCAACCTGCAGAGCGGCTGCCCCTGAAATTTTTTCCGCATCCTGCTCCCGGACTCCATCAGCGCCCGCCTGCCTTTCCGAACAGCCTGGCCTTGTAATCCGGAGCCGTCACCATCAGGTTATACCGTTCATTGCCGCACTTGTAGAGGCACACCCCTCTCTGGGGATAACGGATCAGGGAGAATTCGCTGGGTTCCAGCTGCAGGGTGTCGATATAGAACTTCTCATCAATGGCACCGGCATTGAACAGGAACTGGTGGGTGGGGATGGAGAACAGGGGCTTTGTGTATTCCCGGATCCCCTCGATATTGAAGTCCTCCAGGTTCTGGCTGGCGATGATGACTGCCGAGTTTTTCTTCCGCACCCGCTTCATAAAGTTCCGCACATACTCAACGGCAGTCAGGTTGGAGAGAAATAAATAAAACTCGTCCAGGCTGGCTGCCGTATCCCCGGTGGTCAGAAGCTCGTTGCTCATGTAGGACAGCACGTTAAACAGCAGGGCATTTTTCAGACTTTTGCTGGCCTGTAAAAGCCCCTTCACCCCGAAGGTGACAAAGGTGGAATCCGTGATGTTGGTATGCCCGTTGAAGAACTTGGACTCCGCCCCCTTACACATAGAATGCAGCCCCAGAAGGATGCTCTGCAGAAGCTCCGCCGTATAAAGCTGCCGTTTCTTCGCATCAAAGGCTTTGTATTCCGCCTCGATAAAGTCATACATCTCCGAAAGGGTCGGATAATCCTCCGGCTCCAGCAGCTGGAAATCCGTCTGGTCACTTAAGCCCCGGCTCTGGTACAGCTTCTGCAGCATGATCTCGATCACATCGATCTCCCGGTCCGTGAAGTCCTTGTAGCTGCGGAAGAAGTCTTTTAAAAAGCTGATGTGCTGGCTCAGACGGCTGCTGATCCGGAAGGTCTCCGGGGCATCCGGATCCTCCGGCCCGTCTCCCTCATCCCATACCTTCGGCTCCAGGGGATTGATGATATAGCGCCCTCCCATCAGATCGATGAAGCACCCCTGCAGATTATTGGTCAGATCCTCGTACTCCATCTCCGGGTCCAGGCAGATGACGTTCATGCCGGATTCCCGCAGGTTGCACAGGATCAGCTTCAGCAGATAGGATTTGCCCTGCCCGGAGTTTCCCAGGATCAGGATGGAGCCGTTGGTCTTGTCCTCCGCCCTCTGGTTGAAATCCACCAGGACATTGCTGCCGAACTTGTCCCGGCCCACATAGAATCCGTGAGGATCTGTCTTGCCGCTGTAATTAAAAGGATAGAGATTGGCAACACTGCTGGCCGGCAGCACCCGCTCGAACTGATCCCGGAACACATTCCTCCCGCTGGGCATCACGGACTGGAAGCCCTGTTGCTGTCTGAGCATCAGCCGGTCCACGTTCAGCTTGGAGCGGATCAGCTCTGTCAGCACTTCTGTCTGTAACAGCTTCAGACGGTCATAATCGCTGGCCGACAGCTCAATGTATACTGCCGTGTGCAGCAGCGGCTCGCGGTTTCGGTGGGTCTGGGCTATGATGGTGGCCACATCCTGCAGGTTGCTCTCCGCCATCACAGTCTGCTGCAGGTCATTGGTATTGGCCCGTTCCATCCGGTTCTTGCTGGCGGCGTTGCTGATGATCTTCCGCTCCTCGGCGGCATTCACATGACGGGTATAGATGCGGAGCGTCACCCCGTCCTTCTCCCCCAGTCTCTTTAAGATGGCCTGTTCCTCCGTGGAAGTAGGATACTCCCGGAGCGCCCAGACACACCGAAAGGTATTGCCGCAGATGAAGTGGTCCGTGTTGAACTTGATCACCGAAGGGGCGATCATATCCAGGAACTCCTGCACACGCACATCTCCCGGATGTTCGGACTGGTCTGTATTTGTATTCCTCAACTTTCTTCCTCCTGTCCTGATTTTTTTGCATGAAAAAACACCGGACACATCCCTGCATCCGGCGCTATGCCGTCTCATCATTCTTTCTTCTGTTTATAGCCTTACTGTAATGTGGGGGACTGTCCCATCCCTTTCTGCTCCTGCCCCTCCCTGGGGAACGGGATCTGGAACAGCCGCAGGATCTCTTTCTGGGACTCAAATTCCCTTTCCGCAATAAATTCCATAAAATCCCTGTCATCCCTGTGCGCCCGCTCCAGCAGGGACACATAATCCCCCTGCAGGATGGGCGGCACGACTACAGGCAGGTATCCGTCCTGGATCAGCGCCAGGTTCATCAAAAGCCTCGCCACCCTGCCATTCCCGTCCTTGAAGGGGTGGATGAACACAAACCTCTTGTGGAGCTGGGCGGCAAATCCAACAGGATGGTATCCCTCCCTCTCCTTCTGTACCCAGGCAAACAGGCTGTCCATCTCCCTTTGTATCTTCTCCGGAACGGCCACGGGATACTGCGACCCTGTTATAAGCACACGGACATCCCGGTAGCGCCCGGCATACCCCGGCTCAATATTCTGGTAGAACAGCCCATGCATCTTCAGCACGGTCTGCTCGTCAATGCGTCTGTCCCGGAACACAGAAAACATAAAATCATAGGCTCTGGCATGATCCACCGCCTCGAACACATCCCGGAGCGGTTTCCCGCCCACCGTCAGGCCGTCCTCCAGGAGCACTTTCGTCTCGCTCTCCGTCAGGGAGTTCCCCTCCAGTGCATTGGACGTCCATGTCAGCACGATCCGGTAATACTCCTGTATCTGCCCCAGCATTTCGCCCTCCATCAGACGCAGCGCATGGATCTCTTTCTGGAAAAGGTCTATTTTTCTCAGTATCTCCATCCTGTCACCATCCTTCCAGCCCCATTAACATCATACCACAAAATGCCCTGAAGGGACAGGTAAAAAACAGTCCCCGCCTAATCATCCGGGATGATCCACCGTTCCCCGTCAAAGTCCTCGAACTTCTCGCTGGTCACATTCTGCTCATAGTACACGGCCAGGATCCGCTTGATGTCCTCGCTCCCCGCCCGGCTGGCGGAAAATCCCTGCTCCTTTAAGGATTTTTCAATGCGATCCAGGTAGGAAAACACTTCAGTTCCCTTCTCATTGTGAAGCCGGATGATGATCAGAAATTCCCTGGCCGTTGCCATCTGCACCTGGATCCGGTCCAGGAAGTTCTGGTCACGCTCCAGAAGCTTCCGGATCACAGGGTTTTTCTCCTCCTCTGCCCGCTTCCGTAAGAAGCTCTTGTTCTCCTCAAAATTCTCCCGGCTGTTCAAGCACAGCATCTCGATCTCCGCCACGCCTTTTAATACATTCATCAGGGCGTATACCCTGGCTCCCACACTGGAATCGGACAGCACCGACAGGTTGGTGGGCCGGATCATGAAATACACCAGTTCGTCCCCGTCATAGGTCTCCAGGCTGTAGTCGCTGACTGCCTTCGTGTTGATGAGCTGGCGGGTGGAAAGCTTCTGCTCTCTGGCCTTTTTCTCTTTTCTGCTCATTGGTGAAACCTCCATTCAAAAAATTGCTGCCGGAAAAAGAACGCGCCGGCATAGCAGAGGAAATCCAGGATGCTGGTATCCTCAAAGCGGATCGTCAGAAACGTATACACAGCAGTCAGGATTGCCGGAATGACGATCCCCGTCTGGGTAATGGCAAGGACAGAAAGAAGGACACCCACGCCTACGATGGTGAGATCCTTAAGCTGCCACAGCCACATGGTCGCCTTCGCCTTCAAGTGGTCTGGATAAATATACATCGCTCACTCTCCTTTCTTAACATAACGTCATCGCCTCCATCCCCGCAGACTCCTCTTTCTGTGTCTGGAGGGAACAGATATCCGAAGAAGGTACTTTCCGTATGGGGATACCCAGCCTTTTGGCCTCTGCCTCTTCCGCCTTCATCCCGGCAGACATCCGTTCCCCGCACAGCCAGATCTCATCGCAGGCAGCAAGCACTCTCCGTCCCATCTTAAGCCCTGCTTCCCGTTCCTTCGGCACACAGTCATCCAGAAACTGTGGATACATCAGATGGACCGCCACCGGCGTACATCCCTGTGCTGCCGCATACCGACAGGCTGCCTTCGCAAATGCCACATTTCTTTCTATATCCCCGGCATAAGGGGAGGCGATATAAACCAGTCTGCTCTCCATCATCTTGCCACCGTCTTTATGATAGTCCTGGTCATGTTGATGGCGCTCTGGGCCGCATAGACCGTACTCATGATATTGGTCCTGGTGTTGGTATCCAGCCCGAACTGCCCGGCGATCCTGGGTACCTCCCCGGCTGAGAGCATCAGACCAAGTCCCAGAAGCGCATGGTCCTTTAACACCATAAGGCCGGCGATCAGGATCGTTGCCTGCAGAAAAGCCGTCAGGCACAGCCCGATGACCTGCTTGCACCAGCTGGTGAAGCCGTCCAGGTATCCCCTTGGGATGCTGAACATGTAAAGGCTCCCCACTGCGATCTGGATCACCAGGATCCCGCCGCGCTTTAAGTTGGCAAAGAACACTTTGATCGTAGCGTATCCCATCATGACCAGGATAAAGATCATCAGGATGGGGCTGGTGATCTCTGTCAGGCCGCCGAACGCGCTGCCGTTTACCATGGCTTCCTCCAGACTCGTATCCCGCAGGGTGCTGATGATGTTGTTCGCCACCGTCCCGATATCGGTCCCAAGTCCTGTGATCCCTGACGTGAAGCTGGCCTGCAGGGATACACACAGCTGATAGAGCCGCACCGGCACCACGGAGAACAGCCCCACTGCCAGAAACCCTTTTACGGCATTCAGGGCCGTATCCTTCACGCTGCCCCTGCCGGACTGGTATTCGATGCCGCACTCAAACACAGCGACCACCAGCCCAACCCCGTACAGCGCCCATCCAAACTGGAAGAAGAACTGCACGATGGACTGCACCCAGGTCATCTCAAACAGCTCCGCCCCCATATTTCCCATGGCGGAAAAAAAGTTCCCAAGGAACCCAATGATCTGCCCGTAGATCCAGTCCACGATCTGTCCCAGGACCGTATCCGCCACAAAATCCCATATAAACATAGGTCTTCCTGCTCCTCCTTTCTTTTACCGGAGACCAAAACACAGGAGCTGTCAGGACAGGTCCATTCCCTGCCCGGTCCCATACCTCCAGCACAGTCTGGGGACGATCTCAGGCAGCATCTCCCTGTTCCAGCAGCTGCTGATGTCCGGCCTCAGATCCACTTCCGAGAGGATCTCTTCTTTTTCCTCTGCCCCAAGTGGATGTGCATCAATCTCCTGATAGATATCATTTTTATATTCCAGCGTCCGTAGATACGCCTCTTCACTGGTCTGCCCTTCTCTTCCGATCCAGCCCCAATAATCCTTCAGGATAGACGCCAGTCCTTTTGTCTCGATTTCTTTTTTCTGTGCATAGGCATTGATGGCAACATATCCATAGGCTTCAAAGTCCGCACCCTCTGCCGGGATGTCCACATCCGCCAGGGAATCCGGTTCCTGGAGGACCTGCATATAGACATCCCTTCCCTGTGAGATCAGCCAGGAGCGAAAATCGATAAACCCGTCATCCGAACAATGGGTCCCGGTCGCCGCACAGGCCGCCCACAGATCATTCCTGTATGCAAGGTCCATATACACACCCCTGATCTCATGCCACCTGGCGATGTCCGCTGCGGAATACTCCATCAGCTTCTTTCGGGTCGCTTCCAGGACAGCCTCCTGGTCACCACTGCTCACACAGCGGTTGACTTCCGCGATCACCTTCCAGAACCTCTCTTTATCCATACCAGCCTCCTTTCCCCCGGCCTGTCATAAAGACAGGCCGGGCATATGCTTTTCTTCTTCGTCCGATGCGGTTTCTGCCTTCTGCTCTTCTCCCGTCCATTCCCTCACTTCCCCATAAGAGAATTCTGTTTCCAGGATCTCTTTCGTCTGGTCGGTCAGAGCACCCATACACACCAGGGTGAACTCTTCCCCCTGCACATTCCTTCCCGGTTCTTTTCCCGGCTGGACAAAGTGATGGATCTGGACACCCAGGACAGTCCCTTCCGGGTGATCCCTGCATACCGACTGCAGGAAGGGATCCCCTTTCATCTCCTCCAGGGTTTTATGCCCTGGGTGATGGGAAAATCCTGTCATTTTTCCATCTACCAGTGCGTAAACCCTGGAGAAATACAGGGCTTCCCCATCTTCCGGAACATACGGCTGCATATCCTCCCGAAACGGATCAAACTTCCGGATATATTCCTCTGCCGCAGACACTAACTCCATCCTCCCGTCTTCTTTCTGCCTCAGTTTTGGAAAGACCGGATCCCCGTCCAGTTCTCCTTCCTCGATCATTTTGGGGATCTTTTCACGGCTGCCGCCGCCTGCCAGAAACACAGCCGCCGGTTCCATTTCGTAGGGATACAGACAGAACAGGGAGGAAATACCGCAGATCTCCTCCGCCACCTGCATGCCATACTTTTCCTGCACCAGAAGAAATCCGGCACAGATGCTGTCCAGCCATTTCCCCACTGCCCGGTCCGTATCCGGTTCCTCAATAAAGTCCACATACTGTCCCATCTCAACACATTCTTCTGCAAAGTCCGTCCATTTCAGGATATCCTCCTGATGGCATTGGGGAAACCAGGCTTTTGCTGCCTCCACGAACTCTTCTTTCCGCATATCCTCTCCTCTTAAATCCCCACAATGCCCCAGATATAAAGCGGGGCGGTCAGCATGAACACCAGGCAGGCGAACAGGATCACAGGCGGAGCCCATTCGATCTGTCCGTGCTTGCGGTAGTCCATATAGGCGGTCCCCACCTTCACGAAGAACAGCACAGCCAGGATCAGGTCGATGGCCGGGAACACCACCCGGTTGACCACGGTCTTGATCTGGGCCGATGCCGTGGTCCAGGTTCCTTCAATGGCCCCTGCCACATCCCCGGTCCCGGCAGCGAAGGCAGTGGTGGCGAACATCATCGCCAGGATCAGGCTTACCGCCAGCATTACCATCCATTTTCTTTTTCTCATTGATCTTTCCTCCTTTTTTCTCTGATGATCTGTTTTTGTTACATCTGAAATCCCTGTCCGGACAGCCCCATTTCCATGAGATCGGCTACCTCGAAGATCTCCGGCTCCCCGTAAAATCTTAAATCTCCCCGGAAGCCTTTCTTCAGAAAGCTGAATTCCTCTGCCAGGTCCAGGACCTCCTGCGGTGCATCCACGGGCGTTGCCTGTCTCCAGACGACCCAGTCCCCGCTCTGGTACCTGGGCTGCAGCTTTAAGATCACATACTCCTCCGGCACAAACGGCGGATACCGTTTCAGGATGCCGCCCTTTGCATAGTAGGGCTTACCTTCCTGCATCACCGTCAGTTCCATCAGCCGGAGCGTATCCTCCAGGGAGCTGCACACCCAGCATTCCCGGTCCCCGAAACGGCGCAGCCGGCCATCCTTCCGGATCCCGTCCAGGTTCTCTCTCTTCGTATAGTGGTAGACGGCTCCTTCCGGACGCCTTATCTTCTCATACGCCATGCTCCTGCCCTCCTATGACGGATCCTGTGGGGCGATATGCCAGTCCATCCACAGGTTTCCCCGGATACTGACACTGTCCGACAGATTCATTGACAACATTCCGGTGGGGGTCCAGCTGTCGATCAGCCAGGTGTAGGGAGTGTAGCTCCCGTCCGGGTACCAGATCGGTGTGAAATGGGTCCTCCGGTGGTAAGTGCTGTACTCGTTTTCCTGAAACTCAAACCGCGCATGGTATCCGCTCCCGGTCCGTTCCAGGAGACGCCAGAACCGTCCGTACTGGAACTCCGGGAAATACGTCACCGCATTCTGGGCCGGGGTCGTGGCCGAACTCTGGCTGGTGCTTACCCTGGCCGTCACACTTTCCTGGATCCCGTAACCGGATTTCAGCGTGCTCCCGGAGGCTGTGGGGTTCTTCCCATCCGGTGTGATCCGCATGGCAGCAGACAGGCCTGCGTGATAGGTATCCAGGTCAAACTCCCACCAGCCATGGTCACACCAGTAGCCGTCATCCTCACCTCTTCTGTGCCATACCCAGTGTTCCTGCCACCAGGGCCGCCATACACTCCAGTCCGAGGAGAGCCGCTGCTCATTGACCAGCATGGAGCCTGGGGTGAACCCATCGTTCCGGTCATCGGCCTGGGGATCCGGAGGCGGGTTCTGGTCAAGGTCCACGATGTTGGCGGTGATCACACTCTTTTCCGCATGTCCCCCGCCAGATGCCGAAACAGTGATGCTCATCACCTGGGGCGTGGCCGGGGTAGTCCACCGGATCCAGACCAGCTGGCTGTCCCCGGAAGGATAATACACGTTGCTGACCCGCATGGTCCTGCCGCCCACATGGAACGTCACCGACACCGGATGGTCCGGATCCGCCTGCCCGCCCCGCACAGTGACGGAAGTGATGACCTCCGTGTTCACCCGGTATTCATAGTCATAGGCCGTCACTTCCGGAGGGGTGACCAGCTCATTGAACCGGACGATGCCAAGGCCCAGGGAAGACTTTACCTCCTGGTTGGACCGGACGCCGGATCTGGGGCCGCTCCATGCCGGAAAGCCCAGGTCTCCGGTCTCCAGGAACATGGACAGCGGCAGGTTCTGAAAAGCCACGGTGGGCAGCACCCTGCGGACAGCCCCTCCGGTCACCTCATCGTAACAGGCAGCCTCCGTGGCAGTCATGGCCACATACACGCCCTGGAACTTCACATACATGACCGGCTCCAGGAACAGCTTGTACCTGCCGCCGATCAGGGTGTCAAAATCCATCCCCGTCAGGCCGGCAATGCTGCGGACCACCTGCTCATCTGTAAAGTAGCTCTTGATCGCCTCAATGCTTGCTGCCCCAAGACTTCGGGAGCTGATGATCCGGGGCAGGGATTGTCCGGGATTCACATACTGGTAGACACCGGTATCCGGCGCGATCCCCTGCCCTCCCAGGTAGGAGATCTTGCACACCTTCCCAAAAGAATAGGCGATGTTATTCAGGCGCTTATTGGTCAGGTCGATGGGCACGGTCACCGGAGTCCCTCCTTCCGCCTCCACCACAGTCACCCGCACACCCTCCATGCCGGGAGTCCAGCTGTTCTGGCTGGTCCCCTGCCCCATGCCCCCGCCTCCGTTGTCAATGTTCCCTTCCCCAACCGCATAGGCTGTGGAGGGAAAGAGCAGGATGCACATCAGCAGCCCGGCAAGCACCTTCTGAAAAATCTGTTTCATTCGGCTCCTTTCTGTCCGAATGCCGTATACAGCTTCGGACGATCTTTCCGCAAAAAAGCACCGCCAGTCTTTGGCGATGCCCTCTTCCCTGATCTTCTTTTTCTGTCCTGTTCCTTTATCAGTCCATGGATCCGATCTTGTTCCCGTTCTCATACATATCTCCGGCTGTGGTCCCCGAAGCGCCCCCGCCCTGGTTCTCCACCCAGCCGAAGCCGGGGATGTAGATCTGCCCTCCGGAGGTATCCCCGGCCTGCGGAGTACCCTCCGGCACCACCGGCTCTTCCGGCCTGGTCCCTTCCTCATGCTCTTCCGGCACCGGTTCCCCTTCCACGATCTCCCCGTCAGGCTTCCTTGTAGGATCATGGAGGACTTCTTCCGGAACCTCCTCCGGCTTTGTCACTTCCTCCTGGAGTTTCTGTTCTTCCTTATCCGTCTGGGGCGGCAGGGCTTCCTCTGTCTCTTCCATACTTCCGGCTCCTGTCCTTACGACCACTTCGGCTTCTTCCTCTGTGTTGTCAACCACCATTCCCTCCAGTCCGGCATCCGCTTTGTACGGAATGTCTGCCAGGATGACCGGGGGCTGCTCTGTCTCTTCCGGCAGGATCACATCCTTTGCTCCGGGCTGTTTCCTGAACTGGCTCCCGATAGCCGCTGCCAGTACGATGCAGATCACGGCACCTCCTGCGATCATCATCCATTTCTTCTGCTTTGATCTCAGTTTCATACTGCTCCTCCTTTTTTAGTAGATGGATCTTAAATCTCCATGTATCCGTATGCATTTCTCTGTACGACACAACATACCCGAAGTCTTCCCAAAAGTCCAGCATTATCCGATGGAATTTTCAGAAAACTTCAATATATCCCGCCTGTACCTTCAGACGCATCCGAAGGGGCGGGAACACCTTCCCGGCAAACCGCACCGGCACCTCCAGCGTGACCACGGCATCCGCTTCAAAGCGCTGGGCATTCCTGGGATCCGATGGAGCCAGCGGCGCATTCCGTACAGTCACCTGCAGATCCGTGATCTTATACTCCAGCGTCCCTTCCGCATATTTGACATGGGCACCGCCTTCCGAATGGGTACCCAATACCCGGTCCAGTTCATAGTAGATATCCCCGTCATCCACCGTGGCCTCAAAGCCGGAGCCATCGCTTGTATATCCCCCGGAATACCCTTCCCGCACCCCATGGTACACGTTGGCGTAATTGTCATTGACCACCACCACGATGGCATCCTGCACCGCTTCCTTCACACCGGCAGCCATCAGGTTCAGCCGCAGGTATTCCATGACTCCACACAGGATCAGCAGCAGAGAAAGGGTGATGGCGATTACCAGGGGGAACGATACCCCACGTTCGTCTTTCAGACATTCCTTCAGCTTCCTCATTTCCAGTACACCTCCGATTTCCC
This sequence comes from Lachnospiraceae bacterium, assembly GCA_021770245.1. Taxonomy (GTDB): domain Bacteria; phylum Bacillota; class Clostridia; order Lachnospirales; family Lachnospiraceae; genus Eisenbergiella. The sequence continues at coordinate 29,972 of JAETRI010000023.1, forward strand.
GGAAGCCTCCGCCTGAAGCGTCACCGGAAAGGAGCCGAAGCTGCCGAACAGCCCCAGGTCATACCGGTAAGTCAGCCGGACGCTGATCTCTTCATTCAACTGGATCCGCCCGCTCTTCGACCACTGGATCGCAGGTGTCAGACCAGTCTGTTCCGTCAGCACCGCCGCCCTCCTGCTGGTCTCGCTCCCCACCCGCCCGGAGATCTCCGCCTCCCGGCACAGTTCTGTTGCATAGGTATCCAGCTGCTGTTTGGCGATGAACACCGGCAGGAGCTTCACAGCCAGGGCCAGCACCAGAAAGACACACAACACCAGAACGGCGATATCGATGTAGCCATCCCCCTGTTTATCCCGGAACACCCGCTTCAGCATATCCCTGCCACCATCCCTTCTTCCTGATCTGTCCGGGCCGTATCGGTCAGCATATGCCAGGCACCGTCCGCAGGATAGCAGTCGCAGATGACCTGTTCCAGCAGTTCTGCCGCCTGGATATCCACATCCATCCCGCTGCATCCGGGATCCCCCTTCACGCTCCCGCCGTCTAACAGCTCTCTGATCTGCCCGGCATCCAGATCCACAAAGCCTTCCGGGGTCATCATGCCCACCGGGCCTTCCGGATGTTGTTGCAGAAATTCCCGGACAGTCATACCTGCAAAGTCCTCTCTGCGGGAATGATCCTGCTCATCCGGGCACAGGTCCCTTATCATCTCCGAAGGGGTCCCAAACCGGAGCAGGTAATCCACAAACTCCCTGGAACGGCCCTTCTTCAGTTCCTGATACACCACGGCCTCCATTGCGATCTCTGCCACCTGGTCTGTCAGATCCGGTGGCAGCTTTTCCTGGAGTATGCGAAGACAGGTCTGGTACTCTGCCCGAAGACGCTCCTTTAACCTTTTTTCTTTCTGTTCTTTTGTCATTGGCCCTCCTTCCTTCATTCCATTTTTAATCCCATCTCTTCATCCCCTAGAACATGCTGCCCATAGATTTGATGATCTCAATCACAATGATCGCCAGGTACATGAACAGGAAACACATCAGCATCACAAAGCTGAACACCCGGATCTTCGGCGGGATCTTCTGGGCCTCCTTCTTTAACCGCTGCAGCTCCAGCTGCTTGAAGTCATGGGAGAGCATCTGGAAGTACATGGCTCCGTCATCTCCCCGCAGCACCCCGATGAGCCCCCGGACCACATCGGAGAGCATGGGGGAATTGAGCCTGGCCTCGAACCGGGTCAGGGCCGCCTCATAGCTGCTGGAGCGCATATCCGCCACCAGCACCTCCAGTTCCCCGGAAAACTGCTCCCCGGCGTTCTTCTTATAGTTCTCCACAATGGAAAGCACATCCCGGCTGTTCTTCAGCTCCTGCTCGATGGTGGATACGAACCGGGGCAGCTCTGTTTCAATCACTCCCCGTTTTTCGGCAAGCAGCTCATCCGCACGGTTGATCTCCTTAAAATACACCATCACCGAAAGGAACACCACGATCACCGACAGCAGGGGGAATAAAAGCAGCGCCGGGAGGATCCCCAGCATCACAGCCCCTGCCTTTACCAGTGCATATGCCTGATACGTTTCCGGTTCCAGGTTCAGCCCGCTGGCCTTCAGGATGTTCTTCAGGCGGCTTCTCTTGTAGGCATCCATCCGGATATAAGGGGCAAACTTCGCCGCCAGTGTCAGTAAATAGGTCTCCAGCGTCTTTGCCGCTGTCTTTTTCTCCCTGCCCGTATTGACCATGGCCTTTGAGGTACGAAGGTAGGGAAGGCGCAGCAGATCCGCTGTCACAAAAAACAGGCCCCCTGCCAGCAGCACCCCAAAGGCCGTCAGCAGCCCCATCATCAACATCGTTGTCACCTTATATCACCTCCTGTACTCTAACGGTTTGGTCAGCCGGATCACCAGGGCCGTGGAAACAAAGATCAGAGCCGCCGTCACCGCCAGGATGATCTGCCCCACCGGCGTGAACATCAGCGTCTCATACCAGCTGTGGTTTAAAAAATACATCAGCGGGATGTTCCCAATCACCAGGAACACCATGGTGATGAACTCCTTTCTCGGCTCCGTCACCAGGAATTCCAGCTCTGCGTTCACGATCCGCATATCAGACATCTTGTTCACAATGGGAGTCAGGGTGGTCTTTAAGCTCCGGTCCAGCTGGCAGTCGCTTAAGGCATCGCACCATTCTTCAAACACGTCATTCTCGATCCGTCCCCGCAGGACCTTTAATGCCGCCTCCACATCCGGGTTCACCAGCTTCACCTGGGTGACAAAATCCCGGAAGACGTTCTGGACGGGCGGGTTCAAGTAATGCAGGTTCTCCTCCACCGCTGTCAGGATGTCCTCGTTGCGTAAGTATGCCGTGGTGATGATGGAGAGGGCCGTCTCCAGTTCCGCAGAGACATTCTTTTTATAGTAGTTGGCTGTCAGCCGCACATACCAGAACGGCACAAACAGAAATCCGCAGGCCATCACCGGTGCCAGGAAGAAGTTCCCGATCATGATGGCAAAGGAGCCGCCTGCCGCAAACAGGGCAAGGCTCACTGCACAGACAAGGGAAAACTTATTTCCCCGCCCGGTCATGATCAGGATATCCTGGGCTTCCATGATCTCCTTTTTCAGGATCCCCGGCTTCTTTCTTCTGGTGGCCTCATTGATCTCGTCCTTCAGTGTCTTCGGTTTCCTAAGGAGAAAGGCGAACAGGTCATCCGTAAACTCCACCGGCCTTAAACGCAGAAGAAAGAAAAAGCCGGTGATCATCCCGGCACAGGCCAATAACTGGATCATAGTCATAAATCTTCACCTCCTTTCAGGCGCTCCAGCACACTGCCGGGCATCCCGTTCTCGGTCAGCCTCCTGGCCAGTCCCTCCGAAATGGGATTGACTCTTTTGTGGCTGCCCTCAATGATGAACTTCCCCTCCTCCATCCGGTTCTCCGTGATCTCATACTGGAACAGGGGCCGGAAATGGCGGCTCCCATCGGAGCAGATCTCACATTCCATGATCTCCATCAGGCGGCGCTGCCGGTTCTCCAGCTGCTTGCAGAAGGCCACGATTGGATACGCTTCTGTCACATAGGCCATCAGCGTCTCATCGCTCATGTCCACCGCACGCTTACATAAGGATACCATCCTCCGGTAAGTCGCCTCACAGCTGTTGGAGTGGATGGTGGTGATCACCGCCACGCCGGTCCTGGCTGCCTCCTGGGCCGCATTGGCCTCCGGTCCCCGCATCTCCCCGACAACGATCACATCCGGGTTGAAACGCAGGGCCATGTCCAGTAGGGCGATCTGGTCCACCCGCTGGCGGTCGTTCTCGCTGTCGCGGGTCAGGGTATGGATAACGGAATTGCTCACCCTCCCCTCTTTCTCCCGCACCAGCGCCAGCTCTCTGGAGCCGGACTCTATGGTGTAGATCCGCTTCTTATCCGGGATGGTGGTCAGAAGCCAGCCCATCAGGGTAGTCTTTCCGGAGCTGGTAGCCCCTGCCACACAGACCGAGATCCCATAGCGGACACATTCCGTTAAAAAGTCCAGCATCTCTCCTGTCGCCGTGCCGCCCTTTATAAAATCAGACGCCTGCATGGACTGGGGATTGACGATACGGATAGATGCTGCCACCCCGATGTCCTCATCCACCAGCGGGGTCTTCATGGCGGCGATCCGGATGTTTTTACTTAAATGTCCCAGCACTGCAGGGCTGGCATTGTCCAGCACCATGCCGGAGGTATGCAGCATCCGGCGCACCACGTTAATGGCATGCTGGGGGCTTTCAAACCGCTCCTCAAGCTTCTTCGTCTCCCCGCCCGCATACTGGACCTCGATGTCCTTCCAGCTGTTGATGTCGATCTCCTCGATGCCGGTCCCGAACACATACCTGGTCAGGAAGGAGAACTCCGCCATCTCCGTATAGATGGTGTCCACCAGCTCCTGGCCACTCATGCCCTTCACGGCGATCCGGTAGTCCTGCACATATTTGGTGATATAGCGCTTAATCTGAGTCTTGGTATCCTCCCCGCCTTCATCCATGATCAGCGTGGAATATTTACTGGAGATGTACTCCTGTACCTCCTGCAAAACAGAAGAGAAATCCCTGGCGTTGTCCTCCGGAGAGAAAAACAGGTCATGGGTCCTGAGCGCTGTCCCGCCCTGCCGGAACTGGACCGCCTCGTCCTCCTCTTCCACATCCAGGACACCCGGAGGCTCCATGGGAGCTGCATGTGCCTGGGCATTGGTCACGCCTACCGTTGCAGTCGGGATCCGGGATCTGGAGAGAAAAACCGGATCGGCAGAGTTTTCTTTCTCTGCCGATTTTCCGGGCATCCTTATCCCGTGCATATCTGCGTCCTCTTCCCTGCTTCTTCCAGACATCGCCTCTTCGAATTCCTCTGCCCCATTTCTATTGCTGTCCATGGCTTCCATGGTTCCGGCATTCTGGACGTTCTTTCGCTCTGCAATGCCGGTTCTCTGTCCATTTCCAGGAGACGCCTGCCCCATTGCCGGGCCAAACAGTTCCTGCGACCTCTTTTCTCCTAACATCCGAACACCTCCCTGCTGACTGCTTCCAGTTCCTTCCGAAAGCCCCGGCTGTCCCTGAGAGACAAGTCCGCCAGGAGGTTCCCAGCCAGGGTCTGCCTGGCAAGCTCTGGGGAATGGGGCAGTCGGAAAGCTACATTCCCAAGTATCTGTTCCGCGTGGTCGCTGGCCTCATCCGTTCTCACATTGCTGGCCACCTTATACTGCTTGTCTGCATCCCATTTGTTGTCCCGGAGAAGGGGGAGCTGGCTGGAGAGATAACTGATACTTTTCAAGTCACAGTTTACCAGCCGGAGGACCGCATCCGATTCCATCAGGGCAACGGCAGAAAGAATATCGTTTGCGATATAGCTGCCGCAGTCAATGATGATGTAGGGGGCAATGCCTTTCAGGCACTGGAGCAGCTCCGATGCCTGGCCGGCCGTAAACGGCGGATAGGTGTACTCATTCTCTCCCTTTAACATTCCAAGGAAGGTCAGGCAGCCGTATTTCTTATGGGTGACCAGGTTATGCTTCACCAGAGATTCCGACACCCTCACCGCCGCCAGGACGCTGCCCAGGGAATGCTCGCATTCCAGCTCTCCGGGAGGACAGATGCAGGGCAGCATGGGGGCTGTCATATCACACAGCAAAAGGATCACATTTTTCTTCTTCCCTGCCAGGTATTTGGCCAGCTTTACTGCCACCGTGGTCTTGCCGCTTCCGGGGCTTCCCCAGACCGCCAGTACCTGGCTGGGAGCGCCGTACCCGTCATACTCCGGCTCCCTCTGGCCGGTAACCTCCCTGCGGCCAAAGATTCCGTTCTTTTTAAAGTTCATCCGCTACTCCTCCCCATCTTCACTGGCAGGAGTCTCTCCAGCTCCTTCCGTATTCTCTGTGTCCCCTGCTTTTTCTGTTTCTTTCTCTGCCTTTTCCGTATCCTCCTGCACACTTTCGGCATCCTCTGCGCCGGCCTCTGTATCGGCTCCTTCTCCGTCTTCCGTTTCTTCTTCCTCCGGCGCGTAAAGCTCTGCCAGAAGTTCATCCTGGGCCTCTATGAATTTACCTGCGTTCTCCTTCGTGCCACGGTACACCAGCGAAAGGTGCAGTTTCCCGTCCGCTTCCAGCTCCGCCAGCACCTGGCTCTGCTCCGGAGACACTAAAAGGGTGACCGTTCCCGGAAGCTCCCGGTCCTCATCCTCCGCCTGCTCTCCGGTATTGGCATCATAGCCGCTGTTGGCCGTTACCGCGATGACTTCCACATACTGCAGTTCTGCCGGGATGACCGTGACTCCCTGTTTCTTATAATCCGGGGCAATGACCGAGACGATGTCCCCGCTCATCAGCTTGCCGGACAGGCCGTTGGCAAATGCCTTGACCGTGACGGAGATAGCCTGCTTTTCCCCGTTTAAGTTATAAAGATAGGCATTCTCTGCCGCAGGGGCATCCGCGATCTTGGAGCCGATGATGTAATCTCCGGGAACCATGTCCGCAGAAGCAAACCTGCCAATAACCGTGGATGTATCCTTCACCACACCTTCCGGCAGGTTATAGCCGCCCACCTCCACCGTCCGTACCATATCTTTTGTGATCTCATCCCCGATATGGATGTCCTTCACCACCCGGACGATCTCCACCTTCTGGCTCATAGATTTATTGAACAGCGGAGTTACCGCAAAACAGATGACCAGGGAAAGGATGATACAGATCACCCCGATCACGGTCCGATTTTTAAAAAAGCTCATTTTCTCCTCCTTTACATGGACAGCGCAGGCCCCCAGGACGCTTCCTGTCCCTCCGTCTGCACCTGTCCCTTTGTCTTCATCATAAAATCTTCCAGGCAGACTATCGGATCCTCCTCATGGAGCGTGACCCCTTCCAGCCTGAGTTCTTTTTGCCCGTCAAAGTCCAGCGGCTCCGCAAGGATGATGGAGCCGTCCGCCTGGCCGGATTCCCCGGAAAGCGCGACCATGATCCCTGTCTCCCTTATGGACTCATCCACCCTGATATCATAGCAATGGTACCCTTCCGGGATGCTGTCCCGTTCCAGCAGGGCACCCGTGGCTATCATGGGCGTGGCTCCCATGCTGCATTCCCCATAGGACATCGCCCCGGCACTAAACCGTCTGTTCTGCATGTCTCCTCCTTTCCTGCAGGCGCTCCCTGCGTCTTTGGGAAAGGGCAGCCGGCACTGACGGCCAGCTCCCTTCCGTTTCCATCCGTTTCAGCAGGGCGATCCATAATGCTTCCTGCGGCGGCGCAGCACACAGAATACGGCTGCGGACACCGAAGCAAGAGCGCCTGCAACAAGCAGTATCTTCTTCATACCAGTCTCCTCCTTCCTGAAAGAAAACAGGCTGCCGGAACCGACAGCCAAAAACAGTTTCAAAAATGCCCCCTGTCACAGATCGTTGACATTTCCCCGGAAGAAACGCACTCCCTTCCTTTATAAGAGAAAATAAGCCGCCAGAAAACCGGCAGACAGGAATGGTGCCATGGGACGGGCCTCCTTCCTCTTCAGTCCTCCCGGAGATACCATGCAGAAACACAGCATCAGAGACAGCCCGATGATGCACCCTGCCATCGTGTCCCCAAACCCCAGGACCAGGCCGCAGGCTGCCACCAGCTTCACATCCCCGCCTCCCATCCTTCCGCTCATGGCCGCCGCAAGAAAAGGAACTGCGGCCAGGAGTCCCCAGAGATTTCCCTGATGAAAACACAAAAGAGCTGACAGGGCGATCCCCAGGTTCAGGATATCCGGGATAATATGCTTCCGATGATCGATCCAGGCCGCTGCCAGCAATAACGCCGCAAACAGAACTGCCTGTATCATTGCCAGGAGCTGTCCCGTCTGGCTGGCAGCTGCATCCCGCAGCCCGGACAAAAGCCAGGGGGCCGGCAGGATCAGAGCTGTACCAGCCCTAACCTGCATAGTTGAACATTTCCTGCACACGGCGGGTCAGCGTGGGCAGGACGGTCTCATCGAACAGCGCATACAGCCCTGCCAGCACCAGCGCACCGATCACCACTGCCATCAGGATCTTGATGGCGGTATCCACGAACCCTTCCCCGGACCTTCCGACCAGTGCCTGGCGGATCTGAAATGCTTTACAAGCTACACGGACTTTTAACTGGGCCATTGTTTTTCTCAAGATTGTTTCCTCCTTTTTTCTGCTGATAAGATGGAATAAGGCAGGCGCACCTGCACGCCTGCCTTATCCGGCACATCCCGCTCCATCGGGGTGATGCCATACATCATTGGATTTTTGTCTTCTGGTGATCTTCGTTTCCTGCTGAATTCTCACCTGTGTCACATGGACATCCCGCCCATGCCCTCCTCCATTTCCTCCTCTTCCTGGAAGTCGGCATCATCCAGATCCTGTTCCTCATGAACGGCCTGCTCCTCTCCCGAAGTCTGCCCTTCCCGCATGGCCAGGGACTGGGTATACGCCTCCCTGACTGCCTGGTCGAACTGTTCCCGCAACTCCCGGCTCTCGAAGAAGCAGGCATCCTTGTATTCCCTGGTATCCGCCATCTTCGTTCTGGGCATCACCACCGTCAGGTCATAGTCATCCTCCTTGATCTTGACGTTGCGGATCGTGCAGATGCCTGCCAGCTCCACATCCGCTGTCGCCAGGAATTCTCCCCTGCGGCTGTCTGTGTGGATATTCACTCCTGTTACCGGCAGGACCGGCTGTGCGGTTTCCTGCGGGGAAGCCTGTGCGGCTGCCCTCTGTGTCTGGTCATTTCTTCTCGGCATTCTTTTCATCCTCCATTTTCTTTTTTATCCAAATCCCCATGGGGCTTCAGAGCGTTTTCCTGCAGAAGACCGCCACAAAAGCGGCGGTCTTCTCTTTCTTCTATGATGCATCTGTATCTGCTTCCTGGCCTTCCTGAATTTCTCCGGCCTCTTTAGGAGCACTTTCTGCCATTTCTGCCTCATACCGTTCCAGTTCCTTTGTGATCAGCCCGATCACGAAATTCCTCTGGCTCAGTCCCGGATGCTTTGCCAGGTATCCCTTTACCCGTCCGAACAGCTCCTCCGATACCTGGAATGCCAGTGTCCTTGTCCCGTTTTCCATCTCTTTCCCGCCTTTCTTAAAGTGTTCCTCCAGTACCATCTCCACATACTGCGCCAGGGTCAGTGCAAGCGCTTCCTGCTCCTGCTTTACTCTCCCATGCAGCTCCTCCGGGATCATGGCACATAAGTTTTTCCGTTTTTCCATAGCCGTTTCTCCTTCCTGTAAGCCAAGTATATGGAAAACCGGGCGGAATAGCTATGACCAATACCAACAAGGATTTTCCATAAAACGAAGCATATCCACTAGAATGTCATGCTGCCCATGTCCTGGGACATCTCCTCCTTCTGGAACATGGATGTATAGCTGCCCACCGCATCCGCAAGGGTCTTATAGTCTGCCGCTTTCGGCTGGTAGACATACCATGCAAATGTATCTCCGTTTTTCCAGATATGGGGAACGATCCCTTCCCGGAAGTTGGGATTCGTGGTCGGCTTTTTCCCCAGCACATCCGAAAACCGCAGGAGCATGCTGTCAATGGGGCCTTCCTTCCGGTTCAGCATGGTCACCTTCAGAGCGGAATAATGGTCTGCCACCCCTTCAGTGGCAAACTCCATCCGCACCCGGATATCCTCATCCAGCTTACCGTAACATGCGCGGCCAGCGAAGATGGTCTCCGGAAAGGACAGCCCCTGCTGGAACAGCTTCCTCATTTCTTTCTCAAAAAATGTCGTCACAGCCTTCCCCTTTCCCTCACATGCTCATCTGAGGCGCTGCCTGGTCATGTGCTGCCGCAGCCTGCCCCTGGTTCCCCTGGCTCTGATTCTGGGCCAGAGACTGGCGGTAGGCATGCAGCACAGCCCCGCTCATCTCGTTCCTCGCCTCCCTGGTACAGGGAAAGCAGACATCCTTATAGTCCCCGTTCCCGGTCCGGTAGCTGGGCATGGATACAAACAGGCCGTTTGCCCCTTCCATGACCTTGACGCCCCGGATGGCAAAGCTCCCGTTTAAGTTTACCGATGCCAAGGCTTTGCAGCTCCCCTCCGGATAGAGGGAGTGGATCTTTACGTCATACTGGAGGGGTGCATATCCGCTTTCCTGGGATGCTGCCGCTGTCTGCGCCGCAGTCTTCGCTGCTTTCTGTGTTCTTGCCATCTCTTTCTCCTTTCCGGCTTTCAGCCTCCGTAACTGAACATCTCCTGCACGCGGCGGGTCAGGGTAGGCAGCACGGTCTCATCAAACAGGGCATACAGCCCCGCCAGCACCAGTGCGCCGATCACCACTGCCATCAGGATCTTGATGGCGGTATCCACGAATCCTTCCCCCTTCTGCTCCTTCAGTGCCATATATCCCGCAAAGATCCTGCCGGATACGCTGTTCCTTAAATTCCTGATCCTCTTTTTCATGGTATGGTTCCTCCTCTTTTCTTTTTTGTCTGCCATGCAGACGTTGCTGCCCGCTCACGGACATACCGCGATCACTTCTGTTACAGCTGCATGACGGGACTCTGCACCGGCTCCGGCCCGCCAAAGGCGATGGTCTGAAAGCCCCGCTCATCCACATAGTGGAACTCGCTCCCCTCCCCGTCATACAGCTCGATCACATCCGACATGGACAGGGAATGGCCGGTGTATCCTGCCGGATGCACACCCATGTTGAATTTGTCATAGATCTCCTCCAGGTTATTGGTCTCGGCCTCCCCGTCAAACACCACCTGGTAATCCTCTGGGGAAGGCTCCCCGAACCGCTCCCGCATCCGGTCATAGCTGATGAACTTCATATGCACATCCACAGCCGGTTTTAACTGCCATATCCGGATGTTCTTTAGCACCGGGCCGCCCGTCAGGTCGTCCTGCCCGTTCATCAGACGGTCATAGACGCCGTCCCGCCACTCCACCTCCCGGATCCCTTTCTGTCTCTCCAGAAAACGGTTCAGCCCGTCACCGGAAAAGATCGGATCCACCACGGCCTTATTTCCGGTGACGTACCCTGCCAGGTTCCCGAAATACAGGATCCTGCCGTTTTCCATGCGTATCCCCCGCACGGGACATCCCTCCTTTCCTACTGTGTCAGCTCCATGCAGCCAGGGTCTGCCTGCCCCTGCGCTTTTCGAAGTGTTTCTTCATCTGGGAACACCATCTTCCCGGCCACCACCTCCATCACGCAGAAGTCATCCATGTCACACAGCATGACCTTATGCTGATAGGGCTTCTGCATCTCGACATAGTTCCTGGCCTCCTTCTCGCTGCACAGCCAGACCCCGGCTGCATATCGCCCGTCCTCCAGAAAGCTGTAGCCGGAGTAGAGTGGCCTGTGGCCCTGGAGCGGCACAGCCCCGATGGGACGGATCTGGGACAGCTGCAGCTTCGCCTGTTCCGGGAGAAGCTGCGGCTTTAAGATCCCCAGGATCTGGGAGCGCCGGAAGCGGGCTGCCTCCCCGTTATCCAGACTGACTCCTGAAACTGCCTGTCCCACAGGGTCCGCTCCTGCCCCTTTCCCTCCTGTGCAGAGATAAAGCTGGTTTCCGCAGCTGCCGGGAAATGCATCCGGGCAGATCACGATCACCTTCCCGGTCAGGCACATGCCATTTCCGGTCTCCTCACAGTCCTCTGCCGTATAGATCCGCTTTCCGTCCTTTTCTTCTGTCGGTCTTTCCATCCTGTATCCCTCCTTATGTGAGTTCCATGTTCCAGCCATCTGTCGGTCCCTGCATCTTCCAGAAGGTTGCTCTGTCCAGGAATATCAGCTTCCCGGCCACTGCCTCCACCACACCGGAGCCATCCTGGTCATACAGCATAACTATATTCTGATAGGGCCTCTGCATCCAGACATAATCCATGGCCTCTTTTTCGTTGCACAGGCAGACCCCGGCTAAATAACTTCCATCCTCCTGGTAGCAACGACCAGAATACAGCGGTATATTTCCCTCGATTGGCAGTGCCCCAACAGGGCGGATCTGGGACAGCTGCAGCTTTGCCTGTTCTGGCAGGAGATGCGGTTTTAAGGTTCCCAGAACCTGGGAGCGTTTTAAACAGATCTTTTCCCCATTATCCAGGCTGACTCCTGACACTTCCTGTCCCACAGGATCCGGTTCCGCACCGTCTCCTCCCATGCAGAAATAAAGCTGGTTCCCGACACTGCCGGGAAATGCATCCGGGCGGACCACGATCACTTTCTCTGTCAGGCACATGCCATTTCCGGTCTCCTCACAGTCCTCTGCCATATAGATCCGCTTTCCATCCTTTTCTTCTGTCTGTCTTTCCATCCCTTCATCCCTCCTTCTGGCGCATCAGCCCGGACAGATCGGAGATCAGGCTCAAACGGGTATCGTCCGGCATGGTCCGGATGGCCGCCCGCACATAGGCTTCCACTGCCTCCGGCGACTGGTCCCCCACCTCGATGATGCTGACTTTCCGCACGGATACCCTTCCGTCCTGTAATCCCAGACCTACGATATCTCCGTACTCCATCCCGGCTGCCTCCCGCATCTCCTTCGGGATCAACACCCGACCTTTATGGTCCAGCAGCTTGTATACTGGCTTACCCATCCAAAAATCCTCCTTTCTCCAGGATCTCCATGGCCTCTTTCTCTGTCATTTCCAGCAGCCGAAGCATCCCGTAAAATGGTCTCCTTACCACCGGTAACGGCTCCCTTTCTCCGATCAGGACCGCCCCTTCCACGGTCTGGACCACCAGCTCTGCATCCAGCGGGATCCCGGCTTCCTCTAACAGCGCATGGGGCAGCTTCATCTCCGCTTCTTCCGGCAGCTCCATGCATGCGGTCTTCCGGAGTCCCTCCGCAGAAAGGTACAATTTTCCATAGCTGTTCTCCGCACGGACAGGCTTCAGACTCCCATACAGAATCCGAACCTGATCCCCAGGCCCTTTCCCCATAGTCTCCAGTACACCTGGCGGCAGGATGATGCTGCCATCACTGGCAATGGTTCCCTTTATCTCCATCTGATCCACGTTACTCACCTCCCTCTCCATTTTCATCCGGCTCCGTTTCTCTTTTCAGTTCCTCACAGAATGCGGCTACCGCCTCCTCATCCGCATGGATGTCCGCCGCTTCCAGCTGTGCCACAAGGGCCGCGATCCGGGCGCATTCTTCTGTCAGCTCCTTCAGCCAGGCGCTGGGGTTATAACCTCCGCAGGTGCGGATATAGCCTTTCACCCGGCAGTCATAAAGCCCCGTCTTCTGGTTCTTTAAGAGGGCGAAATAAAGCCCCACCATGCATCCGTCTGCGATCTGTACCACCGGCATCCCGTCCCAGCCTGCCACCAGTATCTGCTGTCCTCCGGTCTTTTCCCGGATCAGGGCCTCTGCCCATCGTAACTTTTCAAGTGCCTCCATCGTCCTTATCACCTCCCGGCATCCAGTCCCCGAACAGGCTCATCTGCTGCGGCCCGGCCAGCTTCCGTTCTTTGGGGTCATAGTTTGTGATGATCAGTTCCGGATACTCACAGCCGTTGTCATACCGCTGCGCCAGATTGTTGATCCGGGTCACCGCCGTGATATGCCGCCCTTCATACAGCTCCCGGATATAGGCACAGTCGTTATAGCTGACCATCCATTTCCCCCGGCAGGCATTTAAGGTATCCCGAAGGCGCACATGGTCCTGCTTCGGGAACTCCACCGCATAGTGGTCCTCTGTCATGTAATAGGGCGGGTCACAGTAAATAAAGGCGTTCTCCCGGTCATACTGACGGATGAGCGCCTCAAAGTCCTTGTTCTCGATCACTGTGTTGGCAAGCCGCCTGGACGCCTCCCAGATCAGGGCGAAGGTCCTGCGCACATCAAAGGGCTGGCAGCCATAGGAAGTACAGCCGCTCCCGTAGCTGTACCGGATCAGCTTGTAGAAGGCCACGGCCCGCCGCACATCTCCCACAGAGGCGTTCTCCAGCATCAGGGACCGGATGTCCTCAAACTCCGGCAGGGGCAGGTTATGCTCCGCCAGCTCCAGCTCCCTGGCCATGAACGGGGTATCGAACTCCCCCTTGTCCAGGAACTGCCGGAGTACGCCAAACTCATCCCGGCTGTTTAACGGCAAAAACCCCAGATCCCGCAAGAACTCCCATGTCTGCTCTCTGACACAGGAATAGAGGTTGGCTAGGTTGGAATTAAAATCATTGTAGACCTCCATCACCTTCCCGTCCGGGGGCCTGCCAAACAGCACCCAGCCTCCTCCTCCGAACACCTCGATGTAGCGGTCATAGTGGGCGGGGAACATGTCATAGATCACTTTCCGCAGCGCCTTTTTCCCGCCGACCCATGAAATAAAACTGTTGATCTTGTATCACCTCCTTCTTCTGATCTGCTGATACACATCGATCCCGGTTTTCTCCTGTTTGGTCTCCACCAGCATCCACCGGTTCTCCGCTTCATCACCGGTCACATGGTTTGGCAAACACATCCTCCTATCTGCAGGTTATCCTCCTGGACTTCGTTTTGCGAAAGGTCCGGTCCCTGCTCCATGGATACCGCACCATAAGAGGTCAGCTTCATGCCTGCCGTTTCATACTGGGCCATGCCATATTGATAAAAATCAAATCTTTCAAAAGCCGGATCCGAACAGTCCACACCCAGGTTCTCCAGGCATTCCCTCCCATAATCCGCATAGCCGACCTGGTTGGGATCAAACACATACTCATCCAGCCGTTCTGCCAGCCAGAGGGACCGCTCCACGCTCTTCCAGCCGTCAAACTCCAGGACCGCCTTGTATTTCAGACGTTCCCCAGGGGTCATCTTCTCCAGTTTCCCTGCCAGTTCATTCAGCACCCCGATGTCCTCATCCGGACCGATGTGTTCCTCAAAAGCAGGGATCATACTGCTGATCTCCGTGATCCTGCAGCTGCTTAAGTATGGGGAAGGGATGAAATCCCATACATGGGTCATTTCCCCGCTGCCGGGCAGGAAAAGCCACACATCGCCGTTTTCCGGATGGTCCCGTTCCTCCATGCGTACAGACAAAAATGTTTTTGTCCCCAGTTCTGTTCCCGGCAGCTCCTGGCCGTCATAGATCTCCTGCCAGCCCTCCCTGGAGCGGAAGCAGTACCCTTCTCTGGTAAAGGCACCCTTTTCCGAATGCCTGAGATATGCCCCCACCTTTGCCGGATCCAGCAGGTCGATCACTTCGTCCGGCAGATCCTGCAGGATCCGCACATAGTCCCCGTCCAGTGCGTTCTCCCCCAGGTCCGTGTCCTTTACGATCCCCGGCAGGAAATCAAAGTTCTCCAGGTTAGCGGTGGCATTGATCAGGTCTTTGATAGAGCATCCATGTCCTCTGCGCTCGGTCTCGATACAGGCCAGCACCCCTTCATACTCCGAAAGATTTTTCTGGTCCATCTGACCGACAAGGCCGGCAAGAAAGCTCACCTCCTGCACACTGGCCTCCGTCCGGGCCAGGCGTTCCTTAAGAAAGACAGGCCAGTCACGGAAAGTGATCATCCGGTACTCTCCATCCGGCTGCACCCTTGCCCGCTCCATGGCATCCTGTATGGCATCCCTGGTGGCAGGGACTTTCAGCTCCGCCCCCTGGTACTCCGGGGAATTCCCGTATCTCTCTGCTGCAATGGTCACATACATCTACATCCCTCCCATCTGTGGGCCGCTGCTTTC
>JAETRI010000121.1 GCA_021770245.1 Lachnospiraceae bacterium
TAAGTATCGGCCCTGCCAACAAATATAGTGTGTGAAAATGTTGGCGAAGTGCCAAAGATACCCTGCCGGACCGGAACCGGGCCGGCGAACTGATTTTCACGTCTGATGTGTCTTTATTATAGGCCATCGCCCGAGAGGCTGCAAGCTTTTTTCGCATTTGCGCGTTCTATATAAGTAACAGACATTGGTTCAGCCACCCCGCAGGCAGGACAAACGCATGAATGGCCTTGCGGCCCCTGCCCCGCAGGCTCCCGGACGGCGTCCCTGCCGCATCCACAGCCGCAAAGCAGACGGATACGTACAAATTCAATTTTTACATAAAATCCATGCGGCGCGGGCATCCTTGTGAGTATCAAATCGATGAAACGAAACGGAGTACGAATCATGACGGATACGGAAAAGAAAAAACTTCTCTCCTGGCATGAGGAATTCGGCGAATTTCGCAAAAAGACGGATGCCTTCTATGCCGGCCAACTGGATAAAGGCGCCTATAAAGCCTTTTCCGGGCGTTTCGGCAGCTATGCCCAGAGGGGCGGCGAAGCCAACATGCTCCGGCTGCGCATGACCGCCGGACGGCTCACCAAGGAAAAGCTCGACTTTGTGGCGGATGTGATAGAACGATATCGGGTGAAACGGGTGCATTTTACCACCTGCCAGACCATACAGCTTCACGATATCGACGGTAAAACTGCGGCGGATATCATGGCAGAAGCGCTGGACGCGGGGATCGTGACCCTGGGCGGCGGCGGGGATTATCCGCGAAACGTGATGTGTTCCCCGCTTTCCGGCACGCAGAAAGACGAATATTTCGATACGCTCCCCTGGGCCGAGGCCGCCGGGGATTATCTGCTTGGCTTCATTGACGCGCCTGCCATGCCCCGCAAGCTAAAGGTGGCTTTTTCCAATTCCCCGGCCAACCTTACCCATGCCACCTTCCGGGATCTGGGCTTTGCCGCCCGGCCTGACGGCTCCTTCGACGTATACAGCGCCGGCGGGCTGGGTCCCAATCCGCGCATGGGCATCCTGTCGGCCAAGGCCGTGGATCCCTCCCAAATCCTCTACCATATCAAGGCCATGTGGCTGCTTTTCCTCGCCCACGGCAATTACTCCTCCCGGGTACGGGCGCGTACGCGTTATATGCCGGAGGCTCTCGGAGGGACAGAGGCCTATGTGGCCGCTTACCGCGCCAAGCTGGAGGAGGTCTTTGCCTCCGGAGAGGATCTGACCCTTTCCCTCGCTCCCCGCCGGATCGACAAAAGCGGAGACAGCAGCCGCCTGACCGAGGGTTTCCGCGTCCTTTCCCAGAAGCAGGAAGGACTCTACAGCATCCTTTACCATCCCATCGGCGGCCAGCCCCGTCCCGAATGGTTTTCCGAAATCAGGAAGGTCATCAAAGATATGAAGGGAGCGGAGCTGCGCCTGACCCCGGACGGCGGCGTCTATCTGATCAATCTCACGGCAGGGGAGGCCGAAAAGGTGCTGGATGCAACCCGGGACGGAGCAAAGACTCCCTTTGAAGCTTCCGTAAGCTGCATCGGCAGTTCCACCTGCCAGGTGGGTATCGGAGATTCCCAGAGGCTTCTGGCTGCCTGCGTGGGGGCCGTACGCGCTGCCGGAATTTCCGCGGATGCCCTTCCGCAAATCCATATCTCCGGCTGTCCATCCTCCTGCAGCGCCCATCAGATCGGGAACATCGGGTTCATGGGAACCGTGAAAATGGTGGAGCAAAAGCCCCATCCGGCCTTTTTCCTCCAGACCGGCGGGAGGGAGGGACGCTCGGACGCCCGCTTTGCCTCCCAGGTCGGCCCCCTTCCGGAAAAAGATATTCCGGACTTCCTTGTATCCCTGGGAAAAGAGGTGGATCGAAGCGGGCTCGGATTTGACCGATGGTACGAACAGAACCCGGAAGGAATCCTCCGGCTGGCGAAGCCCTATCTGGCCTGAGGCGGACGCGCCGGATAAGCACCTGTACAAAAGGGGAGGCCCCATCACGCGTTTGCCGCGGGGCCTCCTAACTTTGCATCTGCCGTCGGCCCGCCTCCGGGAGGCGGGCCGGTGTTCTCTATTTCGTCAAAAGTACCATGATCTCGTTGGAGCGCTCCACAAAACGGGCCATCGCCTGCGCGTCCAGCGGGCCGTTCTGCAGCTTCGCCAGATCATAGAGCTGTTCACAGATCGTCGTCTCGTTTTTGTTGTCTTCCTCGTCCTTATGGGCGATTACGTATTCCACCAGAGGATGGTTGGCATTGAGCACCAGGGTCTCCCCTTCTCCGCCGAACATGCCCATATCCATGCCGTTCATGGCATACATCTTCATCATGTCCTGCATCCTTCTGCTTTCCTCGGAGATGGTGAGCATGGAAGATGTCTTCTTGTCCTTCAGCTTTTCCACCTTCACGGCGAGCTTTTCGTTGGACAGAGCCTTCCTGACCACCTTCTCCAACGCCTCCGACAGGGTCTTCAGCTCTTCCTTCGCCTCTTCGGAGGTTTCATCCTTCACTGTGTCGTTCAGATCGGCGTCAATCCTGCGGAAACGGATCCCCTCGTTCTTCATCTCAAGCTGGTTGATGAAGGGCTGGTCAATCTGATCCGGCAGCACCACCGCATCCATACCGGCCTGCTTGAACATATTCACATATTGTCCCTGCAGCTTTAAATCCGTAGCATAGTAGATGGTACGTTCCTTCTTCTCCTCGTCCTTGCCGGGTTCTTCGTCTTCCACCACTTCCGCTTCCACCGCTTCACCCTTCTCGTCCACGGCGCTTCCGTCCTTCTCATCCGCAGCGTTTTCATCCTTTTCGTCCGGATCGATCTTCTTCACCGCCAGGCAGTCGGGCAGGGTCACATATTTTCCGTCCAGGTTCTTGAACAGAATATAGTCCGTGATCTTCTCGCAGAACTTGTCGTCTTTGAGGCAGCCGTATTTCACGAAAGGACTGATGTCGTCCCAGTATTTCTCATATTCCTCCCGATCGGTCTTGCACATCCCGGAGAGCTTGTCAGCCACCTTTTTGGTGATATAGTCGGAAATCTTCTTCACGAAGCCGTCGTTCTGCAGGGCGCTCCTGGACACGTTCAGGGGCAGGTCCGGGCAGTCGATTACGCCCTTTAAGAGCATCAGGAATTCCGGGATCACCTCTTTGATGTTATCCGCGATGAATACCTGATTGTTATACAGCTTAATGACCCCCTCGATGGATTCGTATTCCATGTTGATCTTGGGGAAATACAGGATGCCCTTTAAGTTAAAAGGATAATCCATGTTCAGATGGATCCAGAAAAGCGGCTCCTTATAATCCTGGAATACCTTGCGGTAAAATTCGATATAATCTTCCTTCGTGCACTCGCTGGGGCTCTTGCTCCACAGCGGATGGATCTCGTTCATCAGAACGGGGCGTTTCTTGATTTTCAGCCTTACGGGCTGCTCCTTCTCCTCTTCTTCCTCTGCCTCGTCCCCGTCCTTCTTTTCTTCTTTTTTCTTTTCCTTCTTCTCGGGCTGGATGGTTTCTAAGACCACGTCCGTATCCAGCTTCTCGTCCTCATTGATGGTCTGGGTCTCGGGCGTATTTTCCCTGGAAAGCCAGATCTCCACAGGCATGAAGGAGCAGTACTTCTTCACGACCTCGTCGGCCTTATACTCGTTGCAGAACTGCAGGCAGTCTTCGTTCAAAAACAGGGTAATCTGCGTACCTACCTGATCCCGGGTCCCCTCCGTCATGGAGAATTCCGTACCGCCGTCACATTCCCAGTGTACGGCAGCCGCCCCCTCCTGATAGGACAGGGTATCGATATGCACCTCGTCCGCCACCATGAACGCGGAATAAAAGCCCAGTCCGAAATGGCCGATGATCTGGTTATCGTCGGATTTGTCCTTATACTTCTCGATGAAGTCCGTAGCGCCGGAGAAAGCGATCTGATTGATGTACTCCTCCACCTCGTCCGCGGTCATGCCGATGCCGTTATCGATGAACTTCAGCGTCTTTTCTTCGGGGTTGACGATGACCTGTACCTGGGGCTTGTATCCCTCCGGCAGGGTATATTCTCCCATCACGTCCAGCTTCTTTAACTTGGTGATGGCGTCGCAGCCGTTGGAAATCAGCTCCCTATAGAAAATATCATGGTCGGAATACAGCCATTTCTTGATGATGGGAAAAATGTTTTCGCTGTTGATCGACAAATTTCCGTGCTTTTCTGCCATTTGTATCACATTCCTTTCTTGATTAATTTTATGATAGCCCGGTCCGGCGCCCGGCCGGACGGACAAGCCTGCTCCTTGTGGCCCCCGGCCCTCGCGCCGAACTACCGGGCCGACAGAACCGCAGGGCGGTTTCTCCTCTTCCTTTCCGCTTCGATCATTAGTGTACTTCCATCTGCGGAAAAAGTCAATAGAAAATTAGCACTCATTTAAAATGAGTGCTAACAGCCAACGCTCATTCAGGCCCCACAGCCTCCCAGACGCCGGGGTGCACAGAAAGGATCCTGGCGGAAGCCAGCTGCCCCTTTGGGCCGCTTCCAAAGCCGCCATGATCCGTATGTGAACCATCGAAAAATCCCCAAAACGCGTATAATTATACGCTTCCCTCCACATGCTAAAAGCGCAGGCCGCCATCCCTTTCCGGGCGGCGTCAATCCGATACATCGACCAAAGAAAGGAAAAGACATGGATTATATCAATGCTTTCTGGACCGGCGGCCTCATCTGCGCCCTGGTACAGATCCTTATGGAAAAAACAAAGCTGATGCCCGGACGGATTATGGTGCTCCTGGTATGTACCGGAGCAGTGCTCGGCGCCGTCGGCGTCTATGAGCCCTTTTTAGAATTCGCGGGTGCGGGGGCCAGCGTCCCTTTGCTGGGCTTCGGCAATACGTTGATGAAGGGCGTTCGGGAAGCCATAGACGAACAGGGCTTTCTCGGCCTTTTCACCGGAGGGTTTAAGGCCGGGGCTGCCGGATGCTGCGCTGCCCTCGTCTTCGGCTACCTCGCATCCCTTATTTTTAACCCCAAGATGAAAAAATAATCCTGCCGCGCCCGGAGAGCGGCAGGAACCCGGCATTATATGTAACAGATCAGACACCCCGCAGGCTTCCGGACGCCGGGGCGCACTGGAGCCTGCGGGGTGTCTGATCTGTTACCCTCATATCGTATTTACCGGTAACAGTTCAGCCTTCCAGTTAAATCAAAACAAAAAAATATAAAAAATGTGCTGAAATTTTTCGAAACCAGACGGATTATTATCCACAGTATCAGCCGGATTTCAGGACGACCC
>JAETRI010000024.1 GCA_021770245.1 Lachnospiraceae bacterium
GGTTGAAAAAAGGCCTGATGGCCTTTTTTCAACCGGGAATTTGTGCTGCCGCACAAAGTTCCCTTTGAATTGAGAGCCGCCTTGCGGCGGCAGAATGGGGGTATAGGTTGAAAAAAAGGCCTGATGGCCTTTTTCAACCGGCATTTGTGCCGGACAGCATGGAAGTGCTGCCTTCTGTACAAAAGTTTCTTCTGAAATGAAGAGCCGCTATAGCGGCAGAATGGTGGGCAGGATGATCATACAACATAATATTTCCGCCATTAATTCGCGGCGGATTATTTCCATGACGGATCAGGCCATGGCAAAGAATCTGGAGAAGCTCAGTTCCGGTTACCGAATCAACCGGGCCGGGGATGATGCGGCCGGTCTAGCCATATCGGAAGAAATGCGCGCGCAGATCACGGCTCTGAATCAGGGGAAGCGGAACACACAGGACGGCATTTCCCTGGTGCAGACCGTGGAGGGCGCCCTGACGGAAGTCCATTCCATGCTTAATCGGATGAAGGGAATGGCCGTGCAGGCCGCAAACGGAACCTATACCTCTATCCAGCGTAACATGCTGAATTCCGAGATGACGGCGCTCAAGGATGAGATCGGCCGGATCGGTTCCTCCACCACTTTCAGCGGCGTTCCTCTTTTTACCAACGGAGGTATCAAAAAGAATATCACCCTGACCGCCATGTACGGCTGTACCCTGGATCTGACCAACCGGAGCGTGGAGGTGAACTATGCCGCACAGGCAGGGAAAAGTGCGGCCGGCGGCGGTTATGACATCCTGGCCGAGAAAATAGCCACCGAATATGTGCCCAATGCGGTCAGCCAGATCCTGGATACATTCTCTACTTTTAAAAACGATATCGGATCGGATAAAATCGACATGGAGCTGCGTATTGAATACATAGACGGCCCCAGCGGCATGGCAGCCTATGCCAAGGCCTATTTCCGCCCTCAGGGCCGGCCCTTTAATATGAGCATTACCGTGGACACCTCCGATTTTTCGGATGCGTCCACCCAGAGCGGCAGTGCGGCAGAAGAATCCCTGAAGTCCACCATTGCCCATGAGCTGATGCATTCCGTCATGCAGTACACCTTAACGGACGGGATGTTCGGCAGGAACGGGCAGGAAAAATTCCCGGAATGGTTCACCGAAGGTACGGCACAGCTGACCGGAGGCGGTTTCACCTCGGGCTGGAATGCCAGGCTGGAGCAGATTGCAGGCCGGCTCACCGACGGAAATGACAGCTCCCAGGATAGCGCCATTGCCAGTTATTTGAAATCCTATGACGTAAAGGACCGCCCCTATGGGCACGGGTATCTGGCGGCCGCGTATATCGGCTATCTCGCCTCCGGCGGAAGCGGGCCCGTTAGCGGAGATAAAATTGCAAGGGGTATGGATGCCGTTTTTGCCGATCTTTTAAACGGTTCTTCCCTGAATCAGGCATTGAACGCTCATACCGGCGGCAAAATAACCAGTTCGGCCTCGCTGGAGGCGCTGTTTGACAATCCGAGTTCCGATCTGGTCTCGTTTGTAAGACAGCTTTCGGTAGCTTCCAAGGGGGGCGCAGGTTCCGTGATCGCTCCCAGCCTGGCCAGCGGCGGGGGAAGCATCCTCGGCAGCTCCGTCAGCGATGCGGCATTCCATATAAGCAGCTGGACCATCGGGGCTGCGGGACGTATTTCCCTGTTGGTGGGAGGCAGCGATAATTTTGTGGATGTGGATCTGTTCCGCGTGGACGACATAGGCCTGCGGCTTTCCGACACGAATGTCCTCACTCTGGAGGATGCCAATACCGCTATAGAAAGCGTCGATGCCGCCATTAATCGGGTCAGCGAGATGCGCAGCCATTACGGCGCCATTCAAAACCGTCTGGAACATACGCTGGCCTACCTCGGCAACACGGTGGAAAACCTAACCGCGGCAGAATCCCGTATTCGGGATACAGACATGGCCTTCGCCATCACCGAACACGTCCGCAATCAGATCCTTTTGCAGAGCGGGCAGTCCATGCTTGCCCAGGCCAACCAGGTGCCGGGAAGCGTTCTTAACCTGCTTAATATGTAACGCAGATGCCGTCCGTATTCGCAGATTTTGCATCGTCAAACCGCAAAGGACGCGGCATGTCGGGTAGTGTGAAATCTTCGATTTCACGATCCTGATTTGAATGCCCGCCAAGGCGGGCGGATGGGAGTTAGTGTGAGATGCCGCAGAGGGCGCGGTTAGAATAAGAATACAGCCCGGGAAGCGGCTGCCTCCCGCATCAGCCGAAAGGAACAGACAAAGCTATGGGAATCTTTCAAGAAGTAAAATGTCCTTCCTGCCACAGATCCTGGGAAATCCAAACCGGGCACGGCAGAGCGCACGGCAGGTTAAACCGTGCTTTGGAGGCTTTTCCCGCGGGTATGCAGGATAAAATCCGGACGGATCTGAAGGGGGAAGACGCTCCTCTCTTCGACTTCAATTACCGCATGGCCGCCTGTCCCCAATGCCGGGCGGTCGTAGCCGTACCGATTCTGCGCCTTCTTGAGACCGGACAGTCCTATACCAGCGGATGTCCCAAATGCGGAGGCAGAACACAGCTTTTGGACGAAACCGATCCGCCCGTCTGCCCCCACTGTTTAAAAAAGGGGCTGGCCATACAGGATATCGGCCATTGGGATTAAAAGAGAGGTTAAGCCGATGGAAAAACATTGGTTTCTTTTCCTCCTGCCGATGTGTGCGTTCCTTTTTGCCGCCTGCGGCCAGACTGCCGGTTACGCTGACTGATTCCTATCACGGCAGGCGCTGCGTAATCGTCAATACATTTTTTGATTGTTTCTGTTTCAGGAAATGCAAATCAGGATTTACTTCGCAACGAAGAAGAAAAGGACGGCGATTCCCGACAGGAAGGCCGCATAAAGGCCGCCCACCAAAACAGAACTTTTCTTTCCCATCCCCCATTTCGTCACCGCCAGGTACATGGCATCCAGGACATCCAGTAGAAAGATAAACTGCAGGATCCCGTGGAGCAAAGCCATATTTCCCCGCGCATCCGTTTCCCCCGCTCCCCGTCCGAGTTTCCCCTGCATCCTGCTCAGCCGGACCACCTGTACCCCGTAAAAGGAACCCGGGAGCATGAGCAGCCAGGTTGCCGCCACACAGAAAAGGAAGACGGGCAGAAGGAGCGGAAAAAGGAGGAGAATCGTCCCCCTGCTTCCCACCAGGGCCACCAGACCAATCAGGCATAACGCCACGAAATTCAGGATGAAAAAGCATACCAGCCCATATTTCAGAATCAACATGGCATTGACGCAGTATCTGTCGTCCCCCAGGCCGTATTTCCGGAAGGAGACGAGGATATTGGCCAACCCCAGGACGAAGACCGCCGTCCAATACAGAAAAGCCAACAGTCCGTATAGAATCAGCATCGGCCGATAGCTGATCCATTCCCGAACGCCCACTGCTGCCGCCACGAACGCAATGTTCAGCGGGATGCCCATGGTCAAAAGGCAGTCATAGCATATGGGCAGATAATAGGTTCTTCTCTTCATGGCAACCTCCATGCCGCATTTGCTTTTCCCCTCATCCGGCTTTCCTCAGCCGCATGAGCACTCCGTGTACCCGCCTTATGCTCTTAGGCGCCAGGGTGAGAAGCAGCAGATCCCGTTTCTGCTTCGCCGTCAGATAGGGATTTGCTGCCGCATCCGCCACATGCCTGCGGCACCAGCGCTTCACGTTCACATAAAAGCCGTCCGAATCCACCATTCGGCCGACGGGGATATGGAGCAGATAATCCAGACGCTGGTACAGGCCGAACCGCACCGCTTCCTTTTCCAGGGACGGAAAGCGCCGTCCGACCACTTCTCCCACATAGTCCGCATTGCGCACGATGTCCTCGAACACCCTGGAAAAATCGTTCCTGTCCCTTTTCCTGGTATTACTGCCCACCCGATAATAAACGTGGTACATCTGTTCCGGCAGGATGCAGATATGCTCCGTTTCTTCCAGGAGCTGCACCAGGAGGCGGAAATCCTCGTTCAGCTCCCCCTCCGGAAATCCTTTTCCATGAAGGAGCGCAGCAGGGATCAGCTTGGTGCAGAAGGAACAATCTCCTTCATGGAGGAGGAGGCTGCGCAGGAACGTTTCACCATCCTGCACCACCCTCTGTTTGGGCGGGATGCATACGTCCGGCCTTCGGCTGCCGTCCTCATTCAGCTCGTCCCGGGAAATCTGGACGATTTGGCAGCCGCCCTTCTTCATTTGTCCGTACATCCGTTCATACATCTGCGGCTCAATGAAATCATCGCTGTCCACAAAGCCCAGATATGCCCCCCGTGCTTCCCGGATTCCCAGATTGCGCGCCGAAGAGGAGCCGCCGTTTTCCTTATGAAAAACCCGGATCCGTCCGTCCTCCTTTGCCAATTCGTCGCACAGCCGTCCCGTCCCGTCCGTGGAACCGTCATCCACCAAAAGGATTTCCAGCTGTTTATAGGTCTGGGCACATACCGAACGCACGCACCTCTCCAGACAGTCCATAATATTATAAACCGGTATAATCACCGAAATCAACGCATCCTTCATCCTTATACCCCTGCATATCGAAGGCTATGCCTTCGATACTGCCGCCAATAAGAAGTTTGAAACGCAGTTTCAAACTTATACCCCCGCATATCGCAGGCATAGCCTTCGATACTGTCGCCAATAATAATTTTGAAACACAGTTTCAAAATTATTCGGCTCCCGTCTGCGCGCTTTGGCGCGCGTATCAATCCGGGTACGGCCGACGGTTCTTACTCCGGCCAGATAACCGGTGCCGGGGAGAAGGGCCCTTCCTGCGGTCCGCCACTCTCTCCCCGTTCCCATCTTTGGTAAAAGTCCAGGCAGCGTTTTACAGCGTTTTGTGCGTTCCATTCCCCGCGTATGGTTTCATAGGCCTGCTGCCCCATCCGTCTGCGTTCCTCCCCATGATCCATCAGATAACACACCGCGTCCCGGAATTCCTCATAACGGCCGTGATGATATATCATACCGTTCTCCCTATGACGGATCAGAGTGGGAACGGCCCCGGCCTGCGCGCTTCCCACCACCGCGCAGCCGCTGTTCATGGCTTCGTTTACCACCGCGCCCCAGCCCTCCAGATGATTGCTGGTAAACAGGTAAATATGGCTTTTTTCCATATATTCCCGCACCTTTCCGGGCGGCTGGAAGCCGTACATATCCACCGCGTCCTCCAGGCCTTCCTGTCCGATTCTCCTGCGCAGCTCCTCTTCCATTTCCCCGTTCCCGATCAGGCTGATATGGAAATCATATCCCCTGCGGCGCAGGTCCGCCGCCAGGCGTATCACATACTCCGGATGTTTCAGCGGCATCAGACGGCCGGCCCACAAGAGCCGCACCGGACCCTCCTGTGCCTTCAGCGCCAGGGGACTGCCCGAAAACGCCGCGCCGGTTCCCGCACCGCTTCCCCGATTCCCGGCTGCCTCCGCTCCCCGGCCGGAATCCTTGTCGGCTTCCTCCCCCGTATAGATCCGTGTCTGCGGGAAATAGCCGAAGCGGAATCTTTTCCCCGGATAGGCCCCGATCAACGCGAAATCCGAAGCCACATAGGCGCCTGCGCACAGCAAATACACCGGCTTTTTACGGTAGCGGATATGCTCCTTCCATTTGGCCAGAAGGCCTCTGGGGGAAACGGCCTTCCACTGTCCCTCCCGGTAGATCCGCTCGCTGATCCGTATGGCCGGCCTTCCGCTGCCCAGCCGTCCGGTGATCAGAGACGCATCCTCCATCCATCCCGCCAGAAGCAGATCGCATTCTTCGATCAGCCTCCGGCAGGCCTCCTCCTCTTCGTAGAACAGCCTCACATAGGGACAGGTTTTCACGTCCACTGCCCAGCCCATCCGGATACGCTCTTCCTCCATGGGCTCGGTCTGGATAAAAGTAAAATCCGGCCCCAGCCTTTCATAGAAGGCTTCACAGAAGGGGATCTGATGATGGTTAATATAGTTGGAAATAAACGTTACCTTCACGGATTTCCTCCCAAGATTTCCCGGTATATTTCCTTCAGCCGGGCATAATTCGCATCTCCGTCGTGGTTTTCTCTGGCCTGCCGCCTCGCTCCCTCCGACAGCTGCCCAGCCAGGCCGTCCTTCCGGAAGATTTCCATGATCCGCTCCGCCAGCTCTTTCCTGTTTCCCTTCTCAAAAAACAGGGCGCTCTTTTCTTCCTCTGCCAGATCGGGGATGCCGCCCACCCGGGACGCCACGCAGGGCACACCCAGAAGCATGGCCTCTCCCAGGCTGTTGGGTGAATTTTCCAGACAGGAGGGACAGACGAATACATGGCTTCTCAGATAAGCCGCTTTCATCCCCTCTCCGTCCAGCTTCCCCAGGATATCCACACAGTTCTCCAGGCCGTACCTGCGGATGCATTCCCTCAGATATTTTCCGTAGCCGGATATTTTTAATTTCTCCTTCCAGGTTCCGTACGCGGTGACGCTGATGCCGCCCACCCGGATCCGGGCATCGGGGAATTCCTTTCGGATGTCCTCCATGGCCCACAGCAGGTAATGGAACCCCTTCAGCGGATAATCCCCCTGGCTTATGAAGATTTCATGGCTCCGGCACGTTTCCCGCTCCCATTTCCCTTCATAGAAACAGGGCCGCATGGTCTCATTCATTTTATGGTAAATAAGGTCTGGATTACAGGCCAGCGATTCCCTCCTGTCGAACCCGGTCCGGCCCGTCACATGGCCGCATCCCTTCAGGATTTCCCGCTCCCTCTCCCCCCGGATCCGGAATTTCTCCTGCTGCTGCCTCAGGCCGTCCCTTCTCAGCCAATCCCGCAGGGTATTGCGCCTCCATGCCCTGTCGGGCAGATCTGCCCGGTAACTCTTTGCACACGCCCCGATCATCCCCTGCAGTCCCACCAGCGTCCGTTCCGGCCTGCCGAAGGAGCGCACCATAGCCAGGGCATGGGGAAACTCCGTTCCGAAGATATGCACCAGGTCGGGGGAAAAAGCTGCAAGAATCCCTGCAAAGCGGTCCTCCAGGCCGTCGTCATACTTCTCCGGCGTCCGAAGGTTTTCGGCAAAACCGAACAGGGAGACCTTTTTTTCCCCGGCGTTCTCCCCGCCTTCCATGGCCCGTAAGCGCACCTCGCCTTCAAACCCTGCAAGTTTTCCTTCGGCGGGAAAACAGATACCCAGCTCAATCCCCGACTCCCTTTCCCCAAGAAAGCGTTCCAGCGCTCCGGTAATCCAGCCCTCCCGTACGCTGTATTCCTGCCCAAGGGCCACCGCCGCGGCAGGCGGAATGATATTGCATAGCCACAGGATTCTCATACCCCGCTCCCTCCTTTACGGGACAGCAGCCCGTATACGCCGGATTTCAACGCGTTATACCCCTTTGACAGCCGCGGGTCCTCCGCGATCCTCGTCCGCAGAGGTGCCAGAGTAACCAGCATGGCCAGACGGAAAAGGGTGCTCTTCGTCCGTCCCATATAATACCGGGTAATCACCCGATGCTCCAGGGCGGAACGCTTCCGGTTTTCCCTGGTTTCGGAGAAACCGCCCCCTTCATATCGGCAGACCGTCATCTTAAGATAGACGGCCTCCGCCTTTTTCTCATAAATGCACCATAGAAAATGCTCATAATCCGCGCGCACCCTGTAATCCGTATCGTATCCCCGCCCGGCGAACAGTCCGGCTTCGTAGAAGCACACCTGGTGGCAGGGCACGTTTCGATAGCAGGCGAAATCGTCCAGACCGGGGGCGGAATGCACATGGGCCGACTGCAGCGCATTGAACTGATCGCCGTAGTAGATCCGCGGCCTTCTTTCCGCGTTTTCCGTTCCCGCGTCCTTTTCCTCCCGTTCCCGGATGGCTCCGGCCGCCCGTTCCAGCACCCGGCGGTCGTACAGTTCGTCCCCGCAGTTTAGGAAAAGCACATAGGAACCCCGTATCAGGGGAAGCGCCTGATTCATCCCGTCGTAGATCCCCCTGTCCTCCTTTTGCAGAAGGCGGATCCTTCCGTCCCTCAGGGCGTCTCCTCCGTCCGAAGAAGCCGTGTCCCGCGTTCCGTCCGAAATCCGGTCGAGGGATCCGTCGGTGGACCCTCCGTCTTTGATGATCACCTCATAATCCTCCCAGGTCTGCCCCAACACGCTGTCCAGCGTGGATGCAAGCTTCTCCCCGGGGTTTAAGGATGTGATGATAATACTAAAAAATGAACGAGCCATTTAACCATTCCTTTTCCGTGAAAATCCATGTATGATAGGGCAGCACCCGGACTCCCTCCTGATGAGCCGTGAGAAGGAAATACGCGAAGTACAGGGCTCCGAAAAGGAGGACTAGCGCATATAATGCCCTTTTTTTCCTACCCTCAGGCAGCCTGCACAGGATGCCCGGCACCAGAAGCACATGGGCCGTAATAAGGTAGTAGCCGAACCGGGAAACCAAGGGAAGAAAAGAAGCGCAGGTATAGACCGCCAGGCCCAGCAGGTTCAGCTTCAGGTAGAACCGGTTGGCCGCAAGCTCCAGAATCCGCACGGAACGTCCCTGTCCCACAGGCACCTCGTCCTTTCGCACCGCCAGGCAGAGGACCAGCACGGCAGCACAGCGCACAATCCCCATCAGGCTCCCTTCCAGGCCTGTCCCCTTCTCCAGATAGACCGTATTCTGGTAAGACGGATACAGTTTCAGGACCATTTCAATCCAGAAATCCTGAAAGACAGGCAGGCTGGCCCATAGAACCGCGCCCAGAGCAATCTGCCACCGCTTCCAGGGAAGGGCTGCCAGCAGATATAAGGGAATTACCACCAGCACCGATTTATGGAAGGTGGCGGCCGCAGCAATCCACAGAAGGAATTTCCCCCATTCCCCCCTGAGGACGTAACGCAGGCTGTACAGGGTGACAGCCAGCACGAAATAATAGCGCACCGTGTTAAAAGTGCGGAAATACAGGCCCAGCAGCATAAAAAGGGTAAAGGAGAGGCGGAAATCCACGCTCTGATCCGTCATCGCCCGCAGAAACAGGGCGGATGTGGCGGCCGCGAACAGGGCAAACACCGCCAGATAGTTTTCCCCGCCGCACAGTCCGTACACCAGGCGCACAAACAGGTTAAATCCCGGCTCCGTTACCACATAGCCGTTCATATAAATCTCATGGAAGGTGTTCACATAATTGCCATAGTCGTTCCCCACATCGATACGCAGCGCAGCCACCGCCGTCATTGCCGTAAACAGCAGCGCCAGCACACACAGGTTCCACATCCGTTCCCTGGACATCCCCCCGCCGCGGGACTGCCTTCCGGCCCTGACAGGCTCCCTGTACATACAGCAGGCCATAAGCAGCGCGGCCGTAAGCAAGCCGTAAAATACCATATCCGTTCCTCACTTTTATGCGCTCTGAGGCGCCGCAGGTCATGCCTCTCCCCGTTCCCGCTCCATCCGGATTCCCCTGCACATCAGACGGAAGGCGTCGCATAAGCCGATTCCCTGCCGGTTATCGCTCTCCTTTTCCGGCACGCGGCCGAACATTTTATCCCTGTGCCTGATCAAAAACCGCGCCGCCATCAGGCCGGCCGCCCGGCCGTACAGGAAACGGTACAGCACCCCCCTGTCGTAAAAGAACTTCTCGTTATAACCGGAAAACCAGGTGGAAGGCCTGCCGTTCTCCCGCCCGATCGTCACGGGAGCTTTATAAACCTTCAACCCCTTCCGGATACAGTCGGCCAAAAACAGGCTGTCTTCCCCGTTGCTGTACCTGGCCCCGCCGCCAAACAGCAGGGAAAAGGCCACATTGGCCCGGCGCAGCGACTCCGTCCGCGCCGCAAAGCTGTATGTGGGATATCTGCCACAGTTGTACCAGCGTACCCGGCCATAGCCTTCTATCTGATAGGTGGCACGCTCCTTCGGCACATCCATGTTGAACAGGATCAGGTCCGCGGACGGATTTTTTTCAAATTCCGCCGTCACCGCCCGGGCTGCCCCGGGCCGGTATACGATATCCTCGTCCGCAAACATGCACAGCTCCCCCTGCGCCCGCATGAGGCAGCTGTTCCGGGACAGGCCGACCCCCCGCTCCGCAAAGCTGTAGCATCGGATCCGGTTTCCTTTCCAGTCATACTCCTGATAGGCATTTTCCCCGCATTGGTTTACGATGACCGCGTCTGCCTGCAGATTCATCCGCTCCGCCAGCGTCCTCACATCCTCATTGACCGCAGATACCAGAAATTCCAGTTTCATATGGCACCCATGCCCTTCCCGCCGTAGTAGGCACGCAGAAACCGATCCGACGCGTCATACACCACCGTCCCCGCAATCTCTGCCTGATGCTTCTCCAGCTGCAAAACCATATGCCTCACCAGCCTGCCGTCCCGCGCACCCCAGGGCAGCAGAAGCACCATACATCCTTCCCGCAGGTGCGCCGCATCCTCCGCCCGCAGGGGCCAGGGCACCTCCCGGAACCGGGGCAGGCCTTCCCCTTCCTTTCCTCCGGCCAGGCACTCTTCCAAAACCGCCTTCCCCCTCCCCGGATCCGGTCCGGCCAGCCATACTTCCTCCCTTTGGCCTATGAGCCGCTCCCAGTTCGTCCGAAACTCCCGTAACAGCTTTTCGTCCCGCCCGCGGGTGACGGTTCCCAGCACCGGCCAGTCATACCGCCCTGCCAAGTCCTCCTCCAGATACACGGAATCGTCCAGGCATACCCGGAAGCACAGGGCAAAGCCGGCCGCGGCCGCTCCCAGGAAAAAACCCAGGCCCAGCGCATATCCCGTCCGCGTCGCCCGGGGAACCTGTACGGCCTCATCCATCCGCCAGCATTCCATCCCCGTCAATCCCTCCAGCGCTTCCGCGAACCGGGGCAGACCGACGCCATAGGCTGCCGCAATGGTTTCGGAAAGCGCCGCATCCTGTGTGGTTACGGATAAGGGCATAATCCTCACGTCGTTCATCTGTCCCACGGTTACGCAGGAGCGGACCTGATCCCTCGTTATGCTTTCGGGGAGGGCTTCCATCACATAATCCAGCACCTCGTCCGTACGCATGATATCGCCCCAGGTATAGGCGTTATAATAGTCCTGGATTTCTCCGTATTTCTCGCTGTCAAAATAGATCCGATACTGGGAAAACGCCTCATAGCGCGGCTTCCCGCCCAAAGCCGCCGCAGCCAGCAGATAAAGTCCCGCCGCAGCCGCAGCCCCTGCCGCCCCGGCAGCCGGCAGCAGCCAGATCCGTCTGAAAAGGCAGAGGGCAAAACGTTTCCCGTCCATGCCCTCCTGCCAGAATTTCTCTTCCCTCGTTTTCAAATTTGTCTCCCGTCTGCGCGCTTTGGCGCGTTCCAAGTTTCAGGCTTCCGCTTCGGGCATGGCGCGCCCTCCTATTCCTCCTCCTGCTTTCCGGCCTTCATGGCCGTTATCTGGCTGGCATCCACCCCTTCCGTGCTTTCCGGCTTAAACAGGATCTTCAATGTCAGAAGCATCAGCTTAATGTCCAGCCATACGGAATAGTTTTCGATATAGGTCAGATCCAGCTTCAGCTTATCATAGGGTGTGGTGTTGTATTTCCCGTACACCTGGGCATATCCGGCCAATCCCGCCTTTACCTTCAGGCGGAAAGCAAACTCCGGCATTTCCTTCAGGTACTGGGCGATGATCTCAGGCCGCTCGGGCCGCGGGCCGATGAAGGACATGTCCCCTGCCAGAATGTTAAAAAGCTGCGGCAGCTCGTCAATGCGGACCGCACGGATGAATTTCCCGATGGGTGTGATGCGGGAATCGTTTTGGGAGGCCAGTCTGGCCACCCCGTCCTTTTCCGCGTCCACCCGCATGCTCCGGAATTTCAGGATTCCGAACTGTTTCCCGTCCCTGGTGCAGCGGATCTGCCGGTACAGCACCGGTCCGCCGTCATAGAGGCGGATGGCGATGGCCGTTACCGCCATAAAGGGGGAAGCCAGCACCAGCAGCAGCAGGGCGCAGACCACGTCGATACACCTCTTGATGATCCGCTGCTCCACCGTCAGGGCAAATTCCCGGGTCAGAAGGATCGGCGTATCGAACAGATGGAGCTGTTCCGCCCCTTTTACGATCACATCCGGGATTTTGGGCATCATATAGACCCGTACGGACCGGCTGTAACAATATTTCAGCAGCTTATTGCGCACCGCCGTGGGAATATCCCACAGCACTACCCCGTCATATTCCTTTTCCAGTTCATCCAGGACCGTTTCCGCCCCCTCCCGCACGTTCATGCATCTCGTGATCTCATACTTGTCCTTCCTGCTGGAAAATTTGTGCATGATATCCTCAATGGAGCGTTCCCCATAGACTAAAAGCAGCTTCCTGGGCGGAAAAATCCTCCGATAGATGCGGTAAGCCATTAAGATCCAGCCGCCCGCAAAAACCACCTGGGCCGCCGTCAGAGCCAGCATCACCCCGGGTGGCACCAGATAACCGTGCATCAGGGAAAGCTGGCAATAGGTCGCCGCGTTTGTGCCCAACAGCGCGAAGAAGTGGGACAAAAAAAGCTCCATACGCTTCATCACGCCGATTTTCAGGCCCCCGTAGGTATTGGTGAACAGGTACAGGATCACCGTGTATACCACCAATACCAGGATGAATCCCTTAAAATACAGCTTGGAATCGTAACGGATAATTTTCAGATAATAATAATAGTACCAGGCTATCTCATAAAGCCCTACCTGAACCAACAGTTCCAAATAGGTGATGATCATCATGATAAGCCGTCTGTTTTGTTCCTTACGGTTCATTCCGGGCTCCCATCTGTACGCTCGACCAATTTGTCATTTTGGATATACAACCATTCTGCTTCATACAATTTCTATTATACCATTTTACCGGGCTTCGTCCACCTAAAAATCCACATCCGGACAATTTCCGTTGTAACGGTACGGCCACCCCTGCGGCGTCATATCCTTCTGGCCACGGCCCTCCAGGCCCAAAAGCAGAAATGAAAGCAACTCTCCGCCACGGAAAGCCCTTCCTGCCTCCGGTACAGATACCAGATGCGCCGGACGGCCTCCAGCTTGTTGGACGAAAGGGAGCGGGCCGGACGGCGGTAAATGACCAGATTTTCGTTCAGCCCGCAGGCGGTATATCCGTGACGCAGAATATTCCACCAGGCCGCCGTATCCTCACTCTTCACGTCCGGCATCATGAGAAGCGCCCTGTCGATCTTTTCCAGGTCAAAAAGG
Organism: Lachnospiraceae bacterium; assembly: GCA_021770245.1. Taxonomy (GTDB): domain Bacteria; phylum Bacillota; class Clostridia; order Lachnospirales; family Lachnospiraceae; genus Eisenbergiella. The sequence continues at coordinate 13,186 of JAETRI010000024.1, forward strand.
ACGGTGGATGTGAAAATTACCGTACGGGACAGGGCCTCACGGTAGGAAAGAGTCTCCGGAACGGCCACCACCCTTCCGGTCCCCTTTCCTTCCCCGTCTCCGAATTCATAGGCGGTAAACGCAAAAGCAGCCTGCTTCTCCTCCAGAAAAGCAAGCTCCCGTTCCAATTTCACCGCCGCCCACACGTCATCCGCATCCAGGAAGGCCAGATATCTCCCCCGGGCCAGACCGGTCCCCCTGTTTCGGGCCTGCGCCGCACCCCGGTTGCTTTTAAGGCGCACCGGCCGGATCCGTGGATCCTCCCGGGCCAGACGCTCCAAAAGCGCAAAGCTTCCATCCGTCGAACAATCGTCCACCGCGATGAGCTCCCAATCGGGATAGGTCTGTCCCCGTACGCAGCCGATCGTCCGCTCCAGATAGTCCGCTGCATGATACACCGGCATAACGATACTGACCAGTTCCCCCATTTCCTCTCACTCCTCTTCTTTCACCAGATAGATCGGGCGCCGCTTCACTTCCATATAGGTTTTGGACAGGTACTGCCCGACGATCCCCAGGCAGAAAAGCTGCACGCCGCTGACCATACAGATAATGCATACCATCGACGGCCAGCCGCCTACCGGATCCCCCACCAGAAGGGTCTTTATCACGATAATCAAAATCAGCAGAAAGGCGATGATGCAGAACAACACGCCCATAATGGAGGCCAGTGCCAGCGGAAGCGTGGAAAATGCGATAATCCCGTCTATGGCATAGAGGAACAGCTTCCAAAAGGACCACTTCGTCTCCCCGTGGGCGCGCTCCACGTTCTCAAATTCCAGCCATTTGGTGGAAAAACCCACCCAGCCGAAGATCCCTTTGGTAAAACGATTGTATTCCGTCATTTGCAGGATGGCATCCACCACCTGCCGGGTCATCAGTCTGTAGTCTCTGGCCCCGTCCACGATCTCCGTCTTGGATATCCGGTTTACCAGCCTGTAGAACATCCTCGCAAAAAAGGAGCGGATAGGCGGTTCCCCCTTCCTCGTCACCCTCCTGGTGGCCACGGAATCGTAACCGTCCTTCAGATAGGAGAACATTTCCGGGAGCATCGATGGCGGATCCTGCAGGTCCGCGTCCATCATCACCACATAATCCCCTTTCGATTTCTGGAGCCCCGCATAAATGGCGGATTCCTTGCCGAAATTCCGGGAAAAGCATACCAGATGTACTCTATCGTCCCTTTTCCGAAGTTCCTTCACCTTCTCCGCCGTCCGGTCCCGGGAACCGTCGTCGATATAAAGGATCTCCACCTCCAGTCCTTCCCGTTCAAAAAAAGCGCTGTTTTTCATTAATTCTTCATAAAAACAGTTCACATTTTCTTCTTCGTTATAACAGGGAACGACAATGCTCAACAAACCCATTTTGGCTCCTATCCTATGAAAAATACTGCAGGGCGTAACCCACGGCTACGCCAAATCTCCTCAGTCTTTCAAATCCATATGTACTTTATCCGCAATTCTGGCAATGTATTCACTGTTTGTCGGTCTAACTGCTCCTGACGCGCTGCTGTAGCCGAACAAATCCTCGAATACGGCCGGATTTCCCCTTTCCCAGGAAACCTCTATGGCATTGCGTATGGCCCGTTCCACCCGCTGCACGTTAGTGTGATTGGTTTTGGCAACGCACGGATAGAGAAGCTTTGTCACGCTCCCCACCAGCTCCATATCCCCGGCAGTGAGGACAATGGCTTCCCTCAGATAATAATAGCCCCGCAGATGGGCGGGTACGCCCAATTCCAGCATAAAATCCGATACATATCGTTCTACCTGCGCCTCAGTCGCTTTCTTGGTCATCATATTCCGTTTCCTCCCGCATTCAGCCTTCGGCAATTTTCCGCTCCCCATGGACGGAAAGTATTCCCAGCTCCTATCTTAACATGTCTGCATCGGAAAACAGAACGTAAATCCATCGAGAAATTTCGCGCTAAAGGTAAGAATTTTCTCCCCTCTGCGACAGGGCCTCCACGATTTCCGCCACCCGCTGCGTCTGAGACTGCGGGCAGACCAAAACCGCATCCTGCGCCTGTACGATCACCAAATCGCTCACCCCCACCGCTGCGATCAGCTTGTCTACAGAATACGCGGTACAGTTCCTGCTGTCAAGAAGCAACGTATCTCCCACCGTCAGATTCCCGTCTCCGTCCGCTTCATGAAGCACGTTTATGGCATCCCAGCCGCCCACATCGCTCCATCCGAAATCCCCCGTGAGCATCAGCACATGAGAAGCCCTTTCCATAATGCCGTAGTCCACGGAAATCTTCGGGATGGCAGGATAGACCTCCCAAAGCACGCGTTCCTCCTCCGGCGTGCCGAAACCGGCCGCCAGTTTTCTCAGGCACGCATGGATATCCGGCAGAAGCTTTTCATAATAAGAAAGGATCGTGGAGGCCCTCCAGATAAACATCCCGCTGTTCCAGGCGTATTCTCCCGATTCCAGGTATCTTTTTGCCGTTTCCGCATCCGGTTTTTCCACGAATTCCTCCACCCGGCGGTAGTTTTTCCCCTCCACCTGCCTGCTGCGGATATAACCGTAGCCGGTGGACGGATAAGCCGGACGGATCCCGACGGTCACCAGTGCATCCGTCTCCTCCGCCGCACGAACCGCCTCGCACAGGGTTTCCCTGAATTTCTCCTCGTCCCTGATATAGGGATCCGAAGGCACCACACACATGATGCCGTCCCCGTGTTTTTCCACGATCGTCATCGCCGCATACCCGATGCAGGCCGCCGTATTCCTGGCAGCCGGCTCGAGCAGGATATGATCCTCCTTCACCCGCCCTGCCGTCTGCTCCCTCATCATCTCCGCCTGGGAAGCGTTCGTCACGATGAAAAGATCCTCCGGCGCGGCCACGCCGGCCAGTCTGTCAACGGCCTCGTTTACCAGCGTCTCCCGCCCCGAAAGATTTAAGAATTGTTTCGGTTTCTTCCTGGTGGAAAGAGGCCAAAGTCTGGTGCCTCCTCCTCCCGCCATTACCACTCCGTATACCTTCATGCCAAACTCCCGTCTGCCCGCCTTGGCGGGCTTTCCATTCCAGATTACTCCCATGACGTGTCCTCTGCGGCTGCGCGGCCCTCTATATCCCCCGCGCCTGACCCACATTTTCCCGGAACCAGTCGTAGGCCAGCCTTACCCCTTCCTCCAGATCCACTTTATGCGTCCATCCCAAGTTATGAAGTTTCGTCACGTCCGTCAGCTTCCGCGGCGTTCCGTCCGGCATTCCGGCATTCCAGCGGATCCCGCCCGTAAATCCCACCGTCCGCTTCACCGTCTCCGCCAGCTCGCGGATGGTCACTTCCTTTCCCGTCCCGATATTGACATGCTGTTCCCCGCTGTAGCTTTCCAGCAGGAAGACACAGGCGTCCGCCATATCGTCCACATAGAGGAATTCCCGCAGGGGCGTCCCCGTCCCCCACAGCTCCACCTCTGGCGCCCCGCTCTCCTTCGCCTCATGGAATTTGCGGATCATGGCGGGAAGCACATGGCTCCCCTGCAGGTCATAGTTGTCATAAGGCCCGTATAAATTGGTGGGCATACAGCTGATAAAGTCGTCCCCGTACTGCCGCTTATAGAATTTGCACATCTCCAGCCCCGCGATCTTGGCGATGGCATAGGCCTCGTTGGTTTCCTCCAGCGGCCCGGTGAGAAGGGCGTCCTCCGGTATGGGCTGGGGCGCCATTCTGGGATAGATGCAGGTGCTTCCCAGGAAAAGCAGCTTCTTCACCCCATAATCGTGGCTGCATTTGATCACATTGCACTGGATCTGCATATTTTCATAGGCGAATTCCGCAGGAGTCGTATTGTTGGCATTGATGCCGCCCACCTTTGCCGCCGCCAGGACCACCACGTCCGGCCTTTCCTTTTCAAAAAAATCCCGCACCTGTGCCTGGCTGGTCAGATCCAGCTCCCGATGGGTTCTTCCGATAATGTTCCCGTACCCTTTTGCTTTCAGGCTGCGCACAATGGCGCTGCCCACCAGCCCTCTGTGCCCTGCCACATATATCTTATCCGTTTTTTGCATAAGCCGTCTCCTTCGGCCGCCGTAAGGCGGCGCTCAATTCCGGGCATGTTTTCGCCCGTATTCCTACTCCTTTTTCCGGAATCCGTACCGGATCTGCCCTTTCTCTCCGCGCAGCTTTATTTCCTGTACCCAGGGGGATGAGGGGAATTTATCATAACCGATCTGTCCGCCTTCTTTCGGCACATAGACGGTGACGCCGTCCACCTCATACGTGTAGGCCGGAAATGTGCCGTAAGTCTGCTGCCTGATATACCAGGGCTCTTTCGCCCGCTCCGCCATGCCGCCAGCCAGATCCGCCGTCTTATAGATCAGGAAACCGATCAGGAGGACTCTAAACAACTTTTTCCCCCTCTCCCCGCTGCCGGGGCCGCGGCAGTACCAGAAGCCCCCCGCCACGGCAGGCAGTGCGATCACGTAGGCATAACCGTAACGCACCAGAGGCGCGGAAAACTGCCACGCCAGATAGCAGGCCGCCAGGGCCGCCCCGTATATAAGCCAGTCCCCATATCCCGGCTGCAGGGGCTCTGCCTTTCCGGAAGGGGAGCCGGAGGAATCCGATCTGCGGACAGCCGCCGCATTTTGTTCCTCTCTCCGGTTTTGCACGGCCGCCAGGGCGCCCTTCCCCAGGAAAATACCTCCCGCCGCCATTCCCAAGGCGCTCATGGCCACCCAGGCTTTTTCCAGACCCTTCAGGGAGAGAAACCAGGGCCAGGCCCAACGGAGAAATGGCGTGTCATATCGGTTCACATCATAGATCCCTCGGGCATATACCTGGATTTCTTTGGAATCGAAGTCCGCCAGCCCCTTTTCCATCTTCCAGTCCACACAAAACAGATCGATAAAGGTAAAGGGATAGACCAGCCAGCCGGAAATCAGCACGTTCCGGATCAGCCAGGGCAGCGCCGTTAAGACTCCCAGGCCGATATAAAACAGGATCTTCTTCCACTGCCGGTTTCCAAGAAGCATTGCCGCCGGTTTACATACCAGGAGAAGAAGCGCTGCCGTCGAAAGCTTCACCGTCACCGCCGCCACCGTCAACAGGCATAACAGGGCATAGGGCTCTGCCTCCCTCTCTCCCCGTTCCGTCAGATCCAGCCATGCAATCAGGATATAGAAGACCAGCAGCATGGCGAAATAATCCGTGGCCGGCGAAACCATTTCCCCGTACAAAACGGTCAGATAATAGACCGCCCCGCAGCGCAGGAAATCCGATACCGCGACCCTGCGCCCCCCAAAAACCGACAGAAGCGGCGCGCATTGAACCGCCACAAGCAGGGCGAAGAAGCCCTGAACCACATGCAGCGGCTCCGAAAAAAGCCATTTCAGGCTGTAAAGCGCACAGAGGCAAAGAGCGGAGCTGTTATAGGCAAACCTGCTGTGCAGATTACCCAGCCCCGGCACGACGCCGTATTCCTCGATCCACCGGATGGCCTGGGCATGGTACAGCCCTGTGTCCACGTGCATGATTCCCCGGGAGGTTCCGTAGGCCATGACCAGCACCAGAACGGCGGCCGCCGCCAGCTTTCCCGGACCGCACCCCTTCCGCCTTTCCCGGAAAAAATCCCAAAGCTGCCTGCGAAATCGGACTGCGGACAGCAGGCAGAACACCGTCAGAACGCCGTTTGCCGCCGCCCCCACCCCCGCAAACAGGCTATATACCTGTGCATATACCAGAAGCGCCGCCAACCCGGCCATGAGCACATCCGTTACGCTGCGGCGCAGTCCGGGGCCAAGGAAGCCGAGCAGGGAAAAGCCTGTCAGAAATGCAGTTAGGAAAATATAGCTCCACGCAAGCAGTACATAGACCATCCGGTTTTACTCCCATCCGCTCACATCAATTCCTGCTCTTATACGCCTCGCAGCCGATCCCCAAAACCGACTGCAGATCCGCATCCATCATCATCGCCACGAGCCCTCTGAAATCCACTCTCCGTTTCCAGTTCAGTTCCTTTTCCGCCCTGGAACAGTCGCCCCAGAGGAACTCCACTTCAGCGGGACGATAGAACTCCGGATTGACATCCACCAGCAGTTTCCCGGTCTTGGCATCATATCCCTTTTCCTGCACGCCGCTGCCTTCCCAGCGGACGGTGATTCCTACCTGTTCAAAGGCGGCCTCCACGAATTCCCGCACCGTATGGGTCTCATTGGTAGCCAGCACATAGTCTCCCGGCGCCTCCTGCTGAAGCATCAGCCACATGCCTTCCACATAATCCCCCGCAAAGCCCCAGTCCCGTTTGGCGTCCATGTTCCCCAGGGAAAGCTTTTCCTGATTTCCCGCCAGGATATTCGCCACAGCCAGCGTAATCTTGCGCGTGACGAAATTCTCTCCCCTCCTGGGCGATTCGTGATTGAAGAGAATGCCGTTGCAGGCGAACATATTATAGGACTCCCTGTAATTCACGGTAATCCAGTAGGAATACAGTTTTGCCACCCCATAAGGGCTCTTGGGATAAAAAGGCGTTTTCTCGCTCTGGGGCGCGGTCTCCGGCAGTCCGCCGAACAGTTCCGACGTGGATGCCTGGTAAAAACGGCAGGGACCTGCGTTAATCCGGATGGCCTCCAACAGCTTCAGGGTGCTGATCCCGGTGGCGTCCGCGGTGTATTCCGGCACCTCAAAAGAAATACCCACATGGGACTGAGCCGCAAGATTATATACTTCCGTGGGACGGATCTCCGCCATCAGACGCATCAGTCCGCTGGAATCCGTGGTATCCGCATAATGCAGAAAGAACTTTACATGGTGATAAGGCGAAGCGAGCAGATGGTCAATCCTGCCCGTCACGGAAATACTGTGCCTTCTCACCAGCCCGTGTACCTCATATCCCTTTTCCAGCAGAAATTCCGCCAAATACGACCCGTCCTGTCCGTTCACACCCGTTATCAAAGCCACATTTCTCATATGATCATTTCGCTCCTCTCTCTTTCCTCCGCCCTCCCGCCGCAGCCTTTCGTACGGGTTTCGGGCGGCTTCATGAAACTATACCACGCCGTTTTTTCTTTTACAATTTACTATCTTGCCCAGAAATAGGATTATATTGCTATCATCCTCCGGCTGCGTTATAATAATACGAAAGAAAGGAAAAAAACTATGGCAAAATCGTTGTCCGACCGCGTGCTGGCCACGCCCTCCTCCTATGCCCGAAAACATTATCTCTATGTCCAGGAAATCGGCACCCTCACCAGCATGGAGCCTCATATCAGCAGCCGTCAAAACCTCAGTTCCTATCTGTTTCTCACGGTCCAAAAGGGCGAAGGCTATCTCACCTACCAGGGCCGCAGGCATTTCATTCAGGCCGGCGACTGCATTTATATCAACTGCCGGAATCAATATGCCCATGAAAGCACTGCCGAGCATCCCTGGACTCTCATGTGGGTACATTTTAACGGGAACGGGGCGGACGAGTTTTACGAAACCTATCGCCGCCAGGAGCGGGGATTTCTTTTCCATCCGGCGCAAACCGCGCCCTTTACGGACCGTTTGACCGCGCTGCACGCTCTGATGCGGACCAAACCCTCCCTGATGGAGCTATGCGCCCATCGATATCTGACGGATCTGATTACCCTGTGTTTCACGGAGAATAAGCCCGGACGGGCACAAGACGCATCTCCTCCGCCGAAGCTGATTCAAGTGCGTCAATATCTGGAAGAGCACTATATGGAACGGATCTGCCTGGAGGATCTCTCCTGCCTTTTTTTCATCAGTAAATATCATCTTGCCAGGGAATATAAGAAAAATTACGGTATCACCATCGGAAATGACCTGACTGCCAGGAGGATTTCCCACGCCAAATCCCTGCTGCGGTTCTCCGACAGCTCCGTGGAGGAGATTGCTCTCCTGTGCGGCTTTTCCGAAGCCGGATATTTCATCCGGGCTTTTAAGAAAGCCGAAGGGATGACGCCCCTGGAATACCGCCGGAAGTGGTAGGCCGACTTCTTTTGGGGAAAATAACGGAAAGCCGTCTGCCGTATTTCATGGTAAATATCGTGATCTCGGGCCGTTTTGATTGCATACCGATCCCCCGCAGATCTCACATTCCTCCCAGATACGCCGCAATGGCATCATGCCAGTCCGCAAACATGAAATCGGTGGTCAGTTTAAACATCCTGTTTTCCAGGATGGAATAGGCGGGTCTGGGCGCAGGAGCGCCGTATTCCTCCGTACTGATCTCTTCTACTCTCGTACTCTTTCCCGCCAGGCGGAAAATTTCCTTCGTGAAATCTGCCCAGCTGCAGCTTCCCTCACAGGTGGCATGGAACAAACCGTAGTTTTCCGTGAAAAGAAGGGCCCCGATGGCCTTCGCCAGCTCCGCGGCGCTGGTAGGAGAACCCACCTGATCATTCACCACACGGATTTTCTCGTTGGTCTCCGACAGCCGGAGCATGGTCTTTACAAAATTCTTCCCGTCTCCATACAGCCACGCGGTCCGCAGGATAAAGTAGCGGTCCGCAAAGTCCCTCACAAATCTTTCCCCCGCCAGCTTGGTGGAACCGTAAGCGCTGCAGGGATCCGGCTTGTCCGTTTCCACATAGGGATTTTCCCTGTTCTTCCCGTCGAAGACATAATCCGTGGAAATATGCATCAGTTTCGCCCCCGTTTCCCTGGCGGCAATGCTTAAATTCCTCGGCCCGACGGCATTGATCCGGAACGCATTGTCATAATCCGTCTCACAACCGTCCACGTTCGTATGCGCCGCACAGTTGATGATCGCGTACGGCTTTACCTCCCTGACCAGTTCCATCACCCGGTCAATGCTGGTAATATCCAGCTCTCCCACGTCCGTATTCACAAAATCGATGTCCGGGGCGCCCTTATAGAATTCGTTCACGGCCCTTCCGAGCTGTCCGTTACATCCGGTTACAATAATTTTCTTCATATAGGAAACCTCCACCTTCCTGATCATTCCTGTTTTCCCTTATTATATCACCGGCCCTCCCTTTTTACTACCGTTACTTTGATGCCGCCAGGACATTCAGTAACAGTGCAGCCACCCCGCAGGCTCGCGGACGCCGGGACGCACAGGGAAGGATCCCGCCGGAAGCCATCTGCCGCTTTGGTGCTGCTTCTTAAGCCGATGGGAGCGGCTTCCTTGCGAATGCGGCGTTGTCCGACGAGCGCAGCGAGGAGTTTAGCCGCATTCGCAAGGTCCGAAGCCGGGAACGGCGGCTTTAGAAGCAGCCCAAAGGGGCGGCGGGCTTCCGGCGGGATCCTTCCCTGTGCGTCCCGGCGTCCGCGAGCCTGCGGGGCGCCTGAACCGATAGGCTAAAATTATGAATTATTTTGTTAGGTAGTGACAATTCTCGTCTTTTGGGGCTATAATAAGAAACAGAACACATTCTGTCCCTGCTGCCTGGCTGCCGGGACTGCCATCATCAGGGAAAGTGAGGATCTGTCATGAAAAAAACGAGCATTTTGCTTTTTATAGGGCTTTCGTCCGCCCTTCTGCTCTTCGGATGCGGCAAAAAGGAGGAGGAGGTACCGGAGGAAACGCCTGCTCCCGTGGAATCCGTGCCCGTGGAGACCATACCGGAGGAAACGGAACCGGAATCCGAGCCTGAGTCCGAACCGGAAGATCTGCCCCCGGAGGAAGGGATGGTGCACAGCCCCCTCACCAATGAATGGATCAGCGGGGATATCGCGGATCAGCGTCCGGTGGCCGTCATGGTGCCCAACGATTCCTCGGCCCTGCCCCATTACGGCCTTTCCAGGGCGGACATCCTGTATGAATGCCCGGTTGAGGCAAATATTACCCGTCTGATGGCCGTCTTTAAGGACTGGAACCGGGACGATATGACCCGGATCGGCAATGTCAGAAGCTGTCGGGACTATTTCGTCTACTGGGCTTTTGAATATGATGCGGTGTATTTCCACTTCGGCGGCCCTTATTATATTGCCGATGTCATCGAAAAAAAGAGCACGAACAATGTCACGGGATGTACTTACGGAGACGGCGGAAAAAAGGGCATCTATGAAAATGCCTATTACCGCTCTTCTGACAGGAAAGCTCCTCAGAACGCTTATCTGAGCGCCGAGGGGATCAATAAGGCGCTGGATGCCCTGGACATCCCCAGGACCTATCGTTCCGATTACTATCAGCCGGATCGTTTTACCTTTGCGCCTGCCTCCGCTCCCAATACCCTGGAGCAGTATGGCAATTCCTTTGCCGTGAAAAAGCTGGACATGTCCTCCTGCTATCCCGTGTCCAAAACCTACTTCGAATATAACGAAACGGACGGCCTGTTTTACCGTTTTGAATATGGCAAGCCCCATGTGGATGCGGGATTCGACAACACGCAGCTCGCCTTTAAGAACGTTCTGGTTCAGTTCGCCTACTGTGAGACCCGGGACGACCATGGCTACCTCGCTTTCCAGGTCCACGATACCAAAAGGGACGGCTATTACTTCACAAACGGCAGAGGGATCCATATCAACTGGAAGAAGGATTCCGATTATGGGGCCACCAAGTATTATGACGATAACGGAAATGAGATCCAGATCAATACGGGAAAGACTATGATCTGTATTTTGAAGGACGGCAGCCAGTTCGGGTATGATTGATTTTTTCAGGAAAAAAAGCGGCGGCGGTGCACAGGCACCGCCGCTTTTGCGTATAAAGATGAGCACAGGAGGCCCCTGCGGCACCCCTGCCCTGCCCCGCGGCGCGTGGTGATCCATCGGGGACCCGCTTTCGCTCAGCCAAAAACGCAGCGGTACTAAGCTCGCGAAGGACGCGCTCGCTAAGTGCCCAATGTGGTCAACTTAAGGCCATGGGCGCTCCCTGCCGGACGCCCGAGGCTGCAGGCGGGAGAGCGCCCAAGGTCTTAAGTTGACCACATTGCGCTAAGTGCCGGCGTTTTTGGATGGTCCCCTCTGTGATCACCACGCGCCGCGGGGCAGGGCAGGGGGTGCCACAGGGGCCTCAGGGCCATTCATGCGTTTATCCTGTTGACAGAGTTTGATCAAAGTAATATAATCTATTTATATAAATCGTTTATATAATTAATTTATGCATGTATGGAGAAATCAAATGCCTAAGCAGAAAATCACAAAAGAAATGGTCGTTGACGCGGCTTTTGGGCTGGCGAGAAGCGGCGGAATGGAACAGGTAACGGTGAAGAGCATCGCGCAAAAGCTCCATTGCTCCGTACAGCCCATTTACAGCTATTGTAAAAATATGGACGGTCTGCGCCGGGATGTGATCGAAAGGGTGAGAGACTTTGTCAGGGAATATGTGAACGGGGAGATTTCACCGAAGAATCCGTTTCGCACCACCGGGCAGGCGTATGTCCGGCTGGCTAAGGAAGAGCCTCATATTTTCAGAATATTTATCCTGCATCAGCGGGACGGCATCTCTTCCTTGGAGGAGCTGTATCGGGAGGAAACGAATCCGCATATTGCCGAAGCACTGGCAGGAGAGCTTCAAATCAGCCTGTCCCGGGCAAAGCAGCTGCATCTGCACATGCTGATCTACACCATCGGGATCGGGACGGTCTTCTCCGTCACCACCCCGGGCATCCCGGCAGAAGAGATCTATGAACAGCAGGAAGCCGCCTATAAAGCGTTTCTCAATCAGGCATTGGGTTCACGGCCGTCCGAGGCGGCAGAAGGGAAGGAGCATGAACAGCAGGATCGTTGTGGTTTATAAAAGCAGCACCGGATTTACCCAAAAATATGCGGAAATGCTGGCAGGAAAAATCGACTGTACGCTCGCCGTCTATAAGGACGCGACGCCGGAACTGCTTTCCGGATATGATATCGTCGTTTTCGGCACCCGTGCACATGCGGGCAGAATCGACGGATTCCGGAAAATGAAAGAAATGTTTCGTAAAAGCGAAGCGGCCAAATTCGTCCTGTTCGTCACGGGAGCGATGCCCAATACGGCCCGGGAGACCATAAACGCCTTCTGGCGCCAGAATTTCACCGCGGACGAGCCGGAGCAAATCCCCCATTTTTATATGCAAAGCGGCCTGTGTTACGAGAAAATGTCGTTTTCTGACAAATTGATGATGAAAGCGGCCGCTGCTATGATAAAGGGGAAAAAATCCAAATCCCCCGAGGAAAAGGAATTTGAACGGGCCATAGCAGGTTCCTATGACATTTCCTCCGAAATCTATCTCCAGCCGCTGACCGCTTTCTTGTCCGACATCTCAGATGAGCCTTCGTAATCCGTTATCTTTTCCGAATCGGGCAGGGACGCTTTAGGGCGTCCCTTTTTCTCCCAGCCCCAGACGGTTCAGCGCGGAGAAAACAGCGCGCACCGATGCCCGGGTGATGTTGGAGCTCACGCCCACGCCATAGGTAACCCGGCCGGTATCCGCATCCAGCAGATGGATATAGGCGGCTGCCTGGGAATTGGAGCCGCTCTGAAGGGCATGCTCCTCGTAGTCCAGCACCTTGATTCCGATGCCCAGCTTTTCCTGAAGCCCTCTCTGTGCGGCGTCAATGGGGCCGTTCCCCACGGCCGTATACTGCTGCATCGTTCCATGATCCGTATATCTCACCGTCACTCTGGTATCGAACTCCGAATCCGTCTCCTCCGTCAGATCGTCAATCCGCAATCCCCGGAAATGGAGCGGTTCTTTGCGGTTCAGATACTCTTCCCGGAAGGATTCCATTACCTCCTCCGGCGGGATCTCTCCCTTTTTCTCCGATTTGGCCTGGATCACATCCGCAAATTCCCTCTGCATAGCCTTGGGAAGCTTGAATCCGAAGTAGGTGCTCATGATAAAGGCCACGCCGCCTTTGCCGGACTGGGAATTGATACGCACGATGGGCTCGTATTCTCTCCCGATATCGGCCGGATCAATGGGCAGATAAGGGACCTGCCAGATTTCCGAGTGCCTTTCCTTCATGGCCTGCACGCCCTTGTTGATAGCATCCTGGTGGGAACCGGAAAATGCGGTGAACACGAGCTGTCCCGCATAGGGATGCCTGGCGTCAATGGGCATTTTACAGCATCTTTTATAGATCTCGATGATCTCGTTGATGTGCTCAATATTCAGCTCCGGATTGATTCCCTGGGAAAACATATTGTAGGCAATGGTGAGCAGATCCACGTTTCCCGTCCGCTCCCCGTTCCCGAAAAGCGTTCCTTCCACCCGCTGGGCACCGGCCAGAAGCGCCAGCTCCGCGCTGGCCACCCCCGTTCCCCGGTCATTATGGGGATGCACGCTCAGGATGATGCTTTCCCTGTCCTTAAAATGTCTGTCCATCCACTCGATCTGATCCGCATAGACGTTCGGCGTATTCATCTCCACCGTGGAGGGCAGATTGATGATCATAGGCTCTTCCTTCGTGGGCTTCCACGTCTCCTGCACCGCCGTGCAGATCTCCAGGGCGAAATCCAACTCCGTCCCGGTAAAGCTCTCCGGAGAATATTCCAGGATAATCTTTCCCGGAAAAGAAGCCGCACGCTCCTTCACCATTTCCGTTCCCCGGACCGCGATGTCAATGATCTCCTCCCGGGACGCATGGAACACCACATCCCGCTGAAGCGTGGAGGTGGAATTGTAGATATGGACCACCGCCTGGCTGCATCCTTCAATCGCTTCAAAGGTCCGGTCGATCAGTTCTTCCCTGCACTGGGTCAGCACCTGCACCCGCACGTCTTCGGGGATCATTTTCCTCTCCACGAGCTGGCGGAGAAAATCGAATTCAATCTGGCTGGCTGCAGGGAAACCGATCTCGATCTCCTTGAATCCCAGCTTCACCAAATAGAGGAACATATCTATCTTTTCACTCACGATCATGGGATCGATCAGCGCCTGATTCCCGTCCCGCAAATCCACGCTGCACCACACGGGTGCTTTCTCTATTTCCTTCCCCGGCCACTCCCTTCCCGGGTAATCGACCACAGGGCTCCTGCGATATCGCTTATAATTCAGCATAATACTATTCTCCAAGTCCGCTTTCAATCGCTCCCACAAGGGCCTTCAGGGCGTCTTCTTCGTCTTCCCCTTCACAAATCAGTTCGATTTCGTCCCCGCATTTTACGCATGCGCCCAATACGCTGAGCACGCTTTTCGCGTTTGCCGTGCTGTCCCGGAACGTAAACGTGATCAGGGACTTGAACTGCATGGCTTCCTTGCACAGGACACCGGCCGGCCTCAAATGTAATCCCGTAGGGTTTTTTATGGTCACCTTCTGGTTTACCATATTTCCTGCCTCCTTTTTCTATGGTCAGTATTGTACCGTTTCTAGAACATGATATTCTGGATCAGGTCAGCCAGCTTTCTCGCCTCTTCTTCGATCATGCGCTGGTCTTTTCCCTCAATCATGACACGCACCTTGGGCTCTGTACCGGAGGGCCTGATGAGCACCCTGCCCTCGCCTGCAAATTTCCGGTCCAGCTCGGCAATGGCGTCCGCGATCTCCGAATACTCCATGTACCGTTCTTTCCTATGGTTGGGAACCTTGGCATTGACCAAAGCCTGGGGCATAACGGTCATCACCTGGGCCAGCTCCGACAGGGGCTTCTTCGTATCCACCATCACCTCCAGCAGATGAAGGGCGGACAGCAGGCCGTCCCCGGTGGTATTTTCATCCAGGAATATGATGTGCCCGGACTGCTCGCCGCCCAGGCTGGCGCCGATCTCCCGCATGCGCTCCAGCACGTAGCGGTCCCCCACCTTGGTCTGTTCGATATGCAGCCGTTCCCTTTCTCCCATCTTAAAAAAGCCCAGATTGCTCATGACCGTGGCCACGATGGTGTCCTTCTTCAGCTTTCCCTGGGCTTTCATGTGGGTTCCCACGATTGCCATGATCTCGTCGCCGTCCACAATGACCCCGTTTTCGTCCACGGCCAGCAGTCTGTCGGCATCCCCGTCAAAGGCGAGGCCCACATCCGCTTTTTCATAGACGACCCTTGCCTGGAGCTCCCCCATATGGGTGGAACCGCAGTTGGAATTGATATTCGTCCCGTCGGGCATGTTATGGATGGGCACCACGTTGGCTCCCAGCTCCCGGAGTGCTTCCACGGAGGTATAGAAGGACGCTCCCTCCGCGCAGTCCACCACGATTTTTATTCCGGACAGATCCACCGGAACGGCCTGAATCGCATGGTTAATATATTCCTCCCTGGCGTCCGTCCTGTACTTGATCTTTCCCACCCGGGAACCGGTGGGGAATTCCACGCCCGGCATACCGTTTCTGATCAGCGCCTCGATCTCATCCTCCAGGCTGTCCGGAAGCTTATAGCCGTTGCCGTCAAAGAATTTGATTCCGTTGAATTCCACCGGATTATGGGAAGCGGAGATTACCACACCGGCCTCCACTTTATACTTCTGCGTCAGATAAGCCACGGCAGGGGTGGGGATCACGCCCACATATACCGCATTCGCACCCACGCTGCAGATACCTGCCATCATCGCGTTCGCCAGCATATCCCCGGAAATACGGGTGTCGCAGCCCACCATAATCGTAGGCCTGTGCTCGTTTTCCTTCGTCAGTACCGTGGCTCCCGCCTGCCCCAGCTGCATCGCCAAAAGCGGGGTCAATTCCTCATTCGCAACGCCTCTTACTCCGTCTGTCCCAAATAATCTAGCCATCTCATACCTCTTTTCCTTTCCGGCGGGTTATTCCTCCTCCACATCCGGAACTATTTTTTCTATGATCACGGAAACACTTACCGGCGCGGACTGGATAAGGCCTTCCGGAAGATACACGGCCGCATCCAGCCGCGTGCGCTCTTCCAGCGTTTCCGCTATTTCCTTCCCCGGCGTCCAGCCGCTTAAATCGACGGTGGCGGACAGCTCGTTTCGATCCATTCCATCCAGGTTTTCCTGAAGTCCGCGGATCCGCACCGCCACCCGTTCCGCCATATCCAGGGAAGCGCGGTATCCCTCCGGCACATTCAGAAGCTGGATCCTGCTTTTATCTATTTCTTCCGTCACCTCCACCAAGGGCTCTACCTTGACCGTAACGGATACCTTTCCGTTAAACTCTTCGGAAAGGTTGGTTAAGCTCACGCTCTCCGGCAGATAGCTTCCGATATCGATCAGCTTGGTCAGATCCGCCGTAGCCCCCGTCAGATCCAGTTCTTCCGGCGGTATGACCACCTCGCTCACGTCCATTACCGCGCTGCTGCGCCCCGCGATCGTAACCGTATCCGGCGCGCAGATAATCTCTCCGGTGGCCCTGTAATCGGAATCCGGCTCTCCCACCGTGGACAGAATGACCGGGATCTGCCTGGTCCGCAGGATCGTCACGGACAGGTTTGCAGTGGTCACGCTCCTGGTGATCCTGCTGTCCGTAACCTCCTCGCCCTCCGCATCCAGAAGTACGATTTCTTCCGTGATGTTGATATTGTCCGTCAAGCCGTTCACATCAGCGTGTACAATCGCTCTTTTCACTCGGGAAACCACCGATTCCGGACCGGAAATCTTCATCGCATTCCCGTCCGTGGTGATAACCTTCCCCACGATATACTCATCCGCGGGGGTTCCCGTCTGGATAATCTCGATCACGAACTGCTTCTCGATCCGGTCCTCCACGTCCAGTTTCATATTATCTATGCTTCCGCTGATCTCCTGAATCTGGTTCTCTATATATTTATTGACGGACAGCCTGATGGGCACCGTATTGGTAAAGGACAGTTCGGAAAAATCCGCCGTAGCCGTGATGTCGGACGCGCTGATCCCTTCCAGCACGGAACGGCTCGCCCGGACCGTCACGGTGACGGTATCGGTTTCGTCCAGAACCTGGTACGTCTTTCCTTCCTGCGTAAGCATACCCGTATTTTTCAGTTCCACCTTGAGATCCCGAAACGTTTTCCTCTCCACCGGATCGTTGATGTTCACAGCCACCAGCCATAACAGCGCGGAAAAGGCGACTGCCAGGATCTTCAGGCCTATATTATTCAACAGCTTTTTTGTTCTTCCCATTCTTCGGCCATCCTTTCCAGCGTCTGCGTTCCTTTTCCCCCTCCGGCTTGTTTTGAATCTTCTTCAGCTGTTTCTCCAAATCCGCCGCCGTCAGGTCACGCATCAGGACGCCGCCGTAAGCAACGCTGATCCCGCCCGTTTCCTCGGATACAATCACCGTCATGGAATCCGTCGCCTCCGAAATGCCCACGCCTGCCCTGTGCCTGGTGCCCAGCTCCTTGCTCAGGGACATATTGTCCGACAGGGGAAGGTAACAGGTAGCTGACGTGATCCGGTCTCCACGCACAATAACCGCTCCGTCGTGAAGCGGCGTATTATGCTCAAATATGTTGATCAACAGCTGGCTCGTGACGATCCCGTCCACCTCGATCCCGGTACGTTCATATTCCATCAGAGGATCGTTCTGGGTTACCACAATGAGGGCTCCCGTCTTTACCTTTCCCATCTCCACACATGCCTTCGAGATCTCATGGATCGTCTTATCCGAAAATAAGCCGTCCTCTTTCACCGTATCGAAGGGGAACACGGCAGGCAGGAATTCCTTCTTACCCAGCTGTTCCAGAGCCTTTCTCAATTCGGGCTGCAGGATGATGATCAGGGCGATCGCGCAGTACATCAGCGCATTTTTGGCAATCCAAAGTATGGTATTCATCTCGAACAGCGCCGCTGCCAGGACAAACACCATAATAAAAATCACGCCCTTTACAAAGGCCCAGGCTTTTGTATTCTTGATCCACACCATGATCTGATATACCACAAAGGATATGATCATGATTTCTATGATATCCGATATCTTCAGGGACGGCACATGTGCCAGATATTTATCCGCAAATGTCCTAATCAGTTCCATATTTAATTAATCTCCATGCCGCGTCCTGCCCGGCGGGTATCTATTCCCGTGGGACTCCCTTAATATGGGCACTCCTCACACTTCGGTTATTCCGCTGTGTCGTGATCCTTTTGACCCTCTTTTCCGGCGTGGACACGGCCATCTTGGGCACGGCCTTCACGTAATAATAGTATTCGTCGTCCTCAAACTGTACCTTTTCCGTCCTGGAGTAGTCCAGATTGAACCGGAACAGTTGGACCAGGAAAGCCAGTGCCGCCGACAGGGCGCTGCCCAGGATCACTCCCGCGATGGAGAAATTGGCGTCATAGATCAGATCTCCTACCAGCAGGATGACGATATCGAGCAGGATCCCCGATATGATCGCAATCGTCCAGGAGTAATCCACGGAAAGCCGCCGCACCAGATATACCAGAATCGCCGTAACCATAAAGGCCGCAAGCACGATCAACATTGCCCGGTCTCCGAAAATCCCGTCCAGGATCTCCCGGAAACGGGTTACAATGGACTCCACATCGGCAGCGCCCAGCAGGGCTGCATTCGCGCCCATATAGTTTATCACATAATAAATGATCACCCCGCAGCCTACCGCGATCGCCGACAGCGGGCTGCCCAGCAGCCCGGCCAGAAGCGGCGCCGCATAGGGCATCTTCAACACGAACAGGATCGGCGTAAGGAGGACCAGGCTGGCGCTTTGAGGCACAAACCGCAGAAACAGCAGGAAAAGGAGAAGGAAAATCAACAGGGCCACCGCCGCACACTCCAGGGATACTTCATACAGATGCAGCACCACAAATGCCGCCGCCACCAGAAGGATGAAGGTCTTTGGCATGAAAGAGCAAACCAGCGCAATCACCAGCACGGCCGACATGTTTCTGAGCCGGTCCATATATCCCAGCCTGCCGTTGATCAGAAGAATACAGGTCAGTGCCAGTAGGAATTTCAGGAAGGGCACGATGTAGTCTTCATATTTCACATAAAAATTACGGATGTACTCACGAACCAAAAGCAGTGATGTTGTCATAAATGTTCCTCTCAGGAATGGGGCTTGCCGCCTCCTATTCTTCCTCTTCCTCCGCCCGCTTCGTATGTCCTTCCAGGGCTTCCAGTTCCCTGTGGAAACGGGACATGGCTTTATGGGCGCGCGCATATACGATATGCGCCGAAATATAGACCACCAGCATATAGGCTCCGCAGAATATCGCATAGACCCACAGGATCTTCTTTGCCAACCCAAAAATTCCGTCCAGATCCAGACCGTAGAGGCTCTCCAGCAGCGCGTCCATCTTGTAAACAAGCCCGATTCCGACCAGAATGCCGAAGGCAAGCGTCGCTCCGATCCAGGTCTTTATCACCTGAAATCCCACGTAGTCGCTTCTAAAGTAGCTGCAGACGGCGGCATCCTTTTTCCCCTCTCCGGCCTCATAGGCCGCCATTCGGGTCATAAGCGCAACTTTATCCTCATTTATCACGTCGGCTCCGCCTCCCTTCGCGGATTTACTCCCTTCCCATGCCGATCGCCAGCGCGGCGTAATAGACCTTTCTCACTCCCGCTTCCCGGCACTCCCGGGCAACCGCATCCACCGTACTGCCCGTGGTATAAATGTCGTCAATAATTACAATCGTATCTAATTTTACATCATTTTGCATTATTTTAAAAGCCTTTTTCAAATTATTTTGGCGGCTGCTTCCCTCCAGCTCCTTCTGCGCCCTGGTGTTTCTCGTACGCGCCACGTATCCCTCCAGCACCGGGATTTGCAGTGCCTCCCCCATGCTCCGGGCCAGAAGCGCCGCCTGGTTGTATCCCCGCTTCCTCTCCCTGGCCGGATGGAGCGGAACGGGAACAAACGCATCCGGCTGCCAGGACAGGATCCGCTTTCCCAGCCCGCGGGCCATCTCCCTCCCGAAGTAGGCGGCATACTCCTGCCGGCCCGCATATTTCATCCGGTAGATCGGCTCCCTGCAGGAGGGATAGGTATACATGGCGATCCCCCTGTCATATATATGCTTTCTGCTTCGGCAGTCATAACAGAATTCTGTCTCTTCCTTTCGCAGCTGCTTCCCGCATTTCGGGCAGCGTGGTTCGCGCACGGCGGTCAGCCGTCCCTCGCAGGCCGCACAGATCCTCCTGCCAAACGGTTCCACCGGCCGGTCGCACACCGGACATCGCAGAGGAAACATCAGACTGCATATAAAGCTTGTGTATTCTCGTATTTCCAATCGGCTCTCCCTTAAGCCATCATTTCCCTGATCCTCACATCCAGGCTGGTATACCGCCTGGCCTCGCTTTCGTTTGCGATCATGTCCTGCACCACCTGACGGCTCCCCAATATCGTCACGCAGCTTTTTGCCCGGGTCACCCCGGTATATAGAAGATTCCTGTTAAACAGCATCCGCGGCCCTCCGAGAAGAGGCATGATGACCGCCGGATATTCGCTCCCCTGGGATTTATGGATGGTAATCGCATAGGCGAGCTCCAGTTCCGGCATCTGTTCATGGGTATAGGTAACACATCTGTGATCGTCGAATTCCACCAGAACCGTCTGTGCATATTCGTCGATTTCCTTCAGGATCCCCATATCCCCGTTGAAGATCCCCACGCCCCGGTCCACCGGAATACCGTGGCTGCCCACCACCTCCCACTCCAGCTGATAATTATTCCTGGTCTGCATCACCTTATCCCCCTCGCGGAAAAGGGTCTCTCCCGACTGGTATTCCCTTTTGGAAGGTTCCTTCGGATTCAGCTGTGCCTGCAGGACCTGGTTCAGCGTTTCCACACCCAGGCTGCCCTTTCTCATCGGCGTAAGCACCTGGATATCCAGGGGACCCGCCTGCACATAGCGGGGCAGCATTTCCCGGATCAGCTGCACCATATGTTTATAGATCACCTGTACCCTGTCCCTTTCCAGGAAGAAAAAATCCCTGCTTTTATTGTCCAGAGCGATCTGCACGCCCTCGTTGATCCGATGGGCATTCACCACGATATCGCTTTCCCCCGCCTGGCGGAAAATTTTATTCAGCTCCACCACCGCAAAGGCTTTGCTCCCTATCAGGTCACGCAGCACCTGCCCCGGCCCCACGGAAGGCAGCTGGTTCACATCCCCCACCAGGACAAGCCTGGTCCCCGGCGTTACGGCCTTCAGGAGGGAGCAAAAAAGCTGGATATCCACCATGGACATTTCGTCCACAATCACCACATCCGTCTCCAGGGGATTGGACTCGTTTCTTTCAAAGCGGCCCTCCCTGCCCTTGAAAGCCGCCCCGTCCTCCTCCCCCGGCATACCGTTTGGCTCCAGCATCCGGTGGATGGTCCGCGCCTCATATCCGGTGGCCTCGGTCATACGCTTGGCCGCCCGCCCTGTGGGAGCAGCCAGAAGGATATCCATTCCCTCCCCCGCAAAATACCGGATCATGGCGTTAATCGTAGTGGTTTTTCCTGTCCCGGGCCCACCCGTTAAAATAACAACCCCATGCTTTACGCTTTCCAGCACTGCTTTCTGCTGCAATGCCTCCAGCTCTATCCCCTGCCTGCGCGCCAGACCGCCTATCTCCTTAAGGAGCTTTTCCTCCTCCTGTGAAGACATGCCTCCCTCCGGAAGCATATCCAGGTTCAAATCCAGCAGCATCCGGGCGCACGCCAGCTCCGCATAGAAGAAGGATGAGGCATAGACACAGGGCTCCTCGCTCTGCCCATCGGCGCCTTTTTCCTCCGGCTGCCGGATCACCAGCTTCTTGTCCATGGCCAGGTTGGGAATCTGGAGCTTTACATGCTCCTCCGGCAGCTCCAGCAGACGCGCCGCCCTTCTCACCAGCTCCCCCTTCGGCAGCCAGGTATGTCCGTCAGCCACCGCCAGCTGCATGGCATAGAGAAGACCGCTGCGGATCCGGAAGTCCGAATCCATGCGAATCCCGAGACGGGCTGCCAGCTCGTCCGCCCGCCGGAAACCGATTCCCTCGATATCTTCCGCCAGCTGATACGGGTTTTCCTCCAATATTCGGTACAGATCCATTTCATAGGTCTTGTAGATCTTCACCGCCATCGTATTGGAGAGCCCATAGCGCTGCAAATAGATCATCGCCTCCCGCATGCCCCGTTTTCCTTCCACCTGGGCGCTGATCTCCATGGCCTTCCGTTCGCTGATCCCTTTGATTTCCGCCAGCCGTTCCGGTTCCTCCTCTATTACACGGAAAGCGTCCGTCCCGAACCTCCTCACGATACGGGCGGCAAGGGACGGCCCCACGCCCCGGATTGCCCCGGATCCCAGATATCTTTCTATCCCCTGCTCATCCTTTGGCGCAACCTCTTCATAATGCTCCACCCGGAACTGGCTCCCGTATACCGCATGTTCCGTATAGCCGCCGGACAACTCCAGGTTTTCCCCCTCGTCCAAAGTCCGGAAACTGCCCACACAGGTCACGTCCCCGTCCGACGTCGCAAGCTCGAATACCGTATACCCGTTCTCCGCGTTCCTGTAGACAATGTGTTCCACATATCCCGCTATCTTTTCCAATTTTTCATCTCCCCCCAAGCCGCATACCCTGCCGCAGGCGCGGGAATGTCTGAAAGGCCGCCGTCCCCGCCCTCCGGGAAAAGCTCACAGGAAATGCGGATGATAACCACAAGAGGCTACCCCCGCGGAGCAGCCTCTGCCATCTTTATCATGTGTACGGTATTATCTTCAGCCGGCCGGATTGCCGTTCCGGCGGCCGCTTCCCCATCCGGCGCCTTTCTAAAGTTCGTCCTTATATCCTACCAGGAATTCCACATACTTTCCGGTCCCCACCGCCACGGCCGTCATGGGGTCCTCCGCCGTCATTGTATTAATCCCGGTTTTATCGGAGATTAACTCCTCCAGACCGCGAAGAAGGCTTCCGCCTCCCGTAAGCACGATTCCCCGGTCTGCAATATCCGCCGCCAGCTCCGGAGGCGTCCGCTCCAGAACGCTGTGAATGGCCTCTACGATCTGCAGTGTGGGTTCCCGAAGGGCCTCCTCCGTCTCCTCGGACGATACCTTCACCGTTTTGGGAAGTCCGGTCACCAGATTTCTTCCCCTTACATCCATATAGTCCGGCTCCGCGCGCTTATAAGCGGAACCGATCTTAATCTTAATATCCTCCGCCGTCCGTTCCCCGATGAGGAGATTATGCTTTTTACGCATATAGCGGACCAGCGATTCGTCAAAATCGTCCCCGGCAATCTTAATGGACGCGCTGACCACCGTGCCTCCCAGGGAAATGACCGCTATATCCGAAGTGCCGCCCCCGATATCCACGATCATGTTGCCGCAGGGACGGGCAATGTCGATCCCGGCCCCGATGGCCGCCGCGATGGGTTCTTCAATAATGGAAACCTCCCGCGCACCCGCCTGATAGGTGGCATCCTCCACCGCTTTTTTCTCCACCTCCGTCACGCCGCTGGGCACACAGACCGCAATCCGGGGTTTCCGGAAGGTCTTCCTCCCGAGGGCCTTCTGGATAAAATGCTTCAGCATCTTCTCCGTAACGGTATAATCCGAAATAACGCCTTGCCGCAGCGGCCGCACCGCCACAATATTACCGGGAGTCCTGCCCAGCATCAGCCTGGCGTCTTCCCCGATTGCCTTGATTCTGTTTGTATCCCTGTCAAAAGCCACCACGCTCGGCTCTTTTAAAACAACGCCTTTCCCCCTGATATACACCAATATGCTGGCCGTTCCCAGATCGATTCCGATATCCGTATACTGCATGCCATCCTCCGTTCCAACCGAAAGCAGCGTAATCATCCCGGATGGACCCTCGTCTCCGGGAAAAATGCACGTATTTCCCGATCCGCTTCGGAAGGGTTGTCCGCATCCGACGCCCTCTTTTCTACCCTGTGCGCTGCCGTCTAACCTATATTATGAACCATTCTCAGTGAATCAAGCATATATTTTACACGATTTACGAAAATACTGCATTTAGAATCAATAATATCGATATAATGTTTTCCCGTAAACGCAGAATATACCGTTTGTTATTATAACCCAAAAATACGGCCTTGGAAAGACATTTTATAAATTTTTAAAAATTAATGGTAACAGCTCATCCGCCCCGCGGGCTTCCGGCGGGATCCATCCCTGTGCGTCCCGGCGTCCGGGAGCCTGCGGGGTGGATGAACCGTTACAATTAATGTGTCAGCATCATTACGGGAACCAGACCCGATCGCTCACATAGATGTCGAACCATTGAACCGTCCCTGCCTTTCGGTAACGGGAAGCGATTTCCTCCGGCATATAGTCCTCCGGAACGGTATGTACGAACACGGCCAGCGCGTTTCTGCCGCCGTAAAAGCTGCCGGATGCGGATTCCAGATAACTGCAGATGCTTAAATCCAGAGATTGGGTTTCCGAAAGGAACGTACCGTATTTGTGATCCCCGTCTATTCCTTTGCAGATATTTGAGGTATTCGGATCGTCCACAAAAAATACGCTTTCCACATCCAAAGTATGAAAGTAATCGCACAGCTCCACCGCATAGGAGGTTCGGTCCCATTGATCCAGGACCGATTTATTATTTCCCGCCGTCAAAAAGAGCAGCGCCGCCCAGGCAGCGATCCGGAATATCCTTTTCTGCGCTTTCTGCCGCATTTTTTTCTCCCATTCATCCAGGCTGATTCCCAGGAGCAGAATCAGGGGAATCGCGCCGATCAGATAGTACCGGTATTCGATGTGGGGATTCGTCGTATATCTGGAATCGGCCAGCAGCAAGACCAGAAAATTAAAAAGGGGCAGCACGGCCAGAAAATCCTTCTCTCTTTTTTCCTGTCCCTCCCCGAGCCCTGTTTTCAGGCATAAAAGCCAGTTTACCACGAGTGCCGCCACAAATCCCATTTTCAGGCAGTACCAGATTCCCCGGATTGAGAAGGCTGTCACCTCATCCGAAACGGTGGCTCCGAACAGGTCGAAGATCCCCCGTATGCACGCCCTGAAATTGACCGCATAGTTTTCTATCCTGGTTAAATTCATGGTGGTTCTGGAAGCCAGACCATAGAACCGGTAATGCATCAGGTAACCTGCGGCGAACGTCAAAACCGCCGCCAGGAGCAGCGCTGTCTGTCCCCGGTTATAGATACCTTTCCATGTCCCCGCCTGCCAGGCCTTCCAAAGCATACATCCGAACAGAGGGAGGATTCCGCAGAGCATCACGTAAATGCCGGTAGAAAAGGAGGTTATGAATAAAAAGAAGAGAAACAAGAAAAAGGCCGCTGCCGTCAAGACCTTTCTCCGGCGTGTCATGTCCTGCTTTTCCAGCAAGAGAAGCAGCCACAGAAAGAGCAGAGGCACCAAAGTTTTTTGTGAATAGCATGCACCGCCATAGAACATCATATTAAAGTATTCCAGCATTCCAAAGGAATAGGGAGTCAGCACCAGGCAGAGTACGGCCAGAATGTATTTCGCGTTCACGCCGGCGCATCGGAGAATGCCGCTTATGACCGCCGCATAGAGAAGGACAAGGATCAGGTTGGAAATTCCGACCGCAGTAAACAGATCCCGGACCAGGAGGGAAATGGGAAGCGCAAATAGGAACACCGCATCCAGCTCCAGGGAGGTCGTATGGTTCCAGCCCTGCAGGTTCAACGTACCGTTTTTGATAACCTCCCGGAAGTGGTAGACGGTATTGGCGAAATCGGAGTCCAGAGAATTGCGGATATCCGTCAGATTAAAGTACGCGATCATCCCGATCTGAAGTGCGAGCAGTACAAGACAGGGAAATACCCCCCCCCTCACGTATCCGTCTAAAGAGTTCCAAGGCCATGCTGTAAATCCGTTTCTTCCTTATTAAAATCATAGATATCCTTTCCCCGCCGTATTCCCCTTCTCCGCTCCCGGCCGGAGGACATAACACCGGCCTCTCATCCGGATCGGAAAGGGAGAATACAGCCTTCTTCCTTCGTGCTGCGCTTTCCTGCGGCCCGCTTTCACTTTACCTGAGGTTTCCGCGCTTTCTCCAGCATCTTCTTCACATAATAGCCCGTATAGGATCGGGAATCCCCGGCCACCTCCTCCGGCGTTCCCTGTGTCACCACCGTGCCGCCGCCGTCTCCTCCTTCCGGCCCCATGTCGATAATATAGTCCGCCGTCTTGATCACATCCAGATTGTGTTCTATGACGATTACCGTGTTACCGCCGTCAGCCAGACGATGGAGGATATCCACCAGTTTGTGGACGTCCGCAAAATGCAGGCCCGTGGTGGGTTCATCCAGAATGTAGATGGTCTTTCCCGTACTCCTTCTGCTCAGTTCCGTAGCCAGCTTGATCCGTTGGGCCTCCCCGCCGGACAGGGTGGTGGAGGGCTGTCCCAGTTTGACGTAGGAAAGGCCCACATCGTAAAGCGTCTCTATCTTTCTCCGAATGGAGGGGACATTCTCGAAGAATCCCACCGCCTCCTCCACCGTCATGTCCAGCACGTCATAAATACTCTTCCCCTTATACTTTACATCCAGGGTTTCCCTGTTATAGCGTTTTCCGCCGCATACTTCACAGGGTACGTATACGTCGGGCAGGAAATGCATCTCGATCTTGATGATGCCGTCTCCGCAGCAGGCCTCGCATCTGCCGCCCTTCACATTAAAGCTGAACCTGCCCTTCTTATATCCCTTTGCCTTCGCATCCTGGGTGGAAGCGAACAAATCGCGGATCATATCAAAAACCCCGGTATAAGTAGCCGGATTGGAACGGGGGGTGCGTCCGATGGGGGACTGGTCAATGGCGATCACCTTATCCAGCTGATCGACTCCCAGGATCCCCTTGTTTTTCCCCGGGATCGTCCTCGCCCGGTTCAGCTGTTTTGCCAGCGTCTTATAAAGGATTTCATTGACCAGGGAGCTCTTTCCGGAGCCGGATACGCCGGTAACGCAGGTGAGTACGCCCAGGGGGAAGTCCACGTCCACCTTTTTCAGGTTATTTTCCTCTGCGCCCTTTACCTTGAGCCAGCCGATGGGTTTTCTCCGTTTCTTGGGCACGGGGATGGATAATTCCCCGCTCAGATATTTCCCCGTAACGGAGGCCGGATTCTGCATCAGCTCCTCCGCCGTGCCGCAGGCCACCACCTCTCCTCCGTGGGAGCCCGCGCCGGGGCCGATATCCACCACATAATCCGCCGCCAGCATGGTATCCTCATCATGCTCCACCACGATCACGCTGTTTCCCAAATCCCTCAAATGCTTCAACGTGTTCAGGAGCTTGTCGTTGTCCCTCTGGTGCAGGCCGATGCTGGGCTCGTCCAGGATATAGCATACCCCCACCAGGCCGGAGCCTATCTGGGTCGCCAGCCTGATCCGCTGCGCCTCCCCGCCGGACAGGCTTCCGGTGGCGCGGGACAGGGAAAGATATTCCAGCCCCACATCCACCAGAAAGCCTACTCTGGCCCGGATCTCCTTCAGAATCTGCTCTCCGATCAGCTGCTGCTGGCTGGAAAGGCGCAGCTCCTCCAGGAAGGATTTCAGGGCCCGTATGGAAAGGGAGGTGATCTCATAAATGTTCTTCTCTCCCACCGTCACGGCCAGAGCACCCTTTTTCAGACGCATTCCCCTGCATTCGGGACAGGGGGTGATGCTCATAAAGGTCTCATATTCCTGCTTGGAAGACTCGGAAGCGGTCTCCCGATACCGACGTTCCACGCTTCGGATCAGCCCCTCGAAGGCAACGGGATAGACGCCCCGGCCCCTCTGGCCGGTATAGTGTACCTCCACCTCATGTCCGTTGGTTCCGTGGAGGAGGATATTCTTCACCTTTTCGCTGTATTCCTCAAAGGGCGTGTCCAGGTCGAAGCCGTATTCCTTGGACAGGGCCACGAGGATCGCATTGGTAAAGCTGGACGGATCGCCGCAGGACTGCCAGCCCATGACTGCGATGGCTCCCTCATTGATGCTGAGCCCCTTGTCCGGTATCATCAGATCCGGATCAAACTCCATCTTGTAACCCAGCCCGAAGCACACCGGACAGGCGCCGAAGGGATTGTTGAAGGAAAAGCTGCGCGGTTCGATCTCGTCAATGCTGATGCCGCAGTCCGGACAGGAAAAGCTTTGGCTGAAGGTCATGGCTTCCCCGCCGATCACGTCCACATAGAGGAGTCCCTCCGTCAGTGCCATCACGTTCTCGATGGAATCCGCGAGCCTGCGGCCGATGCCTTCCTTTACCACCAGGCGGTCCACAACTATTTCGATATTGTGCTTGATATTTTTATCCAGCTTAATGTCTTCCGTCAGCTCATACAGGCTTCCGTCCACGCGGACCCTCACATAACCGCTGCGCTTCGCCCGCTCTAGCACCTTTCCGTGCTCTCCCTTACGTCCCCTCACCACAGGAGCCAAAAGCTGGATCCTGCTGCCCTCCGGCAGCGCCATGATCTGATCCACCATCTGATCCACGGTCTGTTTCCTGATCTCCTTCCCGCACTTGGGGCAGTGGGGAATTCCGATACGCGCATAAAGCAGACGGAAATAATCATAGATTTCCGTTACCGTGCCCACCGTGGAACGGGGATTACGGTTCGTGGATTTCTGATCGATGGAGATGGCAGGGGAAAGCCCCTCGATCTTCTCCACGTTAGGCTTCTCCATCTGCCCCAGGAACTGTCTGGCATAGGAGGATAAAGACTCCATATACCGCCGCTGCCCTTCCGCATAGATGGTATCGAAAGCCAGGGAGGATTTCCCCGAACCGGAGAGGCCTGTTAGGACCACCAGCTCGTTTCTCGGAATGTCCACATCCAGGTTTTTTAAATTGTGTTCGTTTGCCCCACGGATCCTGATATAATCCCGGGGGCGCATTTTTATGGTTTCCTGTTCCGTATTTCCTCTCATTTTTCCTCTCATTCTGCCGCCGCCTTTCGCCCCGTCACTCCTCCGCCATCTTCTCCAGCGTCTTCTTCAGCTCCACCATTTTGTCGCGCAGCTCGGCCGCTGCCTCGAAGTTCAGCTCGGCCGCTGCCTTCTTCATCTTCTTCTGCACATCGGCAATCAGCTTCTCCAGTTCTTCCCTGTCCATGGATTCCGGATCCTTCTCGAAACGCACCTCTTCCTTGGCAATCTCCCTGGAGATGCTGATCAGATCCCGGACGCTTTTCTTAATGGACTGAGGCGTGATCCCGTGCTCCTCATTATATTTCTGCTGCATCAGGCGTCTTCTGTTGGTTTCCTCTATGGCAACCCGCATGGATTCTGTCATGTTGTCCGCATACATGATCACATGCCCGTCCACGTTCCTGGCCGCACGGCCGATGGTCTGAATCAGGGAAGTTTCCGAACGGAGGAAGCCTTCCTTATCCGCGTCCAGGATCGCCACCAGGGAAATCTCCGGGATGTCCAGCCCTTCCCGCAGCAGATTAATGCCCACCAGCACGTCGAACACGTCCAAACGCATATCCCGGATGATCTCCGCCCGTTCCAGGGTATCGATATCCGAATGCATGTATTTTACCCGGATGCCCACTTCCCTCATATAATCGGTCAGATCCTCCGCCATCCTCTTGGTCAGAGTGGTCACCAGTACTTTGCACCGCTTCTGTGTCTCTTTCCTGATCTCTCCGATCAGATCGTCTATCTGTCCCTCCACCGGGCGGACGGTTACCTCCGGATCCAGCAGGCCCGTGGGCCGTATGATCTGCTCCGCCCGTCCCAGCTCATGGGCTGCCTCGTACTCCGCCGGCGTCGCGGACACGAACAGCATCTGGTCGATATGTGCCTCGAATTCCTCAAAGTTCAGCGGCCGGTTATCCAGGGCAGACGGGAGGCGGAAGCCATAATCCACCAGCGTGGTCTTCCTGGAACGGTCCCCCGCGTACATTCCCCGGATCTGAGGCACCGTCATATGAGATTCGTCTATGATAATCAGGAAATCATCCTGAAAGAAGTCGAGCAGCGTCATGGGCGGCTCTCCCGGAGCAGAGCCATTCAGATGCCGGGAATAGTTCTCGATACCGGAGCAGAAGCCCGTTTCCCGCAGCATTTCGATGTCGAAATTCGTCCTCTCCGAGATCCGCTGGGCTTCCAGAAGCTTGTCCTCTCCCTTAAAAAATCGGATCCGCTCCTCCAGCTCCTTTTCGATATTCTCGCAGGCGATATTGATCTTCTCCTGGGATACCACATAATGGGAAGCCGGGAAGATCGCAATGTGCTCCAGTGTGGAATACAACCTGCCGTTTAAAGGGTCCACCTCTGCGATCCTATCGATCTCGTCCCCGAAGAATTCCACCCGGATCAGATAATCGCTGCCCTGAGCGGGATTGATCTCCAGCACGTCTCCCCGTACCCGGAAGCAGCCCCGTCCCAGATCCAGGTCGTTGCGGTCGTACTGGATATCGATCAGCTCCCGGATGACCTGATCCCGGTCCTTGGTCATACCCGGGCGCAGGGAAACGATCATGTCCTTATATTCATCCGGGCTGCCTAATCCGTATATGCAGGACACGCTGGCCACCACGATCACATCCCTGCGCTCTGACAGAGAAGCCGTGGCGGACAGGCGCAGCTTGTCGATCTCATCATTGATGGAAGAGTCTTTGGCGATATAGGTGTCCGAAGACGGCACATAGGCCTCCGGCTGGTAATAGTCGTAATAGGACACAAAATATTCCACTGCATTCTCCGGGAAAAATTCTTTGAACTCGCCGTAGAGCTGGCCGGCCAGGGTCTTGTTATGGGCGATGATCAGCGTGGGCTTATTCAGCGCCTGAATAATATTTGCCATGGTAAAGGTCTTGCCGGAGCCCGTAACCCCCAGCAAAGTCTGGAATTGGTTGCCTTCTTTGAAGCCTTTTACCAATGCCTCAATCGCCTGCGGCTGGTCCCCGGTAGGCTGGTATTCACTGTGAAGTTTAAAGGGTTTTTGTTCACTTCGCACAAAAATCCACCTCCGATTCTATCCTAAAAAATTACTATAAGCCAGTTATTCGTCGTGGCACATTTTTTGTTTTACAAGAATTTCGTCTTTTTGCTCCACGGCGAATATCGTTCACTCATTCCCCATTTGAGGATATCCTAAAACTGTCCGTTTTTATACGAACAGAACAGCACTCTGTAAGCTTTACTAGCTTACCACAAATCCCTTCATTTGTACAGATGTAAATCGAACTTTTGTTCTTTTCATAACCGTTCATCAAAAAGGCGGTCATACAAGGCATCCGACACGCTGGGAGCTGCCAGATTATAATACTCATGCCGGTATCGGTTCAGCTTTATGACCAGCACCATGATTTTTCCGGCGGACTCCGCCCGCGCTCCTGTTGTGTTTTTTTCATTGATTTGTTCACGCTCCTTTTCTTTTTGAGATTTATAGGCGTTTGCGAAACGCCAGAACCCGCATAAATACGGGATTCTTTTTGTCACAAAATAAAACAACTCCCCACCGGTTTGTGGTAAAATTGAGATGTCGAGTAACAATTGACCATATCCACCGGCAAGGAGTTGTACCTATCATACTCGGAGCCCATCGCCTTATGGATCGTAGCCGCATAGGCAAGGTCCAGGTTCACCAGATCCTCCATGCTGTATTCCAGGCTGCGGTTCTCCCCAAAGTCCAGACCGATCCGTTTTCCCTCCGGTGTGTCTTCGATATAGCGGATAAA
>JAETRI010000122.1 GCA_021770245.1 Lachnospiraceae bacterium
GGGGCCGGCAGGGGTGTCACAGGGGCCGCAGGGCCTTTCATGCGTTTGTCCTGTCATACAACAGCACACTTCCGGGGTGTCTGCACTGTCGCCTCTAAGGAGCGGGTATACGAAAAAATTTTATGCTGGACGTGGATAGATTACTGAGATATTATATTGGAGAAGCATACTTCCCGAAGGGAAGAGGAATGAGGTAAGAGAAGGAGAAGCAGCGAAATGAAAATAGCGGTAACTTATGAGGACGGACAGGTTTTTCAGCATTTTGGACATTGCGGGAACTTTAAGCTATATCAGGTGGAAAACGGGAAAGTGACGGATACGGCTGTGGTTGGCACGGGCGGCAGCGGCCATGGGGCGCTGGCCGGTTTCCTGAAGGAGCAGGGCGTGGATACCCTGATCTGCGGAGGAATCGGAGGAGGGGCGAGAACGGCCCTTTCCGATATGGGGATCGAGTTCTATCCCGGCGTATCAGGAGAAGCCGACAAAGCGGTGGATGCCCTTCTGGCGGGGAATCTGGCTTACGATCCGGATACGGTATGCAGCCATCATCATGGGGAGGAGCATACCTGCCAAAGCCATGGAGAAGGGCATACCTGCGGGGATCATGAGGGACATACCTGCGGGAGCCACGGAGGGCATGCCTGCAAGGGACATTCCGAATAGGCAATGAGCTTCCCGGATTCTGATGATTTTCAATTACCCTGATTTGTATGCGTGCTCTGTACGCGGATGGGAGCAGAAGTGAAAGTGATGGAATATATCAATGCCCACAGGGAGGATGAGGAACCCTGTGAATGCATGATTCTTCCGGACGGGGAGGTGCGGGAACCACTGCCTTCCCATATCGAGGCGCTGGAGGAGATTGCAGGGGAGCGGGCTGCGGTGCTGAACGGCCATATGGAGAAAAATATGGAACCGCTCTTCTGGCTTGTGGAATATACCCGGTGTATGTCCGTGTGGCAGACGAGAGTGGTATCCCCGTCGGTTCCTACGCAGGCCCAAGAAGAGACGCTGGAGGAGCTCTATCATGCCGCATTCCTGTCGCCGGGCTATCTGGTGCAGAAAGCGGACCGCTCCTATGCGGAAAGCGTGCGGAAGGCGAAGGAAGGAATTTATGGAAGAAAAGGGGCAGGAAGGGAAGACGGACGAAAGTAAGACAGCGTCTGACACGGCGGGCAGTGATATCGCTTTTATCAAAGAAAAAGTGAAAGAGCGCCCTATCAACAGAAGGAAGCTGCTCAAAAGGACGATTCTCACCGCCACGATGGCCGCCATGTTCGGGCTGATCGCATGTCTGACGTTTCTGGTGCTGGAGCCGGTTTTCAGTAATTGGCTTCATCCGGAGGAAGAACCGGAAAGCATCCGCCTCCAGGAGGAAGCGGTCAACGAGGAGATGCTTCCCGAGGATATGGTGGTGGAAACGGAGAGTGAGGAGGAAACCGCCCCGCCGCCTCCGGCGCCCGTGGTCCAACGGGTTGAGATGGGCGTTTCCGATTATCAGAAGCTTTACGGAAGTCTGTACGAGGTGGCACAGGAGGCATCCAAATGCCTGGTTACGGTCACCGGGGTCACGTCGGAGATGGACTGGTTCGATACCCCCTATGAGAATAAAGGGCAGACGACGGGCCTGATCGTGGCGGAGAACGGAAAGGAACTTTTAATTCTCACGGATAAGGAAACGGTGGAACAGGCAGAAGACACACACGTGACATTCTGCGACAATACCTTTGCGGCAGCCGGAATCAAGCAATCAGATCCGGTCACCGGTTTAGCGGTTATCAGCGTGAACTTAGACGGGCTGGAAGAGCAGACGAGGGAAGAGATTTCCATCGCGCAGCTGGGAAATTCCAATAGTACCGGCGGCCTTTTGGCTACACCCGTCATAGCTCTGGGACGCCCGTTGGGAATGGCAGCTTCGGTGGCATACGGCATGATCACGTCCACGGAAACGATATGGAACATGTTGGACGGCAATTACCGTCTTTTAACCACCGATATTTACGGAAGCGAGAAGGGAAGCGGGATTCTGATCAACTTAAACGGGCAGGTGCTGGGAATTATCCGACAGGGGGGGAGCGGTGAGGACGCCCGGAACCTGATTACGGCTTTGGGGATCAGCGATCTGAAAAACAATATCGTGAAACTTTCCAACGGACAGCCCATGGCATTCCTGGGAGTCTACGGTACCGATGTACCCAGGGAGATACAGGAATCCCGCGGCGTTCCGGCCGGAGCTTATATAACGGGAATCGAAATGGATTCCCCGGCGATGGTGGCCGGCATACAGAGCGGGGACGTTATCGTGAAAATGGGAACGGAGGAAATCACTTCCTTCGGGGATTATAATCAGGCGGTCATGACGCTCCTGCCCGATACGGAGGTAACGCTCACCGTTATGCGTCAGGTTCAGGAAGAGTATCAGGAGATGACGGTGGACGTGATATTGGATGTTTTGAAATGACGGAAAAATGCGCCGCGCACGCGGGCAGATTTGGAATCTGACGGTTAAGAGGTCCGCCGGACTGCGTGGTCTGCACGCAGTCCGGTACGGGATTGAAAAATATGCGGATAGGAGCAAAATGAAATACATTAAAGATTACAAAGAAGGCGACAGGATATTCGATATTTATCTGTGTAAGCATAAGCAGACGGCAATGACGAAAAACGGAAAGCCCTACGACAATGTGATCCTGCAGGACAAAACGGGAACTCTGGATGCCAAGGTCTGGGATCCCAACAGTGCGGGGATCGGAGAATTCGACGCGCTGGATTATATAGAGGTGTACGGGGATGTGACCAGCTTCCAGGGCGCGCTGCAGGTGAACGTGAAGCGGATCCGCCTCTGCCAGGAAGGGGAATACGACCCGGCGGATTATCTTCCGGTCAGCGAAAAGAGCGTCGACGGAATGTACAAGGAACTGCTGGGGATGATCGGCAAGACGGAAAATAAATGGCTGAAGAGCCTTTTGGAGAGCTTTTTCGTGGAGGATGAGGCATTTATGAAAGCCTTCCGCGCTTCCTCCGCGGCCAAAACTGTACACCATGGCTTTATGGGAGGCCTTTTGGAACATACGCTGAGCGTAGCCAGGATGTGCGAATATTTCAGCCAAAGCTATCCCATGCTGAACCGGGACCTGCTGGTTACGGCCGCTCTGTTTCATGATATCGGGAAAACGAAGGAACTTTCCCTGTTCCCGGAGAACGACTATACGGACAACGGGCAGCTCCTGGGGCACATCGTCATGGGAGCCGAGATGGTGGGAGAAAAGATCCGCACCCTTCCCGGTTTCCCGCCGGTTTTGGAGGCGGAGTTAAAGCATTGTATCCTGGCTCATCACGGGGAGTACGAATACGGTTCTCCTAAAAAGCCGGCATTGATCGAGGCGGCAGCCCTGAATCTGGCGGATAATGCGGACGCCAAGCTGGAAACCTTTACCGAAGCGCTCCGCGGCGCATCAGGTAAGGGCTGGCTGGGATATAACCGGCTGTTTGAATCCAACATCAGGAAGACACGGATGGAATAACGGGGTTTTCGGAATGGAAATGAAAAAGAACGATATCTATACGGTGGAAATCACCGATATGGGGACGCAGGGGGAGGGGATCGGAAAGGCGGACGGTCATACCCTGTTTGTAAAGGATGCGGTGGTCGGCGATGTGGCGCGCGTGAAGATTGTAAAGGCAAAGAAAAATTATGCTTATGCCAGGCTGGAGAAGGTTTTGAAACCTTCTCCTTTTCGCATTGAGCCCCGCTGTGCTTTCAGCCGTCAGTGCGGCGGCTGTCAGCTGCAGTCCCTTTCCTATGAACAACAGCTTTTATTCAAAGAAAAGAAGATCCGGAATAACCTTATCCATATCGGCGGTTTTTCCCCGGAATGCGTGGATTCTGCCATGGAGCCCATAATCGGGATGGAAAACCCCTGGCGTTACCGCAACAAGGCCCAGTATCCCCTTGGGACGGATAAGGAGGGACGGATAGTGACCGGTTTCTATGCCGGAAGGACGCATACCATCATTCCCAATACGGACTGCATCCTCGGGGTGGAAGAAAACCGGGAAATCCTGGAACGGATTATAAAATACATGGAGGAAAACGGGGCCAGCGCCTATGATGAGAATTCCGGAACGGGGCTTTTGCGCCATGTACTTATCCGCAAGGGATTCGCCAGCGGGCAGATTATGGTCTGCCTGGTGATCAACGGCACGCGGCTCCCTGCGGAGAGGAGATTGGCTGACATGCTTTGGCAGATTCCCGGTATGACCAGTCTGAGCGTGAATGAGAATCGGGAACGCACCAATGTGATATTGGGAAAGAAGGTCCGCGTCCTGCGGGGAAAAGGCTGGATTGAGGATCGGATCGGCGAGGTGTCCTTTCGGATTTCCCCGCTGTCCTTCTACCAGGTAAATCCGGTCCAGACACAGAGGCTGTATGCCCAGGCCCTGGAATATGCCGGACTTTCCGGAAGCGAGACCGTCTGGGATCTGTATTGCGGGATCGGAACCATCTCTCTGTTCCTGGCCCAAAGGGCGAAGCGGGTGTACGGCGTGGAGGTGATACCGGATGCCGTGAAGGATGCGAGGAAGAACGCCGAGATAAACGGCATTGCGAATGCCGAGTTCTATGTGGGGAAGGCGGAGGAGGTGCTCCCTGACAAATACGAAAAGGAAGGAATCCGTGCGGAGGTCATCGTGGTGGATCCGCCCCGGAAGGGATGCGACGGGAAATGCCTGGAGACGATGGCGCGGATGCGGCCGGAACGGATTGTATATGTGAGCTGCGATTCGGCGACATTGGCGAGGGATCTGAAGTATCTGGCCGGGGAAGGGTATGAGCTGAAGCGAGCGAGAGGGTGCGATATGTTTCCTTGGGGGATGCATGTAGAGACCGTGTGCCTCTTAAGCCGCATAAAATAGGGATTTTCAAGGACTTGCATGGTATGAAAATGGATGGTTTGCCACCGATTTGCCACCGTAATTCTGAAAAACCGGCCAAAATGTTAAAAGAGGACTGAACAGCGGTGAACTTTTGCTGCCAGCCCTCTTTTGGTATCCTAGGAAGTTTTCCGTCCTGCCGCCTGTTCAAAGAGATCAACGGATCGCTCCGACATGACTTCGGTATCATGTACGTATGTCTGTAAAGTAGTCTGAATATTGGAGTGTCCCA
>JAETRI010000025.1 GCA_021770245.1 Lachnospiraceae bacterium
CCAGGCGCTGAAAAATCATTATTATCTGATTCAGATCGGCCATATGATAGCGCAGGTAATGGAGGCATGGAAGAAGGTGTGGGAGAAAGCAGGGAAAAGCAGGGAGCAGAAACACCGGAGGTTGCTGGAATCCATGAAGGGAATCCGACTGAAGGAAATACAGGAGGAATGGGAAGAAAGAATCCAGATACGGTTTTCATAAAAGAATCCAGGAAGGGGGTGGTGAGGAAGCTGGCGGGACAGGTGAACAGGAAGCAGAAAAAGGACACAGGGATTTTATGTGCCAAAAGGCACAGGCGTGACCAGAGAGTTCCGCAGAGCAGGAATCCCGGGGTGTACAGGAGAAGGAATGTATATTTAAGCGTCAGAGCTGGTCATTCCGGCAGTCTCTTTATTTTTTCCTGCATGTGTGCTATCATTTTCCTATCCGCAATCATCTAAAAAGCATATCAGGGCTCTTTTTCTCAAAAGTAGTAAATTGGTAGTAAATTCTGTTTAGAATCTTGCGGAAATGCTGTAAAATCAAGGGATTTAAGCATTACTATATACATTTAATTAAATGCTATTTCTCAAATCTTCTCTGAACCTTTCAAAGCTTGATAAGAACAACCATGCCTGTTGAGTAATCATAGAAAGGTATCCTCATTATATCAGCGGACGGGCAGCGGTGCAACCGGAACGGCATCAGCCTCAGGACAAACGCATGGAGGTTAGTGCGCCGCCCGCTTTATCAGGTACACCCCGCTAAAAGCCGGAAGATCCAGGACGAGGCGGCCGGCCGCGGCTTTCCCGGCCGCATTCGTTCCCTTTTCCTCTTTTTCCCCGGTACTGCTTCTGCCTTCTTTTCCCTTCGGGCCATATACGGTTCTGCCGCCGTAAATATCCCTGTCGCTGTCCAGCAGGACTTCGTATTTTCCCTCCGGCACCTTAAGCACAAACCCGTCATGGGCCCGGTCGGAAAGATTGAATACGGCCGCGATCTCCTCCTTCCCGTCCGTGCGAAGGAAGGCATAGATGCAGTCCGCCTCTTCGTGGCAGTCCAGCCAGCAAAACCCTTCCCTGGCATAATCCTTTGCCCAGAACGCCGGATGCGCAAGGTAGAGATGATTTAGGTCTTTCATGAAATGCCGGAACGCATCATGGGCGGGATAGGAGGCCAATTCCCAGTCCAGCTCCCGCTTCTCGTCCCACTCCCGGAAATGTCCCAGCTCATTTCCCATGAAATTCAGCTTCTTGCCGGGATGGGCATACATGTACATATAGAGCGCCCTGGCCTGGGGAAACTTCGTTTCATATTCCCCGCTCATCTTCTGCATGACGGTAGCTTTCCCATGTACCACCTCATCGTGGGAAAGCGGCAGCAGATAGGTTTCGTCATAATAATACATCATGGAAAAGGTCAGCCTGTGATAATCCCTGCTGCGGTATCCCGGCCCTGTCCGGAAATAATCCAGGGTATCGTTCATCCAGCCCATATCCCATTTATAATCGAACCCCAGACCGCCCTCTTCCACGCTCTTCGTCACACCGGGAAACGAAGTGGAGTCCTCCGCCGCGAGCAGGATTCCCGGATGGCGGCCCTTCAGCCCCCGGTTCATCTCCTTTAAGAAATCCACCGCATTTCCGTTCACGCCCCGTTCCGGGCGGCCCTGCCAATAGATCATATTGCTGATGGCGTCCATCCGCAGCCCGTCCATATGGTATTCTTTCAGCCAATAATCCGCACAGGACTGCAGGAAGCTGCGCACTTCGCCCCGTGAGTGCATGAAATTCCGGCTCCCCCACTCGCTGCTGCCCACATCGCTGTTGGGATATTCATACAGCGCCGTGCCGTCATACTCAGCCAGCGCATAGTCGTCCACCGCAAAGTGCACCGGCACAAAATCCAGGATGATCCCGATTCCGCTTCGATGCAGCAGATCCACCATCCGCTTTAACTCGTCCGCCGTGCCGTATCGTGCCGTCGGGCTGTAGAACCCGGTTCCCTGGTATCCCCAGGACTCGTCGCAGGGATGCTCTCCCAGAGGCATCACCTCCACATAATTATAGCCGTATTCCTTCAGATAAGGGATCAGCTCCTGCGCCAGCTCGTCGTAGCGGTACCAGTCCTCCGCCTCCGGCCCCTTTTTCTTCCAGGACCCCACATGCAGCTCATAGATGTTAAGCGGCCTGTCCTTACCGCTGCCCCTCTTTTTCATCCAATCCCCGTCCCGAAAACGGTAGCTGCCCATATCCCGGATGATGCTGGCATTATGGGGCCGAAGCTCCATCCCGAACCCATAGGGGTCGCAATGGTCGATGAAGGAACCGTCCCGCCGGTAGATCCTGTATTTATACATCTGCCCCTCGCGGGCCTGCGGAATGCGGCACTCCCAGAAATTCCGGTCATGCACCCGATCCATGGCCGTCTCCTCCCAGCCGTTCCACTCCCCGATCACCGAGATCCTCTCCGCCGCCGGAGCAAAGGTACGAAATACCGCCCCGTCCGGTCCCGGCCTGCAGCCCAGATACTCATATGCATCGAAAATCTTTCCCGTATAAAATCCGTACAAGTCCATAATAACCTCCATTTCGGAGCGTTTACGCGACAGGGCATGCCTTCAAAGCTATTTGCGGCGCTCCGGCACAAATAGCCCTGCACCCCTCTGTGATCCCTCGGGCAGCGGCCGGACCGAAGAGGGGCGCAGGGCCCTCCCACAATTGGCATACCTTCTGCATAACATTTAATTGACTGCCGTCGTTTATTCTGTTAGAATCATCTTAAAACAAAACTTCCCGGCAGGCTATCATCAATCCCGCCGGGAAGTAAAATAATTTACTTTTTATGGAAACTGTCTAAAAACACCTGGCCCATCCGGGGGCATTCCTCCTAGAAGAAGTGGAACGCGCCCTGTCGGAGGGCAGAACGGACATGACCGATGGATCTGAGAATTCAACGCACAAGGACAAATATTCAAAATGCCTTCATAGAACTGCGCTCCAGAAAGCCCATTGAAAAGATCACCATAAAGGAGCTTTCCGAACTGGCCTTTATTAACAAAGCCACGTTTTATCAACACTATCACGATATCTACGATCTGGCCGAATCCATGGAGGACGAACTGATCGACAATATCATCGGTTCCATCCCCCATCCCGATACCCTGCTGGATCGTCCGGGGCGTGCCACGGTGGAAATCTTCCAGGCCTTTCAGTCCCAAACCCGGCTTTTATATATCCTTTTCTCCGGGAGCAGGCGAAGCGTCCTGGTCACCAAAATAGAGGAACGGATCCGTGACCTGGTGATGCGCAGCCATTCGGAGTATGAAAGGTGCGCGGAAAAGGAAATTCTGCTCACCTTTGCAATCCAGGGCTCTTTTCATGCCTTCTTAAAGCACGGCGGGCAGGAACCCGAAAGGGTGATCCAAACCCTGGCGGAATACACGCAGAAAATGATAGCGCCCGGCGGAGAGGCTACTCCATGATCCGGTACTGCAGGAATTCATACAAAAGCCTCGTGCCCTCCCTGATTTCCGGCGGCAGAAGAGCGCGGGCGACCAGCTTTAATTCCCCGTCCTCCTCGTCCGTCCTTCTCAGGTTTGCATAGTCTCCGTCCAGGCTTTCCACAACATACTCAAAGCTCTTCATCCCTTTGCGGCTGCCGGAGCGTCCCTGCAGCCTGCCTCCTTCCGAAATATTCCTGGTACAGCTCAAAGAATCCTTCATGCCTTTCCCAGTCTCCCCGCGGCAGGGCAACGGAAGCCCAAAGCTCCTCGTTCAAGTTTCTGGCCAGGGAGGCCACAAAGGCGTCGTATTCCTGTTCAAACACCTCGTCCTTGCGTTTTTCCGCGATCTTTTGCTTGTTTCGGTCCGTTTCTTCCCGGTTGAAGGTGCTGATACATTTGATTACCTCGTATCCCCGGGAGGTTTCCACGACCCCGCTGATCTCTCCCTTGGCCAGGTTGAAAGCTGCTTCCTCAAAAGCCGCCTCCATTTCTCCCTTGCCGAAGGAAAGCGTCCCCTGGGAAACGTCGCTGTATTTCTCGATCAGGGATTCGAAGGCCTCACCCTCCGCCGCGGCACGGCAGACTTCCTGGGCCCGGTCGTATTTCTGCCGCTTTTCTTCCTCCGACAGAGGCGTGAGAGTGCCGTCCGCATTTTCCGTTGCCGTCCGGAGCAGGACATGCTGCACCGTGATGGTGCGGGCCTCGTCGTCGCTGATTTCCGGATCCAGGTCCTGAATGATTTCCCGATAAACCTTATCTGC
Source organism: Lachnospiraceae bacterium (assembly GCA_021770245.1). GTDB lineage: Bacteria > Bacillota > Clostridia > Lachnospirales > Lachnospiraceae > Eisenbergiella. The sequence goes on from JAETRI010000025.1 coordinate 4,247, forward strand.
CAAAGCGTAGTCGCGGTACATGCCTTCCAGCGTCTCCCGGGAGATGCCCAGGGCCTTCTGTTCCTCCTCGCCCGTCAGAGCGAAATAGGCCTCCGCCGCCCTGGCCGCCGTCTCTTCCTCCTGGGCGGAGAGGGCGATTCCACGTACGTCGGCCAAGAGGGTCATGGCTTTGATCTGGGAAATTTCCGCCAGCACCTTTTCTTTCAGCCTTCCCTCCAGTTCCCCTTCCGCTCCTGCATGGTCCCAGATTTCCGGCCCGTATACCGCCTCGTACCGGCTGCGTTCCGTATCCAGGTAGACCATAATCTCCGCCCGGCTGCAGGAAGCATCCTCCAGGCGGAATACCTCGTCGACCCGGAAACCGGTGGTTAAGACGATTTTCACCGGTTCCTCTCTGCCCGACGCGCCCCCGAAACCGTCCGCCGGGCCGCAGCCCGCGGTAAAGGCCGCAGCCAGGACTGCCGTCCACAAAGACAGCAGCCGCCTTACGGCGCCCCACCCGGCGCGTCCGATGTTTTCCATGTTTGGCTCCCATCTGCGCGCCTTGGCGCGCATACAAATCAGGGGGAGTGAAAGATTTGAAAAATCTTTCACTCTTATACCCATGCCTTTCCCGTTTTGGGTCTTCCCAAAACGGGAATAGGCCCAAATCCGTAAGATTGAAAATTTTAAATTTTCAATCTTACACCCCATGCCCGCTAATGCGGGCACAAATTCAATAGTATGAAAGCGTACTTCTTTCATACTTCTTCTCATTTCCGCTCCATCGCTTTCAGAATGCTTCTCGCCACGCTGAGCCCGTTGGCGGAGGCCTGCTGCAGCCCCCTCGTCACTCCGGCCCCGTCCCCGATGGCGCGCAGCCCCTGCACGCTGGTCTCAAAATCCCGGTTCACCACCACCCGGTTGGAATAGAATTTCACTTCTACGCCGTATAGAAGCGTTTCGTCGCTGGCAAGTCCGGGAGTCACCTTGTCCAACGCCTCTATCATCTCCGCGATGTCCACCATGATACGGTGGGGGAATACCAACGACAGATCCCCGGGCACCGCATCCTTCAAGGTGGGAATCAGGTTATTTCGGGCCAGCCGCTCTTCCGTCGTCCGTCTTCCTCTCTTAAAATCTCCGAAGGTCTGTACCAGGATTTTCCCTCCGCAGAGCATATTGGACAATTCCGCTATTTTACGTCCGTATTCAATCGGTGTGCTGAATGGCCTGGTGAAATTTTTGGAAACCAACAGCGCGAAATTCGTATTGCTGGTCTTATACTCCTGCGACTTGTAAGCGTGGCCGTTTACCACCGCCAGTCCGCCTTCATAGTACTCCGTGGCCACCTCTCCGGAAGGGTTGGTGCAGAAGGTACGTACCTTGTCGTCAAAGGTGGGCGTATAGAAAATCAGCTTGGCTTCGTAGAGATTTTCGTTTAAAAACTGCATAACCTCGTCGCGCACCTCCACCCGGACGCCGATATCCACGGTTCCCGGCGTGGTCTCTATGCCGATATCCGCACACCGGTCCTTGAACCAATCCGCTCCCTCCCGGCCCACGGCGGCCACGATCTCCTTCCCGTAATAGCGGTCTCCGGAGCCGGTTACGATGCCCACCGCCCTTTGATCCTCCACCAGGATTTCTTCCACCATGGTGTGAAACAGCATAGTGACCCCGGCATCCTCCAGATGCTTTTGCAGCCTGGAATAAATCTTGTACCCCTCCTCCGTTCCCAGATGGCGGATGGGGCACTCCACCAGCTTCAGATTGGCGTTAATGGCCTTTCTGCGGATTTCCCGGATCTCTTTTTCCTTATCCACCCCGTACACCCGCTCGTCCGCGCCGAACTTCAGATAAACCGCATCCGATTCCGCGATCAACTCTTTCGCTTCCCCATACCCCAATATCTGAGGCAGATTGCCGCCCACATCCGTGGACAGGGAAAGCTTTCCGTCCGAAAACGCTCCCGCACCTGCAAAGCCCGTGGTGATGGAGCAGGGCTTACAGCCCACGCAGACCTTTGTCTTTCTCTTCGGGCATTCCCTCTTTTCAATGGGACGTCCCTTTTCCACCATCAAAACCCGAAGGTCTTTTCTCTTTTCCATCAATTCATAGGCACAGAAAATCCCGCCCGGGCCTGCGCCGATAATGATCACATCAAATTTATTTTCCATATCCGGCTCCTATCTGCGCTTTGGCGCACGTATAAATCAGGGGTTCATCCGCCCTTCCCCTTCCGGGAAGTCCGCCGTCTCCCCATCCATGCGGATCCCCCTCCGGGAATACCACGCTTCCCGGTCCTTAAGCAGATAATCTTCCCCGCCTTTCACCGCACGGACAAAATCCGCCCCGTCCTTGATCCGCCGGGGAAAAGCCATTCCCCCGCCCAAAAGGCGTATGCTGTGCACATCCGACCCCGCCGTCATCGGAAGGCTGTGGACGGCGGCGTATTCCCTGGCCTGTTGGTCCGATTCCCCATTATGGCCCGAGGCCGTAAGCGGGTTGGTATGGCTGGCATTGACTCCCTCCACCCCGTCCACTGCCTCCGGAAACAGACGGATCCGGGGAATATACGCTTCCTTTCGGAACGGATGGGCATGGATCACCATTCCGCCCGCCTGCTTTACGATCGTATGCTGCCTCTCCACGTCCGCCTCCCGCAGCTCGGGATGATCCGCCAGCCATTCCGGCGTTAAGCCATAGATCAGAAACTCCGTCCCCTGATAGCCGGCCTCCCATCCGAAAAACACGTCCAGGCCGATCCTCTCACCCATCCTCCCGGCATCCCGGTACCCTTGCGCAAACCGCTCCACCCATTCCCGCCAGGGAAGGCTGCGGTCCGCCGCCGTATTCCCTCCCCAGTTATGATCCGTCACAAAAATCCCCGTATAGCCGGCCTTCTTACAGGCCTCCGCCACTTCCGCCCCCGTATTCCTACCGCAGGCACTCCCCTGGGAGGTATGCAGATGGGTTTCATACAAATAGGGAAACCGCTTCCCGATCTCTTCCGTAAACAGCTGCTTCATGCCTCGCTCCTTTGCCGCCTGTACAGGCCTGTTCCTGATTTGATTATATGCATATCCCCCAATAAAGTCAAATACGGATGAAAACCGCGCAAAACGGATGAACGGCCCTGCAGCCCCTACGCCACCCCCGTCCGGCCCTGCGGCGCATGGTGGTCCATCGGGGACACGCTTTCGCTCAGCAAAAAAACATCCGGGGAAAGCAGTCTGCATGTACTGCTTCCCCGGATGCTCCTTCTATCGCTGCCGCCTTACGCATGCAGGCCCATCTCCTGCAGGATCGCCGTGACCTCTCTGGGATTATTGCAGGTGACCAGTGACGCGCCGCATTCTCTGGCCAGCCAGGCGCAGTAGAGAATGTCATAGGGATCCCTGCCGTCCGTCTCCCCAAGGAGCGATTTGGGGTAATACCCATGGAGACTGTATCTTCCCTCATATTTATCATGGATATACCACAACAGCCTGGCGCTGAACGCATTCAGCACGCATCGGTCGGCGAGTCCGTATCCTTCGATCAGGGAGATAGTCCGATCCGCCGTTTCGTAAGCCCTGCTCTCGTTTCCCGGCACAGGATACTCCTTCAGCTCGAAATCATAGAGCATACCGGGATACCCCTTCCCCAGCTCCAGAAATTCTTCCAGCAGGGGAACCCTTTCTCCGCAAAACTCCTCTCCCCGTCTGCATCCCGCATCCAGGGAACGGATCTGGGAGAGGGTCATCTCCCGGATCGCGCCGCTGCCGTCCGTGGTACGGTCCACGGTCAGATCGTGCATAATAACCAGTTCACCGTCTTGGGACATCTGCACATCCAGTTCTATCATATCGATGCCCGCTTCCATGGTATCCCGGAAGGAAGCCATGGTATTCTCCGGAAAATGTGCCGGATTGCCCCTGTGTCCTGCCACTAAGATACCTGTTTGTGTTCCTTTTCGCTCCATCATATCCTGCTCCTATCCGCCCGCTTTGGCGGGCACTCTCTTTGTACGATACGGCGCCCTGCTTTCTTAAAGCCTGCCCCTATAGTAACCGTTCCAAATATCTCGGGGTATCATGATAATCATCTATACACTGGAACGGGATGTCGGACAAGTATACATCCTCATCATTCCCTCCCAGGCCGTAATCATCTCCGAAGTACAGGACTTCGTCATGGCTGAACCGGTTCTGTCTGCAGTACAGATCCAGGGCGTGCAGCTTGGCGTATGGATGGGGAACGATATCGAAGGAAGAGGAGCCTCCGATATAGACCTTATATTCCGGAAACATATCTCTGACCTGGGCGTAGACCTTCCTTCTTTTTATCCGGTCCGGATCATAGGCCAGTTTGTCGGCAATAGACGCCTCGGTTCCCAGAATGGGAAACGTGAGCATTCCGCTCTCATGGATCTCAATGGTTTCTCCCTTATAGGGAAAATACCCCAGCATCTTTCTCAGCTCATTTGCCCTGGCGACGGCAAGCTCGGTATTCACCTCCACCTTCCGGTCACTTTGCAGGATCAGGACGGTTTCCGATGCTTCCTGTTCCACATCGGCAAACTGCATGCCGTAATTTCCGATGATTTGAATAGGAAAATTCTCCATTTGAGTGAAAATACGGCGGCAGGATCCGGCCCCCACCATCAACAGCTTATATCTTTCCCTTGACCGCATCAAGAGCTCCCTGCATTCCGGAGAGAGCGGGGATTTGTGCTGTGTGAGTGTTCCGTCCAGGTCAAAAGCAAGAACTTTTGGGCCATGTGTGTCCATAGATGTCTACCCTCCCTGTTTGCGAAAGAAAGCGAAATATTCGTAATCAATTCATAAGATCCGAATTGCAATTTCATACAAGTATAAAAGCGGAATTCGTAAAAGTCAACCAGGAATAATAGCCAATTTATATTAATTTTTTTTATAAAACATTACCAAAACATCATTTTTCAACAAAATGCATTGACATAGGGAGGTACGAAAGTTATAATCGAATAAAACAAGGCAGGGGAATTTCGAAAGAAACGTAAATTTAAGGGCAGAACCAAGGGGATATCTTCGGATAAGCGTTCTACGCCAAACGAAGGGAAATATCTGGCGTGGCGGGTTTCCTGCCGCGCCGGCCTGCCATAGGAATTTTGGATGAAAGGGAGGCAATCATGAAACAAAACGCACGTCTCGTTAAAAAAATGAAACCTTATCTCATGGTGACGCCGGCGCTCATCGGCATCCTGGTTTTTACCATCTATCCCGCCATCAAGCTGATCCATCTGAGTTTCATGAATACCAACATGCTGAATCCTGCGGCCAGCAAATTCGTGGGTTTGGATAATTATAAGAAAGTATTCGCACGGCCGGATTTCTATAAGTCCCTGTCCAATACCTTTATCTACACGATTGCCGTGGTCTTTCTCATCACGGTATCCGCACTGCTATTGGCGGTATGGCTGCATGAGAAGGACAGCAAACTGAACCAGCTGGTACAGGCGACCGTTTTTCTGCCCCATGTGGTATCTATTGTATCCATCGCCCTGGTCTTCAAGTGGATGATGGAACCCAACTTCGGCCTGTTCAACTTCCTGCTCCGGAAAATGGGGCTGCCGACCTCCTCCTGGCTTTCGGGTTCTTCCACGGCCATGGCCTGTGTAATTGCCATCTCCCTTTGGAAAGCGGTGGGCTATGATGTCCTCATCCTGCTCGCGGCGCTGCGCAGCGTCCCCACATCCATTTACGAAGCTGCCAGACTGGACAATGCCAATAAGGTGGTCATGTTTTTCAAGATCACTCTGCCCATGATCTCTCCCCAGCTGTTCTTCACTCTGATCATCCGTACGATCAGTTCCTTTAAGGTATTCGATACCGTACGCATCCTCACCCAGGGCGGTCCCAACAACGCCACGGTTACCATGGTCTACAGTATCTATACCGAATCCCTGATGAGCCTGCGGATCGGTTACGGTGCGGTATACGGCGTTATCCTGCTCATCATCGTAGGTCTTCTTACGGTCGTATATTTCAGCGGATTTTCCAAGAAGGTCTTCTACCAATAGGAGCGATAATTTCCAATCTCTTTGATTTGTATGCGTGCCCTGCGCGCAGATAGGAGCAATTATGCAGATGAAGAAAAAGCTTATAAAGATCGGCGGAGTGCTCATGAAATGCCTTCTCCTGTTTATATTCGGATGGCCTTTTTTCTGGCTGATCTCCACATCCCTGCAGACGGTGGAAGAGGTGAATCGGGTAACGCCCACCTTTTTCCCGGCGGTCCCCCAGTTCATCAATTACGCGGAAGCCTGGGGCAATAATATGTGGATCTATCTGAAGAATTCCCTCATTGTGGTGGTGGGCAGTATCCTGATCCAGCTGGTGGTAATGGTCCCTGCGGCGTATGCCTTTGCCAAGCATGAATTTAAAGGAAAGAAACTCCTGTTTGGCAGCGTGCTGATCGCGCTGATGATGCCCACCCAGATCACCTTCCTTCCCATCTACCTGATGATGTCGGACTGGGGCGTGATCAATTCCCTGATCCCATTGATCCTGCCTGCTATGACGAATGCGTTCGGTATTTTCCTTCTCAGGCAATACTTTATGCAGATAGATAACGAGCTGTTGGAGGCGGCGAAGCTTGACGGAGCATCGGAAGGGAGGGTGATCATGCAGATCATGGTGCCCCTGTCCAAGCCTGCGTTTGCCACGATCATTTTGTTCTGTTTCGTAGGAACATGGAATGATTATTTTTGGCCGCTGGTCATGACGAATCTGGATGAGTTCAGGACACTTCCTGTGGGAATCGCACGCCTTTCGGAAATGGAGGGAATGCACAACTGGCATGTGGTGATGGCAGGCAATGTAATCCTGGTCCTTCCCATCATTTTGGTGTATCTGTTTGCATCGAAACAGATTATGCAGTCCTTTGCCCACGGCGAGATTAAATGAACACAGGCCGCAAAGGCCCAAAATGCTTTTACACTGTTGCCACGAGGTAACATCATCGGAAAGGAGATATGTTATGAAGAAGAAACTGACAGGCGTTTTATTAAGCGTTTCCGTGCTGGCGGCAGCACTTGCCGGATGCGGTAAGAGCTCCGCTCCCGCCCAGGAACCCGCATCTACGGCCGCGGATACACAGCAATCCGAGGCAGCCCCCGAACCTTCCGAGGAACCCGGGACCTCTGAGGCCGCCACGTCCTCGGAGGGGAAGACGACCGTGCAGTTCTGGCACGCCCTGTCCGGCACCAACGGGGAACTGGTGGACCAGCTGGTGGCTGATTTCAACAGCTCCCAGGATGCGGTGGAAGTAGTTGCCACTTTCCAGGGAAGTTATGCAGAGGCGGCCGCAAAAGCGGAACAGGCAATCTATGCGGGCAACGCGCCCGATATTCTCCTGGTAGCCCAGGATAATGTGGGCAGGCTTGCCACGAACGGTGTTTTCGCGGATCTTCTCCCCTTTATGCAGAAAGACGGCATCGACGACAAGGACTTCGTGGAAGCCTTTGTACAGGATGCTTACTATGACGGCGCTCTGGTGGACGTACCCTTCGGCCGTTCCGCGCAGATCCTCCACATCAATAAGTCCATCCTGGACGAAATGGGCTGTGCGGTTCCCACCACATGGGATGAATTAAAGGAAGTGGCCCTGAAATGCACAGTGGTGGAAGGTGGCGAGACCAAACAGTACGGACTTGCCATACCCTTTGACCAGTGGCAGCTGTTCGCACTCGTCCAGCAGGCAGGCGGACATTTCTTCAACGAAGACGTAACCGGCCTGGGCTGTGTGGAAGACGGCACGGCGAAGGAAGCTTTCACGTTCCTGCGGGAGCTGCAGGATGCGGGCGCGCTCTATTATGCAGATCCTGCCAACGATCAGACAGGCTCGCTGTTCACTTCCGGCAGTGCGGCCATGATGATCAATTCCTCCGGCGGCATCACTTCCAACACCGCCAATATCGGGGATTCTTTTGAATATGTAGTTTCTCCTCTGGTAAAGGGTAAGATCGCTTCCATGCCCACCGGCGGATGCGGTTTCGGTATCCTTGCCGCCAGCCAGAACCAGGAAGCCGCATGGGAGTTCGTGAAATGGTATATCCAGGATGAAAAGGGCGGCCTTGCTTTCGTACTGGGATCCGGATATCTGCCTTTCACCAAGACCATGGCCGAATCTTCTGCCATCCAGGAGCTTTGGGGCCGCAACGAGAACTACAAGATCGCCTATGAAGCCCTTGCGGACGGCGACGACAGCTACCGTATCGCCAATCTTACGCCGGTGATCACGGAGTTCCGCACCTGCATCCAGGCCATCATGCTGGATAAACAGGATATCGACGAGTCCCTGGCCACCTTCAGCGACTCCGTAGATGTGATTCTAAACGAATAAAGGGCGGTATCCCGGACGGCCGGACAGTCAAAGGTATCCGTCTGCAGGATATCTATGGCCGGATGGATATCTGCCGTGAGCAAGCTTTTGACAGGGTCTGTGCAGCCAGTGCACAGGCCCTGCCTTTTTTTTGCCCGTAAAACGGTTTTCCCGGCAGAGGTGCCGCGGCAAACAAAAACTTGATCGGAATGCCCGCCAGGGCGGGCGGATGGGGATTAGGTGCGCTGCCGCCAAGGACACGGCATGAAAGGATTAGTATAATGGTACAGATCATTTATGTGGGCAGGATCCTGCTCGCCGCCTGCTGCGGCATCGTCATAGGATGGGAACGTCAAAACCGGGGAAAGGCTGCCGGGATCAGAACGCATTTCATCATCTCTGTCGCTTCTTCCCTGATGATGATTATCTCAAAATACGGTTTTTATGACGCTCTCGGTACGGCCGGCACCTCCGTAGACGTGTCCAGAGTGGGAGCCGGCATCCTGGCAGGCGTGGGACTGATGAGCGGCGGTCTGGTTATCACACAGAAGCGGGGCGTATCCAGCGGTATCACGACGGCAGCGGGGATCTGGGCCACCGTGGCTCTCGGCATGTCCCTGGGCGCCGGAATGTATGTGACGGGACTGTCCACGACCCTTCTGATTCTGTTGGGACAGATCCTGATGCACAGAGATATCCATCTGGCCAAACACCTGTGGAGGGGCCAGGTGGACTTCCTGATCCCGATAGCCGACGGACAATGCACGCAGGAAGCGACCGGCCCTACCGCCCTTACGGTCTCGGATGCCGTAGAGCGTGCCATGGATGAGATCGCCGCAGGCCTGGAAAAGCACGGCATCGAAATCATCAGCATGAAATATGAACTGAGAAACAAGAATACCGTGCATCTGAGAATTGTCTTCGCCGCAGCCCTCAAGGCGGACCGAAAAGAAATGGCGAAGCACTTAACCCAGATCCCCTACCTGTATTCCTATGAATTCTGAGGGATTTTTCTCCCGTATGACCCACACCAATGATACCCCTAACAATTCGCGAAACGGACAGGCAGGCGCAAAAAAAAGACAGGGAAAACCGCCCCGAACGGCGGCGTTCCCTGCTTTTTTGTCCCGTCTTTTTTGTTCCGAAATCCCTCGGCATCACAGCCATTGGATAAAAGCCGTTTTATCCTTTCGGTTGTAGCCCGCCTTCTCGTAAAACCGAAGCGTGCTTTCCGATTTGGAGCCGGTTAGCAGCATCATTTTATAGCAATCCTCCCGCAGAGCGATTTCTCTCGCATATGCCAGGCATGCCGAAGCAAGCCCCCTCTTCCTATGCTTTTCATCCGTGACCACATTTTCAATCAGCGCATAGGGCCTCTGGGCATGGGTCAAATTAGGGACAATCACGCACACGCAGGAGGAAACGATTCTGCCCGCTTCCTCGGCCACAATGATATGATGGGATTCGTCGCCGAGGATTTTATCCCAGATCTTCCTGACCCGTTCATTCTCCTCCGGCATCGGATTCCCATGAAGCTGCGTATACAGCCTCATCAAATCGCCAAAATCATCCTTTACGATTTCTCTGACCATCAGAGGATTCTGCGGATCCAGCCTTCCGGCCCCGCGATCCTGCCCATCTGGATTCCGGTTAAGGTGTCGTAGAGCTCCTTGATCACCGGCCCCATTTCGTCCATACCGCTGGCAAAGCAGATATCCCTGCCGTGATCCACCACCTTGCCCACGGGGCTGATCACCGCCGCAGTACCGCAGAGCCCGCATTCCGCAAAGTTCTCCAGCTCGTCCAGGCGTACCTGGCGCTCCGTTACCTCAAGGCCCAGGATATCCCTGGCCACGGTCACCAGAGAACGCCTCGTGATGGACGGAAGGATGCTGTCCGATTTAGGGATTACGATCCTCTTATCCTTATCCACAAACAGGAAGTTTGCGCCGCCCGTCTCCTCCACATAGGTTCTCGTAGCAGGATCCAGGAACATATTCTCGTCAAAACCGTTCGCGTGGGCCGTCACTCCCGCGTGCAGGCTCATGGCATAATTCAGGCCCGCCTTGATATGGCCCGTACCGTGGGGAGCCGCCCGGTCAAAATCGCTGACGCACAGGGTTAGAGGCTTGGCGCCGCCCTTGAAATAAGGGCCCACCGGGGTTACAAATACCCTGAACTGATACTCCTCCGCCGGCTTCACGCCGATAACCGGGGAACTCGCGAACATATAGGGACGGATGTAAAGGGTCGCTCCGCTGCCGTAGGGGGGAACCCATGCGGCATTGGCCTTCACCACCTGATCGATGGCTTCCAGGAATCTCTCCTTGGGAAGGGGCGGCATCTCCAGGCGTTTCGCGCTGTCGATCATGCGCTCCGCATTCAGGTCCGGACGGAAGGTAACGATGTGTCCCTCCTCCGTTGTGTATGCCTTCAGCCCCTCAAAGATTTCCTGACAGTATTGCAGAATGCCCGCGCATTCGTTCAGCACGATCTGGGGATCCTGCGTCAGAAAACCTTCCTGCCATGCACCGTTCTTGTAGTTTATCACATAACGTTGATCCGTAATGTGATAGGCAAAACCGATATTGGCCCAGTCGAGATTTTTCTTTTCCATTACTCCAACTCCCATCTGCCCGCCTTGGCGGGCATATAAAACAAGCTCATGAAATCCATGATTTCACCCCGGTTCTCATCCTCCCGCTTCAGCGGACGGACCGATCGGGACTGCCTCCTGCGTACCACGGCCTTTCCTCTACCGGCAGCCGCTTTATCATCGAACCTATTATAGCACCAATCCGGAGAACGTCAAAGATTTTTTTGTTTTACCGCAACGGCTATGGAAAGCTCCGGCGCATAATAAGGGATCAGCATGGCCTGCAGCGCATGATAGAGATCGGATTTTCCGGGCCATACGGTGCCGAGGAGCCGGTTGTTTTGGTCCAGCTGGTGGAACCAGGAGCCGTTTACATGATCCAGCACACAGTTGTCCAGGTATTCCATGAAGCGGGCATAATCCTGCGCGTATTTTTCCTTCCCCGTCACGCGGAAAAGGATGGCCGAGGTATTGATGGCCTCCGCCAGGGTCCAGTGCATCCGGTCGTGCACCACCGGTTCACCCTTCCAGTCGGTGGTATAAACGATTCCCGGCGCTCCGTCTCTGTCCCAGGCATCGGAAACGGCCCTGTTATAGAGATTCTCCGCCGCCGCTATGTATTTCTGCCGTTCTTCTCCATCCTCCCGATAGGTGGAAAGCGCCCACTGGGTAATCAGCCTTGCCCATTCGATCCCGTGTCCCGGGGTGGCGCCGTAGGGTTTGAACGGATCGTCCGGTTTCTCTCTGTTGCATTCCAGATCCGCGACCCAGTCCTTCGTGAAATGTTCCGGGATCCTCCACTCGTTCGCGGACGCCCAACCCAGCACATGATCTATGATGCGTCCGGCCCTCACCCGGTATTTTTCATCCTCCAGCACGTCCGCCGCGGCCAGGAACGCTTCCACCGTATGCATATTGGCGTTCAGCCCGCGGTAATCGTCCAGAACCGTGAACTCCGTATTCCAGGTATCGCAGGACAGTCCTTCTTCTTCGTTCCAGAAGCGCAGGTCATACAGCTCCAGGGCTTCCTTCAGAAGCTCCCCTGCCCCGGGGCGGCCCGCCAGCTTGGCGGAGGATGCCGCCAGGATTACAAAAGCATGGGCATAGCACTGCTTGGTGGGAAGGACTTTCCCGTCCGCGGTCAGGCCCGCATACCAGCCCCCGTTTTCCTTATCGTGCAGTTCTCCCGCAAGGCCCTTCAGGGCCGCATCCACCAGCGCCTCGCTCCCCTCATGGCCCAGGAATGTACCCAGGCTGTAGACATGGGCCATCCGACAGGTAATCCAGGTTTCCCGGCTGCGTTCCTTCCAGGGTGTCCCGTCGTCTCCCAGATAATAGGAGCCCCCCTGAGGCGACGGGAACCTGTGTCCGAACGCCAGCAGCCCGTCCCGGACTTCCTCCAGGAATTTCCTGTTTTCTTCCGCGTCGATCTGATACTTCCGCTCTGACATGTCTTTCTCCTCTCCTTTTATGGTTCGACCTAATCCTTTTATGCCGCGTCCTTTGCGGCTGCGCAACATGAATCTTCGATTCATGTCTGAGAAATCGCGAATGCGGTTTCTCATCTGCGATTCAATTTGGGCCGCCTGCAGTTCAATTTACGATTGAAAAATAAGCTTATTTAGAACAGTTCAGTCACCCCGCAGGCCCCCGTCCGCCGGGACACACAGGGAAGGATCCCGCCGGAAGCCATCTGCCGCTTTGGTGCTGCTTCTTAAGCTGATGTGAGCGGCTTCCTTGCGAATGCGGCGTTGTCCGACGAGCGCAGCGAGGAGTTTAGCCGCATTCGCAAGGTCCGAAGCCGGGAACAACGGCTTTAGAAGCAGCCCAAAGGGGCGGCGGGCTTCCGGCGGGATCCTTCCCTGTGCGTCCCGGCGGACGGGGGCCTGCGGGGTGACTGAACTGTTACGCTTATTTTTCAATCTGTCTTTCTTTTCCTCTCATATTTCACGAAATGATAAGTGGTATCGAAATAGCTGTGTTCTTCACTGTCCGCCGTGACCTCCCATTCTCCCGAACGTTCCAGATCGGGGAAATAGGCGTCCGCCTCGTAGGCCCTGTCGATCCGGGTCACATGGGCGGTATCGCAGTAGGGAAGAAGCTGCCGGTACACGCTGTCCCCCCCGATCACATACACGTCCCTGCTGTCGTAGTCCTTCAGCTTCTCCAACAGCTCTTCCACCGAATGGACGACGATGCCGCCCTTCACCCGGTAGCCCTCATTCCGGGTCAGGATCACGTTGGTTCGGCCCTGCAGAGGCATACCGCCCGGGAAGGTATCCATGGTCTTTCTTCCCAGCACCACCACTTTCCCCAGGGTTTCCTGGCGGAACATCTTGTGATCCGCAGGGATCCGCACCAGCAGATCCCCACGGCAGCCGATTGCCCAATTCTCGTCCACAGCTACGATTATATTCATTCCGTTTACTCCTGTTCATGCATTATGATACCGACCGGCCTGCCGCACCCCGAAGCGGCTGCACACGAATCCTTTCATGCCGCGTCTTTTGCGGCAGCGCAACATGAATCTTCGATTCATGTCTGAGAAATCGCGGATGCGATTTCTCATCTGTAATTTTATTTGGGGCGCTTACAGCACTCTAACCGACATGCCGCGCTTTTCGCGGCAATCGGATTTGGGCCGCCCGCGGCACAAATCCGGGTGTGAGAAATAGGCCATCGGGCCTATTTCTCACACTAGATTGCCACCGGGATATCCCTGATCTGCTCCCCGGGCACATAGCCCTCCAGGTGCACGTCGTCCCTCGTGAACCGATAGAAATCCTTCACCTCCGGGTTCAGCCAAAATCGGGGTGCCGGGCCCGGCTGCCGGCCGATCAGTTCCCGCACCAGAGGTACATGCCGGTCATAGATATGGGCATCCGCGATCACATGCACCAGCTCCCCTGCCTGCATATCGCAAACCTGCGCCAGCATGTGCACCAGGACGGCGTACTGCACCACGTTCCAGTTATTGGCGGTGAGCACATCCTGGGAACGCTGGTTCAAGATGGCATTCAGGGTAAGCCGGTCCTCTCCCGCCCTTTGGGTAACGTTAAATGTCATGCTGTAGGCACAGGGATAGAGGTTCATCGCATGCAGATCCTGATGGACATAGAGATTCGTCATGATACGCCTGCTGAACGGATTGTTTTTCAGGTCATAGATCACCCTGTCCACCTGATCCATCCAGCCTTCCTTATACTGATGCTTCACCCCCATCTGATAGCCGTAGGCTTTTCCGATGGATCCGTCTTCGTCCGCCCATTCGTCCCAGATATGACTGTTCAGATCCCGAATATTATTGGACTTTCTCTGCCAGATCCAGAGCATCTCGTCCGTAGCGCTCTTTATGGCCGTCCGACGCAGGGTCAGAATGGGAAATTCCCGGCGCAGGTCGTATCGGTTGACCACACCGAACTTCTTTACGGTATAGGCAGGCGTTCCGTCCGCCCACTTCGGCCGTACCTTCTCCCCCTGCGTGCTCGTCCCGTTTTCCAGGATATCCCTGCACATCTCGATAAAGGTAATATCCGCCTGACTCATACTAATCCTCCATGCCGCGTCTTTTGCGGCACCGCAACATGAATCTTCGATTCATGTCTGAGAAATCGCGGATGCGATTTCTCATCTGCAATTCCATTTGGGCCGCCTGCGGCTGCGCCGCCGTTATGCAGCCCAAGCCGTTATTGCCACTTGTCGCACAGCCTGTTGATCTGATCCGCCAGCTTCGCCAGGTCCTTGTTCGCCATACCCTGCATCCCCTGAACCATGACGAGCAGACGCTGGGCCGCCGCCTCCAGTCTCGCAAAAACGCTGTTGGCAACGGATGCTTTCGCTTTCTTCTTCACCGGGACGGGTATTGCATCGTACTCGTAGCAGTTGTCGATCAGATCGAACTTGGTCCCGCTGTAGGGCGCATCCGCATCATAGCCGTACTCCCTTTCCAGGCACTCCACAAAGGCCTTGCACTCACTGTCCTCCCCATGTACCACGAAAACCTTCCATGGTTTATGTTCAAAACCGCCCAGCCAGCGGATCAGTCCGTCCTTATCCGCATGACCGGACAGACCCTTAAACGAGAGGATTCTCGCATTCACGTCCACGGGCTCCCCGAACAGCTTCACGCTCTTCGCCCCGTCCAGAATCTGCCGGCCCTTGGTACCGACGGACTGGTATCCCACGAAGAGAATCGTGCTTTCCTCCCGCCACAGATTATGCTTCAGGTGATGCTTGATCCGGCCGGCATCACACATGCCGGAGGCCGAAATAATCACCTTAGGCTCTTCGTCAAAATTGATCGCCCGGGATTCGTCGCTGGTGATCGTCAGCTTCAAGCCCGGGAAGGAAATGGGGTTGATCCCCTTCTTCACCAGTTCTATGGCTTCCTCGTCAAAGCATTCGTCGATGTTTCGCCTGAAAATTTCCGTCGCCTCCACGGCCAGTGGACTGTCCACATAGACGCTGAAGTTCCCATACCCTTTTACCAGGCCCTCTTCCTTGACCTGCCTCATGAAATACAGGATTTCCTGGGTACGCCCCACCGCAAAGGAAGGAATCACCAGGTTTCCGCCCCTGTCAAAGGTTTCCTGGATCGCTCTGGCCAGATAATTCACGTAATCCGGCCTGCCCCCGTCATGGTAACGGTTGCCGTAGGTGGATTCCACGATCACGTAATCCGCATCTTTGGTAAAGGCCGGTTCCTTGATCAACGGCTGCCCCAGGTTTCCCACATCCCCGGAAAAACACAGCTTCCGCTTTCTGCCGTCTTCCTCCGCCCAGACCTCAATGCTGGCGGAGCCCAGCAGATGGCCGATATCCGTGAATCGAATCCGGATTCCCTCACAGACCTGTATCTCCTTCTGGTAGGAACAGGGAACCAGCAGGCTGATCGCGCCTTCCGCATCCTCCATGGTATAGATCGGCTCCACCTGGCGGATTCCCGAATTTCTTTTTCCCTTCCGGGAACGCCACTCAGCCTCCTGCATCTGGATGTGTGCGCAGTCGCGCAGCATGATATCGCACAGCTCGGCCGTGGCCGTGGTAGCGAAAATCTTTCCGCGGAATCCCTTCGCATACAGAAGCGGCAGCATTCCCGAATGGTCCACGTGGGCATGCGTGAGGAATACATAATCGATCATCGCTTCCGGTACCGGAAGCGGTACGTTCTCGAAAACGTTCACCCCCTGCTCCATCCCGTAGTCCACCAGGATATGTTTCCCTGCCGCCTCCAGATAATGGCAGCTGCCCGTCACTTCGTGATCCGCACCAACAAAGACTAGTTTCATGCCCTCTCCCCTTTCGTGTTTTTGTCCGTGTGCCCTGCCCCTCTTTCCATGCACCCTCCTATACGGCTCCATATGCCGCAGGGCTGCCTGCCGCCCCGCACACGGCATTATCGCATCCTGTATGGTTTCAGTATATCATGAATCGGAAATTCATGATCGTCATCCGCCGCTCATCGAGCATGCGGGCACGCTTTCCTCACTAATATTAATTATAACACAATCCGGCGCATACCGCCATTTATTTCAGCAAATCGGCCGTGGTATAAAATTTGTGGTAAATCCCCTTCTTCTCCATCAGCTGATCGTGGTTCCCTTCCTCCACGATCCCTTCCTCCGTAAGCACCAGGATACGGTCGGAATTCTTGATGCTGGACAATCGGTGGGCAATGGTCAATGTGGTCCGGCCCTCCGACAATCTGGACAGTGACTTGGCCACGGCGAACTCACTTTCGTTATCCAGCGCCGAGGTAGCCTCATCCAGAATAATAATGGGAGGATTTTTTAAAAAGACCCTGGCAATGCTGATGCGCTGCTTCTGTCCGCCGGAAAGCTTCACCCCGCGCTCTCCCACATAAGTATCATATCCGTCCTTCAGCTCCATGATGAACTCATGGGCCCCCGCCTGCCTGGCCGCATCCTCCACCTCCTTCCGGGTTGCGCCGGGCCGTCCGTAGGCAATATTCTCATAGACCGTCCCGGAGAACAGATATACATCCTGCTGTACGATCCCGATGTTTTTGCGCAGGCTCTTTAATGTGAAATGCTTGATATCCTGCCCGTCGATGGTAATACGTCCTGCCGTCACGTCGTAAAACCTGGGAATCAGGTTGCACAGCGTGGTCTTCCCGCCGCCCGAAGGCCCCACGATCGCCAGTTTTTCTCCCTTATGGATGGACAGATCCAGGTTGGTGAAAACGATGTTATGGTCGTCCGGGTATTCAAAGCTCACGTTCTCAAAGGTGATCTCTCCCGAAGGTATTCCCATTTCCACCGCATCCGGCTCGTCGAAAATCTCGATGTCGGCGTCCATGATCTGCAGGAAGCGTTCGATTCCCGTCATTCCCCGCTGGAACTGCTCCGCGAATTCGATGATCCGCCGGATGGTGGCGATCAACGTGGTCACATAGAGCATGAAGGCCACCAAATCCCCCGGTGCGATTATCCCCCGTATCATGAAAAAACCGCCTGCCACGATCACGGCCAGATACATGATCCCGTCGAACATTTTCACCGTGGTATGGAACAAGGCCATATATTTATAGGTTTCCTTTTTAATATCGAGGAATTTCCCGTTATCCGTCTCGAACTTGGCATTTTCCATTTCCTCGTTGGTGAATGCCTTTACCACCTTCTGTCCCAGCAGGCTGTCCTCGATCCGGGCATTCAGTTCACCGATCTGGTTCCTCTGCTTGCTGAATGCGGCGCGCATACGGAAATTCAGGGTCATGCACACCCATGCCATAATGGGTACGAAGACGAACACTAAAATCGTGAGCGGAAGGTTGATCTGGGCCAGGATCAGAAAAGAAATCAGCGTCTTGATCCCTGCGATGAAAAATTCTTCCGGACAGTGATGGGCGAACTCCGTCACGTCGAACAGATCGTTGGTAATGCGCCCCATGATCTGTCCTACCTTGGTATTATTATAGTACGTATTGGACAGCTTCTGCAGATGGTTGTAAGCGTCCCGCCGCATGTCCGTCTCGATCTTTGCCCCCATCACGTGGCCCATATCCGACATATAGTAGCTGGCAAAGCAGTCAACCACCCGCAGCAGGAAATACAAAAAGCCCAGTCCCGCAATGGTCTTGATGGACAGGGCTGCCAGGTCCTGCAGCCCTTCATTGGTAATGTAGCGCATGATCAGCGGCAGCACCAGCTCGCATACCGTGGTCAGAGCCGCACAGAACAGATCCAGATATAAGGTAGCCCTGTATTTCTTAAAATAGGGTGCAAAGCGCTTCAGCAGTTCTTTTGTTCCATATTGTCTTAGATTCATCGTTTTCGTCATTCCTCCTGTTTACGTGCAGCACGCATTCAATCTTGCTCCCGTCCGCGCGCATAGCGCGCACTCTATTCAGGGAGATTGAAATTTTAATTTCAATCTTGCTCCCGTCCGCGCGCATAGCGCGCACTCCATTCAGGGAGGTTGAAATTTTAATTTCAATCTTGATCCCCATAGAGTTCTTTGCGCAAATATTCCCTATTTTTTTCAAAATCCACCTGCAGTACGGCCATACCCCGGATATCCGCGTTGGAATAGGTACCGTTTAAAGGGATGCTGTCCTGCACGACCTCATAGGTGAGCAGCCGCCCTGCCTGCAGGCCGATCTGCATGCATTCCATCTGCGTTAAATTCGTGGTGAGGTTGGGAAACAGCCCGTCTGCCAGTCCCTTCGGATTCTTCACCGCAGCCACGGGAAGCCTTTTTAATACCTCGGAGAGCACTTTCCTCTGCCGCTCCGTCCTGCCGAAGTCCGTACCGATATACCGGTTCCGGCTATAAGCCAGGGCCTGAGCCCCGTTTAAATGGATGAGTCCGCTCAGAGAAGTGTCCAGATAATCCGTGTCAATGGGCATGTCACGCAGCAGATTGTATTCGTTCAGATAGGCGTTGACCCACTCCACCTCCTCGCTGCTCAGCTCCAGTTCCACGCCTCCCACCGCGTCCACCAGGTTTGCAAAAGCTTCGAAGTTCACCACCACATACCGGTTCACCCGGATTCCGAAATTCACCTGAATGGTCTCCAGCAGCAGCTCCGGCCCGCCGAACGCATAGGCCGCATTCAGCCGGTTTCCCTCGTGGCCGGGAATCTCCACATACATATCCCTGAGCAAAGAAGTCATATGCACCGTTCTGGTCTTATTGCTGATGGAAAGCAGGATCATGGCATCGGAACGTCCCTCGGCACCGGCGTCCCTGGAATCGCTCCCGATCAGGAGGACGGAAGTCACTCCGTCGCTCTTGACAGGCTTTCCCGCCAGGGAGGACGCCTCCTCATACCGCATCTTCCCGTATACCAGACCCACCAGCAGATACATCGCCCCCAGGCATACCGCGGCAAGAAGCGCCAGGATGAGCAGAAGCCGCCCGAGTACGGATTTCTTCTTTTTCTTTTCCTTTTTTTGATTTTTCATTCCGTCCTCCGTTCTGCCGGCCGCCTGCCGGCCGCTTCGGGGCCCTTTTCCCCGGATAAATCCGCTTTCCTGCGCCTCCCTGTCGTATGACGCTTCCTCGTACCGGGCCGCAGCGGTTTTTCTATCTTTGCGGTATTTTGGCCCGGGCCGGGCGTCTTCAAAATATCCTCTGCCCCTCTCCTCTTTATCATACAAATCAGGTTCGGATTCTTCCTCTTCATCATACATATCCGATTCGGATTCCTCTTCTTCATCATACGTGTCGGACTCGATTTCCTCCCCTTCGTAATAGGCATCCGGCCCGGGCTCCATCTTCCGGTTATATCCATCCTCCTCCGGAGCCTCTCTACTCTCATAAAAGCCGCGGGCCTTTCTGTCCCTTTGGCCCTGCCCTATCTCCCGATCCAGGAACCCTTCCAGCCCCTTTTGAATCCGTTCCATCTCGTTTTTTGCATCTCTTCCCATACGCCTACCTCCACGCCGTACTCCCGCAGTCCTTCGGTGAAGGCTGCGGATATGGTTTCCCACCCGCCAATCGGTCGGTTCTCCCACGGCATAAACCGCCGGTTCTGCCCGCCCCGGTTTTCAAACGCATTTATGGCATGACGAGCAGGAGCACGGTAATGCAGATTATGCTGATCACGATGGACAGGGAATTCATGGCGCTGGACAGCTCCACGTCTCCCCCGAGTTCCCCGGTATAGGCAGTCGCCACACTGGATACCGGCCCAAAGGCAATGATCGCCAGAGCCTGCCGGATCTCCGGCCCAAAGGGAGCCAGGAAATAAAAGCCTAGGCACAGCACCAGCGCCGTAGAATACCGGAGAGCCAGCATTTTCACCAGCCTGGCCAGCTTGCTTTGATCCAGCCGGATTTCAAAGCCGATTCCGATCATCAGAAGTGCCAGAAAAGGGTTGGCATTCCCCGCCGTATTCGCAAAGGTTAAAAGCAGCTCCGGAAGCCTCCAGTGCAGCAGCACCAGAACGGTCATCAGCAGATAGGAATCAAAGGGAAGGGAAGAAAATAAGGTCCTTACCATGCTCTTTGCCGACACCTTTCCGCCGTTTCCCTGGATCGCCGACGCGATACTGTAGGTAAGCCCGGTACACATCACCGCATTTCCCGTGTCAAACAGGCTGCAGGCCGCGAATCCCACCGGTCCCAGGAAGCTTTGCACGAAAGGCAGCGTGAAATTCCCGATATTATAACCCGACGCATTGATCACGCCGAAAGCCTTTTCCTGCCTGCTCCCCTTCCGATTCAGCAGATAGCCCAGCGCCACATAAACCATGTTACAGGCAAACCCTGCCACGCACAGAATCAGGAGAGAAACATCGATGGTAATATTGCTGAAATTGGAGATGATCGCACAGGGCAGGGTGATTTTTACCACGATCCTGGATAGAATATAGAAATCCTTTAATTCAAAAAAGGACATCCTTTTCAGAATATATCCCATTGCAATGATGCCGACAAAGGCCAGCGCTCTTGCCAATACGCTCCACATGTTCCCTCTCATTCTGCCGCGCCAGACAGCTTTCCTGCCGGGAAAACCCTGTGCCCGATGCCAAAGTCTCCCCCGAAATCTTTCCGTTTTCCGGCCGTCTTACCCGGACGGCCCCATGGGCATCATTATAAAGGGAAGGCGGAGGATTTTCAAGTGCTGCCTTTCCGACGGCACGGCAAACGCATGAATGGCCCTGCGGCCCCTGCGCCACCCCTGCCCGTCCCCTCTGTGATCATCTCACGCGCTGCGGGGACGGGCAGGGATGGCGCAGGGGCCGCAGGGCCGTTCGTGCGTTTGCGGTATTCTCACCCGGATGGCATCCGAATACCCGTCATTCCTCCTTTAGGAAGATCTCCACCACCGTATCCTTTTCATCCGGCAGCGGATAGCAGTCCGATGCATCCGAATCGAAGAAAAAGAACGCGTTTTGGCCGAATTCCTTGAGATTCCAGTAAGAGGCTTCTTTGATCACGGAGCCGTCGCGCAGCAGGCGCATTTTGTCGATCTTCCCGGCCATTTTCCCCAGGCAGATCGCTCCTGCCTGTTCCTCCATGACGTGGGCGTACAGCAGGTTTTGGCGCCGGGTAAAGCGTCCCCATTCCGGCTTGGGAAGTCCTGCATAACCGCATCCGTAGATGCTTCTGCCGTTTTTCTTCATCCATTTCCCCACTTCCTTCAGGATTTCCACCGCTTCCTCCGGGATTTCGCCCGTCGCATCCGGGCCCACGTTGAGAAGGAGGTTTCCTCCCTTACTGACGCACTCCACCAGCATGTGGATCACCATCCTGGCGGACTTATAATGGTGGTCATGGGCGGCATACCCCCAGTGGTTGTTCAGGGTGATACAGGATTCCCAGGGGACGGGATTCCCGTCCTCGTCCCGCATCCCCTCCGGAGGGATCATCTGTTCCGGCGACACGAAATCTCCGGAATAGGAGGTGGGATTGCCGGTAAGGATGGATCCCGCATCCTCTCCGCTGCCTTCCAGACGGTTGTCGATGATCACATCGGGCTGAAGGGAACGCACCATCGCGATCAATTCCTCCGCCCTCCAGGTGTCGGCCCTCATTTTATCATAGGAAAAGTCGAACCACATGATATCCAGTTTCCCATAGTTGGTCAGAAGCTCCCGCACCTGGCCGAACAGGTAGGTGAGATAGCGGTTAAAATCCCTGTTTTCATTCGAGCATTCGGGATGGTTCCGCATGGGATGATGCATGTCGCCGTAGTGCGGATAGTCCTCATGTCTCCAGTCGATCACGGAATAGTACAGTCCCACCCGGATGCCCTCCGCCCGGAACGCGTCCAAAAACTCCCGCACCAGATCCCGGCCGCAGGGGGTATTGGTGGATTTAAAATCCGTCAGGCTGCTGTCGAACAGGCAGAAGCCGTCGTGATGCTTCGCCGTCAATACCGCATACTTCATCCCGGCCTCCTTCGCCAGCCGGGCCCATTTCCTGGGATCGTAGTTTTCCGCACTAAATTCGTCCCGATAGGGCTCGTACTCCTCCTTCGTCAGCTCTTCCATGCTCCGGATCCATTCGTTCTTTGCCGGAATGGCATACAGCCCCCAATGAATGAACATCCCAAAACGGGCATCCCGATACCATTCTGTCCTTCTCGTTCTCTCTTCCACTATTTGATTCATACCAATCCTTTCATGCCGCGTCCTGCGCGGCTGCGCAACATGAATCTTCGATTCATGTCTGGGAAACCGCGAATGCAATTTCTCATACTTCATTCAATTTGGGCCGTCCGTGACACAAAATGTGATTGAGAAATAAGTCTGACGGCTTATTTCTCAATCTGCGTGCAGCAGGCCGTTTCCGTATCCGCCGCCTCTTCCCTCAGGCGCAGCAGTTTCAGGATCATTTCGCCGGCCCCCACATGATATCCCGCCACGCCGTACACGCCCACCATGTCCGGGCTCACCAGCACCGCCAGCGGCAGCCTGCCCGGTTCCAGATACATCCTGCGGGCCAGGGCTTCCGTCTTTCCCCCGAAATCGTCCAAAAAGAACCGGGCCGTGCCCACCCTGCTCAGAATCCGGGCCAGGATCGGATTTTCCCGGACGCGGTAAGAGGCGGCCACAAAGTACAGGCCCGCTTTCCGCTTCGCATATTCCTCCCCGTTTTGGTCGATTTCCGCCAAAATATGCTCCGTGGGTTCCTCGTCCTCCCCGAGCCAGAGAAAAAGTCCGTCCCTGTCCTTCACCAGGCCGGAAATCGGGCAGTCCGTCCCGTCCTCTCCTCTCAGCGCGAAATCGGAAATCCTGTGGGCGGTAAAAAGGTCCGAAGGGGCGGCCTGGGCCAGTTTAAGTCCCACTTCCCTGCGTTCTCCCTCCTTTAGGGAAAAAATCATCTGTTTTGCCAGGATATTGCCGCAGGGAAGCCGGTTGGCTGTTAGTATCCGATATTGCCCCGGCAATACGGACAGGACCCCGTCCGTCCCCTCCCCCGCCTTATCCGTAAACAGGGTTTTCCAACCCGTATCTTCCATCCGGGCCAGCGTCCAGTTCTCCCGATAGGACCATCTCGTTTCGTCCGCTTGGCGCACACATATTTCGCTCCTGCGGTTTTCCCGGCCCAGGGGGATAAAACCGCCTGCCGAAGACGCTCCTTCCCGGACCCAGGCCTCCGGCACCCCGTCCCCCATGCCCAGCCTTGCGGGAATCCCCAGCGTCCTCAGAAGCTGCACGCAGACCGTCCTTTGGGTGAGCTCGCTCCCATAGCCGCTCTCCAGCGCGGCGCGCGCGGACGAAACCAGCTCCCCGTACTCCGTCCTTTTATCGGAGCGGATCCTTTCTTGTACCAGCCTCCAGGCCAGAAACGGATCACGCCGGATTTCCTCCCCGGCCCAGGGCAGCGGGCGGCCTGCCGCCAAAACCGACGATACGTCTTCCGCTCCGTCCCCGGCCTTCCTTTCTGCCCGCATCTTACGGACACTTTCCCGCACATCCTCCCGTCCCAGCCATTCCAGCAGGAATGCCCGGTGCGGCCGAAGCATCTCGTTGCGTACCCGCGGACAGAGGACGAACGGGATGGCAAGCCCGCTCTCCGGGACGTCCGGCCGGGACGGAGCGCACGGGCATGCATCCGCCGGGATGTCCGCACGGGGCGGAGCACACGGGCATGCGTCCGCCGGGACATCCGTCCGAGGCGGAACGCACGGGCACGCATCTCCCGGGACGTCCGTGCGGGGCGGAGCGCACAGACACGCATCCGCCAGGACGTCTGCCGTAACGTCCCGCCAGTCCTTCTCCCGCAGGCAGGCGAGCAGCGCCGTTTTCCGTCTTTTGGTCCATCCCTCTCCTGCAGGGCCCAGGAGGAAGCCGGCGATTTCCGCCTGGTTTCCGCGGGAGCCTTCCAGGATCTTGAGACACGTCTCCCTCTCCTGTCCCTCCAGGCCGGCCGCAGCCCGCTCCGCCAGGGCGGGATCGAAGATCCCGCCTTCCTTATCCCGGCGCAGACGCGCGGCCCGTTCCGTCTTTTCGGCCTTTCTGCGGATTTCCTCCTCCGGCCGCCCGGCCACAGATCCGTCCGCATCCCCGGGGGCCAGGATGACCAGATCTTCCCACGCGTCCGTCCCTTCCGTTCGGAAACCGCCTTTCCTGCGATCCTCCAGCCGGACGACACATCCACGCCCCTCTCCCGCTTCCGCCATGCATTCCCCGTACAGGCTTCCCCTGCGCGCCGTCACGTGCAGGCTGCCCCTTCCCGTTCTGAAAAGGCAGCTCCCGTCCCGCCCCGTCCTCAGGAAAGCGATCTCCCCGAAAGCGGCTTGGTTCATCACTTCAAAGCCTACCCGGGCATCCTCCAGGGGCTCTCCCCCGGGGCCGTACACCGTCACCCGCAGATCGCAGGCCGCAGCATACCGATCCAAATGGTTCAGGCTGCAGGATAGATCTTCTCCCCGGGAAACGATCCCGTTTTCCTCCTTCGGTTCCACGGGAAGCATCCATCGGGAACGCACCAACATGGCCCGGGAAGCCGCCCCGGTAAACCAGCCCCGGTTCACCGCCGCTTCCGGTTCGCAGGCGCCCAGGAAGACCCATTTCCCGTCACACCAGGCTTCCATCCAGGCGTGATTGTCGTCGCAATGGGACCATAACGGCACGTATACCTGCCTCGCCGGGATCCCAAGGCTCCTCAAGACCGACACCGCAAAGGCGGACTCCTCCCCGCATCTTCCGAAGGCGGAACGATATACGCAAAGCGGGCCGGCAGTCCGCTCGTCCGTGGAGCGGTAAGTTACCTGGGAAGCGCACCAGTCGTTGACCCAGAGCACGGCTTCCTCCATCCCCGTCCCGGAGATCCGATCTTTTAATTTTTCGTAAAAAAAGGCCCGATGCTCCGTCAGATCCTCATCGTTGACCCGATGGTACAGGACATCAGCCGCAAACACTTCCTCCGGGACCCTTCCCGCAAACGGGCCGTTTTCCCATAAAAACGCGCCGTGGCGCGCAAAAGAAAGAAACAGCGCCGGAGAATAATCCAGCGCATCGCAAAGGGGCATGGAGGCGTACAGGCACTTCAGCGCATCCCTCGCCGGCTCCCCGCACCCGTCAAGCGCCTCAGATACTTCCTCCGCCTTTTTTCCCATCCTTCTCATCTGTTCCCGGAAGGGAGTTTCCAGTTCTTCCATCCATTCCCGCGTAAACATCCGTCCTCCCTCCGGCCTCACTGAGCCAGCGTATCCTTGTACTTCACCCGATAAATCCGTCTGAGGGAATCGTTCACCCTGTTCTCGTCGATTCTCCCGTCGCGTACCGCCGCGACCACGCCCTCATAGGCCTGCACGAAATCCTCCGGCATCAGAATCATATCCGCTCCCGCCTTCAGCGCCTTGACGGCCGCTTCGTCCGAAGCGTAATAGGACGATATGGCCGCCATATCCATAGCGTCCGTAATGACGATTCCGTCATATCCCAGCTGTTCTCTCAGGATCCCCGTGATGATCTCCTCATTTAGGGAAGCAGGAAGGGAATCCCCGCCCGTAAGGCCCGGCGCGCTGATATGCCCCACCATCACCATATCCGTACCGGCGGCGATTCCCGCCTGAAAGGGAAGAAATTCCGCCGCCTGCATTTCCTCCAGGGTCCGTCCCGTCTCCACGGCCCCCTCGTGGGAGTCGCCTGTCGTATTGCCGTGACCCGGAAAATGCTTCAGACACGCGCTCACGCCGGTCTCCTGCATGCCCTCCACCGCGGCCTGCACCATCAGGGAAACACCGGCCGGATCGGAACCGAAGGCACGGTCGCCGATCACCGTATTATCCGGATTCGTCTGCACGTCGGCCACCGGCGCGAAATCCAGATTGAACCCGTATTCCCTCAGATACGTCCCAATCGTCGTTCCCGCGCTGCGGGCCGCTTCCGCATCCCCGATCGACGCCATAGGCCCCACGTTCTCAAGCCCCAGCGCATCCGCCACCCGCGCCACCCGGCCGCCTTCCTCGTCCACCGCCAGAAAAAGGGGATACTTGGCATACCCGGCCGTGTTGCCCAGCATTTCCCCAAGCTGCTGTGCGGACTGAATATTTTTGGAAAAATACACCAGGCCTCCCACCGGATACCTGGCCAGCGCATCCCTCGTACTGTCTCCGGCCTGCACCGCCGTCCCCACTCCCGTGAGGGCCTCCGGCCGGATAATAAAAAGCCCGGCCACCTTATCCTCCAGGCTCATATCCGCTATTGTATTATTCACAAGTTCCTCCAGCAGGGCCTCATCCGACACCTCCGGCGCCGTCTCCTCCGGCGATCCCGCCTCCGGTTCCCCTTCTTCCGGCAGGACTTCGGCTTCCGTCTCCGCGTTCTCCTGCCTCTCCTCCTGCGCACGCTTCTCCTGCATGGCATTGGAGATATGCCTGATCCCGAAAAAAACACCCACGGCGACGGCCGCCAGCAGGACGGCAGTAATCACATAGGATATGATCTGATTCCTGATCCTTCTTTTTCTTCTCGCTTCTCTCCGGTTCATCATCCTCCTGCCTTTCCTGCAATCTTCCCTTCCCCGCCGGGGTAACAGACAAAACCGTTCCCATACCGATACGGCCCGCCGGCCGAACCGTAATCTAACACTACCACAAACAGAAGCGGGTATCAATCTTTTTCTTGATACCCGCTCCTAAACTATGCTGTCCAATGGCCTTACCTCCATTTTCTCCTCTGCGCCTCTTTCCACTCTTTTGGTTTTCTTTGTACCAGATGTACTGCAACGGTATCCGCCTTTCGGATGTTCTTCGCTGCTAAAGTAAGTGTACTCGCTTCGCATTCGGTTTTCGCATCGTCCTTAAAGTATATCTGAATCGTTCCCTTCGAAGATTCCTGCCGTTTCCTGCCAGATTCCCTCAAATCACCGGTTCTCCTATCCCCCGAAGTCCATCTATATAAATTTGGAACTTATATTAACGGTTACCGACTTGCTATGGGTAGTTCTCCTGCAATTTCCGGTCCTTCTTGACAGAAATCCCTGTCCTCTTCCGGAACCCTTTAAGGCTCTCTCTATTCAGTTATCTTCCTTATAAAAAACTTATGCTTTCGGCGGTCCGTACCTCCTTTTCTTAGATTTGGTAGTTCTTCCTGTCTTGCTTGTTTATGGGTTCATTATAGTCCCTGCTTCCGTATCTGTCAATATGTTTTTTGACTTTTTTTCTTATTTTGCTCTGTTTTCTGTTTTATACAATTAAAATGCTCTATTTATGTGTATATTGTTTAAAATAATTTGAATTTTCAGACAATTTATCCTTCAACCGGCCTCAGGGCCGTTCATGCGTTTGTCCTGCAACCGGCCCTTGCATAATCCGCCGCAAGCCCCCGGCCAAATTTCCCGGTTAAACGCCGTCTTCGCCGTGGAAGCTGCGGAAAACGAAACGACCGCCCACAGCCCGGAAAGCATCCGGTGCGGACAGCCGTTTCATTTCGCGCCACAGGAAACGAACAGCCCCGCGGCCTCTGCGCGGAGCCGGGCAGGGACGGCGCAGAGGCCGCGGGGCTGTTCGTTCGTTTGTCCTGATTCCATGCGGCTTACGCCAAGCCGCTCCGTCTTAGAGCTGGATCAACACGAAAATATTATAAATCGCCCGTATTGCCGCCTCAAAATCCTCGTTTCTCACCCCGATGATGATGTTTAATTCACTGGAGCCCTGGTCTATCATTTTCACGTTCACATTGGCATGGGCCAGCGCGGAAAAAATCCGTCCCGCCGTTCCCCGGGTGGACTTCATCCCGCGCCCCACTACGGCGATCAGCGCCAGATCGGATTCGATGTCAATGGTATCCGGATCGGCCAGGCGGTGGATCGCGGACACCACCTTCTGTTCCTTATCCATGAACTCGTCCTGGTGGACGAAAACCGTCAGGGTGTCGATCCCGGAAGGAATGTGTTCAAAGGAAATCCCGTTGTCCTCGAAGGCCTGGAGCACCTTACGGCCGAACCCGATCTCCGAATTCATCATATCCTTTTCAATATTGATGGAGCAGAATCCCCGCTTCCCCGCGATGCCGGTGATGACAAACCGGGACTTCTGACAGGTGCTTTCCACAATCCAGGTGCCGTTGTCCTCCGGGGCGTTGGTATTCCGGATGTTGATGGGAATCCCCTCCTTACGCACGGGAAAAATGGCATCCTCATGGAGCACCGTGGCGCCCATGTAAGAAAGCTCGCGCAGCTCGCGGTAGGTAATCGTGTCTATGCCCACCGGATTGGGGATGATGCGGGGATCCGCAATCAGGAAGCCCGATACGTCCGTCCAGTTTTCATATACCTCCGCGTGCACCGCCCGCGCCACGATGGAGCCTGTGATATCCGAACCGCCTCTGGAAAAGGTGCGGATACGGCCGGAAGCATCCGCACCGTAGAAACCCGGAATCACCGCGTATTCCTCCGCTTCCAGGCGGGCCGCCATCCTCCGGTTGGTTGCGTCCGCATCGAAGTTCCCCGTCTCGTCGAAGACAATCACCTCCGCCGCGTCGATAAAGGTGCATTTCAGGCAGGCTGCCATAATGATTCCGTTCAGATACTCTCCCCGGGAAGCCGCGTAATCTTTTCCCGCTCCTTCCCTCAGGCGGCGGTCTATCGTATCGAATTCCCCTTCCAGGGACAGTTCCAGAGAAAGCCCCCGGATGATTTCCCCGTATCTAAGCCGGATCGCCTCCAGTTCTTCCCCGTAGTCCCCTCCTGCGGCCGCCT
The DNA here is from genome assembly GCA_021770245.1 of Lachnospiraceae bacterium. GTDB lineage: Bacteria > Bacillota > Clostridia > Lachnospirales > Lachnospiraceae > Eisenbergiella. Next base: position 33,293 of record JAETRI010000025.1, read on the forward strand.
TGGCCTGGCAGGCATACAGCATATCCGTCACCTTGGTATCGTCTTTACTGCGTTTTCCCGGCGCGGAAGGGATCACAAACCTTCTCTCCGGATCCGCCCTGATGATCTCCACCACCTTCCGGAACTGTTCCGCGCTCGCCAGGGAACTCCCCCCGAATTTGACCACCTTTATCATCTCTAACCTCGCATTCCGGAGCGTTTTTGCGACGGGGCAGCGAGAATCCTCGTCTGCCATCCCGGGAATCTGTGACGCTCCTGCACAAATTCCTGGGTAAAAAAAGCCCATCCGGCTTATTTTTCAATCCGATCTGCACTCCGCGTCCTGTGCGGCGCCGCAGCGGTGGCTGCGGCCGGAAAATCCAACGCAGAAGATGGGCGGACAGCCCGGGAGATCCGGCGGAATATCATGCAGCCAGCTCACGGCTACAGCCTGTATTCCGGCTGCTTAATTCCCATCAGACGATCCATAAGCACGGGGCCCTCCGGAATAAAATTGCCGCTGAGAATGGCCTCCGCCTCGTTATAATTCCAATCGTTTTTCTGCGGAGCCGTGCTGTCATAGAGCAGATAGGGCACGCTTTCCGCCGTATGCGTCCGCATGCGGATGGGCGTGGGATGGTCCGGAAGCACCAGGAGGCGGTATTCCAGCCCGCTGTGATCCAAGCCGGCCACCAGAGGGGCGATCACCCTTTTATCCAGATACTCGATGGCCGTCATTTTCTTTTCCACGCTCCCCTGGTGCCCCATTTCGTCCGGAGCTTCCACATGGATATAGGCGAAATCATAGTCCCCGTCGATCAGCGCATCCAGGGCCGCCCGGGCTTTTCCCTCATAATTGGTGTCCAGGCCGCCGTTGGCGCCTTCCACCTCGGCCACATCCATGCCTGCTCCCACGGCGATCCCCTTAAGCAGATCCACCGCCGAAATCATAATGCCCTTCATTCCCGTCTTTTCCCGAAAAGAAGGAAGGGCGGGCCGGGTTCCCGCGCCCCAGAACCAGCAGCAGTTCGCCGGATTTTTTCCCTGCTTCCTGCGCTCGGCGTTCAAGGGATGGTTTTTCAGGATTTCATAGCTTCTTTTCATCATTTCATACAGCTTCCGGTCTCCGGGGAGGTAGGGCGCGATCTCCCTTCCCAGTACGTCGTGGGGCGGGGTGAGCTCTTCTGCTTCTCCGCCCTCCCAGATCAGGCAGTGCCGGTAGCTGGTTCCCACATAGAACCGATAGGGAGGCCGGTCCATCTCCTCCATGACAGCCTTAAGCAGGACCGCACAGTCCTTCGTCTCGATCTCCCCGGAGCTGTGATCCAGAATCCTCCTCTTCTCAAAGGGGATGCCCTCTTCCTCCGAAAGGGTCACGATATTGCACCGCATGGCAATATCCGTATCCTTCATGGGGACTCCGATGCTCAAAGCCTCCAGGGGGGAACGTCCCGAATAGTACTGCCTGGGATCATATCCCATCACCGAAAGATTTGCCGTGTCCGAACCGGGCTTCATGCCCTTGGGGATCGTGCTGACCATGCCGATTTCCGATTTTTTACTAAGCCTGTCGAGCGCAGGGGTTTCGGCGTAGGAAAGGGGGGTCTTCCCCCCCAGTTCCTGTATGGGCTCATCCGCCATGCCGTCTCCCAGTACAACCACATACTTCATAACTGGCTCCCGTCTGCGCGCAATAGCGCGCATATCAATCAGGGGGATCTTCTGCCATTTGCAGCAATATTACAATATAGAGTCACAATATACAGGATAACTGTTATATATTGTATTGATCTGCTGTTTTGTGGCAGCCACCTTCCCTGCCTCCGTTATGCATCCACGCGGAGACGGCCCACAAAGCCTTCCAGCGCCTCCGCCTTTTCTCCAAATTCCCTTTCCGTCATAGGTTCCGTGAGGAAGCCGAATTCCCCGGGTACCCCTGCATCCACCCGGGCCATCCTGCCGAAGAGCCTGCGGACCTCCTCTTCGCTGCCCTCCTTTGCGCGGACGAAGAAGCGCCGGCAGGCGCCGCCGATATCCGAAAGGGGCTGCTTCTCCTTTTCCCACAGACAGATGATATGCTTCCTGCCGTGCTTCGCGCAGTCGATCACATCGGACACCACCGCGCTGGCGGTGGGCAGCTTTCCCGCTCCCCGGCCGTAGTACATGGAATCCCCCAGGGTATTGCCGCGGATGAAAATCGCGTTGAACACATCGTTCACGCTGTGCAGCGGGTTATCCTCCCCCACCAGGAAGGGGGCTACCATGGCATAATACGCGCCGGCCTCATACCGCACGCTGGCCAGAAGCTTGATAAAAAGCCCCATCTTTTTCGCATACAGGAAGTCTTCCTTTGTGACCTTTGTGATGCCCTCCGTATAGATCTCCTCATAACGGACGGTTTTACCCGTCATCAGCGACGCCAGGATAGCGATCTTACGGCAGGCATCATATCCCTCCACATCCGCCTCCGGATTGCGCTCCGCATACCCCTTTTCCTGGGCCTCTTTTAAGCAGACCTCAAAATCCGTCCCTTCCTGGGCCATCTTGGTGAGGATGTAGTTCGTGGTACCGTTCAATATCCCGTCGATCAGTTCGATCCGTTCCGCGGTGAGGGCCACATTCAGCGGCCGGATCACAGGGATTCCCCCTCCCACACTGGCCTCAAACAGATAATTGCAACGGTTCTGTCTGGCCGTGGCGATCAGCTCCGCCCCGTGGCTGGCCACCAGCTCTTTATTGGAAGTGCACACGCTCTTTCCCGCCTTTAACGCCTGCATGGAAAACGTAAGGGCAGGTTCGAGACCGCCCATGGTTTCGCAGATAATGGAAACTTCCGGGTCGTTCAGGATGATCCTAAAGTCGTGGACGATGCGGTCCTCATAGGCATCCCCGGGAAAATCCCGCAGATCCAGGATATATTTCACATAAAGCGCCTCTCCGGCCCGCCGGTCGATCACTTCCTTATTTTTCTCGATCACTTCCACCACGCCGCTTCCCACCGTACCGTATCCTAAAACAGCTATGTTTATCATCTCTTGCTCCCATCTGCGCGCTTTAGCGTGCTTCCCGTCTTCCTGCCTTGAGATTATTCCCTGCCCAATATTTTCACGTTCTTTACGCCCGCTTTTTCCTCCATGGCTTCCAGCATACCGGAAAACCCGGTTGCCGCCCCGGGCAGCTGAATGCTGATGCTGACGGCCGCCATCCCGTTAATGGGGATACTCTGATGTATCGTGAGGATATTGGCCCCATAGTCCGCGATCACCTTCAGCACATCCGACAGCAGGCCCGGTTCGTCCTCTATGGACAGCGATAACGTAATCGTCGTTCCCTGGGCGTTGTCATGCACGGGGAAAATATCGTCCTTATATTTGTAAAAAGAACTCCGGCTGATATCCACCTGCTCCACCGCATCCTGAATGGTAGCCACCTTTCCGGACTCCAATAGCTTCTTGGCTTCCACCACCTTCTGCAGGACCTCCGGCACCGCTTTCTGTTTTACAACATAATATTCACTCGCCTTATGCATACCCTTTAACCCGCGTTTGTGTCTTTGCAGCGCATACAATTGTTTGCCAACGAAGGATATTTTAGCATATGCTTTGACGGAAAGCAACCCAAAATTCCGACAGAATTGTTTTTTTAAGTATACATGGGAAAAATCGGCAGAGAAAAGCCGTAAAAATCCTGCTCCCGTCCGGACCAAGACGCGCAGGCATATCCGGTTCTACGAAGCGATCAGCCGGCGGATAAACAGAAGCAGAAGAAGATGCAGAGGATAGAAGGCATAGAAGAAATACTTCCCCCTTTTCAGACGCCGCTTCCCGTTGCATCTATAAATGAAGAAAAATGCCAGGATCACCGGGCACTGTCCCAGGGCCTGTTCCAGCGCAAACGCCGGATCCAGTCCCTGCGACGCCAGGGAAATGAATTGGGCGGTAAGGAAAAGAACCGGGGTACAGACACACTGAAGGACACGGTCCCGCCGCAGCAGATACAGGGCTGCGATCATCACAATGCCCTTCCAGCTGTAATCGGACCGTATCAGGCCCGCGGCGAGCATTCCGGCCGCCACAGCCCCGGCTGCGGCTATCTCCTGCATAGCGCGGGGAAGACAGGTCTCCTCCACCGCACTGATGGCCGAAAGGGTAATCAGCCCCAGCAGAAGCGTCCAGAACACGTTCTGATATTCCATGGTAAAACCCCGGAAAAAGATATAATCAAAGGGCAGTTCGGAAAGAACGGCAAACAGGGCGAGGCGCAGGCCGTATCTGAGCCTGCTGCGCGTATACAGAAAGCCCTGTACCAGAAGGAAACAAAACAGAGGGAAAGAAATGCGCCCGATACCGCGCAGGACGAGATCCGCATAATAAATCTGCCGATAAGCCTCCCTGCTGCCGGTAAAAGAATAGCGCATCAGGTATTCCACGATCCCCGCACCGATATGATCGATCAGCATGGCAGCCAGGGCTATTATTTTCAGTGCGTCTTCCGAAAACATACCCCGAGGCTCCCCGGATGATATGTGCGCACCGCACCTTTTTCCCGCACCGGCTCTCTGTCTCTTTCCGCTCTTCTCTGCTTTCATCGTTCCCGTTATCCAGATTCCCCGCGCCTCTTTCCGGCGCTCCGTCAAGGGAGAGCGTAAAGCACCCTCCGTTTTTAATACTCCTGCAGTGAGTTCCGAACTGATAGCCCTGAGGCAGTATCGCAGGTGAGCCTGCGATACTGCCTTTAAGATAATGAGTTCGGAAGTTTACTTCCGAACGCTCCGCCTGCGATACTGCCTCCAAGCATGGGTCCGGAGGTTTCCTTCCGGCCCGTTTACTTCAGCGGATATCGATCCGTCAGCCCTTTCACGATCGCACGCGCTTCGGGGACCTTCTCCTCGCCGCCCTTGATCACCAGGGCAATCGCCTCCGCGATCCGGTCCATATCCTGTGCGTCCATCCCTCTGGAGGTCACCGCGGGCGTACCCAGACGAATGCCGCTGGTCACAAAGGGGGATTTGGGATCGTTGGGAATCGTGTTCTTGTTGCAGGTAATGTGGGCCGCGTCCAGCAGCTTTTCCACCGCCTTGCCCGTCAGATCGTAATTGGTCAGATCCACCAGCATCAGATGGTTGTCCGTACCTCCGGACACGATTTTGATCCCCCTCTCCATCAGTCCCCTGCAAAGCGCCTGGGCGTTTTCCACGATTCCCTTCTGATATGCTTTAAAATCATCTCCCAGGGCTTCCTTGAAGCATACCGCCTTAGCCGCGATCACATGCATAAGCGGGCCGCCCTGGATGCCCGGGAAAATCGCTTTATTGAAATTATATTTTTCCGCCGCTTCTTTATTACACAGGATCATGCCGCCCCTGGGCCCGCGCAGCGTCTTATGAGTGGTAGTGGTTACCACGTCCGCATAGGGGATAGGACTCGGATGCAGCCCCGCCGCCACCAGGCCCGCGATATGGGCCATATCCACCAGCAGGCAGGCGCCCACCTCGTCGGCCGCCTCCCGGAAAGCCGCAAAGTCAATGGTTCTGGCGTAAGCCGAGGCCCCCGCAATGATCATCTTCGGCCTGCATTGTCTGGCAGTCTCCTTCATCCGGTCATAATCGATAAAGCCGTCGTCGTTCACGCCGTAGGGCACCACTTTGAAATATTTCCCGGACATATTCACCGGGCTCCCATGGGTTAAATGTCCGCCGTGGTCCAGGTTCATCCCCATAATGGTGTCCCCGGGGGTGAGTACCGCGAACTGTACCGCCATATTGGCCTGCGCGCCGGAATGGGGCTGGACGTTGGCATAATCGCAGCCGAAAAGCTTCTTCGCCCTTTCGATCGCCAGGTTCTCCACCTCGTCCACGCATTCGCATCCGCCGTAATACCGTTTCGCCGGATAGCCTTCCGCATATTTATTGGTGAGCACGCTGCCCATGGCAGCCATCACCGCCTTACTCACCCAGTTTTCTGAAGCAATCAGTTCGATATGGCTGTCCTGTCTTTCCTGCTCGTCCACTATCGCCTGCGCGATTTCGGGATCCACCAGCTTTACTTCGTCCAGAGAATACATCGTCTACCTCCCGCATCGGTACCCTTTGCCGCCTTTGGCAGCATGTTAACAGTTTTCACGAAAATACAGGCAAATTATAGCATAGTTCATACAGGCTGTCAAAAATGCTGCCCTGCCCGGTCACGCCAGCCGACATGCCGCGCCCTGCGCAGGTGTGCGGCGGGAAACACGCTGCACCCGAAACGCCGGATGATAGAGCCGAGCCGCGTCCTGCGCGGGTATGCGGCGGGAAACCGCGAATACGGTTCCTCATCTGCGATTCGGCTTTGGGCCGCCTGCGGCACAAAACCGGGTGCGGGAGACATTCGAAACGTTTTCTGAAGATTCTTATTCTTTTCTTAAACCGGAAAAGCGGCTATTGACTTGCGGATTTTTTCTGTTACAATACTTCCTTAGAAATGGGGGGTATGGGAAACAAATGTATTATTTTTTGGTAAATCCCGCTTCTCGCTCGGGGCGGGGGATCAGGGACTGGGAGCGCATCCGCACTTTTCTGGACGGCCGGGGGGTTCCTTATCAGGTATGCTTTTCCGCCAAGGCCGGGGACATGGCCCGCTTTGCCGAAAAGCTGAGCCAGTCGGTTCCGGCGGACGGTTCCTGTGTCCATCTCGTCGTTCTGGGCGGCGACGGGGCCGTTAACGAGGCGCTTCAGGGGGTCCGCAATCCCGACAAAATCCGCTTCAGCAACATTCCGGTCGGATCCGGCAACGACCTGGCAAAGGACATCGGCATCAGCCGCAATCCCCGCAAGGCTCTGGCACATCTTCTGGATTCTCCCGAGAAACGTCGCATGGATGTGGGCGTCCTTCATTACCACACGGCCTTTCTCCCGGAGGGGAAAACGTTCCGGAAGGTATCCGTACCGGACAGACGGTTTCTGGTGAGCAGCGGCATCGGGTTCGACGCGGCCGTCTGCCAGCAGGCGATGGCTTCTCCCTTTAAAAATACGCTGAACCGTCTGGGGCTCGGCAGGCTCACCTATCTGGGTATCGCACTGCGGCTGTTATTCCGGCCGGGCCGTGCGCGTGCGCAGCTTCTGATGGAGGGCGAAGGGGACGCGCCCCGGCAGGTTGCGTTAAACCGGCTTTTGTTTATAGCCTGTATGTCCCATTGTTATGAAGGCGGCGGCTTCTATTTCTGCCCCCATGCGGACGACGGGGACGGCGTTTTGGATCTGTGCACCGTGGACAGCGTTCCCGTGTGGAAGATCCTCCTGGTGCTCCCCACCGCTTTTTTCGGAAAGCACTACCGGTATCGGGGCGTGGAGAGGCATGCCGCGAAGAAGATACGCATCCGTACTTCCCGTCCTCTTTGGGTACATACCGACGGGGAGGTGGCGGCTATGTCCGACGATATCGCCATCAGCTGCCGCCGCCAGGTTCTTCGCTTTTATTTTTAAAACGGACCGGGCCGGAATCAAGCTTCCGGCCCGGTCCACAGGCCGCCTCAGGCGGCGGAATTGAGAGGGATTCATGAAAACGATCTATGAGAAAAACAAACACCTCCTGCCTTTTGCGTTCTACATGCTGGTATATCTTTCCTGGTTCGCATGGCTGGAGGATCGGTATATATGGAGATATCAGGTAATCCACGTTCCCGTGGATGATCTCATTCCTTTCTGTGAACCGTTCGTCCTCCCCTATTTCCTCTGGTTTGCGTACATCCCGGCGGTGGTCCTGTACCTGGCCTGGCATGACCGGGACGGTTATTATAAAAGCGCCATTTTCCTGTGTACCGGTATGACCGTCTTCCTTGTGGTGTCCACCCTGTTTCCCAACGGCCATCACCTGCGGCCCGCCGTAATGCCCAGGGACAATATTTTTTCCCACATGGTCATGCTTCTATACCGGACGGATACGCCCACAAACCTGTGGCCCAGCATCCACGTGTACAACTCGCTGGGGGCGCACATTGCCTTATGCGGCAGCCAGCTTGGAAAAAGGAGGGGGATACGCCTTTCTTCCCTGCTCCTGTGTGTCTCCATCGTCCTTTCTACCATGCTTTTAAAACAGCATTCCTTCTTTGATGTGGCGACGGCTTTCGTCATGACGGGAGTGATGTATGTGCTGGTATACCGCTGTGACCTGTTATACTACCTCAGGCAGTTCCGCTCGGGCATGCGGGAGAGACGTTCCCGCCGGGCGGCCGGTAAATTATAATTTTGTATACACACCGAACCTTTGGGGGAGCGCTTTCGGCGCTCCCCCAATCTTTTATACAGGATGACGTCATGAACCGGTTATCCCTCTTCCATGGCAGGCTTTGTTCCGGGCGGGAGACCGATTCCGGAATCGCTTTCCCCCGCAAAACAGAGCCCGGCATGCCCTTCCTACTTTGCGCCGTTTCCCGTGAACACCTCGAGCACCGTTTTAATCAGGATCTTAAGATCCAGGCTCACGGACCAGTTATCGATATACTCCACATCCAGCCTGACGATCTCCTCAAAATCCGTGATATCGCTTCGTCCACTCACCTGCCACATGCCCGTCAGGCCCGGCCGGAAGCTCAGGCGCTTCTTATGATAGGTTTTATACTGTTCGAATTCGTCCAGCGTGGGGGGCCTGGTCCCCACCAGGCTCATATCCCCTTTCAGGATATTGATGAACTGGGGAAACTCATCCAGGCTCGTCCTGCGCAGGAATTTTCCCACTCTGGTGATCCTGGGATCGTCCTCCATCTTGAACATGAGCCCGTCCATCTCGTTCCGGGCCATCAGTTCCTTCTTGCGCTCCTCCGCATCCACATACATGGAGCGGAATTTATACATCCGGAACACCCGGCCGTTACGCCCCACCCGTTTCTGGGCAAAAAACACCGGTCCCGGGGAATCCAGCTTGATTATGGGAAACAAAAACACCGTCAGAACCGCCAGCACAAGCGTGCCCACCAGCGCGCCCGCGATGTCCATCCCCCGTTTCAGCAGAAGCTGTCCGAAGGGCATCACCCGGTTGGCATAGGTGATCATGTGGAAACGCCCGAACTGGGACAGCATGCGCTGGGGCGCCTCCCGCAGCTCCAGCACGGGAATCTGTAGATGGATGGTGAGCCCCATAGCAGCCAGATTTTCCATTTCCCTAAGCAGCCCCTCCTCCGTCTCCCGGTCCGCGCAGATGATCACCTCGTCCAGAGACGTGCCCAGACAATAATCCACCAGGCCGTCCCTCGCGGCCACCACAGGGATACCGTCCACGGACCCGGCGTCTCCCGAAAGCAGGACCATCCCCTTGATTTGATAGCTGTAATCCCTGATCCCTCGCATCTCCTCCACCAGGGCCCCGGCCTCCTCCTTGGCGGCCACCAGAAGGATCTGCCGCCCCGCCCCGGACATCCGGTAGAACAGAGGCAGGTATTTTTTATAAATCTGGTGGGCCGCAAACGTGAAAAGCACGTCGATGGCCACAAAATAGAACAGCACCTTCCGGGAATAGGCGTCGATGATCCGCGTGAAATACAGCGCCATCGTCCCGCCTGCCAGCGTCACCAGGCTCATCTTAAGGACCTCTATGATTTCCTGAAAGGGCCCCCGCAGCAGCATATTCTGATAAAAGTTCTTATAGAGGTTGACGATCAGAAAAACCACGAGGAAAATAGCCATCAGGATCCTGATGTCCGCAGGAGAATTCGTTCCCCTGAAGAAGCGTCCGTGCCTGAAATAATTGGCCAGGGCCATACTGAGCACCAACACGATACCGTCAATGGTAATGATGATCAGGTTCTGCAAGTTCGATTTTCTCTGATACATATCTTCTGCTCCTTTTCATCATACACCATAACAGAATAGCGGACAGCAGGTATCCCAGCATACTGAATGCAAAGCTTCCCACACATTCCTCAAAGGCATAATGCCTGCCTTCGATAAAAATTTTCGCCTTTTCCGTCAGATAGCAGATCGCGGCCAGTACGGCCGCGCTTCCCGCCAGTCGTTTCCACCGCCGTGCCTTTTCAAAGGTAAATTCCGCCGCGCTTCCCCAGCTTACGCCCAGGGCAAGGAAGAGAACCGCCCTTCCGGTCTGCCGGATCAGATAAATGATCTGCCGGGTTCTCTCCGTATAAACGCCGTCCTCCCCTTCCCCCGCCACATAGCCCACAAAGGACCGATCCAGGGCCTTCGTAGCATTCCCGTTCTGAAAGGACAGGATGCAGATCAATGCCAGAATGGCGGTAAAGAACAGCCAGGATACGATCCGCCTACTTTTCTCACGCTCCATGCCGCCCTCCCTTTCGGGGTCCGGAACGCCCGCTCCCTCTGCCGGCCGGGCGTTCCTTTTTCCCCAAAAAAGCTGCCGATTCGTCCTTATCTTTCAGGGGAAACGATGTATTTTCCTTTTGAGCGCAGCTCGGGGCTGGCCAGCACCTCCGCCAGCTTTTCCAGGCCGCATACTTCATATACCATGCTGCTCACATCCAGCCTGCCGCTGTCGATCAGGTCGAGGGCCCGCTTCTGGGTATAGGGATTGATATAGGAAGCCTTCAGCACCAGTTCCTTCCTGAAGATCTCAAAGGGCTTGATGGCGACCGTTTCATCCGGCTTGGTTAAGCCGAACATCATGACCACCGCCTTGTTTCCGGCAATGTCGATGGCCTGGGCGATGGTGGAAGGCCGTCCCACGCACTCGATGACCACGTCGGGGGCATCCATCCCCTCCGCCCGCAGGGCTGCCTTCACATCCCCGTGCAGCGGATCGATGCACACGTCCGCCCCCAGCGAACGAGCCACCTCCCGTTTGCTCTCCACGGGCTCCAGCAGGGCCACCCGGGCCGCACCGGCCAGTCTGGACAGCTGCAGCATCAGAAGGCCGATCATGCCTCCGCCGATTACGGCCACCCGATGGCCGGGCCGGATCTCGCACATATCGATCCCGTGCAGGCAGCATGCCACCGGCTCCGTCATGGCTCCCTGCTCAAAGGAGGTGTTCTCTCCCAGACGGTACACCTGACGCACATTCACCGCGCAATACTCCGCGAAACCGCCGTTTACCGTGGTTCCGTATCCGATCATATGTTCACAATAATGGGCCATACCCTTCCTGCAGGGATCACATGCGCCGCAGTAACAGTTGGGGTCCACGCAGACCCGGTCGCCCGGCCGGTAGGCATCCACCTCACATCCCACTTCCTCCACGATCCCCGAAAATTCGTGGCCAAGGATGGTGGGCGGCGTCACGTCCGCCGCGCCCTGATCCCCCTCATAGATGTGTACGTCCGTGCCGCAGACGCCGCAGGCCTTCACCCGGATCAGGACGTCCGAAGGACCCACCTGGGGCTTCGGCGCTTCCTCCACGCGCAGATCATGCTTTCCGTAAAATACCGCACTTTTCATCATTACATCCTCCTCGCTTTTCTTTTTCTATTATGTACCATTTTACCGGCAAAGTATCCGAATCCGTAAAATACGCCCGTTCTCACGCAGGAGCGCTCCGGTTCCTTCCGTAATTCAGGCGATAGTAACAGACACCGTCCAAAAGCAGCATCGCACACCAGCCAACGCAGCAGGATACCGGAAAGCTTCGGATCCCCATCCTCCCGGACAGGAGGTAGACGAACAGCACCCGAAAACCGGTCTGCAGGGCCGTTCCCGCCAGAGTCATTTTCATCATGCCCATTCCCCGGAAATATCCCTGGATACCGTTCGTCAAACCGGGAAGAAAATAAAAGAAAGCCATCAGCCCCAGGTATCTGCCACCCTCCCTGAGGACTTCCGCCGCCTCCCGATCCACAAACAGCCCGATAAGAACCTCTTTTGCCGCATATACGACCAAAGAGATACCGAAGCCGTAGGCCAGCTCCAGCAAAAGCCCCGTGCGCAGTCCCTCCCGGATCCGCTTCGTGTTGCCCGCACCGTTATTCTGGGCGGTGAAAGTAGACATGGCATTGGAAATATTGCGCTCCGGCACCAGGGCATAATCGTCGATCCTGGCCGCCGCATTGAAAGCCGCCATCACATCCACGCCCATGGCGTTCACCGCCCCCTGGATCAACAGGTTCCCGACAGGCTGACAGGCCTGCTGCAGCGCGGTCACGCCCCCGTATCCCAGGGTCTTTTTCAGAAGGGCGCCGTCCATACGAAACTCCTTCGCCCCGGGCCGCAGCAGGGGAACCCTTTTCCAGATATATCGGATACACAGGGCGGCAGAAAGAGCCTGGGCCGCCACCGTGGTCAATGCCGAACACACGATGCCGAAATGCAGGCCGCCTATAAGGATCAGATCCGATACCCCATTGAGGACGGATGCGGCCACCAGGAAAATCAAAGGCGTCACCGAATCCCCCACGCTTTTCAGGGCGGAGGAGAAGGTATTATAAAAATAGGTAAAGGGCATCCCCAGGAAAATCAGCCGCAGATAGATCACGGCGCTCCCCAGGATCTCTTCCGGCACCTGCAGGCTGCAAAGCAGGGGACGCGCCCCCAGGATCCCCGCTCCCGTGAGAATAAAAGAAAACCAGGCTCCGAACACCGACACCGTGGCCACCTCTTTTCGGAGGAGCTCCTCTTCCCCCGCTCCGAAAAAACGGCTCATCAGCACCGAAGCCCCCATGCTGATTCCGGAAGTCCCCAGTATGAAAATACTCATCACCGGCCCGGCCGTGCCCACCGCGGCCAGCATATCCTTTCCGATGAAACGGCCCACGATCATGGAATCCACCACATTGTAGGTGAGCTGGAAAAGATTCCCTAAAATCAACGGCATCGCATAAACTGCCAGCTGCGCGGGGATATTCCCCTCCGTCATTTTCACCGTTCTGGCCATCCGAATCCTCCCTATACCCGCTAACGGACATGCCGCGCCCTCATCCGTAAAAGGGGAGCCCTTCAAACCAGTCCCAGGAAAAGCCGCCGGTTCCGTCCGGCAGGCGGCATTCGTTCTCCTCCACGTTCAGCCAGCCGCTCTCCCCCGTGGCCTCTTTTTCCAAAAGGACCCACTCCGACAGGTCGCCGGCGCGGACCACCACCCGGTCGCCCGGCTCCAGCACCGGGCCCGTTTCCGCCCCTGCACGCTCCGTCAGCAAGGGGATGCGCACCAGCGCGACGGCAGTATTGCCCGCATATTCATAGGAATCCTTCTCTATCCGGCACAGTTTCCCGTCCCTTAGCATATATTCCATCTCCAGGGGCTGACACTGGAAATGGGACTGTTCCACAGGCGCGGCGATCCGATCCGGCAGCGCCTCCAATCCCTCCGGATAGGAACAGATCCGCCCCTGTTCTACGATATCCCCCCGTTCATACCCGTAAAAATCACAGCTGTAATCCGAGCTGGGCCCGTCCGAAGCCAGCACGATCTGCCACTGCGTCCCGTCCATGGAGATCAGATAGCAGCGGGGACGCAGGTTTATTTCCTCCGCCCGTATACCGGCAGACGCTTCCCCGGAGGTCTCCGGGAAAATCCGCAGGTCCATCGCCCAGACCTCTTCCTCCTGCTCCTCACAGGTATAGACGATCTGCTCCCTGCTGCCGTCGCCGTCCAGATCCACCCAGGAACCGGACAGCAGGGCGCGGGCAGACCGGAAGCTTTCGCCGCCTTTGCTGCGGTAATTCATGATTTCTTCGGTTTCCAGTACCTTGCTTAAGTTGGCCTGCTCCGTTTCGCCGAGCGTATCGTTTCTTGCATCAAACTCCGCCGCATCGTACTTGGGCTCGTACCAGTTCTTCAGGCGGAAAACCGCATCCAGGAAGGGATCCGAAAACCGTCTGCCGCGTACGGCATAAATTTGGTTGCGCACGATGGCCAGATCCGTCTGGTTCATCCCCCACAATGTTTCCTCGTCCACCAGCTCTGCCGACAGATCCGGATAGTAAGGCTCGTCCGCGATCACGTCGAAACAGCACATATAATTCTCCTGAAAGCCGTTGGGATCCAATTCGTCCCCGCACATCATCAGCTCATACCGGTCCAGCGGATTTCCGTAATCATCCTTCACCTGCAGAAACAGCAGCGCCGTACCGTCCTCCAGCGTCAGATCCAGCCGTTCCCCCGAAACGTTATAATATCCCGCGTAGCGGATCTCCTCCTGATCCAGATAGGAAAGCGCTTCCTCCAGGGAGATACTCCCCCGGTCAAAATTAAAAAAACCCGCAGTCCCGCCGTCTTTCTTCTCCCCGGCATCCTCCTGCCCGGTTCCGCTCCCCGCCGACTGTGCGCCCTGCGAAGGCCCGCCTTCCTCCGGCGTCTCATCCTGCCCCATTGAACCGTCCTGATATACCTGCTGCGAAGCCGCTCCTTCGCCCTCCTGCCGTGCGGCCGCCGCGCAGCCCGCCAGAAACGCGGACGCCAGCAAAACGGCCAGCAGCCGGCAGGCCCCTGCGCCCGTTTTGCGGCCGCTCGTCCCCATATGTAAAAAAAGCGGACATGCTTTCCTCATTTTTATACCCTTGCCTTTCCCGTTTTGGGTCTTCCCAAAACGGGAATAGGCCCAAATCCGTAAGATTGAAAATTTTAATTTTCAATCTTTTCCCATCTCCTCATGTCCCTCCCGAACCGCTCTCAAAGACGGCTCTTGTCCGCACCGATTTCCCAATCCTGATACACCTTAGAGCCCGTCGCACCGCGCTGCCCCTGATATTTGCCCCGGTAAGGCTTCTCCGCCGCACCGTCCATCTCGGCAAATACCAGCTGGCCCACCCGCCTGCCCGCTTTCAGCTCTATGGCGCAGCGGTTTGCGTTGAACAGCTCCAACGTAATCTCTCCCCGAAAGCCCGGATCCACCCATCCCGCATTCTGAATGAACAGGCCCAGCCTCCCCAGGGAACTCCTGCCTTCCACAAAGGCAGTCAGGTCATCCGGCAGGCTGAAATATTCCATGGTGGTAGCCAGCACAAACTGGCCGGGAAGCAGGATATAGGTATCCGTTTGGATCGTCTTATAACCGATCTCCCTCTCCATGGAGAGGATCCCGGAGGAAATATCCTCCACCACGCTGAAAGTGTTTCCCAGGCGGATGTCCACGCTCGCGGACTGGATCTGCTCCTGTGTAAGCGGGGAGATCCCCAGCTTTCCTTCTTCCATTCTCTTTCTGATGCCTTTATCCGATAATATCATGGTTTGATCCCGTCTGCGCGCGATAGCGCACTCTCAAATCAGGGGAGGTTGAAACGCAGTTTCAAGCTCATACCCGTCTGCGGACCTTTCGCGGTCCGTTTTGATTATACTACACCTATCCCTTACTTTCAATCCGGCTGCGGACAAACCCGGAAAAATTCCCAGGCCAACCGCATGAACGTCCCTGCCCGGCTCCGGCAGAACGAGGTGACCGCAGAGGGGACCATCCAAAAACGCCGGCACTTAGCGAGCCCGTCCTTGGCGAGCTTAGTACCGCTGCGTTTTTGGCTGAGCGAAAGCGGGTCCCCGATGGGTCACCTCGTTCTGCCGGAGCCGGGCAGGGACGTTCATGCGGTTGGCCTCAGGGAAATCACAAGATGCCGTTGTAAATGGCAAAGAACTATTTTATAATCAAAAAAGGAGACCGGTAGATCGCAGATGTGCTGCCGCAAAGGACGCGGCATGGAGGGTTAGATTGAAAAATAAGCCCGATGGCTTATTTTTCAATCCCAATTTGTGCCGCAGGCGGCCCAAATCGAATCGCAGATGAGAAATCGCATCCGCGATTTCTCATCGCGGTGCCGCAAAAGACGCGGCATGGAGGATTAGTGCGATGGAGATTACAATGACGGAAAAAACATACGAAACCCGATGCGGTGCCATCCACTATTGGTCCCGCATCACGGATCCGGACGCCGTCACATTGGTTTTTCTGCCGGGGCTGACCGCCGATCACAGATTGTTTGACAGGCAGATCGAATTCTTTCGGGATAAGCATAATGTCCTTGTATGGGACGCTCCGGCGCATGCCGCTTCTTGGCCGTTTTCCTTTGATTTCGATTTGGCGGATAAGGCGGAATGGCTCAACGGGATTCTCGACCGTGAAAAAGTGACAAAGCCCGTAATCGTGGGGCAGTCCATGGGCGGCTATGTGGGGCAGGCTTATGCCCAGCTCTATCCCGATAAGTTAAAAGGGTTTGTCTCCATCGACTCCGCTCCGCTGCAGAGAAGGTATGTGACGGGAGTCGAGATCTGGCTCCTGAAAAGGATGGAAGCCGTTTATTATTATTACCCTTGGAAATCTCTCCTGAAGTCCGGTTCAAACGGCGTCGCCGTATCGGAATACGGCAGAAGCCTGATGCGCCGGATCATGGAGGTATATGAAGGCAATAAGAAACGATATTCCCAAATAGTGGGCCACGGCTTTCGGATCCTCGCAGAGGCAATGGAAAAGGATCTGCCCTATGAAATAAAGTGTCCCGCCTTATTGATCTGCGGCGAAAGGGATCGTGCCGGTTCGTGTATCCGATATAATAAGGCCTGGCATAAAAACACGAATATCCCCCTCGAATGGATCAAGGATGCCGGGCATAATTCGAACACGGATAGGCCTGAGATCGTGAATCGGCTGATTGAAAACCTGGCCCGGCAGATATCAGAAAGGTAACGTCCGCTTGGAACGCTCAGACAGGCCCGGATCTCATGAGTCTGCCTTCAAAAACAGATTGAAAAATAAGCCTGATGGTTTGAAACTTCGTTTCAGATTCTTTATTGACGGCAGTATCGCAAGCAGGGCCTGAGATGCGCAGGAGGAGAAAAATGACAAAAGAATTGTTGTGTCAAGCCGTATCGAAATTCCTATTGGGTGTGGCCGCCGTAGGGGTTCTCCTCTTTCTGCCTGCGGGAACCCTGCGTTATCGGAACGCCTGGCTGCTCATGGGGATCCTGTTTATTCCCATGTTCTCTGCCGGAATCGTATTGATGTTCAAAAATCCGGAATTATTAAAAAAACGTTTAAATGCCAAAGAGCAGCAGACAAAGCAGAGTCTCGTAATCAAGTTCAGCGGTTTGATGTTTGTCTGCGGATTTGTCATCGCGGGATTAAGCTTTCGTTTTCAATGGATTATGCTGCCTGATTCGATCTCATGGGCGGCTGCCGCGTGTTTTCTGCTTTCTTATTTGCTTTATGCAGAGGTGTTAAGAGAAAATACCTACTTGTCAAGAACCGTAGAAGTTCAGCAGGGGCAGAAGGTAATCGATACAGGCCTATATGGTATTGTCCGCCACCCGATGTATGGCGTAACGTTATTACTGTTCCTTTCCATGCCTTTGGTGCTCGGTTCCGTTCTTTCTTTTGCCGTTTTCCTCGCATATCCCGTCATTATCGCAGCGAGGATCAGGAACGAAGAAGCGGTGCTGGAAAAGGGATTGGAAGGGTATGCCGGCTACAAAAGGAAAGTGAAATATAAAATAATTCCGTTTGTGTGGTGACAGACGGGCCGGGCCTCCTGCACGTCTCCCGGCAGCCCGTCCGCGCCCCGGCCGTTTCCGTGGGATGTCCGGCCGCAGCCCCTAACCTTTTCTCCCGGAACCCTTCTTCAGTTCCTCATATTCTTTCATCTTCTGCCGGAAGTCCTGATCCTCCCGCAGAGCGGCTTTTGCCGCCTTTATCATATAGGAAAGGACGCGGATCTCATAATCGTTGCAATCCTTCGTGGTTTCCAGGATTTCCTTCTCAAAAGCCGGTTTGGCGCATAATATGCTGTCGCATAGGATATCGTCCGTGGATACATCCAGCACATTGGCGATATTCACCAGCGTATTCAGGCTGGGGGTACCGCTTCCGGATTCCATATTGCTGATATGCACGGTGCTCAGATTCACCAGTTCTGCCAAATGCTCCTGCGACATGGACGCGCGCCGGCGGGCAGATTTAATCCTTTTCCCCATTGCTTTGATGTTTACAGCCATTTCCGCCCCCTCCCTCCCGCATTTCCATAACGGTCCGGCCGTTCCTTCTCCCTTTTACCGGCCTGCCTTTCGGAAATCTGCCGGCGGCGTATCCCATAGAAATCGTTTCGATTGGCAGACCATATATTTAACCAGCTCTGACGCTTAAAAATTTTTCGCAAAAAAACCTCCCATTTTATGGGAAAATGCGGGATAATAGAAGTGACAAAACAAACTATTTCTTCGCACACCCATAAAAGAGAGGAGG
>JAETRI010000123.1 GCA_021770245.1 Lachnospiraceae bacterium
ATTGGCTGATAGTTTCTGGACAATTCTATTTTACCATAAACCATTGAGGAGATGTTTTATTTTGTACCAAAAAGAATCCCGTATTTATGCGGGTTCTGGCGTTTCGCAATTGCCTATTTACATTTAGAAAGGAAAGGAGAGGCTTTTATGCCGGCATTACGATATGAACTCTTAAACCATGAGAGAAAAATGCAGGAAACGAAAAAAAGAGTTGCCGCCTATTGCCGTGTATCCACGGACAATGAAGACCAAGCTAATTCTTTTGAAAGCCAGCAGCGATATTTCCGCCAATATATTGAGCGTAATCCCGATTGGGAGCTTTATGCGATATTTGCCGATGAGGGCATTTCCGGAACGAACACGAAGAAGCGAAAAGAATTTAACCGTATGATTGAGTGCGCAAAAAACGGCGATTTTGATTTGATTATTACAAAGGAGATTTCCCGTTTTGCGAGAAATACCCTTGATAGTATATTCTATACCCGTGACCTCAAAAGGCACGGTGTCGGCGTTATCTTTTTAAACGACAACATCAACACATTGGACGGCGATGCGGAGCTTCGCCTTGCCATTATGTCTTCTATCGCACAGGAGGAAAGCCGTAAGACTTCCGAGCGTGTCAAATGGGGACAGAAACGCCGGATGGAGCAAGGCGTTGTGTTCGGACGCAGTATGCTCGGCTATGATGTAAAAGACGGGAAAATGACGATCAACAAGGAGGGGGCGGAAATCGTCCGCCTTATCTTCCATAAGTTTGTGGACGAAGGAAAAGGTACTCATGTTATCGCCCGTGAGCTTCGGGAGGAAGGCATTTTGCCCTGCCGTGTAAAGGAATGGCAGAACACCGTAATCTTACGTATTATCCGCAACGAAAAATACTGCGGCGATTTAGTGCAGAAGAAAACCTATACGCCAGACTTCTTATCTCACGAAAAGAAGATTAACCTCGGGCAGGAGGAATTTGTCATTATCAAAGACCATCACGAGCCGATTATCTCCCGTGAGCTTTTCAATAAGGCAAACCGTATTTTGGATGCAAAATCGCTTTCGCAGGAAGGAAAAGCAAAACACAGTAACCGCTATCCGTTTTCTGGGAAAATCAAATGCGGCCGATGCGGAGCGAGTTATGTCGCCCGATATAAGACACGCAAAGACGGGAGTAGATACAAGGCGTGGCGGTGCTATGAAGCGGTACGCAGCGGCAGACCGCATATCGACAAGGCGGGCAATCGAGTGGGCTGTACTGGCGAGAGTATCCGCAATGAGGATGCAATTTATTTATTGTATCTTGTTTGTAAGGAGCTGAAAATCAACCGCCAGAAAATTGTCGATAATCTCACCCAAACGATTGCCTTATGTTTGCAGATAGATTTAATAGGAACAAGCACAAGTGCCATATCGGAGAAAATCGAAGAAGTGGGGAAAAAGCGAACAGGTCTTATAGACCTCTACACAAGCGGCGACATTGACAAAAGCGAGTTTACTGCTCTAAGAGCCAAATATGACGAGGATATTGAAAAGCTAAAGTCTACAATGGAGGCAGCCCGGCAACAGCAGACAACGATACTAAAACAGCAGGAACGGATGGCAGATATAAAAAACGCCATCCTTGAGCTGATTAACGGTATCCGGTACGAAGACGAATACTACACCCGGATACTCGACAAGATGGTAGTGGACGATAAAAATAACATAGATGTTTATTTGAAAATGCTGCCGCATAAGTGGAGCTTTACGGCAGCAAAAGGCGTTACGGGGGCTTTAGTAAACGCAGGAGATCCACGGAGTGGATCTCCCCAAAAGACGGAAGCCTCAGAAAGCACCATTTCTGAGGCTTCACTACCGATATCCGTCAGCAGCCCCGCCACTTCGCGGTAAGGCATGGTATACCGCTGGGAGAGATACCGCATGGAGGCGGACAGTTCTCCGTCGGGCCCGCCGTATTGAGAGATGATGAACTGGGCCAGTTTTGCGTTAGGCTCTTTGATGCTTACAGGAAATTGAAGTCTTTTTTCATAATTCCACATTGATACGTCACACCCTTTCCCAGGGAAGAGGCGCCAGGCCCCATTTCCACTCTTTGTTGCACGAGTCAGCAGTTGCCAGGTTCAGAGGAAAATAGTTGGCAGAGAATTCCTCGGACATTTTGTTCAGCATCCGGTTGTAATAATTGAAATAGTTCAGGGCATCCCTGTCGTAGGGGTGGGTATCCAGATACTCGGTGAGCTCGAAGATAACAAAACTCACCATGCCGATGTTCATCAGACTGCGTTCCTGCTCGGGATCCGTGCAGGAGGGGATATTCTGACAGCAGCTCATTTTACGCATCTCCTTCCTGTAAAGGGTTTATTCAGCTCCGGGAAAATCGTACCGCACCGGTAGGCTTTTTCCAGATCCTCATAGATATTGGCCATACGCTGCCAGGGGACATAAGCCATCGCGATGGGGAATTGTTCGATGCGATTGTCAAAGTTGATATCCTGCATAAAACTCCTCTCATAAATTGCGGGTTTTTTTAATAGTATATTATGTGGATGGTCTGCCCTGTGTTCCCCGAATCCGCCGGGCTGTCTCCGCCCGTTGACAACAGGGCCGGATCAGAATATAATCCTAATCGACGAAGAATCTTGGCATACGACAAAGAAAGGCAGACGCCATGACACTTTACGAAGGACAGGTCGGAAAAAGGTACCTTGTGGAAGGCATGCAGATGGAAGAGGAAATTGAGAGAAGGCTTCAGGCCCTTGGACTGATAGAGGGGACCGGATTGAAACTGCTGAACCGAAAAAAGAGCGGTTCCCTGATCGTTTCTGTGAGAGGGACCAGGCTTGCCATGGGGAGGCATATCACCTCTGCGATTACGGTGAGGGAGGCGGAAGAAAATGGACAGGCGTGACAATCATATCCATGTTGCTTTTGTGGGGAATCCAAACTGCGGGAAAACCACCCTTTTTAATGCGGTTACGGGGTCGAAGCTGAAGGTGGCGAACTGGCCCGGCGTAACGGTGGAAAAGTATGAGGGAAATATTCAATACGAGGGTTATGAACTGAAGCTGGTGGATACGCCCGGTATTTATTCCCTGACCTGCTACACGATAGAAGAGCAGGTCACAAGAGGCTGTGTGCTGGACGACGATATCGAAGTGATCGTTAACGTGGTGGACGCTTCCTCCCTGGAACGCAACCTTTATCTGACCCTGCAGCTGCTGGAACTGGGGAAGCCGGTGATCCTGGCCTTAAATATGATGGACATCGTGAAGGAACGGGGCCTGGAGATCGACATGCACAGGCTGCCTGAAATGCTGGGGGAGATTCCGGTGGTGCCGGTATCCGCGGCAAAACGCACCGGGCTGGATATCCTGATGCATGCGGTGGTACACCATTATGAGGAGGGGCCCAAAAAGGATATTTTGAACTATGGGGAAGACCTGGAGCAGAAGATTTCCGTTTTGGAAGAACGGATGAAAACACAGTATCCGGACCATTCCTCCCTCCGTTGGCACGCCATCAAGTTGCTGGAGGACGACCGGGACGTGAAGAAGGACCATCCTCTGGAAGTGGAAGGGGTGGTTGAGAGAAGCTACGAAAAGGAAATTACGGAGAAAAAGTACGAATACATCGAAACGATTGTAAAAGAGATCCTTTTTTATAAGGATAAAAAAGCCGCCAGCACGGATCGGATCGACCGCCTTTTGACCCATCCCGTTTGGGGAGTCCCGGTATTTCTGTGTATTATGGCCTGTGTATTTTTCTTAACCTTTGCGGTGGGAGATTTTCTGAAAGGCGGTCTGGAATACGGCCTGTCCGTATTTTCCGAAGCTGTCCGTTCCGGCCTGACTTCGGTTCATACGGCGGACTGGATGATTTCTCTGGTGGTGGACGGTATTATCGCGGGGGTGGGAGGAATTTTGACCTTTATTCCGAATATTTTTATCCTGTTCCTGGCCCTGGCCGTCCTGGAAGACAGCGGATACATGGCGCGCGTGGCCTATGTGATGGACGGAATCATGGGACGGGTGGGACTGTCCGGAAAGGCATTTCTGCCCATGGTACTGGGCTTTGGCTGCACGGTTCCGGCTATCATGGCCACCCGGGCCCTGGAAACGGAGCACGACAGGCGGCGCACCATGCTGGTTACGCCCTTTATGTCCTGTTCGGCCAGGCTGCCGGTCTACGTATTGTTTTCGGAAATGTTTTTTCCCGATACCTCCATGCTGGCTGCCTTTTCCATGTACGTGATCGGTATGGCAGTGGCGATTCTGGTGGCTAAGGTTCAGAATATGCTGGAAAAAGGGAAATCCAACCAGTCCCTGCTGATTGAACTGCCGGAGTACAAGCGGCCCAACCCCAGGACCATACGGGTGTATGTATGGAATAAATTAAAGGATTACTTAACCAAAGCGGGAACCACCATCTTTATCGCATCCATCCTTATCTGGTTCATCCTGAACTTCGGAATGGAGGGAATGGTGGCGGACCCTTCGGAAAGCTTCGGAGCGGCGCTGGGGAGGCTGCTGGTGCCCGTATTGAAGCCTGCGGGTCTGGGGCTTTGGCAGATCGCCGTGGCCCTGATCTCCGGGATCTCCGCAAAAGAGGTGGTGGTATCCTCCTTTTCCGTGCTCTTCGGCGTCTCCAACGTGAATTCTGCGGCCGGCATGGAAACCATTATCGCCAACATCAGGCGGTTTGACCCCTCTTTCGGAAGCCTGAACGCTTTCTGCCTGATGCTGTTCTGCCTGCTGTATGTGCCCTGCGTGGCCACCATCGCCACGATCAGAAAGGAAAGCCGTTCCTGGAAATTTACGGGAGCCATGCTGGCATTTCAGATCGGGCTGGCCTGGCTGGTGAGCGTGGCGGTATTCCAGATCGGGTCGCTGCTGTAGAAAGGCAGTTTGGAGCGAATGCATGGGCGGCTTGCCTGCTCAAACCGTCCACGGCCAACGCCGGCCCGTCCCTGCGGCCCTTGAGCCACCGCAGCCCGTCCCCGCGGCGCGTGATGATCCATCGGGGACCCGCTTTCGCTCAGCCAAAAACGCAGCGGTACTAAGCTCGCAAAGGGCGTGCTCGCTAAGTGCCGGCGTTTTT
>JAETRI010000026.1 GCA_021770245.1 Lachnospiraceae bacterium
CGCCGCATTCGCAAGGAAGCCGATCCCATCGGCTTAAGAAGCAGCACCAAAGCGGCAGATGGCTTCCGGCAGGATCCTTCCCTGTGCGCCCCGGCGTCCGGGAGCCTGCGGGGTGGCTGTACTGTTACCGCCAAACGCACGGACGGCCCTGCATCCCCCTACCGGCTTGGACACGGCAGGGGGAGCCAGGGCCGTTCGTGCGTTTGGCGCAGATAGGTTCGCCGGAGCTTGCTTCCGCCTCGGGGATGCGCTATAATATCCGCAAAACAGGCAAAACCGGGCGGAGAGGGAGAGGAAGGGCATATGGCGCTTTTTACAAAGACAAAGGGGCCTGCAAAGGAAGAGTGGGCGCAGGAACAGAATCAGAACCTGATGAAACTGATTAAGCGGGTGCACAGCGTTGTGGAAAATGCGGACATTGAGAAGCATCGCCAGTCCCAGGATCATTTCGGCGCCCTGCTGGGAAACGGCAGGGATATGGAGATTATGAATGTGGACGTGGAAGGGATGCATTGCGAATGGATCCGCGTGAACCGGGCCCATATGAAAAAATATGTAATTCTTTACTGCCACGGCGGAGGATATTCCACGGGAAGCTGTATCTATGCCAGGACGTTGACCACGAAACTGGCCGCTTCCACGTCCATGGATGTGTTTTGTTATGATTATCGTCTGGCGCCGGAGCATCCCTACCCGGCGGCGCCGGAGGATGCCATGCGGGCCTGGAATTACCTGATGCTCCTGGGATACGGGGCCAGGGACGTGATCCTGGCAGGGGATTCCGCCGGGGGAAACCTGGCGTTGTCGCTGGTGCTGAAGCTGAAGGAGGAGGGGCGGATCCTGCCCCGGGGAATGGTGCTTCTGTCACCCTGGACGGATCTGACAGCCTCCGGAAAATCCCATGAAAGCAGGGCGGAGGTGGATCCCGTGCTGGATGAGGGATATCTCAAGGAAATGACGGAAAACTATGCGGCGGGACAGGATTACCGCGATCCGTTCCTTTCGCCGCTGTTTGCCGATTTGACCGGCCTCCCTCCCACCTATATCCAGGTGGGGAATAACGAAATTCTGCTCAGCGACTCCACGAAGCTGCATAAGAAGCTGATCAGGGCCAACGTGTCGGTGAAGCTGGATGTATATGAGGGGATGTGGCATGTGTTTCAGATGTCCCCTTTTAAGACCGCCTATGAGGCGATGGATAAGTGCGCGGAATTTATCTATGATATCTGCCGGTAAAAGCATGACGCGGCCGGGACAAACGCACGGACGGCCCTGAGGCCTCAGGGCCGTCCGTGCGTTTGTCCGGAGGGCGCAGCGGATATTTCTTCCCGATCTGCGCGCTTCGGCGTGCAGGCAAATCAGAGCAGTTCTTTATTTCCCTTTCTTCGACGATGGTACATCAACAGAATCAGGAAAGCAAAATGACCGGAAGATAAGAAAATTTTTCGGCATTTTTTCTGTTGTGTTTTGGAATAGGGGATGATATAATTTATTTAAATTAATTAATAAAATATCCTGTTAAAAAAGGATGTGTGCATAACCGGAGGTAAACGGATGAAAAAGAAAAATCTTCTGATTATCCATGGTGGCGCCCCGACGGCGGTAATGAATGCGTCTTTGTATGGTGCAGTGCAGGAAGCGAAGAGGCAGGAAGGGATCGGGCATATTTATGGAGCGCTGGGAGGCAGCCTTGCAGCGGCCCGGGGGGCGTTCATCGATTTGAGAGAGGTGGAAGAAAGACAGCTGGGGCTTCTTTTGAACAGCCCGTCTTCCGCCATCGGCACCAGCCGCGATCAGCTTTCGCAAAAGGAATATGCGGCGATTGCCGGAAGTATCGTGGAACATGAAATCGGTACGGTATGCTTCAACGGAGGAAACGGCAGTATGGACGCCTGCGGAAAGATCGATGAAGCGTGCCAGAAAATCGGGTCAGACGTTCGCGTCATAGGAATCCCGAAAACCATGGATAACGATATTGCGGTTACGGACCATGCGCCGGGATACGGAAGCACGGCCAGGTATATGGCGGCCAGCGTGGCGGAGGTATGCTGCGATGTGAAAGGGCTGCCCATCCATGTGTCCGTGGTGGAAGCGATGGGCCGAAGCGCCGGCTGGGTGGCGGCCGCCAGCGCCCTGGCCGGAGAATGCGGTACCGGAGGGCCGGATCTGATCTACTTACCGGAGCGGGTATTTGACGAGGAAAGGTTTATCGAGGACGTGCGCAGGATCGTTTCGGACAAGGGGGCCGGGGTGGTGGTGGCGAGCGAAGGGCTTCACGATGCGGACGGGAATCCGATCGTGGAGCCGGTCATGAAGGTGGGGCGCGCCACCTATTTCGGCGATGTAAGCGCACATCTGGCGAACCTCATCATCCAAAGGCTGGGATATAAGGCGAGATCGGAAAAACCAGGAATCCTGGGAAGGGCTTCTATAGCCTGGCAGAGCAGCGTGGACCGGGAGGAGGCGGTGCTGGTCGGAAGGGAGGCCGTAAGGGCAGCCGCCGACGGCCGTACGGGCGTTATGGTGGGGCTGGAACGGCTGCCCGGGGAAACCTATGCCGTACGTCCCACCCTCATACCGCTGGAACAGGTGATGCTGACCGAAAAGACGATGCCGGACGAATTTATCAACGAAGCCGGGAACGGGGTAACGGAGGCCTTCAGGCAGTGGTGCCGCCCTCTGGTGGGGGATCTGCCCGAATTTATCAGCTTCCGGAAGGGATAAAGGCTGTAAGAAAAGCGCCCTCAGCCTTTTTGATTTGTGTGCGCGCCAAATCGCGCAGATGGGAGCAAGATTAAAATTTTCAATCATACGGATTTGGGCCTATTCCCGTTTTGGGAAGACCCAAAACGGGAAAGGCATGGGTATAAACATGAAACATATTTATTTGAATCTTAAACGGTTTGATATCGGTACACAGCACGGCGGCGTTAACCGGCTTGCGCCCATGGCCGAATGGGGGAAAACGATCGTGTCCGAAACGCAGGATGCGCTGGCGTCCTACGACAGGGAACAGACGGAATTCGTCATGTATCTGCCGGAAGCGCATCTGCTGGGGGCGGCGTCCGCCAGGAAGCCGGACAGTCCCATACGGCTGGGATGCCAGAGCGTCTACAGGGAGGATACCGCCGTGGGAGGGAACTTCGGAGCGTTTACAGCCGGCCGCACGGCCAATGCAGCCGTTGAGCTCGGCTGTGAAAGCGTCCTGATCGGCCACTGCGAGGAACGGGCCGATAAGCTTGGAATCCTGGCGGAAGCCGGTGTCGTCGGCAGGACGGCATCCCATGCGGTATCCCGTATCCTGAACGCACAGATCAGGGCGGCGCAGGCAGCGGGGCTTTACGTCCTGTACTGTATTGGAGAAAAAAGCGAAGAGCAGGAAGCCTGGCAGGAGGTGCTGGCCGACCAACTGGAAACCGGGCTTGCGGATGTTGAGAAGGACGGCGTTGTGATCGCCTACGAGCCGATCTGGAGCATCGGGCCCGGGAAAAAACCGGCCGGGCCGTCTTATATCGCCCAAATAGCCCGGTTTATTAAGGAATATACCGGCGGCATGGACGTGGTGTACGGCGGGGGGCTGAAGGCTGAAAATGCCGCTATGCTGGCAGCCATCCCGGAGATTGACGGCGGCCTGATCGCCCTCACGAGGTTTACCGGAGAAATCGGATTTTACCCGGAGGAATACCTGGAGATTATCCGTCTGTATCTGGAGTGACGGGGGCGGCAAACGGTTTGACCGCCGTTTGTCGTCGTGCATATCCGCCCGCCGGAGCGGGCAGAAAGGTGTGGACATGAAACTGCAATTTGAATACGGGCACGGATTTTTAAGCGCGCAGCTGCCGGATTCTACGGATATCTTTATACCGGGCAGGACGGTGCCGGATCCGGCATGCCTGCCCCAGGACTGGGAGAGCCTGTATGCCGCAACGCTGGAAAGCATCCGGAATCCCGTCGGGATGCCGCCGCTGAGGGAGCTTGCACAAAAGGGCAGTACGGTGGTATTCGTGATCCCGGATATCGTAAAGGGGGGCAATCAGCCCACGAGCCATCGGAAGGTGGCAATCCGGGCATGCCTGGACGAATTATATGATGCCGGCGTGGAGAAAAAGGATATCCTCCTTTTGTTTTCCAACGGCCTGCATCCCCGGGCGACCGTGCCGGAAATGAGGACGATCCTGGGGGATGCCCTGTTTTCGGAGTTCTATCCCTCCGGGCAGATTACCAGCCATGACAGCGAGGACTATGACCACCTGGTGGATCTGGGCTATACCCAGCAGGGGGACCATGTGATCATGAATAAGTATGTCTATGATGCGGACTTGGCTGTCCTGATCGGGCATACGCAGGGCAACCCCTATGGCGGATATTCCGGCGGATACAAGCACTGCGCCACGGGTATCAGCCATTGGAGAAGCATCGGCGCCCATCATGTCCCGCAGGTTATGCACAGGCAGGATTTCGTCCCTGTCTCGACGCACAGCGAAATGCGGAATAAATTCGACCAGCAGGGCATGCTGATGGAAGAGAAAATGGGGAAAAAATTCTTCTGCTGCGACGCGGTGCTGGATACGAAGAGCCGCCAGATCGAGATCAATTCCGGCTGGGCTAAGGAAATGCAGCCCATCAGCTGGAAGACGGCGGACAGGCGTACCTATGTACACTGGGCGGAGAAAAAGTACGACGTGGTGGTCTTCGGCATGCCCACCAATTTCCATTACGGCGATGGGATGGGGACCAATCCCATCCAGATGATGCAGGCGCTGAGCGCACAGGTCATCCGGCACAAGCGCGTGCTGGCAGACCACTGCGTATTCATCGTGACGAGTATCTGCGACGGCTGGTTCCATGAGGAACGCTGGCCTTATCTGAAAGAACTCTATGAAATGTTCCAGCACGATTCCATGAACATCCTGCCGGATATGAACCGTTACGGGGAATATTTTGCCACGAAGGAGGAGTATATCCGCAGATACCGCTTTGCCAACGCGTTCCATCCCTTCCATGGCTTCTCCATGATGAGCTGCGGCCATTTGGCCGAGGAGCATACCAGCGCCATCTATATCGTGGGGGCAAGGGAACCCGGGATCGCCCGCAGCATGGGCTTAAAGACCAGGGCGACGGTGGAGGAAGCGCTTGCGGACGCGATGCGCAAGTATGTGGGCACCGATCCGGCCATCCTTGCCCTGCCGGAGACCTTCACCACCGCGGCGGTGCACCTGTGCATGAAGGATCCTGTGTGAAAGGTAACGTCCGAAGCCGCATTTATAGCGGGAATGCCGTTTCATACTTGTAAAAAAGTGTAAGAATCGCTATAATTTTACATAATACAGGATTTCTCTGCCATGAAAAGGCCCTGCCTGAGAAGCTTGGCGCTTCGTTTCGGACGCTTTTATTGAGGCAGTAAGGCGGACGCGGGCGTCAGGCCGGGATTTGTGCCAGATAACACGGAAGTGTTGCCGTATGCACAAAATCCTCTGAATGGAAGGCGGCCTGGCGGTAGAATGAGTGGAAATATGAAAACCGGGGAGAGGCTTATGGCACGCACAGGAAACAATCTGGAACGGATCAAGTACCAAAATAAGGAATCGATCAAGGAAATCATCTATAAACAGGGGCCGATCAGCAGGGCGGAAATTGCGGAAATGCTGCAGCTCACGCCTCCCACGATCACGACGAATGTGGCTGATTTGATTCAACAAGGGATGGTATATGAATGTGAGAATACGCCGGCGCAGGAAGGCCGCCATACACTGGGCCGGCGTCGGGTCCTGATCGATTTTATTCCTGATGCGAAGTATGCAATCGGTATTGAGTGCGGATATCATGGCATGCTCATCTGCCTGGTGGATATCCGGTGCAACGTGGTGATCGAACGGAAATATGAGGATCGGATCGAGTATTATGAAGAAACGATGGATGCCGTGGCCCGCCATGTAAAAGAGCTGTTGGAAGAAGAGGGGATACCGCGTGAAAAGATAGCGGGGATGGGTATCGCTTTTCCGGGGTTTGTGGATCAAGACGGCGGAATCTTAAGATACGGGGCGATTAACAAGTGGAAGGATAAGCCGGTGGCCCAGGATCTGAAATCCCGTACGGGGTTTGTCTGTGTCACGGAAAATAACGTCCGCTGTTGCGCAATCGGGGAGGAAATGCGCGCCGACAGGCTGCGGCCCGAGACGTTCGCTTATTTTCTCGTTTCCCGCGGTTTGGGCTGCCCGATGGTGATCAGGAACAGGCTGCATGTGGGTGAGATGACGGGGGCAGGGGAAGTGGGGCATATGGTGGTGGTCCCGAAGGGGCCGGTCTGCCCGACCTGCGGAAACCGGGGATGCCTGGAGGGGATATCCAGCGAACAGGCGATCCGGGAGCGCTGCAGACAGGTGGTGCGGGAGAAGGTTCCCACGCTGCTCAATGCGGTATGCGCCGATCCTTCCGATCCGCAGATCGATGAGATCCTGCAGGCACAGAACAGCAGGGATCATGTGGTGTGCACGATTATGGAGGATGCGATTACCTATCTCGGGATCGGCCTGGCCAATATCATCAATTTCATCAGCCCCCCGTTAGTGATCATGGACGGACGCATTCTGCAGAATGCTCAGAACCAGAAGCTTTTGATCGACGTAACGCGCAAGAATCTGTTTTCCAAAAATGTGGAAGAGGTAAACATCGAGTTCGTGCCTTTCAATAAATTTCGCGCGGCCAGAGGGGCGGCTGCACTGGTGATTAAGAAATTCGTCCTGGAGGAACGAAGGCAGGCGTAAGTGTAGCGGAGGGGACGGCAGGGATATTAACAGAAAATACGGTTTTGATCCCCCTGAATGGAAAGCCGCCTGATGGCGGCAGATGGGAGCCAAATATGCAAAAATTTCGTGTGGGTATCATCGGATGCGGGCGCATTTCGGTGGTCTATTTAAAGGCTTTTCAATATTGCAGCGACCTTGTGGAGGTCTGTTTCGCGCTGGATAAGGAGATCGGCCGGGCGCAGGCGTTTGCCGCCCATTTTGAAGGATGCCGTTTCAGCGACAGACTGGAGGACCTGTTGGCGGCACACCCGGACGCGGTGCATATCTGTACGCCTCATTTCCTGCACAAGGAGCAGGCCGTCGCGTGCCTGAGGGCAGGATGCCATGTTCTGACGGAAAAGCCGATCGCGCTTTCCGTGCAGGATGCACAGGAGATGATCCGTACGGCCAGGGACTGCAGCAGGCAGCTGGGAGTCATCTTCCAGAATCGGTATATCGAAGGCGTGCAGGAGGCGAAGCGCCTGATAGAGGCAGGGGCCTTTGGGCCGATCCGCGGCGCCTGGAGCAGCCTTGCCTGGCATCGTCCGCCTTCGTACTATGAATGCGATTGGAAGGGAAGCTGGGAAAAAGAGGGCGGGGGCGTGGTGATCGACCAGGCAATCCACAGTATCGACCTGGTCCGGTATTTAATGGGGTGTGAGGCCGTCAGTGTCCAGGGACATATCGCGCGCCGGATTCTGACCAATATCGAGGTGGAGGACGAGGCGGATGCGGCCATTACTTTTGAAAACGGCGCAGTCTATGCCTTTTATGCCTGCAATTATTATATAAAGAACAGCCCGATCCGCGTGGAAATAAGCGGGGAAAAAGGCCGCTGCCTGCTCAAGGAGACGGAAATGGAAATCGAATTGGACGGCCAGGCGCCCTATAAAATCCTGCCGCAGGTACAGGACAATGCAGGGGAGGGCTACTGGGGTTCCTACCACGACGTGCAGGTGCGGGAGTTTTACCGGCGCCTTGCCGCCGGGAAGCCGGTATGCGTGGATCCGCAGGATGCAACAAAGACGCTGGAACTGGTGCTGGGGCTGTATACTTCCGCAAAGGAAAACCGTACGGTCCGGTTATAATGGCCTCCTGCTTCCCATACCCGGATTTGTGCCGCAGGCGGCCCGAATCCGAACCGCAGATAAGAAACCACATTCGCGATTTCCCGCTGTGCTGCCGCACAGGTCGCGGCAGGTTCGTTTAGCACAAGCTTAGAAAACAATAATTCGCTCAATCAACAGGAAATCGGGGCGTCCGGTTTATGAAGGAAAATCATAAATCGGACGTCTTTTTTTTGTAAAATAAAAAAATAATTTGGATCGGAAAGAAAAGACATTATGCACAAATTATAAGTTATAAAATCTCACAAAATGCCAAATTACATAAAGGATATTGACAGGACAGAAAAAAGAGATTAAGATGAACATATAAATTAATTAATTTAAAAAATAATAGAAAAGAGAAAGCTGAGCCTGCCTAAGCGGGCGAATGGGAGACCGTATGAGACTGGACAGAAATTATGCAAAACCATATCTGAGCCCGCAGGAATATGAGACATACATAGAGAAACACCGGGCAGAACTGGAAAAGCTTAAGAACGGCGGGCATGCCGACGGCATGCTCGGCTGGCTTCATCCGGAAGATTGGGCGGACGAGGCCATGTGCACACGGATTGAGGAGCTGGCCGGCGAGATCCGGGAAAAGGCGCAGGTCTTTGTGGTGGTGGGCCTTGGAGGCTCCAATCAGGGGGCGCGTGCGCTCATCGAGGCGCTGTGCCCGCAGGATGCGATGCCGGGCGGACCGGAAATCCTGTATGCGGCATTGAATCTTTCGGCATCCTATTATGAGACGCTGCTCAAACGCATAGACGGACGTTCGGTCTACGTGAACGTGATTGCCAAGAACTTCCAGACCTTGGAACCGGGACTTACCTTCCGTATGCTCCGGCATTATATGGAAAGCCGTTATTCCAAAGAGGAGGCGGCGCGGCGCATCATCACGACGGTGACGGTCGGGGACGGGATGCTGCATCGGATCAGTGAGGAGAACGGATACCGGTATCTGCCTTTTCCGGAGGATGTGGGAGGCCGGTATTCCGTTTTCACGCCGGTGGGGCTGCTTCCCGTGGCGGTGGCGGGCATTCATATCAGGGAGCTGATCCAAGGCGCTGTGAAGGCCGAGCGGGCTTGCCTGGCCGGCGGTGAACTCCTGGAGGATGCAAAAAGCTATGCGGTGACAAGAAATGCGCTGCTGGAGAAGGGATACGGGATCGAGGTCCTTTCCTTCTTTGAACCGCAGCTGGAAGCGTTCGGCCGTTGGTGGCGGCAGCTTTTTGCGGAAAGCGAAGGGAAGCAAAATACGGCGCTTTTCCCGGCAGTCTGTTCCTTTACGGAGGATCTGCATTCGGTGGGGCAGTACCTGCAGCAAGGTAAGAGGCAGATGATCGAGACTTTTCTCCATATCGCCACGCCTCCCTGTGACAGGAAAGTAGACCCTGAGCCGCAGATGGACGACGGATTTGATTATCTGGACGGAAGAACCTTTCACGAAATCAACGAATGCGCCTACCGGGCCACCGTCAAGGCACATAGCGAGGGCGGTGTTCCCTGTATGATCGTGGAACTGGACGGATTGGACGCGCGGAGCCTGGGGGAATTGATGTATTTTTACTTCATCGTCTGCGTCTGTTCCTCCGTACTGCTGGGCGTGGATCCGTTTGACCAGCCGGGCGTGGAAAACTATAAGACGGAAATGTTCCGGCTGCTGAAAACGAAAAAATAGAAAGAGAGGGCGCCTGGGACCGAACCGGGCGCAAGGAGCCAAAACAGGAAAAGGAGGGATTGATCCATGGGAAAAATCAGGGTAGGCATTGCCGGGACGGGTTATACGGTGGGCATGGCAAACGCCCATGTGGGCGGTTACCGGCGCTGCAGCGAAGATTGTGAACTGGTGGCCTTATATGACATTGTCCCGGGACGTACGCAGCAGTGGGCAAAGGAAAAGGGGCTGGATGTCCGAAGCTGCAAAAGCTTTGACGAGCTGCTGGAGCAGGTGGATGCGGTGAGCATTGTCACGCCGAATTATGCCCATGTACCGCTGGTGATCCGCGCCCTGGAAAAGGGGAAGCATGTTCTGTGTGAAAAGCCTCTCAGTACGAATGCGGAGGCCTGCAGGGAGGCAGTAAGGTACGGGAAGGTTACGGACCGGGTGAAGATGATCGGTTTCAGCTACCGGGGTATCCCGGCGGTCCGCTGGATGAAGCAGGAGATCGATGCGGGCAGGCTGGGCCGTATCTTTACCTGGAGGGAAACGCTCGGGGGCTGCCGTATTGCCAATCCCCGGGTCAAGCTGGAGTGGAGGATGCAGAAGGATCTTTCCGGTACCGGCGCGCTGGCCGATTTCGGCTGTCATATGCTGGATCTGTGCGACTGGACCCTGCATGGGGTGAGCGGAGAAATCAAAGCGGTTCAGGGCATGATGAGCACCACGGTTTCGGAGCGCGAGAGGATCTTTGAGACGGGCATGGGAGCCGTGACGAATGACGACAACGCCGTCTTTAACGTGAAGTTTGAAAGCGGGACGCTGGCATCTTTTGTGGCCAGCCGTCTGGGGGTGCTGCGGCATACGATCGAGGTATACGGAGAAGGCGGTATGATGCTATTCCGTGACGACAGGCCGAATGAGGTGGAAGTGTTCTTCAAGGAAAAGGGCGGCGGTTATACGGGCAGCGCACAGACGGCCGCGGTGCCTGAGGAGCTGGTGTCGGAACCCTGGTTCGATTCTGAAATCGAGGAATTTATCGACTGCATCAAGACAGGGCGTCAGCCAGACCGCAGCTTTGAACGGGCCCTTTACATCCAGGAGATCCTGGACCGGATCCTGGAGTCTGGCGAAACAGGGCGGACCATCGTATTTTAGGATGAGGAAAGGAGGAGAACAGGATGAAAATGAGTCTTTTGACCAACAGCTTAACCGGTATCGGGATCACGGATCTGAAGGTCATTGCGGATTGGGCCGCGGCCAACGGTATCCGGGAGCTGGATGTGGGGCCCGCGATCCCCATGGACCGGGACGTATTTGAAGAGGTCCTGGGCGAAGGGAAGGTGGAGATCCATACCATGATATACTGCCGCAACTTCCTCAGCGAAGATGAAGAGGAAGCGCGGCATCATCAGGAGGCTCTGATGGAGCGCATCCGCTTCGCCGGAGCGGTGGGCATTGACAAGATCGTATGCTCCACGGGAGTGACGAGGGATGCTTTTTCGGGAATGGGATTTGCGCCGGAAAAGAGCCTGGATGCCTGCGTAGAGCTGGCAAAACGGTTCCTGGAGGAGGCCGGGAAGAACAACGTGCGCCTTTGCTGGGAGAACTGCCCGATGATGGGAAACATTGCGACCAGCCCGGATATGTGGCAGGCGCTGTTTGACCGGCTGGACAGCGACAGGATCGGCCTTTGTTATGATCCCTCCCATCTGGTGTGGCAGATGATCGACCCTTACGAGAATATATTCCGGTTCCGGAACAAGATTTTCCATGTGCACGCCAAGGATACAACGATCGACAGGGAGAAGCTTAACAGGTACGGTACGCTGCAGAATACGAAATGGTGGCGCCACCGGCTGCCGGGGCTGGGTGAGCTGGACTGGAACCGGATCGTGGACGGGCTTTATCAGATCGGCTATGACGGGTCTATCTGCATCGAACACGAGGATCCCGTCTGGGACGGTACGGAGGAAAAGGTAAAACGCGGCATCCTGAAAGCCCGCGATCACGTCTCTTCGTTTTTCATGTAGGGAATGCGGCAGATGAGAATGCAAAAGAAAACCCCATGGAACCCATCGGTTTTCTTCGCAGATAAAAAAGGAATGGAGGATCATTTATGAAAGCGAACAAAAAGTTATTCGCACTTGCAGCGGCGGCCATATTGGCGGCGGGCACAATTGTGGGATGCGGAGGCGACGGAGGGCAGAATGCGGCGGAATCCGCCGAGGCTCCCGCTCCTGCCCAGTCTTCCGAGGCGGCAGGCGAACCGTCAGCGGAGGAATCGGCTGCGGAGGAATCGGCCAAAAAGCCGTCAGGTGATGCCATAGAGCTCACCATCTGGCACACCTGGGGAGCGGGCCCGGGCCTGGATGCCATGCAGCAGATCGCGGACAATTATAACGAATCCAATGACAAGAACATTCATGTTACGCTGGGTTATGTGGCGAGCCAGTCCAGCGGAAATACGCAGACCATGGATAAGCTGATGGCGGCCATCGCCGCGGGAAGCCCTCCGGATGTGGCGCTGCTGGATAATTTCCAGGTGGCAGGATGGGCTGCCCAGGAGGCGCTGATGCCTCTGGATGACCTGATGGAGGGTGTGGGGCTCACCCTGGACGGCGTCTATGAATGGGCGCTGGAGGGTTCCAGATACAAGGACCAAACCTATTCGATCCCCTATAACGGCGATTCCCGTGCCCTGTTTTATAATAAGGATATGTTTGAAGCGGCAGGGCTCGATCCCGAGAATCCGCCCACGACCATTGACGAGCTGACGGAGGCTGCGGAGAAGCTGACCATCCGGGACGGCTCCAATTACCAGCAGGCCGGGTTTATTCCCTGGCAGTTTGCGGGGAAACCGATCTATTGCTGGGGCTGGAACTTCGGCGGCGAGTTCTATGATGCCGCAAATAACGTGCTGACGGTGGACGATCCCAAAAACATAGAGGCAGTGCAGTGGGAAGTTGACTTTGCAGACCGGATGGGCGGTATCGACTTCGTAAACTTTGCAAGCGGCCTGGGCAGCGGCGCGGAGGATCCCTTCGTGACAGGACAGCTGGCAATGGCGGTCCGCGGCAACTTCGATATCTCCAATATGGCCGTTTACAATCCGGACATGAACTACGGCGTAACCCCGATCCCTTCCAAGGAAGCGGGAAAGAGCGCCAACATGATCGGCGGCTGGGGCTGGACGATCCCGAAGGGGGCGAAGAATCCCGAGGCCTCCATCGATTTCCTCAAATATCTCATCAGCGAAGAAGCGCAGGCTCTGATGTCCGAAATGAGCACCAGCTTCTCCCCGTTAAAGAGCGTCAACGAGACCGTTTTTGCCGGGGACGAGGTGATGGATGTCTTCCTGCAGGAGCTTGAACACGGAAAGATCCGTCCGCCCGTACCGGTGGGACAGGAGCTGTGGGACGGCCTGAATACGGTCCTGGATTCCGCCCTGCATAAGGAGGATACGCCGGATAACCTGATGAAGAAGCTGAATGAAAAAATGAATGCGGAATTGCAGAAATATAATTAACCGCATGGAAAACCTGTATCCGCAGGGCGTGCCCGGGGCCTGCCCTGCGGATGCAGTCTCATACCGCGGATCGGGTTATATTATGGAAAGGCATGGGTATTCATATGGGCAGTGAGAATAAAACAAAGAGGCGGAATGCGGGCGCAGGAAAGCACAGGGGCAGTATAGAAGCGAAGAAGGCCAGGATGGGTGTTTTATTCACGCTGCCCTGGATCCTCGGGCTGTTGATCTTCTACGCCTATCCGCTGATCGCCTCGATCTATTACAGCTTTACCTCTTATAGTATATTGAGCGCGGGGGAATTTGTGGGGCTCGCAAATTACCGGACCCTGGTGCAGGATGAATTGTTCTGGAAAAGTATTGTGAATACATTGATCTTTACGGCCATGAGCGTGCCTGTGAATCTGATCCTGGGGGTTGCCATTGCCCTGCTGCTGAACGTGAAGATCAAGGGGATCGGTATTTACCGTACGATCTTTTTCATCCCCACCCTGGTGCCGGTGGTGGCCACTGCGACCGTCTGGCGCTGGCTTTTGAATTCCAACTACGGCCTGTTTAACAGCATTTTGGCCAGGTTTGGCTTAGGGCCGGTTCCCTGGCTGGCCAGCGAGGATTGGTCTAAAATCTCGCTGGTCATGATTGCGGCATGGGGGATCGGGCAGGCGATCATCATCAATCTGGGAGGCCTGCAGGACATTTCGCCGGAATATTACGAAGCGGCGGCCATAGACGGCGCCAACACCTGGCAGAAGACCCGGCATATCACACTGCCGCTCTTAACGCCGGTGATCTTCTATAATCTGGTGATGAGCATTATCAATTCCCTGCAGATTTTCACGCTGCCTTATGCGCTGACCAACGGCGAAGGCTCACCCACCCATTCCCTCACCTTCTACGTGATGCATCTGTACAACAATGCTTTCGGCTATATGAAAATGGGTTACGCCTCGGCAATGGCATGGATCCTGTTTGTGATCATTCTGATCCTGACACTGATTATTTTCACAACCTCCAAGAAGTGGGTTCATTATCAGCAATAGAAAGGAGGAAAGACATATGCTTGGCATGACAAAAAAGAAAGCGGTGGGGCACACACTTACGCACATCGTGTTGATTCTGGTGGGGCTGTTTTTCCTCCTTCCGTTCTTCTGGATGCTCTCCACAGCGTTGAAATCGGATCAGCAGATCTTCGTAAATCCACCGGTCTGGATCCCGGATCCCGTCATGTGGGAGAACTTCCGGTCGGCGGTTACCGTGATCCCCTTTTTCAGTTATATGAAAAATACCTGTTATGTGGCCCTGATGGACGTGCTGGGAACCGTCCTGGCCTGCCCTCTGGTGGCCTACGGCCTGTCGCGGCTGGAATGGAAAGGAAGGGATCTTTTGTTTTTCCTCACGATCTCCGTGATGATGATTCCCCATGAGGTGACCATGATCCCCCAGTTCATCATGTACAGCAGGGCCGGGCTGGTGGGTACCTACGTACCGCTGTATCTGGCGGCCTTTTTCGGCGGCCGTCCGTTCATGATCTTCCTGCTGCGGCAGTTTTTCATGAACCTGCCCCGGGATCTGGAGGATGCGGCCCGTATCGACGGGGCGTCCGAACTTGCAGTTTATGCGAAGGTGGTCCTGCCCCTGGTGGTGCCCGGCATTCTTACGGTGGCTTTGTTTCGTTTTATGAATTCCTGGAACGATTTCCTGGGACCTCTGCTGTATCTGAGCGACGATCGGAAATATACGATAACCATCGGGCTGCAGATGTTCACGACACAGTATAAAACGGAATGGTCCCTGCTGATGGCGGCTTCCCTTCTGACGGCGATCCCCGTGGTTGCGGTGTATTTCCTGGTTCAGAAGCGTTTCATAGAAGGGATTACCTTTTCAGGCATCAAGGGATGACAGAAGGATGACACAAACGCGGGAATGGCCCGGCCGGCCCTTCATACAGGGCCGGCCGAACCATTCCCGCGTTTGACTTATTTGGCGTGCTTGTGAAACGGAGTAGGTTTACTGTAATTGTGTAGTATGCTGAATAAAATATTGCAAAGTAGAATAAAAAACAGCGATATGCCTACTTTTTTATAATTTTTTGAAAAAGATATGTTCAAATGACGAAAAAAATGATAAAATATGGTAAAAATATGGAAAACAAATGAAGGGACGGGGAAGGAAAAAGGCAGCGGCGCAGACACCCGCAGGCGCCGGGGCGCAAAGAAGGCTCCTGTCGGAAGCCTGCTTTGCGCCCCGGCGTCCGGGAATCTGCGTTGTTACAAAAAAAGAGGTGGGATATTGGATCATACGACAATCAATCAGGTATTGCAGGTGGAAGAAATGGCTCTTCCCAAAGGGGGCGGGTCCATGCAGGGCCTGGAATGTGATTTTTCTGTAGATTATGCGCTGGGAGGGGCGGCGTTTTCCATACCGATCCCTGTAACCCCATGTCGGAACAGCGAACCTAAGCTCAGGCTGGAATATCGGTCCGGAGCCGGGAACGGTGCTTTTGGCATGGGGTTTTGTGTTCCCATTCCGTATATAACCAGGAGCAGCCGGAGAAAGGTGCCGGGATACCGGGACGGGGAGGATTCCTTCAGCCATCTGCTTTTGGGCGATCTGACGGAACTGTCTATGGAGGTCCTGGAGGACGGAACGGTCTTACGTACCTATCGGCCGTTCCGGGAGGAGGTCCGTCTCAGGATCGAATATCGGAAACGGGGGGAATCCTCCGATTGGACGCTGACCTATGGGGACGGACGGGTGCAGGTATATGGGCAGCAGGAATCGGAGCGCGTCTGCAGGCCCGGCTGTCCGGAATCCGTTTTCCGATGGCATCTGTCCGTGGAACGGGACAGGAACGGGAATCAGGCCAGATATACCTATCTGCAGGATTTGGGATATGCATATCCCGACCGGATTTCCTATGGGCTGCCGCCGGGGCCTTCGGAAGAAGCCGGGGAACGCTACGGATTTTCCGTTTGCTTTGCATACGGGGAACCGGGGACGCGCAGGGATGTATTTACCGGCTGCAGGAGCGGTTTTCCCGTGACCATAGACCGGCTGTGTACCGGCATATCCGTCTGTCACAGCCTGCAGAAAGGGGAGGATGCCCGGCTGGTACGCAAAATGCTCCTGGAGTATGAGGAAGGGGCCGTCAGCCTGCTGAAGAGGGTGCAGGTTGTGGGCGTGAAGCCGCCGCAGGGCGCATCATCAAAGGAAGGGCCCTGCATGGGGCAGGAGGCGGAAAACGGGACGGTCTGGGAAGAGGCCCTGCCGCCGTTATCGTTTTCCTATACAGGGTTTGGGACGGGGGAACGGACCTTTTCAAGGCTCATGCCGGATCATCATGCGTTTCACCCGGATCCGGCCCGGGGCGCGGTCCGGTTTGCCGATCTGTACGGGGACGGCATCAGCGGCATTCTGTACTGTGACGGAAAGGCCGTGTACTTTGCGAGAGCGGAGGGCGGGGGGCGCTATGGGGAGTTTTGCACCGTTCGGGAATATCCGGCGGACAGAGGGGAGGAAAACCTTCAATGCGTGTTCCAGAGCCTGCGGGGAGACGGCTCCTATGCCCTTACGGTTTACGGAAAGGACCGGAACGGGTTTTATGAATGCAGGAACGGCGAATGGCAGCCCTTTGAAAGCTTCCGGACTTTTCCGACGGAGGAGTCGGGCCGGCTGGAATTCGCGGATATTCACGGAACCGGCCGACTGGACCTGCTGGCCGGCCGGCTTGGGGAAACGGTCTGCTATCCGGCAGAGGCGCCGGAGGAGTACGGCGCCCCTTTTTTGCTGGAGGGCGGCATGCCGTCCGTATCCGGCGGGGACGGGAACAGAAAAATCAGTTATATGAACTTCCTGGGAGACGGCCTGTCCTGTCCGGTATGGGTGGAAAACGGCTGCATTGCATATTGGCCGTGCCTGGGAAACGGGAAATTCGGAGAGATCCGCTATATGGAGGACGTCCCTTCCTATGACGGATTCGATGCGAACCGGGTCTATTTTGCGGATATGGACGGCAGCGGTACGATGGATTTGATCTATGCCCTGCCCGACCGGGCGGAAATCTATATCAACTGCGGCGGAAAACGGTTTGCAGGGCCGGTGCGGGCGGCGTTTCCGGAAAGAATGGACGACAGGGCACAGCTTTTGTTCGCCGACGTGACCGGTATGGGCTGCCAGAGCATCCTGTTCGTCGGCGGGGGCAGGGACGCCGGCGTCTATACCTGCCGTCTCTGGGAGGATGCCAAGCCCTATCTTTTGAAAGGGATCGACCATCATACGGGACTAAAGGAGGAAATCTCCTATGTGGGAAGCGTTTCTCTGTATCTGAAAGCCAGAAAGGACGGGGCGCCCTGGAGCTGCCATGCTCCCTTCTGCGTTCCTGTGGTGGAAAAATGGGTGACCCGCGACACCTTTGCCCATTTGATACGGGAACAGAGGTATGATTACCGAAACGACAGTTATGACCCTGTCTGGCGGGAATTTTATGGATTCGCCCGGGTGGAGGAATGGAGCCGTTTGGCTCTGGATACCGGGCAGGCGCCGCCTTATCAATCGGAAATGCGCCATACCTGCTTAACATACCGGCCGGGCCCCGTATTGACCCGGGAGGACAGGGCGATGAAGGGCAGGCTGCTTCGCAGAGAGATTTACGGACCGGGGGAGACGGGAGGGGAGGAGCGCTGTTATGAGACACAGGACTATCGGTATGAGATCCGGGAACTGACTGATCCTGCGGACGGCGGGACGGGCTGCTTTCATGTGCTGGAACGGGAACGGTTGATTTCGCGGTTTGACGGCGGGACGGATCCGGCGGTGACACACCGTTTGGTATTGGAGGAGGATGATTTTCACTGTATCGTAACGGAGGCGGAGCTTTCCTATGCAAGAGGGACAAAACGGGTGGAGGGTATTTGTACGCAAAGGGCGTACATACACCGGGAGGATGCCTGCCATGGCCTGCTCTGGGAAGAGAAGCGGTATGAACTTGCCGGCCGGAGCGTACAGGGCGTTTTGAGTTATGAGGACGCGGCCTCCTGGATCGGCCTGGCCCGGAAGCGGACGCTTCCCTATCTGGCGGACTGGGAGGAAGACGGGGCAGCGCAGATGCGTCTTTTGCATTGGCAGCGGGATTTTTACTGGGATGCCGGCTTGGCACAGCCCCTGCCCGCCGGGCAGGCGTCGTCGGCGCAGCTGCTCCATCACCGCAAAACCGCCCGATACCCTGCCGCCTGGATCCAAAAGACAGTGGGGGAGAGACTGGAGGCGGACCGCTTCGGAAAGGATCTGGGGCTGGTTTTGGAGGAGGGGTATTTCTGGGCAAACGGGGGAGTCGTCTCCTATTTTCCCGCGGCGGGATTCTACCGGCCGAAGGAATGGGAGGCGGGCACGCGCGGGCCGGGAACGCAGAGGACGGGTACACAGGAGGCAGGAACGCAGGAAGACTCCGGCCCGTGGGGCAGGATGTCCATAGCCTATGACAGGAATTTCCTCTATCCGGTCAAGCAGACCCGTTTCCTGGAGCCGGAAGAGGAAACGGCTGCCAAGAAGGGAGGGGCGGGAAGCCGGATCCGCAGCCTCAGCGTATCGGGGGAAATGGACGAGGATTGTATGCGCTACTGCCGTCTGGTGGATGAGAACCGCATCATAACGGAGGCCCTTTTGGATCCCCTGGGACGGCCCCGGGCCGTGACCCGGTACGATTTAAAGGATCCGTCCCGGGGAAACGGCCCGCTGTCCGGCTACCGAAGGATCGAGGAAGGGCTGGAGCGGATTTTGGAATCGCCCCAGCAATATCTCCAGGAAATGTCCGAGGTCTATGGATACGGAGAACAGGGAGAACGCAGGTATATCCTGGAAATCAGGCGCCAGGCCTTCGCATCCGAACAAAAGGAGGAGGCGGGGATCTGCACCGTTTCCTATCTGGACGGCCGCGGCAATATCGTACAGCAAAAACAGGGGAACGACGGGCTCTGGGCGGCGGACGGATATCGGATTTTACTCTCCGAAGGCCGGATTTTGAAGAGCTATTGGCAGTTTTACAGCAGCCATGCCGGCTTTGTGGACCGGACGGCCGGGAACGTCCCGGCCATGGAAACGGTCTGGTATGACGGGATGGAGCGGGAGAGGCGGCGTACCAGGTATCATCAGGGGCCCGAAAACGTAAAAGGGACCCTCCTGTCGGCCGCCTCCTACGGCCCGTGGGAGCGAACGACATGGGAATTCCGGGACCTGGTGAAGGAGAGCGACTATTACCGTCAGTTAAAGCGCGCCGTGGAGGAAGGGCTCCTTTTGGACGAGGAAGCGGAGGATGCGGCCTATTTGCTGGAAAAGGTCGCCCTGTTTGCCCAAACGCCGGTGCGGGAGCGGCTGGACGGCCGCGGAAACGTGGTGGAAAGGGCCCGGGGCGATGCGGACAGGACCGTGTTTTATGAGTACGATATCC
Source organism: Lachnospiraceae bacterium (assembly GCA_021770245.1). GTDB lineage: Bacteria > Bacillota > Clostridia > Lachnospirales > Lachnospiraceae > Eisenbergiella. The sequence continues at coordinate 19,523 of JAETRI010000026.1, forward strand.
AAAACCGGCTTCTGTCGCTGCGACGGGCCGGGGAGGAAGAGAGGGCAGAATTTTCCTATCTTTACGATATGGAAGGAAATCAGCTCCTTTGCGACAGCAGGGATAAGGGACGCCGTCTGCGCCTCCTGGACTGTCTGGGCCGGGAAGTGCACTGCTGGGAAGAGACCGGCGTCCACAGAAGATATTTTTATGATGCCCTGGGAAGGAGTACGGGACAGGAAACGGAAGGGGCCGGGCGGACGGAACTGACCGTGTACGGGGAAGAGAATCCGGCGTGCGTGCCCCGGAACATGCTGGGGAAGCCCTGGAAACAGAAGGACTGCTCCGGCGAGCGAGAATGGCTCGCCTATGACCAAAACGGCCATGCCCTGGAATGCCTTGTGCGTATCGAAGGGCGGGAGGCCGGGAAGCTGAGCTACGAATTTGACGCGGCGGGCAAAATGCTGCGGCGCGGCCTGCCGGACGGCTCTTCGGCTGTCTATGGCTATGACGGTCTGGGGCGCACAAACCGGACTTCCCTGGTGCGGGAAGGACGTGAGGAAGTCTGTATTGAGGATGTTTCCTATGCGCCCTGCGGGATGCCGTCCGGGATCCGGTATGGAAACGGCCTGGAATGGGCCAGAACCTATCATCCTGCGGAGGGCCTGCTTATGAGCCACAGCCTGCGGAACCGGGAAGGGACGCTGCTGGAGTCCGCAAGCTATCGATACGATACCCAGGGAAACGTGCTGCGTATCCGCAAACATCGGGAAAACCCTGTATCGGGAGCAAACAGGAAACGAGGGCAGAAGGCGGGGAAGACGGACTATGAATACGATGGGGACGGAAGGCTGGTCCAGGCCCGGGGACAGCGCCGGATACCGGGCAGCGCCCCTTCGGATACGTTAAAAACGGAACCTTATACCGAGACATACCGCTATGATGGGAAAGACAATCTGATTTCCCTGGAAAACAGGGCGCCGTCCCAAAGCTTGGTGCGCAGCTTTATGCTGGAGGAGGGCACCAGCCGTCTGTCCGCTGTGGACGGACAGACGGTGGAGACGGACCGGGCGGGGCGGATCCTTCAAATGCCGGGGATACAAGGGCTGGAATGGGATTGCAACGCAGATTTAAGACGTGCCGTCAGCGTGATGCGAAAGGAGGGGGACTCCGACGGGGAGCAGTATGATTACGACAGCAGGCACCGGCGGGTGCGTAAGCTGGCCAGACGGCGCCGGAGCGAATCCCTCACGGAGGTGACGGAACAGATTTATCTGGATCAGTACGAAGAGAAGAGGATCTGGCAGGAAACGGGAGAGGGGGAGCGGAAGGCGCTTTTAAAACGTTCCACGTTCCTGTGCATGCTGGGGGAAGAGCTGCTGGGCAGTTTCTATTTCTGGGATCAGGATGAGGGAGGCAGGGAGACGGATACGCCCGGAAGCGGATTGGCCTGTTTCATGGTATCCAACCAGATCCGTTCCGCGGAGTCCGCATACGACGGGACGGGAAACCTGCTGTTTTCGGAAGAATTCACGCCCTATGGGACCACCTGCGCCCTTTGGCAGGCAAAGGGGCGAAAGCCTCCCAGGCAGTACCGGTTCTGTGCAAAGGAACAGGATACGATCACGGGCTTTTATTACTATCTGTCACGCTACTATTGCCCTTATCTGGCACGCATGGTCAGCGCCGACCGGGCGGATACGGTCCGGCCGGACCGCCCCGGTACCTGGAACCTGTTTGCTTATTGTGAAGATAACCCGGTATCCAGACAAGACCCTGCGGGAACCTGTGCGAAGCCGGTGGTCTATAATGCGCCCAACCGGGTGATGCGGACGAACTGCTATGCCTTTGCACTGGATTTCATGAGCCATCCCGAAACGGGGGCGCGCTTTCACACCAGATATGAGGTGGCGGGAGAGTTTGCGGCACAGCCAGGGATGTTCAGCAATACGCCTCTGCTTCCCACGGGGGCGGGCGTGGAAGCGGCGTTCTTTGCGGATATGGCGAGCCTGGGGCATCATGTGGCCCGCCTTCCGGATGCGGACGCACCCGTTTCGGAGGGGTGTGAAAAGATCTGCCTTGTGACGGGGACGGATCCCTGGGGAAACTGGGATTATCATTGGTACCGCGAGGTGGGGGACGTATGGTACCACAAGCCCGGGGAAACGGAGGTGACCTGCCTGGATGCCCTTGGGAAAAGGATCAGGAATCCTGCCAAGGCGAGCCGGGACTACTCCGGCGGAGGCGGCGTAAATTACAGACATGTGCAGGGCTTCTATGAGGTTTCCAGAAGGCCGAAGCTGGAAATCCTGGTGGGAGGCGTGACCCAGTCCTATATTCCGAAAAGTTCCGTAAGATAGAAGGAGGAGAAGCCTATGGATCGGTTAAGACAGGAAAAGCAGGAGCGGCAAAGGAAACTTTCGCTGCATGTGCTAAGCTGCCTGGCCGCGCCCGCAGATACGGAAGGGACAGCCAAGACGGCGGCAGAAGGAAGGGCAGCAGCAGAAGGAAAGGCGGAAGCAGAAGGAAGGGCAGCAGCAGAAGGAAAGGCGGAAGCAAAAGAAGGGGCAGCAGCAGAAAGAAACGCGGCGGCACAGGAAGACGGCCTGGCAAAAGCATTGCTGGATCAGGGATTTGGCAGCGCCTGGCAGATACAGGCAGTGACGGAGCGCGAATTCATCTCCCGGTGTACCCGGCAGATGAATCTGGACGCAGAGCGGGCGCGGACCATCCACCGGCGGGCGGTCAGCCTGTCCCGCCGGGCCGCCCATCTGTTTACGGAACTCAAGACCACGGCCGGTTCTGCCTATTATCGGGGAATGAAAGCTGCCAATGTCTCCGAAAGCGCGAGGGACTTTTTTGGAAAAATGCCGGACTATCAGGATGTTTTCGGCGTTCTGGAAGATTTTCAGGGGGACTTTTCGGATACCGTATTCAGTCCGGCCGCCTATCTGGTGGATCTGCTGCGTATCGTGGAAAAATATATTACGCCCCAGGCGGAGGAAGGACACAGGCTGCAGGCCCGTCGGCCCGATCTATGGAAGATCGAGTTGAATCAAAAAAATACCGAAGAAGAGATGCCCTATCTTCAAATCATCAACGAAAGGCTGACCGCGGTGTTGGAAGAGGCCCTCGCCAAAAGAAAGGATACCCGTCCGATCGACCAGGTGCTGTGCGAATCCGTATACCCCTTCTGCCTTCCCATGGACCGGCCCCTGGCAGCCGTCCGGGCCTGGCTTTGGAAACAGGGAGTGGGGCCGGAAGAATTGGCGGAAACCGGGCGGCGCGGTGAGGATGACCTTCTGTCCGCCCGCCTGGGCATGAACGAAGGGTTATGGAAAGATCTGCTCGCCCCCTTTGACGATGCGAAGAGAAGGAAGTATCTCGGACAGGAGGAGGGGACGGACGGAGGGCGTCCTGTGGGCAATGCGGCAGACGAACCGGATTTTTCCGCCTGGGCGACCTATGATGCTTTCCGGCGTCTGCTCGGCATGGACGAAACGGACGTCCGGGAACTGATTTACCAGAATCTGAGACCGGAGGATTTCGAAAAGCTGCCCATGGCGGTATCGGCCAAGGAGGACGAAACCCTTACCGGCCGGGACGCTGAGATCCCCGGCCGGCCCATGACGGCATCGGTTAAGGAAGGCGAAATGGCCGCCTGCCCTGCACAGAAATTATATCTGAACAAGGCCGCGAAGGAGGACGGGTATCTGGATATCCGGGAAAACGAGGTGAAGGGCCTGTGCAATGCGGTGATGGACCGGCTGGTCCCTTTCGTGCGGTTTGCCAAAGGGCTGGGGCTTTCCTATGACAGGTTCGACTGGCTGCTGCGGCTGGCGGCAGGGGAGCCGGAATATGAAAGCGCGCTGACACAGGAGGCGCTGAGATTTGTCTGTCGTCTACTGCGGGTAAAAGAGCGGTATTTTCTTTCCTGGGAGGACCTGACCTGCCTGGCCGGCCCCTTAAAGGTCTATGGCCGGGACGAAGCTTTTGACAGAATCTGGAATGCGGGGGAAGGAAAGCCCTATCATCCGTCGGACGGCGGCCCGGTGCATCCCGGCTATCGGGACGACATCATTATCCTGGAGCGGGAAGGGGAGGCGGCCTGGGGAAGCTGGGCCGCAAAGCTGGGGCTGAAAAAGGAGGAACTGATCCGTCTGTGGGATTTTCTGTCCGGCGCCGGAAGCCTGGAGCTGAGCTATCAAAACCTATCGGCCCTCTGCCGCCATGTGCGCCTGCAAAGGCTTCTGGGCATTTCCCAGGAGGAATACTTCTTGCTGGCAGGGGGACTGAAGCTGAACCGGTTACAGGCCTTTACTCCGGAAGAGATCGATGCGGTTTTCTCGTGGAAGGCATATGCCGGGCCAAACGCATACATCGCCTCCTATGTGCTCACCGGACAGGAAAGCGCTTATGCGAAGAAACGGTATACACAGGAAGCCATGAAAGCGTTTCTGGCAAACCGGCCGGACCAGGCAGCGGGGGATCGTGACAAGCGCAGGGAGGCTGCGGAAAACAGCATTGCCCGGTTCTTCCGGGAAACGCCCGAACTTGTGAAACAGTTAACGAACTTCCTTCCCGCGCTGCCCCGGTCATTGGAGGAGCGCTGCAGGGATTGGTTTGACGCCTTCGATTTCGCGCCAAAGGAGGAGCAGAAGGAGGAGTGGACGGCCTATCAGAAGGCCGTATTGGATGCTTTCTCCCGCTGGATCGTATTGGTTCAGGCAGGTTTCCCCGCCAAATTCGCCGAGCTGGCAGGAAGAGGGGGAAGCTATTACGGGGTGGAAGACTGGCAGCAGATCGGCTGGCAGGATTTCCACATCCTGTATCGCATGAAAGACCGCTGGCAGCAGGAACCGGAGATTTATGAAAAGCTGCAAAACGCATATGCCGCTGCAGGGGGACGTTTTTTGCCGGAGGACTTCAAGCGGATCCTGAAATGGGAGGAGACGCAGGAGGAGATCGGTGCCGCCATAGAAGAGCTTCAGGGAGAGAGGCCCTGCCTTACGGCGGAGTACGTCTGGTCTTACCGGAAGATGCAGCAAAAGCTGGGGATCAAACGGTCGGATGTAGGGCAGCTGACGGATATGCCCAAAATGGATTATCACAGACAGGCGGCGTTGGCGCGGATGATTGTGGGAGATACGAAGCCGGACGGGATCCACACCCAAATGCGCCGGGCGCTTTTGGGGCTGGTGCAGCAGGAACTAAGCAGGCAGTATGCGGATCTGAATTCCCCGGATAAGGTGTATCAATATCTGCTGATGGATGTGGAAATGGAAGAGGCCGTGACCATTTCCTACATAAAAGAGGCGCTGAATGCGGTTCAGCTCTACCTGTGCCGCTGCAGGATGGGGCTGGAGCCGGGGGTGGATACCGCTGACATTCCGGAAAACTGGTGGAGCTGGCTGTTGAACTACCGCATGTGGGAGGCGAACCGGCAGATCTTCGTGTATCCGGAAAATTATCTGCTGCCGGAAACCAGGAATACCAAAAGCGGGCAGTTTACGGAGCTGGAAAATGCGCTGAGGCAGGCCAGGCCGGAGGATGGCTATGTGCGCAGTCAGTATATCAAATATCTGACCGAATATGACAACTTAACGCAGCTGTGTCCCTGTGCGGCCTACCGGACCCGGATAAACGGGCGGGATGTCCTGTATCTGTTCGGACGGACAAAGCATACGCCCTATGCGTATTATTTCTGCACCCAGACCGACGGGGAAGCCTGGTCCCAGTGGGAAAAAATCGATGTGAAGATCAATGCGGAATACATCACGCCGGTCTATGCGTTTCATCGCTTGTACCTTTTCTGGGTGGAGCCGAAGAATCTGTCCCGGCCCCGGATCGGTCTGAGCGGGGAGGAGGTAAAGTCCGGCGAACAGAAGATATTCCAGGTGGATGTGAAGTATACTTTCCGCTCCCTGGAGGGGGATTTCATCTTACCCCAGGTATTGATGCAGGATGAGCTGGTGTATTTGAAAGAAGAGGGAGGCGGCAGCGAAGAGGAAGCTCATACTTTTGACATGGAGAGGGAATGTTGGAAACGGTTATCCGCCCTTCGCATCACCAAAAAGAATTTTGAAGGGGAAACGGTCCCCTTCTTCGACATGGAAGAGGATTATGAAAGGCTGCTGATCTCCTTTGGCAGCTTTTGGGGTGACTTTTCCGGCCAAATGGAGCAGGATGTGGCAGTAAAAAAGGAGTGCGACGATATCCGCCTGAAATACGAAGCCAGGAAGGCGGCCCGGACGAACCGGCAAAACATCCTGCGTCTGATGAATTACAGCGGCCATGTCCAGACGGGATTTGCCAGACTCTTTAACCGGGAAATGGAGGAAGACTTTCTTGTGACTCCGCAGGAATTCTATCTGTTTGACGAGTATTCCGCCCGGAGAAAAAATATGATGCTCCTGCCCAGGGCGGATGCCGTGACGAACCGGGTGGGCCTCACCTTTTCAAGGGACATCCTAAAGAGTACGATGGAAGATCCCAAAGGAGTCCTGAGCCGTAAATGGGCTCCCGGGCCCGTAGGGCTGAAAAAGGAGGACCTGATTTCCTGTACGGTGAAGGAGGAACTGGCGGGCAATGTCATAAAGCACCTGGAGGGGGCCGCCATCCTGAGCGGAGGGCGGATGGAGGCGGACGACATCCTGGATATGGATTTCTACGGCATTATGGCCGAAGATTACCAGAGCGGGAAAAAGGAGATCCCGCCCGGATACTTTGCACAGCTCCATGAATCCCTGTTGAATCAGCTGGGCAGCCTGACGCTCTTTGACAACGGGCAGAACAGTTCCATCATGCCCGTATTCAATCAGCCCGGGGAATTTCTGTATACCTGCATGGGCGAGACCTTTTTGATTTCGCCGGAAGGGGAGGGGGCTGCCTTTTCGGGGCTGGAAGAAAGCGTGCGATTTTCCTTCCCCCGTTTCACTTCCCTGCAGTTTCGGGAGTTAGGGTATGATCTGACACAGTGCAACGCCATTTGGAACAGACTGACCGACCGGGAAGTTTTGGATATGCATGGATACATCAACTATGCAAAGACCGAAAGGGAGAACTTGGAAGAAATTTTCCGGGACTTTTCGGAGGTGAAGGTGGATGTGGAAAAGCTGTATCATGTACTCCATGACAGGCAGGTGGCCACCGGCCATATGTTCGTGGATGAACATACGGACCGCGCATTGTCGGAGGAAATTTTCAAGGCGCTGGCCGGCTCCGGGGTGATCAAAGCGGATGCGGACGAAGAATTTCTCTACGCCAGGGTGGATGAGAAGGCCGCGAGGGGCGTATCGCCCAAAGCCGCGCTCGGTTCTTTTGCCGCCGACAGACGGCCGCAGCAGCTTGCGGACTGGTATGTACGCTGCCTGCAGGCCCCGGCTGCCGTGGGAATCCGTTATGAAAACCGGGAAAAGGGAACGGGAGAGATCGATTTTGCAGAGCCCGGGGATTTGAAAAAACTGTCCTATCAGGCTTTGCGGATGACGAACGCATCGGTTAAAAGCCTAAAGGACAGGATTTATCTGGGCGGGGTGGAAGAGTTCCTATCCCTGAAAACGCAGGAAATCCCGGTTATTCCGGTACTGCATTTTAACCGTTTAAAGCCGGATCCCTCGATTCTAAAAGGGCCCAGGGCCCTGGACGGGACCCAGGTGGATTTTGAAGGCCTGTACCGGGAGTATAACTGGGAGCTGTTTTACCATATCCCCGTCCTGATTGCGGAAAGCCTTCGGGCAAACCAGCTTTTTGAACAGGCAAAGCGCTGGCTGGAATTTATTTTCCGGCCCGGGGCAAAGCCGTCCCTCCTGCAGGAAGACGGCTTCGCGCGAAAGGCAAGGGCAGGGTACTTCAGCCTGAAAGAATCGGCACAGATTTTCCGGGTGCTTACCGAACACGGCATCATCCGGGAGGGCAGGGCTTACTTTGATTTTACGAAATCCATGGATGAGGAGACGAGGAAGGCGCTGCTTGAGGTCCTTGAAACGGGCGGGGCGGACAGGGAGGAAAAGCTCACGGTAATCGAAAACATCCTCCGGAATGAATCCACGGCCTCCGACCAGGCTTTTTATTGGCAGTTTCTGCCCTTCCGCCAGATGAAGATGGAGACCCTGGTGGAAAATTTAAAAGAAAATTCCCCGGCCATGCGGGTCTATAACAACGATCCCTTTCACCCCCACGCTATCGCAGGCCTGCGTCCCGGCGCCTATCAGAAATATGTGCTGATGGAGTATATCCGTCTGCTGATCGACTGGGGGGATATGGAATTCGGAAAATACACCTGGGAATCCCTGACCACGGCCACCATGATGTATGTGATGGCGCTGGGGCTTTTGGGACCGCGGCCCGTGATGACTCCGTCGAAGGGCCGCCGGAATGCGGCCACTTTCGCACAGATCCAGGAGAAATACAAGGAGATCCCCCAATTTTTGCTGGCTTTGGAAGACCTGCTGGCCCAATCGGGCCGGGAGGGATACAAGGATATGCCGGTCTCCCAGGTGCCCTGTGTAAACATAGACTGTTATTTTGCGATACCGGAAAACAGCAGCCTCATTGCGCTGTGGGATTTGGCGGAGGACCGCCTCTACAAGATACGCAACTGCATGGACCTGGAGGGTAATATAAGAAAGCCCGCCTTGTATGAGCAGGCGGTCAACCCTTTGAACCTGGCCAAAATGGCTGCTGCTGACAATCAGATCGAGCTGCCGGGGGACGCCGGAGAAGTGCAGGGCGGCTACTACCGGTTCTCCTATTTGCTGGAACAGGCCCGGCAGCTGGCCGGCAGCCTGATTCAGCTTGGCCGGGAGCTGGAAATCGTGCTGGAGCATTCCGACAGCCTGAAGCTGCAGGTATTAAGGAATACCCAGGAAGCAGCCCTGGATGAACTGATGATTTCCATAAAACAGGCGCAGGCGGATGAGATGGAAGCCGCCATAGAGGCCCTGGAATTTTCCAAAGCCAATGCGGCGGGACGGAAGGAATATTATAAGCAGCTTTCGGAAGAATGGATGTCCGCTTCGGAGTCGCTGGGCGTTTCCCTCCTCGGAGGCGCCGGCGCGGCAGCGCTGGCCAGCGCCGCCATGAAGATGGCAGCGGGAGGGCTGCGGCTGGCGCCTCAGGTAGGTTCCCCTTTTGCCATGAAATACGGCGGTGTGGAGCTGGGCTCTTCCATGGATGCCTTTGGCGGCGCCATGGACGCGGAGGGCATGTTCCTGATGAATCTGGCATCCTGTACCTTTGAGGTGGCAGGATACGAGCGGCGCAGGGAAGAGTGGAAGCAGCTTTCTTTGCAGGCCGCACAGGAGGAAAGCAGCCTGGAACGTCAGATGAAAGCCGCCAAAGCCCGGTATCAGGCAGCGCGGAGGGAACTGGATCTACAGAAGAAAGAGAGGGAGAACAAACAGCGGGTGGCGGATTTCTACGAGAGCCGGTTTACCAGCGGACAGCTCTACCAATGGATGGCCGGAAGCCTGAAGGCCGTTATGCTCAAAACCTACCAGCTTGCGCTGGAAACCGCGTGGAAGGCTCAGACCGCTTATCAGCAGGAATACAACAGTAATGAAACGTTTCTGGGTTCCCAATACTGGAACGGTACGGCCGGCGGCCTGCTTTCCGGGGAACTGCTTTTAGCGGCGCTGGAACAGATGCAGATGGCAAAGCTGCGGTATACCAAACGGCTCCTTAAGGTGGAAAAAACCATATCCCTGGCCATGGACTGCCCGCAGGCATTTGCAGAGCTTCAGGTCATGGGAAAATGCAGGTTTACCCTGAGCGAGCAAATGTTTGACCTGGATTATCCTGGGATGTATTTGAGGAAAATAAAAAGCGTGGCAGTGTCCGTTCCCGCAGTGCTGGGTCCCTACGGAACCGTTAAGGCCATAATGACCCAGGAAAAAAACGCGATTTTAACCTCGCCGGGGGAGGAGGAAGCCCTCCGCTACATGCTGGATGGGTTTAACGGTTCCGGAGAAACGCCCAGGGGAGTCATACTGGATCTGCGAAGCGGGCAGAGAATCGCTCTGTCAAAGGGAATCAACGACAGAGGCATCTTTGAGATGGATCAGCAGGAAGAAACCTACCTGCCCTTTGAGGGGACGGGAGCCGTATCCAGCTGGACCCTGGAAATGCCGAAAACCGCCAACCGGATGGACTACCAGAACATCTCTGACGTATTGATCCATATTCAATATACCGGCCTGGAGAGCGCCGGACATCAGACGCTGGTGAACCGGCTGCTTTCGGAACGTACGCCCAGGATACGCGGGCTGTATGTGAATCTGCGCCAAAGGTATCCGGAGGTTTTTGGCACCTTATTCAAAAAAGGGACCGAAGAGGCGGAGGTGGAGTTTTCCATCGACAGCCTGCCCCTGTGCGGTGAGGAACAGCCCTTTATAACAGGGATCCTGATCCAAATCATGACGCCTTTAGAGCTGACGGGCACCTGTAACCTGTTTACCCTGTACAGGCCGGGGGACGGAAGGGAAGAAAACATTGCGGCGGACTGCGGCATAGGCGCCTGCCGGTGGGAGGATTATCGTTTTTCCAAAGAACTGGGAACATGGAAACTGAAAATCCATGTAAAGGAACTGGCGGAATCGCCGGGCTATGAGAAGCTGTGGCGGGACGGCTGTGCGGATGAAACCACGCTTCTGGGGATACAGTTCATCGTAATCACGGAAGGGAGGGTATCATCCCTTCGTTGTATGCGCCGGAGTGCGCAGATGGGAGCAGACAAGATGACAGATCAGAATGAAATTTACTGGAGCGGAGGAGGGAGCGAGGCCGATCCCTATCTCATCGAGAAGGAACGCGATTTGGAAAAACTCTGTAATTCCAATGAAAGTTTTGAAGGGATTTATTTCAGGCAGACCGCGGATCTTTCCTGGAATACAGAAGGGTCAGGCGAGGTTTCCGGGATAAGGCCCATCGGGAACCTGGTGCCCTTTGCGGGGAACTACGACGGCGGCTGGCATCGGGTAGAGGGTATCGTATTCGACAATTTGAGCTTCCCAAACCAGGGGCTGTTCGGAAGCATCCATGCGAGGGGAAGCGTCAAAAACCTCGGAGTATCCATCGAGATCAGGAAGGAAAACCAGGACGCGGATTTATCCGTCGGCGGCCTGGCGGGAACCTGTGCCGGACGTCTGGAAAACTGTTACAGCATCTGCCGCATCACAGCAGTGGGAAAGACGGCGGATGTGGGTGGGATCACGGGATATCTGAGTGAGGGAGGGAGCATGCTCTCCTGTTTTGCCGACGGGGATATCAGCGGTCATGGCTCCTGCCGCGGCGGCCTGGCCGGAGCGGCAGGCGGAACCATTCAGGGCTGTTATTTTAAAGGGAACCTGGAGGATACGGACAAAGGATGGATCGGAGGGCTCGTCGGAGAACTGCGAGGAAAGGGCACCCTTTGTTCCTGCTATAGCCTGGGGAAGAACCAAGGGGACGGAAAAAAGATGGGAGGCATCATCGGATCGGGGAACGAGGATGCCTGCAGCCACTGCTATTATTGGGATTTGGGCGAGGCCGCGGGGAAGGGCGGCCGCTCGGCACAACAGCTTCTCGCCCCGGAATTTGTGGAAGAACTGAATGGAGGCGGCCGGTTTTTCCAACCGGGTGGGAAAAGTGCGGCGGGGCATGGCCCCTGTCTGTCCGCCCTGGAGGAGAAAGGTTGGGAAGCGCAGATCCTGCACAGCACTTTTGTGATGGGGGTCTGGAATTTCCGTCTGGAGATAAATACGGAACAAGAGATCACCCTATCCTGGGAGGGATTCAATGCCACCGGGTATACCCTTACGGCTCCCGGCTTTTCCCAGGAATACGGAGGGGACATAAAAGGGGCGGTCTGCGGCATTTCCGTGGAGGAGGGGGCCGAAAAGGAATTAAGCCTGTGCGCCGCAAACAGCAAAGAGGGTGAGACGTATTCCCGTATCCTCAGGCTTTCGGCCCCGAAAATTGCTGATTTCCAGGTCAAAAAGACCTCCTGGGTTTCCGAAACCTATGGGACGCAGGAACTGGAACAATATCTGGGGGATCATACGGACGGGTTTCTGTCCATGGAGCTGCTGCAAAAGTCGGATGTCGTCCCTGTCGGATATGCGGTAAAGGGCGGTGGAGGCGGAGGCGGTACCACCAAATACGGGCTGGCGTGCAGCTGGCAGGTGGCCGGTGCGCAGAAGATATGGCTGCTGATCGACGGAAAGGAAGCGATGGACGTGTCCGGCCGTTCGGAATGTACCGTCGAAACGGACTGCAGCCTGGCACGCCTGGAGGCCCAGGGAGCCGGTGGATACCGTGTTTTCCGGGAAAAGGGCGTGGGAGGGGCGAAATATCGTCTGCGGGAATGTTCCTGGGATCTTACGGCAAAATGTAATCTAAACTGTCTGCACTGCTGCGAAAAAGGGCGTCCTGCGGGAAGAGAGCTTTCCTGGGCGGAAGGGCTGGATCTCATCGCCCAGATGGACCGGATGGGTGTGGAACGGGTCTGCTTTACCGGCGGAGAGCCCCTGATGCAGGAAGCCTGGGAGCGGTATGCGCGGGAATTGTCCGGCCGGGGAATCCGCGTTTCCATGATAACAAACGGTATGCTGCTGGATGAGAGGACGGCAGTGAGAATCGAGGAAAGCGGGATCCGGCGGGTGGACGTCAGCGTGGACGGGCCGGAGGAAATCCATGATGCCATACGCGCTCCCGGAAGTTTCAAAGCCTGCAGGCGGGCATTTGCCGCATTGCAAGAAAAGGCGCCCGGGGTGGAGCGGTTCGCGGTGACGACCCTCATGAGAAACAATGTTTCCAAACTATGGGAGCTGAAATCCGCGCTGGAGGAAATGGGGGTGCAGGGCTGGCAGCTGCAGCTCGGGATCCCGATAGGCGGGCTGCACAAAGAAAGGGATCAGCTCCTTTCGCCCGAGGAGATGGAGGATGTCATTGACTTCTGCTATTCGGCATCGGAAAGGAGCAGCATGCGCATATGCCCTGCCCACAACATCGGCTACTATACGGTCAAGGAAACCGTCACAAGAAAGCGCAGCCATAACGGCTATGGCGTGCCGGCCTGGTCAGGCTGCGAGGCCGGGATTTCCAAGCTGCACATTACAAGCGACGGGACGATCCTGGGCATGTCGATGTGTATCGATCATAAGACAGAAGGAAACCTGAGAAAGAATACCCTGCAGGAAATCTGGGAAGGGAAGGATGCTTTCTGCCGGAACAGAGAGTTTGACCAAAGAAAAATGGAGGGCGTCTGCAGAAGCTGCCAGTCCGTGCAGCTGTGCAGGGGCGGCTGTTTCATGATGCGGTATGCCTGGAGCGGGAATCCGTATGGGGAGAATGCGTTCTGCTCCTATGCGCAGTACCTGAAGGGTAACAGGGAGCCGGTTCAAAACGCCGATACTTAGCGCAAGCGGGTCCCCGATGGATCATCACGCGCCGCGGGGACGGGCAGGGGAGCTGCAGAGGCCGCCGGGCCATTCATGGTTTGTCGTGGATCCCAGGATTTTGACCCTTGCCAAAGGGGAGAAAAGCGGGTATAGTAAACACAGCGGCAAGTAAGATGAATGATCGCGGCTGCCCGCTTCGCATCTGCGCGGCGGCAGGTGAGGAAAGTCCGGGCTTCACAGGGCAGGATGCCGGATAACGTCCGGTGGAGGCGACTCCAAGGCCAGTGCAACAGAAATGTACCGCCCCGTCCGAAGGGCAGGGTAAGGTTGGAAGGGCAGTGTAAGAGACTACCGCCCGTCTGGTAACAGGCGGGGCACATGTAAACCCCATCCGAAGCAAGGCCAGACAGAAAGCGATAGGCTTGCCCGGCCTGTTTTCAGGTAGGCTGCTGGAGGCTGCCGGTAACGGCAGTCCTAGATAGATGATCATTCGCGACATAACCCGGCTTATAGTCTTGCTTGGCGCGGGAAAAAGGTATCGATTCGGATACCTGTGCAGAAACAGCATCCGGCCCGGAATCGGGCCGGATGCTGTTTCTGCAGGCAGAGAGGGATTATGTTTGGACAAACGCAGGAACGGCTCTGCGGCCCCTACGGCCCCCCTGCCCTGCGGCGCCAAAATCTGTGTGCGGACGGGCCGCAGCCCGGGGGACGGATGCCGGAGGAGGAAAACCCCGTCTGCCGTTCGTTTTCTCAAGATCGTATCGGATAAAGGAGGTGAGTCCTCCGGGGATGAAAAGGAAAGAGGAGAAGTTTGAAAAAAAGGATCGGCCCGCGTGTGTTTCCGTCTTGGCAGCAGGGTCTTTCCTTATCTTTATATTTATCGGTTTGGCCGGTTTTGTCTGCGGCGGCGCAGCCATGGCCGGCTGGAAAAGGGGCTTCCTGTCCGCATCTGACGGCAGGAGGACAGCGATGCAGGCAGGGCCTGTGCGAAAGGAGAATGCGGGGGACGGAAGGACGACGGGAGGAGGATCTTCCTCCCTCAAAGTTCTGATTTCCCGAAGGTTTTCTCCGGCGTCCTCACGGACGGGACGACGGGAGGAGGGGATATTTTCCGGAACGGACTCCGGATTTCCCCGCATCCTGGAACCCTTGGAAGGGGAAGATCCAAAGCAGGCGCGACGTCTGGCGGCAGGCTGTGTTGTGCGCCTGGATGTCTTGGGAGAAGAAGGGGAATACTATGGAAGCGGCGTGATCTGGGATGCGGAAGACGAAAGCCTTATCCTGGCAACGGCCGGACATCTCCTTAAAAAAGGGGAAATTGTGCGCATCGCCTTCCCGGACGGGGAGAGGGACGGGGAATACTCCGTGGCCATAAGCGCTGCGGCGGATGTCGGATTTGTGCGGGTTCCTTGGCAGACGGCATCCGCTTGTCCGCCCGATACGGCCCGCATCCCGGCGGTAGCCTGCCTTCACCAGCGTATCTTCGATTCCCTGGATGCGGACAGCCCGTTATCCGTGATCGCATGCAGCCCGGAGGGCGTGGGGGATCTCTTCTGCCAGGGCGGTTTAGCGGAGCGGGCCTGGTATCGGGAGGAATTCGGCACGGATGTGATGCTGATGGACTGCAGGAGCCGGGAGGGCATGTCCGGCGCGGGCGTCTTTGACGGTTACGGCAGCCTGGTTGGGATTGTCGTGGGCGGGAGCGAAGTGGATACGGCCGTCCTGTCCATGGAAAAAATCAATGCGGCCTATGAGGAAATTTTCAACAGGCGCAGGGATACGCAGCCCTATTGCAGATGAACCGATGCCGGTTGGGGACGTTTACACGGGCAGGTACGCTGCGACGGATTTTGGCATGCTTTGCGTTGGATTACCTATTCCACCGTTCCGCCTGGAAAGATTCGATTACCTTTAAGGGCGGTACTAATACCGAGTTTTGTTACGCAATTTGGAATGGGGCCTTCACATCCCGAACAGATCGGCATGGGTGCCGGTACGGACAAGGTACAGTTCATCATCATTCATACGATATATGAGCAGCCAGTCCGGTGTGATATGACATTCTCTCTCTCCTGCATGGTTTCCGGAAAGAGGATGGTCTTTGTTTTTCGGCGGTAATGGTGCAGGGATAAGAAGCGTGTTTATGGCAGCGTTTAAAAGAGCCAGGTTATATCCCCGTTTCTTGCACAACTTCAAATCCTTTTTATATGCTGTAGAGGCGCTTAGGTTTAGCATGGCTAATCCTCTGCCAGAAGCATTTCAGTAAATTCCTCAGCAGTTCCCTGGAAATGCTGTCCGCTGCCGGTCCTTATCATTTCCTCGACTTCTGCCATTGCCCCCAGTGTTTCAGCGTTAGGGATCTCTTCCGGTATAGCGGCTCCCTGCAGATAGGCAACGATATAGTACATTTTGCTTTCGGGTATCTGGTCTATGAGTCTTTTGGCGAGTTCCTTATAACTCATGGTGAACACTTCCTTTCCTGATTATTGTATGCCATTGAATGTCTTGTATTCATCCGCTGACGCTTGCTGTCAATTGACAGCGGATTGCGGACAGATGGCAGCAGGGTTATATGTTTTTGGATGCCTCAGCAACTTTCTCCGCTACTCCTGGCTTGTCATTCTGGATAAGGTCAAGCAGAGAGCCGATATCCTCTTTCAGATGTTGGGCCGGGGTAGCACAAGAGGGAGTTTTGGTAAGTTCGTAGATATGCCCTCTTTCCAGATCTGCCAGCGGTTACTGATTTTGTTCAGTTCGATACTATAACGCTTTGATATATTCATGGTGGAACCTCCTATTCTTCAGCGACTGCGGAAATTGGTCTAACAGAGAAATCGACCAATAAATCACAATTTATGCAGTCCAGCACTCTTTTTAAATCTGCGAAAGAAAGCTGTTTTTTGTTAAGGAGATTTTGAAGCGCTTGAGGTGATATTCCCATTTGTTTGGCTATGTCTCGTTGGCTGCATTTTGTATCAAGGAGCAGTTTTTTTAGTTCAGTTACTAATTGTTCATTGCTGTTGTATATCATGCTGATAGCCTCCTTTCAAAAGTATTAACTGCAGGATAAACTAAAATCATGAAAAAGTCAATCATTATTAAATATAAGTAAACAGAAAAATGGTGTTTCGTCTCATGTTGGGATGTGAGTTCCGTCCGCGAGAGGTGGTCAGCTTAAAGCATATGGATTTCGATTTCAGAAATGGGACAATCTATATATCAGACTCAAAGAACCATAGGGACAGGAGTATTGCCGTATCTGCTGGTTTGATGGATTTATGCCAGCGATATGACTGCATTGCCGAGACCTTTTTCCAAAACCGAACCTGGTTTTTCCCAAATAAGAACGGTGATGCATTGAGTTATCCGTCGTTTCACTATTCTAAGAAGCTTTAGGGTAGCCGGCTCCTGGTTTATCGAGAGCCGCTTTTGCGCAAGGTTGACAATTCGGACAAAACGGAGCACAATAGGGAATGTGAGTATGCGCTTTCGCGCACAGATAAGGAGGATATGGCTAGATGACGAAGATAGATATTGTTTCCGGATTCCTGGGAGCGGGAAAGACCACATTGATTAAGAAGCTGTTGAAGGAAGCGCTGGCGGGAAGCCAGGTGGTGCTGATCGAGAACGAATTCGGAGAAATCGGAATCGACGGCGGATTCCTGAAGGAATCGGGAATCGAGATCAAGGAGATGAATTCCGGATGCATCTGCTGTTCGCTGGTGGGAGATTTCGGCGCGTCCCTGAAGGAAGTGATGGAGACCTATCATCCGGAACGGATCCTGATCGAGCCCTCCGGGGTGGGGAAGCTTTCCGATGTGATCAAGGCGGTCCGGAATGTGGATATGGGAGCGGAAGTTACGCCAAACAGCGCCGTCGCGGTGGTGGATGCGGCGAAGTGCAGGCTTTATATGAAGAATTTCGGCGAATTTTTCATCAATCAGATCGAACATGCGGGAACGATCGTGTTAAGCCGGACGGATGTGGCGCCGGAGGCGAAGATCCGGCAGGCAGTGGAGCTGATCAGGGAGCATAACAGCCGGGCGACGATCATTACCACGCCGCTTGAAGAGCTGGAGGGTGCGGATGTCCTGCGCACCATAGAAGGCGGATCAAATCTGGAAGAGGCGCTGCTTAAGGAAGTGATGGAGGAGCATGGCCATCACGGCCACGATCATGACGGGGAGGAATGCTGCCGTCACGACCACGGGGAAGAGCACGGCCATGGGCATGAGGAGGATGTACATTGCCATCATGATCACGGGGAAGAAGAGCATGGCCATCACGGGCACGATCATGACGGCCATCATCATCATGATCATGGGGAGGAGCATGACCATCATGACGGGGAGTGCTGCTGCGGCCATGACCATGGACATCACCATCACCATGCGGATGAGGTTTTCACCAGCTGGGGGATGGAGACGCCGGCCGCTTATACGAAGGAAACCATCGAAGATATCCTGGAAGAGCTGGAGGATGAGAAGAAATACGGCTTTGTCCTGCGGGCCAAGGGAATGGTACCGGCCGGAGACGGCACATGGGTGTATTTCGACTATGTGCCCGGCGAGAGCAACGTGCGGGAAGGAAAACCGGATGTGACGGGTAAGTTCTGCGTGATAGGCTCCGAGCTGAGGGAGGATGCCCTTGCCGCCCTGTTCGCTGTGGCGGAATAACCGACATGCCGCGTCCTGCGCGGCATGAAAGGGGTTAGGTTGAACCAGATTCGCCTGGCTATTTGCGCCGGAGCGTCGCAAATAGCTTTGATGGCAGATCGCCCCGTCGCGTAAACGCTCCGGAATGGAGATGAACATGAAGCCAGTCTATATTATCAACGGCTTTCTGGAAAGCGGAAAGACGGAATTCATCACTTTTACCCTGGATCAGCCCTATTTTCAGATCAAGGGGAAAACGCTGATCCTTCTGTGTGAGGAAGGGGAGGTGGAATATGCGCCGGAGCTCCTGAAAAGAAGTAATGCCGTATTGGAGTTAATCGAGGAGGAGGCGGATTTCGTCCCTGCAAAGCTGCTGGAGCTGGAAAAGAAGCATAAGCCGGAGCGGATTATCCTGGAATACAACGGCATGTGGAACTTTAAGGAAATGAAGCTCCCCTGGCATTGGCAGGTGGAGCAGCAGATAACAACCATCGACGCATCCACCTTTTCCATGTACTTTTCCAATATGAAATCCCTTCTGGCGGAGATGCTGCGGAATTCGGAAATGATCCTGTTTAACCGGTGCGACGGGATAGAGGATTTGAACGTTTATAAGAGGAATGTGAAAGCAATCAACCCGCAGGCGGAGATCGTGTTCGAGGACAGCAACGGGGAGATCGACGAAATCTTTGAAGAGGATCTTCCCTTCGACTTAAACGCGGATCCCATTGAGCTGGATGACATGGGGTACGGGATCTGGTATATCGATTCCCTTGACCATCTGGAACGGTATGTGGGAAAACGGATCCGGTTTTCCGCCATGATCATGAAGCCGGAGGGATATCCGGCCGATCATTTCGTGCCCGGCCGGATGGCAATGACCTGCTGCGCGGAGGATATGGCTTTCCTGGGTTATGTCTGTGAATATCAGGATGCGGCGTCCCTGAAGGAGCAGGAATGGATACAGGTGACGGCCCGGGTGGAGAAGGAATATTGGGCGGATTACGGCGGGGAGGGCCCTGTGCTGCACGCTGACAGCGTGAAGAAGATCAAGGCTCCCAAGGAGAAGGTGATCAGTTTCGTATAACCAACATGCCGCGCCTTGCGCGGCAGCGTATCTGCGATTCGGATTTGGGCCGCCTGCGGCACAAATTGCGATTGAAAAATAAGCCATCAGGCTTATTTTTCAATCTAAGCGCGCCTAAGCGCGCAGATGGGAGCGATATGGCGGCGGAAACGGAAAAAGAGCTGCAGCAGGCGAAAAAGCGGTTCGCCGAGCTGGCGGAGAAATCGTACCGGCAGAATATCTATACGTTTACGGACTTTTTGTCCCTGGCGGAGCAGGAAGCTCTGCATCGGGCTATGGAGGAAAAAAGGTTCCGCGCTTTCGGCCTGTGGGGAGGAAACGAAAACTGCGAAAGGCAGATGGCCCGGTTCGGCCTGCCGGAGGAGCTGGGGTATGAGGAGGCTTTCCCTGTCGCGGCCGTGAAAATCAGCCCTCTTATGGAAAAATTTGCGGACGAGCTCACCCACCGGGATTATCTGGGAGCGGTGATGAACCTGGGGATTGACAGAAGCACGGTGGGGGATATTTTCATAGAGGGAAAACACGCCTGGCTGTATTGTGCGGAGCGGATTGCTCCCTTTCTGTGTGAAAATCTGACACAGGTACGCCATACGAGCGTGAAATGCGGCCGGGCGGAGGGGGACCGGCTGCCTGCGCCCAGGGAGCCGGAGCGGACGGGGCTGGTGGTATCCGGGCTGCGGGCGGATGCCGTTCTGGCCAAGGTATATTCCCTGTCCCGCAGTCAGAGCCTGGCGCTTTTTTCGGGGAAAAAGGTGTATGTGAACGGCAGGCTCTGCGAGAACAACAGCTATACGCTGAAAGCCGGGGACCGGGTGAGCGCGCGGGGATACGGAAGGTTTGTTTTCTATGGGGAAGAAAACGCCACCAGAAAGGGCCGCCTGAACGTCACGGTGGGCGTATACCGTTGAAGCGGCCGTAAAAGGACGGACGGTATGTGACGGACGGAAGCGAAGAATACAAAAAAATGCGCCACGGCGCGGACAGGAGCGGGCAATGTACCATTACAGCGTATCACAATGGTTATTCTTTTTCTTTTTTTATTGCTTCTTCGGATGGTGTTTTGAATCCACCTATGTTTCCATCTGTCAGAAAAAACCGGTGAACCGGGGATTCATCCGGGGGCCCTTTCTGCCGCTGTACGGATCGGGCGCGATCCTGATGCTGGTGGTGTCCGGCCCAGTTCGTGACAATCTGGTGCTCACCTACCTGGCGGGCTGTGTGGGCGCGACCGCCCTGGAATATGTGACCGGTGTGGTTATGGAAAGTCTGTTCAAAGTCCGCTACTGGGATTATTCCCATAAAAAACTGAATTTCCAGGGGCAGATCTGCCTGGAATCCACCCTTTGCTGGGGATTCCTCACCATCCTCATGACCCGGGTGGTCCACGGGCCTGTGGAAGCTCTGGCGGAAAAGATTCCGGCTCATGTCCTGACGGTGCTGGTGACAGCCGTCCTGGTGGGATTTTCCATGGATTTCCTTGCCTCCTTCCGTGCGGCCATGGATCTGCGGGACGTTCTGATCATGGCGGAACAGGCGAAACAGGAGATGGAGCGGATGCAGAAGAGGCTGGATGTGCTGATCGCCGTGGCCAGGGACGATCTGGAACAGCGGGAGGAGAAGAACCAGCTGCGCAGGGAGGAAATGAATCAGCGCAGGGAAGAGCTGCTCGGGAGTATAGAGGAAAGCTTTGCCCGCCTTCGGGAAGCCCTGCCCGGTTCCGAATTCCTGAGGGAAAAGCGGGAAGAGATCCAGGAGCTGAGGGAGAAATATATCGGCGACAAACGGGAGGGAGAAGTGAAGCTGAATTCTTTCCTGGTGGATATCGGCAGGCGCGGTATGCTGAAGGGGAATCCCACCATGACCTCCCGCAGGTTCCAGGAAACGTTGGAAGAATTGAAAAGATCGGCTGCTTCCTATAATAATAAAAAGAAGACGGCCGCCAAAGAGGGGGCTGTGCATGCGTCGGAGCGGGAAAAGCATGAATAAAGGCCGTTTTCGTCTCGCAAAAAAGGGATTTCTGTTGCGGAGGGGTGATCCGGGAAAATCATGGGAAAAGCGGCTATGCCTGTTCGCGGCCGGCGCCGTCTGCCTGCTGCTGGGCGCCTGCGGGGCTCCCCGGGAAGCAGGGGCGGGGACAGCTCCTGACGGAAGGCCCAGGCTGCAGGTGACTGCCACGATTTTCCCGCCCTGCGATTTCGCACGTCAGATCGGCGGAGACTATGTGGAAGTGTACCAGCTTCTAAAGCCGGGAATGGAAGCGCATTCCTATGAGCCCTCTCCCCGGGATATCGTGCGGGTCATGGAAAGCGACCTGTTCCTGTATGCGGGAGGGGAATCGGACGTATGGGTGGAAGAGGTCCTGTCCGGACTGGAAGGGGAAACCACTGCCTGCAGCCTTTTGGAATGGGTGGAACCGCTGGAAGAAGAGACGCGGGTGGGGATGCAGGTCCGGGGAGATCATCCGGGCCACGGAGGGGAAGAAGCCCACGAGGGGGAGGATTCCCATGCACCCCATGGGAGAGAGGATTTTTATGCATCCCATGAGGAGAAAGAATCCCGTGTATCCCGGGAAGGGGAGGATTTCCATACGGCTCACGAGGGGGTCAGGCTGGACGGGGAATATGACGAGCATGTATGGACGGCCCCGGCCAATGCGGTCCTGCTGGTGGAGCGAATCCGGGATGAAATGATCGCCCTGGATCCCTCCCGGGCAAAGATTTACGGAGAGAATGCGGAAAAGTACCTGCAGAGCCTGCGGGAACTGGAGGAAGAATATGCGGCTGTTGCGGAAAACGCGCACAGAAAGACGCTTTTGTTTGCCGACCGATTTCCCTTTCTCTACCTCGTCCGCAGCTATGGCTTGGAATATTATGCTGCTTTTCCGGGGTGCAGCCCGGAAACCGAACCCAGTGCCGCAACCATAGCCTTCCTCACGGACAGGGTGAGGGAAGAGGGGATCCCGATGATTCTATATCTGGAATCCTCCGACGGGAGAATCGCCCGGGCCATCGGGGAGGCGACGGATACCGAAATCGGGATCCTGCATTCCTGCCATACTCTGACCAGGGAGGAAGAGGAAGCGAAAGAAACCTACCTGTCCCTTATGAGGAAGAATTTAGCAGTCTTGGACAAAGCGCTGAACGGATAGGACAAACGCACGAAAACGTGCAGATGGGAGCTGGCAATGTCGTATCTTATATGTGAAAACGTCTCATTTGCATATGAAAACCAGACGGTGGTTTCCAACCTGAACTTCCGGGTGGATGCGGGGGATTATCTTTGCATCATCGGGGAAAACGGGACGGGAAAAACGACGCTGATGCGGGGGCTTCTGGGCCTGAAAAAACCTTCCGGCGGCAGGATCCTCATGGGGGACGGCCTGCGGGCTTCAGAAATCGGATATGTGCCCCAACAGGATGCGGTGCAGAGGGATTTTCCGGCTTCCGTGTACGAGGTGGTGCGTTCCGGCTGCCTGAACAGGCGGGGCCTGCGGCCGGGATACGGATTGCAGGAGAAAAACAGGGCCCTTCACAGCCTGGAGATTCTGCATATCTCGGATTTGAAAGAGAAGAGTTTTCAGGAACTGTCGGGGGGACAGAGGCAGAGAGTGCTGCTGGCCAGGTCCTTATGCGCCACCAGCCGTCTCCTGCTTTTGGACGAGCCGACCACGGGTCTGGATCCGGTGGCCGTGGAAGAACTATATGGGATTTTGGAGGAATTGAATACCAAACACGGCCTGACGGTGATCATGGTATCCCATGCCATTCAGGAGTCCGTGGAACGATCCAGCCATATCCTCCATCTGTCCAGAGAAGGGTATTTCTTCGGGACGACACAGGAATATTTGAATGGCAGCTTTGGCGGCAGGTTTATGGGAGTAAAATAAGATGCGGATGTCCGAATGGCTTATTACGATGTTTTCTTATCCTTTTATGCAGAGGGCGTTCCTCGTGGGCATCCTCATTTCTTTATGTGCTTCCCTCTTGGGGGTCAGCCTGGTACTGAAAAGATATTCCATGATCGGGGACGGGCTCTCCCACGTGGGGTTCGGCGCGCTGGCAGCTGCTTCCGCCCTGCAGCTTGCCCCTCTGGCCGTGGCGGTCCCGGTGGTGATGCTGGCCGCTGTCCTGCTGCTGCGCCTCGGAGAGGGAGGTAAGCTGAAAGGGGATGCGGCCGTCGCCATGATTTCCACCGGCGCACTGGCGGCCGGGGTGATGATCGTATCGCTGACGACAGGCATGAATGCGGATCTCAACAGCTATCTGTTCGGTTCGATTCTGGCTATGAGCAGGGAGGATGTAATACTAAGCGTGCTTTTGTGCATGGCAGTACTGATCCTGTATATTTTCTTTTACGATAAAATCTTTGCGGTGACATTCGACGAAACCTTCGCCAGGGCCACCGGGGTGCACGCAGGGGCTTACAACATGCTCCTGGCGGTGCTGACCGCCGTGACCGTAGTGATGGGAATGCGGATGATGGGCGCGCTGTTGATTTCCAGCCTGATTATTTTCCCTGCGCTGACGGCCATGCGCATCTGCAAATCCTACCGCAGCGTGATTCTCTGCGCGGTGCTCCTTTCCCTGCTGAGCTTCCTTGTGGGGATGGCGGTATCCTTCCTGTATGCTACGCCTGCCGGAGCGAGCATCGTGATGGCGGATATCCTTTTCTACTGCCTGTTCGCGGGCGTGGCGGCCGTCCGGGAGAGGCGTGCTTAACCGGGACAAACGCCAGACAGGATCTGCGTCCAGGCTGCGGCCCTGCCCGGCTCCGCGTGGTGATCATAAAGGGGACACGCTCCCGCTCAGCCAAAAACGCAGCGGTACTAAGCTCGC
>JAETRI010000027.1 GCA_021770245.1 Lachnospiraceae bacterium
TGAGCGGTAAGAACTGGGCTCGTATTCTTGTGGGTATCGCAGAGCAGGAAATCGAAAGGAAAAATCCAGCGTTGGATTCATTGTATAAGCAGTCTCTGCTGGCTAATAAAAAGGACCGGACGTTTTTCCTGAAAGCTAAGATTGAGGGACTGAATTGTTCGGAACTTTCAAACGGCTATTGGCTGAATGTGAATTACAGTATACCTCGTTTGATGGAGCAGATCCGGGCGCTGTGTCTGCATTGCGGATATAACAAATCTCAGGTTGTGATTTATGGTGTTCCGAAAGGAAGCAGTTCTGCAAAGTCTGGTAATCCCGCTGCACCAAAGACAGGCGGTAATGGTGTAGCAATTGAAAAGGCAGAGGCCTTCCTTAAAACAGCAGACCTTCAAGGAGCTAAGGTGCAGAAATTGATAGATGCCGTTCAGCCGGGCGCCGCAGTGTACCCGACAAAGAATGCGCTTGATGCCTCGGACAACGTGATTGAAATGCCAAATGGCCGCTATGTTCATGTGGATGCCTTCGTTGATCTTGATGAGGCCGAGGACGACATGAGAGACATACTCCGAACGCATTTTGCGCAGTTTGGCGGCTACAGCAACAATAAGCTTCTGTACGGCGCAGCTTCGCATGACCTATCGATGTTTCTGAACGACAATGACTGCGAGGATATCGACAGTGTATATGCCTTGGCGCAGTTTTTCTTCAGCAAAAAGAGCGATGGCGAGAAGTTTACATTCTCGTATCCCCATATCTTTGAGCATAAGCCGGACTATCCGCTTACACTGAAAGGACTGATGATTAACTTCTCCCGGATGAACGACGGTGTGTTGAGCGCGGACGAGGCAAAGGACTACCTTCAGAAAACGATGCTCACTTATGGAAGTCTGAATCAGCTGTTGGCGATATCTTCGTCGGACACGTTCCTGCTTTATGATTCGAACCGTTATCTGCTGACCGAAAAGGTCGGTGTAACTGCGGAATGGAAGCAGACTGTGCACGACAAGCTGGACAATCTGTTCCGTCATGCTAATGTGGCGTTTATCATACCGAGGGACATTAACCAAGCATGGATGAATGCACTGCCAGCTTTGCCACATGGCTTGGGGTGGACGGCGCTCCTGTTACAGGATGTTATGCGGAAGTTTCCGGATATCGGTTACAGGCCGGTGACATCAGAGCTCGGTCAGGCGATAGATACCATTGCAGCTGCAATTGTGCCGACAAACTCCGCTGTCCAGTCGTTCCCGGATGTAGTGACGCTGTTTATGCAGGAAAAGCACAGCCTGCCCAAGCGCATGTCTTGCGAGGAGCTTCGTGTTGAGCTGAGAGACGCAGGAATGCTGGAGGGAAATGAATTGATTTATGCTTTACCCAAGGCTCTGGACGACTATCGGTTCTCTTGGACAGATGAAAATAAAATGGTGCTTGTGAGAGGAAATTAATAGCACCTGAGATTAGAGGAAACGCCTATGTATGGATATGAGTGGACAGAACGAAATGGCATATACCGTTTGTCTCTGGATAGTAAAATTGAAAAGGAAATCCGGCCCGTTTTTAAGGAGGAGCTGGATTACTTCGGTTTCAATGGACACTGGACATATCCTAATACTAAGGCGCCGCTTTTGTGGGCCGAGGGAATCCGTCGCTATATCGTCAACGGAGAATGCGTCGCAGAAGCTGTAGGTGGCGGTTTTTATACCAAGCCTACTATTAAGATAAAGAAAGAAAACCTTGCACTGGCTCCTATCGACATCGAGGACCTCTGGAAGGAAAACGAACGAATCATGCTGGGCTTAGAAAAGACAGCAATTGATGCGATTCGTAAATATTATGATAAGTATTCGGCAATGGGCATGGAATTTGCCGTTGCATTTAGCGGAGGAAAGGATTCTCTCGTATTACTTGACCTTGTCAGCCGTGCGCTTTCACCAGACAAATTTTCTGTTGTTTTTAGCAACACGGGAATGGAGCTTTCTACAACCTATGAATCTGTTGAGAAGGCAAAAAAATACTGGTCATCTTTAAAGTTTTACGAGGCAAAGAGCCACTTAAACCCTGAGGACAGTTGGGAAGAATTCGGCCCTCCGGGACGCCGGATGCGTTGGTGCTGTGCTGTTCATAAGTCGGTGCCCACCATATTGTTGTTCCGAGAGCTTACCGGAAATTACGACGTGAAAGTCGTCGTTTTTGAAGGTGTGCGTGCGGAAGAAAGTGCGGCAAGAGCAAAGCGAGACGAAATTAGCGTCGGAGCAAAAAACATAAACCAGATAAACTGCAGCCCGATTCTAAAATGGAGTACAGCTGAATTGTTTATCTATTTGATGCATTATGACATATTGTTTAACGATGCCTACAGAAAAGGATTGTTCAGAGTTGGATGTATTGTGTGTCCTATGTCATCAAGCTGGTGGGACGGCATTACAAACGATTTATATCCTGAAGAGATAAAGCCGCTTCTTAACAAGGTCGAAAAGTATGCAAAGGCAACTAAGTCAGAGTCTGAAATTGTAAGCTTCATTGAGCAAGGAGGCTGGAAAGCCCGTATGGGTGGTAGAGGTTTACCAAACGGAGGAAACCGTGTAATTGAAACTATTAACGAAGACAAAATCTCGTTTGGCTTCACTTCACATACTCAGAATTGGCTCGACGTTTCAACGATACTTGGACCTGTCGTTTCGTTTGATGAAGGAGTCTATTCGCAGATAATAGCGAATCAAGAGTTTCATTTTTCTGTAACAGGCGAGAATAATAACGTCGTAACTTATTGGCCTTATTCTAAAATGGATAGATTTGTTCTAAGCCATTTGAGGGGTATCGCAAATAAAGTGGCATATTGTTTTGGATGCAAGGCTTGTGAAGTGCAATGTCCGGTTAATGCGTTCACGATTACAGACAAAGGGTCAATCTATGTGAGAGAAAACAAGTGTGTTCACTGTTATAACTGCATCGAATTCACTAATGGGAAGGGATGCCTCGCAGCCAAATCACTGTCAACTACAGGAGGAGAGAACGGTATGGATTTAAAAGGAATGAACAGATATCAGCATTTTGGACTTCGTCGTCCATGGCTTGAGCACTTCTTTGCGATGAAGGAAAACTGCTTTACTGCTGGACAGCTCGGCACAAGGCAGTATGATTCCCTTAAAGTGTGGGTTAAAGAAGCCGGTCTTCTGTCCGCATCAGGAAAAGGGACGAAAGCTGGTGTGCCGACACCTTTATTTGAAAAATTAGAGCATCTTGGGGCAGGCAACCCATTGGTATGGGCTATCATTTGGACCAATCTTGCATATAATTCCATTATCTCAAAATGGTATATGCTTAATGTTCCTTCTGGAGATACTTATGAAAAGAACGAGCTGGTGTTCCAGCTTGGTGACGATTATTCAAAATCTACCCGCGATAATGCGGTGACCGCACTTTTGGAGACATTCCGTCACAGCCCGATAGGTAGTGTCCTGAAACAGGGCATTCCGATTGCCAGCGGCAGTAGTTACAAGTTCTCGAAACAGGGATGGAACACACCGGACGCAGTTGCTATCCTTTACGCGATATATATGTGGGCCGAAGCAACTGACCGCTATGATTTTACCTTGAGCCAGCTTGAGACCGCAAGAGGAAACGCTGATGCTAAAGGTGTAGATCCAGTTGCCATCTTTGGTATTAACCCTGAAAAGTTTAAGGATATTCTTCAGGACATTGCTCTTCAGTATCCGGATTACATCCGCACTACTTTTGTTGCCGATCTGGATAATGTGAAGCTGTTCCCGCAGTTTAAATCCATCGACATTCTTGATTTGATTCAGAGGTAAGGAGGACTGACATGCTAAACTACAGCACCTACATAGAATTGAGTCCGAATTACGAATCTGTTGTAGATATCGATTCGGAAAGCAGAAATCCTAACTTATGGCAAGAGTACATTGTCCATGAGGATATGAAGGATGCACTGGATAAAATATGCCAGTCATTGTCTTTCGAGGATTTAGACAGGCGCCGTTCTTTCTGGGTGCACGGCGCTTACGGTACCGGCAAGAGCTATGCTGCAATCGTTTTGAAGCATCTTTTTGAAGATCCTGTGGAAAGCATCCGGCCGTTCCTTTCAAAACAGCTGCTGATTCCTTATCGCGACAGCTTTATTGCTCAGCGTGAAAAAGGAAAGTATCTTGTTGTCTGGAAAAGTCAGACCACAGATATTAAGAGTGGCACACAGCTGATGATGGCAGTTGAACTTGCTATCCGTGAAAAGCTAAAAGAGGAGTTTGGCGATAATGCTTATTACGGAAGGAATTCCCTCACATCAGCAGCCAAGGACGCAATCAAGAAAGCCTCCATTAACTGGCAGGATATTTTTGATAACTCCTCCCTCGGCCTTTACGATGACTATGAATCACTGGACGCATTTAAGGCAGAGGTTGAGTCTGGCAATCTGAAAGCCTGCAATTATGTGGCTAAGATTTTCCGCGATAATGGATGGGGTTTCTTCACTGTAATTGAGGACTTCAAAAAATGGTTAAAGGATATCATTGAAGGAAATCACCTTCAGGATACCGGCATTATCTTTATCTGGGACGAATTTACTACCTACCTCAGAGATAACCCGCATGACGATGTTCTGCAACCTCTCTCCGAATACTGCAAAGAGCAGCCATTCTTCATGTGCCTTATCGTTCATAAGGATTCCAGCTGGCTGAGCAATGTCGGTGAAGATACTTATAACCGGATTGTGCACCGTTACCACTCTATGGAATTCCATGTCAGCGAAGACGCTGCTTATGAGCTGATTGGCAATTCCATCCTTACCCGCGCAGGCATGGAAACCCAGTGGGAAGGTGTAAAAGATAAACTTATGAATACAATCAGCAAGAATATGGCTGATTTCGATAATCTGGACCTTTCAAACAGCCGTGAGCGTTTCCGTCATCTTTGCCCGCTGCATCCGATGACGCTTTCCATGCTGGCAATAGTGGCCCAGAACTTTGGCGCGTCCCAGCGTACTCTGTTCCGTTTCATGAAGGATCGCAACGAGTCTACACAGAATGTAGGCTTTATTCACTATATCAATCATTTTGGTTATGACCACTGGCGCTGGCTGACCACTGACTTTTTGTGGGATTATTTCTTCATGCGCGAGAGCGATGTAAAGAATTTCTCAACAGAAGCCAAGAGCGCATACCAGCATTTCGTAACCAAGAAGGAATATATCTCTGATGATTACCACATGCATGTTTTCAAAGCAGCAATGCTTCAGATTGCAGTCATGTCCTCTGGTAACGTCAGCAACCTTTATAGTCAGGCAACACAGAGAAAAGTATCCTCTACACGGAGCACTTTGCATAAGTGCTTTGCTGGCGTGCTTACAAAAGACGATGTCAATGGCTATTTGAATGACCTCGTTGAAATTGGCGTTCTCAGACTGGATGATATGACAAATGGCGATGCCCGTCTGCAGATTCCATATTCCGGAGGTGTAGGAGATGTTTTTGAGTATAGGAAGCAGCAGATTATGGCAAAGTATACCCGCTACGAGCTGTTCAAGAAAAACGGTGTCTTTGCTAAAGCTATTGAGACAAAGTTAACAGATAAGAATGATGCGGCTTATAACAGACTTTATATTGCTGCAGCCAGTTCCGAAACATCCTCGATTAACAATCGCATGGATGAAATCAAGAAGGAGCTGGAAAAGTCTCCGTATCGTTTTGGCATTTTCGTGATAGCAATCGGCGAGGCCAGCAAGTTCTCCTCTATGCAGGAAAAAGTTAAAACATTAGCAGCTGAAGACACAACCGGGCGCCTTGCAGTTTGCCTTCTGAAGTCGCCACTTCCTGATGACCATTTGGATAGATGGTATAACGCCAAGACACACTCTGAGCTTGCCAGTGATGAAGGCAAAACCAGTGATGCTGACCGTTACACGGAAGAAGCAGCGGTTATCGTATCTGAATGGTCAGAATCTGCCGGTGATGATCAGATTATGGCAGTGTGCGGTACCAGAACTTATCCGAATGAATATGGCGCATACAGCCTGATTGCTGACCTTAAAAAGGATGTTATTTTCGGTACAGTATTTACTGCAGCACCGGAGCGTTTTGTAACTACATATACTGCGTTCAAGAAAATGCAGGCGCCTACCGCAGAATATGGTGTTAAGAAGGAAGAGCCAAACAATGCGCAGACTATGAGCGTTGTTAACGGTCTGAAAACAGTTCACGCATGGGATGCTGAAACCTTGACGGAGCTGACACAGTGCAGCGGAAGTGCCGGTGCAGATGCCGTTGCAGCAATTGCCAACTATATCTCACAGAAATTTGCTCAGGGTACGCAGATTAAGTTGGACGAGATGTGGTTAGAATTACAGAAGCCTCCGTATGGATATTATAACAATATTGCATGCGGATACACACTTGGCTATATTTTGAGATTCTATGTTAATAGTGAGTTTAGCTGGAATCGCGGAGATAATAACCCTTGGCCGTTTACTGAAAAGAACATCGCAACGATGATCAAGGATATGTGCGAGGGTAAAACAGTCAATCACTATCTGTCTCCCGGCTCTGAGGTATGGCAGAAGTTTAAGCCCTATGCTCAGAAAGTGTTCCAGCTTTTTGATGGTGAGGCAGTAAACGACACAGAAGCAAGGAAGTATATGTCCAAGCAGTGCACTGAGAAAGCCGGTGTACCGTTCTGGGCTTTAAAGTACGTCCCTGAAAATAAGTTTGGCGGCGCCTCTGCGAAGGCTATAGCGGATGAAATTGTAACGTTGTTCTGTGACTTTATGACCGAAAACGGCAATCAGGAATCCGTGATGGGAGACATTATTACGAAGTTTACCGGAAACGGAAAGATTCGTAGCACACTCGCTACGCTCTACTTTGATCAGGATACAGTTTACACAGCATTCGGAGAATTTATTTCTCAGAAATGTCAGGAGCTTCAGGACCTTCGCAGTGAAATTGGCCTGACAAATCGTGATATGTTTGATGCCATTCATCAGCTTATGCAGGGACAGGTGTCAACATGGACCGAGCAGCAGGTAGAGGAAAAACTGGAGGAGCTCTGCATTGAATACCGCGCTGTTGCGGCTTTGAACAAAGCTCTCGGCATGAATAGAAAGAGCATCAAGAAGCTCAGCGACGACATAAAGAATGCATTTGATAACATGATCGTTCCCGGCTCTGTAATTGAGGGAATGGATTATGATTGGATTCCTACGTTGAAGGCGCTTCATGCGATTTCAACAACACAGTGGTTCAAGATTGAGGTTGAAGAACGCAATGCTTATACACAACTCATTGATGAGAATGCCAACAAGGTATGGGGTAATGTTACATCCGGGAAAGCGCTCCTGAAGAAATATATGGAAGACCACGGAAACAATTGTACCGAAGATGAATTGCGTGACATCTTCGCTGCGCTTGTTCCGTCTAAGTACGATTCTTCTGTGACAGACTTCGACGACAAGATTACATCTCAGCTGAACAAGATTGCCTATAATCGGAACAAGACGCGTATTAATGAGCTCTGGCTTCAACAGTCCGGTTTTGCTACTGTTGCAGAATGGTGTAATAACTTTGCCGTTCCTATTCAGTGGGTTGTTCCGGACGAGGTGCAGAATCACATAGCCGTTCTGCATACAATTCAGAACGGAAACTCCGTAAATAACATATCTCTTCAGAATGCCACACAGTATTTTGAAGGTCACACTGTAACTGTGTTGAAAGATAAGCAGAAAATCAAGGACAGTTTCCTTACGAATGTGGGCGAAAGCTATAGAGCAGCTTTCGGTGCTTCCGCTTCTGTACTTGTGCCACGTCTGAAAACCAATAAACAGCTCACCTCAAATGTTTATAGCTGGGCGAACAAAGTAGGCAAGATTCGCGAGGTAATTGACGAGTTCCTGCGGACAAAATTTTGCGAAGACGCTAAGAAGAAAGTTAGAACGATGAAGGAGGATGTGCTCCGCGATAAGGTTATTGCCTTACTGGAACAGAATCCGGATCTTTATACGCTGTTCATCAACTAAGAGGAGGTTTAATCGTGACGATTGCTGAAATTATAAATAAACTTCGGCAAGAGCGTGATTTTGGGTCTCGTTTTCCTGCAAGGATTATATTTGTAGATGATCTTAATTCATACTCAGACTTAGTATCACAATTAAAGAGCGCGTGCGATGTCCCGATTAATCTTGCCGATTTTGGTAAAAACGATGTCGTTCCGCAATTCGAAAAAATGAGAACTGCGCTTGAACAATACGAGGGCAAGCAGGTGCTGCTTCTTTCGGTTGGCGAATATCTTCGCATGTGCATTAAGCGTGAGTTGAACAAAGAACGTGCACAGTTTCCGGCTTTCTGGGAATGCATGCAGCCGGAGTCTTCTAAGACCAGATATATTATGCCAGTGTTCAGATGCAGGGATAGTTTTGACAGAATCATCGGAAAGGTTGATGAGCGTCAGGAGGGCTTCATTTGGGAGTTGGATAATTCGCCATCTGGCGGTCGATCAATGTCTCTTGATAGCAACAGTGCGTCAAATCATTATGAATTGCACGATCCGGGAGTACCTTACAGAACGGCAAAACATTATACCATTTCGGTCTATTCTCCTCAGTTTGCACAGGCCATAAATGCTGATGCAGACAATTTTGAATCTTGGCTCAGAGATTGGGATATTATCTTGAGTCGGGATGTACCATGTACAGTAATAACCAATCAATATAGGAACACTGAGGCCTCGTATGGCACCATCAGTTTGAAGCCGATTGACAGTCCTTTTGCGTACCTGTCTGATTTATTGACGGATGCTGAATCGTTGAACAAAGGGTGGGAATCGGATGATTTCTGGGCTCAGCTTATACCTTTTGCAAAGCGCGATATGAAATTCGCGGACCTTGTCTTGGATCAGCTTGGCATTACTTTTTTTGATTTTGTTTCGGTTATTGCAAGGTGGAAAACGCTGAACAACCTTCAGAGGAAATTGATCTGGATGTGGTACAGAGTGTATCCTACAGATGAGTACTACTCTTATGCCTGCACAAAGGCGACGAAAGCAACTCAAATCCCTGAAAAAATCCGGGATGAGATACTGCTGCTTTCCACAAGAAGTGACAGCTGGATTGACCAGCGTATGGCAGCCATGCAGGTTCTTTCATTTAATTCGTTTGACGATGCGTATTTTAAAGCGCTTGACAAGCTGCAGCTGGCAGATATGAAGCTGCGTTTGTTGACTTATAGGACGCATGAAGAGTTCACCTATGCAGTAAAAACCGTCAGCGCGATGCTTCGTGACGGAGTGGAGCCGGAGGCTGTTGCCGAGTTGTTAAAAGACACATATCCGAGCCTTTATACATATCTTTCTGCGACATCCGGTATTGATGCTGAAGTGGACGAATATCTGTCGTGGTACAGAAAGAATAAGATTATTAATAGGTTTCCGGGCCAATATCCAAAGCATCTGACATTTGACCGTTTTGATGCTCGTCTGAAGCAGCTTAATAAAATGAATGGAAAAGACTGCTTTATTCTGTGGATTGATGGATTCGGTATGGAATGGCTTCCTGTATTTTTGAAAGAACTGGAACTTCGTAATATCCGGCCGGAAAGCAAGAATATTGCAACAGCCAAGCTGCCGACAGAAACAGAATACAATCATCAGTGGAATGAAGATGACCCGATGTCAGATAAATGGGGCCGTCTGGATTCACTGTCACATCACGGTATGCCCGATGACAAAAGCTATTTCTCCTGTGTTGTTTATCAGCTCGCAGTTTTTTCTAAAGTAGCCAAAAAAGTCGACGAGCTTTTGGATGAGCATGAGTATGTAGCCATAACGGGAGACCATGGCAGCAGCCGTTTAGCGGCGTTGGCATTCCACGATACCGGTGTGGTACCCACAATCGCGCCTCAGCATTCTAAAGTGCGCAGTTTCGGTCGCTTTTGTGAATTGTCTGATGCTGACAGCGCTTATCCGATTCTGGACTTCATGCAGAAGGCCACTCTCGACGGAAAAAACTATGTGGTTATGAAGGACTACAATCAGTTTTCTGTAAGCGGAAACGCCGCTGGTGGTAATACCGATGATGAAGATGTAGTTGGCGAAATCCATGGTGGCAACACACCTGAAGAACGGCTTGTCCCGGTTGTTATTGTCAAAAGATCTCAGCCTTTGCCGCCTATGAGTTGCAAATCCAAGAATAAATTTGTAACTCGTAGAAATGGCCACGTTGACGCAAATCTTATCTTCAACAGAAACGTATTCTCATTGGAAATTTCTGCAGAATGTGGAGAAGGAGTTTGCAGCAAGAATCCAGATGGTACATGGGATATCGCTTTCGATGGTGTGACAGGTGACAGTCTTAGTGTAGCTGTTATAGCTAACGGAAATCTCATAGCGGATAAAGTCCTTCTGAAGGTAAAGGGACAAGGTATCGACCGGAACGGGGGAATGGGAGGATTACCATGAGCCGTAAAGCCAAGACCTGCTGCGAATGTGAGAAAAAACTGAAAAAGGATGAAGTCGCTCTGTGCCAAAAACTGCTTGGTACGGACACAGAAGATTTTTATTGTATAGATTGCCTGAGTGAATATTTAGGATGCTCTACCGAGGATCTCGAAATAAAAATTCAGGAATTCAAAGAACAGGGATGTACACTTTTCCTGTAAACGAAGGAGGCACAGTAATGTTAGAGGATAAAATTCGCGATGTATTTGCGGATATGGTTGTTCTTAAAAATCCAGAAAGGGCTGAGTTCTTTAAAAACTTGAGCCTGCCTTCATACATGCGAGACTGGCTCGTCATGAAGTTTTCAGACGATAACGGAGATATTGATTATGATAGCGTTCTTCGTTACATCAGACAGTATATTCCGAGTCGAGAAGATTACGAGCAATTTAAGTTTGAAATGGTTAACGGAGAAACCGTCAGATTCCTTGCGAGAGTACGTGTTGCTGTTGATATAAAAACCGGAAAGACAATGTTTGAACTTCCTGACTTTGGAGGTGGCAAAGCCGGAGCTTCTGGTGAAGTCGCAAATGAAGTCGTTAGTAGATGGAAAGATACTCTTCTTAAGGAAAGTGAAAACTGGGGTATTGTTGAGCTGATATGGGGTAAATCGAGCAAGGGCAAAGGCATCGTCAAACTAATTGAGTATAACCCGTTCTGCCCGTACACAGTAGACCTTGATTACTATAAGGATGCCAGAAATTCCTTTACAACAGAGGAATGGATAGACCTTCTTGTTGCAGCAGCTGACTACAATCCAGATGGGTATGAATCTGAGGCGCAAAAGCTGTGCTTCCTTCGCAGGCTCCTACCATTTGTCGAGAAACGAGTAAACATGATGGAACTGGCACCAAAGGGCACCGGCAAGAGCTATGTTTATCAGAAAATCAGTAAGCACGGATGGCTGATTTCCGGAGGCACTGTTTCAAGAGCTTCGCTTGTTTATGATAACGCGAAAAAGACTGGCGGTCTTATTACTCGATTCGATTTTGTGGGCTTTGATGAAATTCAGTCTATGTCATTTGTTCAGCCGAGCCAGATTCAAACGGCCCTGAAGGACTATATGGAATTTGGTGAGATACAGGGCTTTGATGCTTCTATTGTTGCGGATGCTGGTATTATCGTCCTTGGCAACATTGATGCAAGTCGCTTTGATGTTAATGAGAATATGATGGAGGAAGTGAGCCCTGTGTTCCGTGAATCTGCTTCTCTTGACAGATTCCACGGATTTATTCCAGGATGGGAACTCCCGCGTATGCATCAAGGGCTTGTTGCTAATGGCTGGGCACTAAATACCGAGTATTTTGCAGAAGTGCTCCATCTGCTTAGGGATGATTTATCATATTCGACTATTGTTGATGAGTGTTTGCTATTGCCTCCAAAACCGGATCAGAGAGATTTAACAGCAATTAAGCGCCTTTGCACGGCATTTATGAAACTGATATTCCCGAATGCGACATGCAAGGAAGATATTCCAGCGGAAGACTTTATTAAATATTGCCTGAATCCTGCAAAAGAGATGCGTGCTGTTATAAAGAAACAGCTTTGCATTATTGATCCGAAGGAATTTAACGTGCCGGGCAAAAAAGACATCCCGGACATTCAATATAAGTATTAATTCTCAGATTAGGAGAACTTGTAATGGGTGCTCATATCTATGCCGATAATGCGGCAACAACAAAACTGGATACTGTTGCGTTTGAAACAATGACACCTTGGCTTCTCGAAGAATACGGCAATGCCTCCCAGCTCTACGCTTTTGCACGAAAGCCCAAGAAAGCTCTTGTAGAGGCAAGGGCAACAATCGCGGAATGCATCGGTGCGTTGCCGGATGAGATTTATTTCACCTCCGGTGGCACCGAGAGTGATAACTGGGTCATCAAAAGTTCTGCCTTTTCTGACCCTGATAAGCGGGCAATGGTAACGACTGCTTTTGAGCATCACGCCGTGCTGCATTCCTGCGCGGCAATTGAGCGGCTGGGATACCCGGTTGTCTATATGTGGCCAACTGCTGAGGGATACATCACGCCTGATATTTTAGAGAGTTACATTACTGATAGCACCCGGCTGATCTCTGTGATGTTTGCTAATAACGAGATAGGAAGCATTCAACCTATCCGGGAACTTAGCGAGACTGCTCATGCACACGGTGCACTCTTTCACACAGATGCAGTACAGGCTGTTGGGCATGTCAAAATTAACGCCCACGAGCTTGGTATAGATTTTCTTTCTGCCTCCGCACACAAGTTTAACGGGCCGAAAGGTATCGGTTTCCTCTATATCCGCAAGGGCGTAGATTTGAAGCCCTACGCGGATGGAGGCGCACAGGAAAGTGCACATCGTGCCGGGACGGAAAACATAGCTTCTATTGTGGGAATGGCTGCAGCCTTAAAAGGAAATTGTGATACGTTGGAGACCAGCCAAAAACACCTTGTGAATCTAGAGAAACTTCTGCTGGCAAGGCTGGATGATGCTGCCATTGCTTATAAACATAATGGCGGGAAGTACAGACTTCCGGGACTATTGAGCCTTTCATTTCCGGGGAAAGATGGGGAAGCCATTCTTCATCGCATGGACTTGATGGGGATATGTATCTCGACAGGCTCTGCGTGCAATAGCAAGGATACAGAGATATCACACGTTCTCAAGGCTATTAAACTCGACGAAAAATATGCGATGGGAACGATACGAATCTCTCTTGGAAAATATAACACAGAGGATGATGTGGAGCGGATCGTTCAAGGGCTCAAGAAGATATTGCTGTGAATTGAGGCATCCATATCATATACGAAACCTTTTAACGAAGGATTAAATCAACCCTAAGACGGGCACCGTAACACGAAAGCAACCTGCTTCAGTAATAAAAATGATGGCGAGAGGAGGTGGTTCGGCATGAATCAGGATCCCTTTAAGGAATATATCAAGGAGACCGAGCCTGGTAAGCGGGACAAGGGATACGCATGGCATACAGCCATTGGCCTGCAGGCGGTTGACGGGCTTAAGACATCAGAATACTTGGTGCACACCGCTGTCCGCAATATTGAGGGTGAGATTTCCTTTGAGGAGGCAAATGCGCTTTTGCAGAGCTATTATGAGGAAAATCCTGCCCGTGACTCGGATGATCGAACCGAGGAGGCGGATAAAGTTTCTGCCAGAATTGCTATGCTTCTTTCGGAAAAAGCATTTAGCTTTACTCCGAATGAGTACCTTTCCATCCACCGGAAGCTGTTCACCGGTATCTATTCCCATGCCGGACACATCCGGGATTATAACATTACTAAAAAGGAATGGGTGCTCGACGGTGCTACGGTGCTTTACGGTAGCGCCACAGAATTGAGGGCAACGCTGGATTATGATTTTTCTGAAGAAAAAAAATTCTCCTATAAGAATCTTTCTATGGATGACATTGTCCATCACCTTGCTGTGTTCATATCCAGACTGTGGCAAATTCACGTCTTTGGTGAAGGCAACACCAGAACGACAGCAGTGTTCTTTATCAAGTACCTGCGCACCCTCGGTTTTGATGTAACAAACGATATTTTCGCAGAAAATGCGTGGTACTTTCGCAATTCCCTTGTCAGGGCAAACTATAGCGACTTAAAAAACGGCATCCATGAGACCACAGAGTTTCTGGAACTGTTCTTGAGAAACTTTCTGCTGAATGAGAATCATCCGCTTCATAACCGGACATTGCATATCAGTGGAACGTTCAATATTCCAGAAGAAGTGAACATTAAGGATCAAAAAGCGAACATTGAAAGTGAAAAAGTGAACATTCAAAATTCATTTACCGCTAAAACGGCTTCTCATGTTTGTAAATTGTTGGAGAAATTTGGATTTCAGACGATCTTTGGCAGGTCGGATGTTCAGGGAGTTCTCGACCTGAAACCGACCAGAAGTACGGCACTGCTCAATGAGATGGCGGCGAAAGGGTTTGTCGAACCGGTCACCGGACACGGAAAAGGAAAGTACAGATTCAAACTGCCATCCGCCAAGTCGAGACAATGAATCCTCCATCCGGCAGACAGGCTGAAAGGCCTTCACGCCGAAAGAATTTGCCGAAAGAATTTTGAAAAAAGTGTTGACTCCTACGTTACGTAATAGTTTATAGTAATATTACCAAGCGAACGGAGGAAATGCCGATGATGACAGTACACGAAGTGAGCAAGCTTGCCGGGGTGAGTATACGCACCCTGCAGTATTATGACAAGATCGGTCTTTTGCATCCGACGGGATACACCGATGCGGGATACAGACTGTATGACGATACAGATTTGGAACGCCTGCAGCACATCTTACTGTTTCGTGAGTTGGAATTTTCTTTGAAGGACATCAAAGCTATCATAAACAGTCCGGATTTCGATAGAGGGAAAGCTTTGGAACAGCAGATAGAACTGCTTAAACTGAAGAAAGAGCATATCGAAAACTTAATGAACTTTGCGCTTGGAATAAAATTGTTAGGAGTGAAGCATATGGATTTTAAGGCGTTTGATAGAAGCAGGCTGGATGAATATTCCAGACAGGCAAAGGAGCTTTACGGCAATACACCTGAATATAAAGAACTTGAAGAGAAACAGAAAAACCGGACAGATGAAGATGACAAACTTCTGGCTGACAGATTCATGCTGCTCTTCAAAGAGGCCGGTGAAATGAGAAGCAAGGATCCGGCATCCTCTGAAGCACAGGAACTTGTAAAGAGGATACAGGATTTCATTACGGAAAATCTGTATACCTGCAGCAACAAGATACTTAGGGGACTTGGAAAGATGTATTCCGGAGGCGGGGATTTTACCAAAAACATCGATGAGTATGGCGGCTCGGGCACGGCAGAATTTGTCGATAAGGCGATTCAGATTTATTGCGATAAAAAAGATGCCGGTATGAATTAAGACAAAAGTGAGCAGTTATTGTCGGGAAGCCTCCGGGCGGGAACGCTATACTGGAGTCACAATCAAGTTGGAGGTGACCGGATGAACTGGGCAAAGATCATCGAAGATGCCATCGATTACATTGAAGAGAATATAACCGAAGATCTGACGGCAGGCAGGATTGCCGGGGAAGTGAATACATCCGCATTTTACTTCCAGAGAGGTTTTTCCATGCTTTGCGGATATACCGTTGGAGAATATGTCCGCATGAGAAGATTATCTATCGCCGGTGAGGAACTTCTTTCATCGGATGTGAAGGTGATCGACATTGCAATGAAATACGGTTATGATTCTCCGGATAGCTTTACCAAGGCATTTACACGATTCCACGGAAGTACTCCAACTGATGTAAGGCGTGGCGGTGCGATGCTGAAATCATTTGCTCCGCTGCATATCAAATTAACATTAGACGGAGGTAGTACGATGGAGTACAGAATCGAAAAGAAGCCGGCATTTAAGGTTATGGGCGCTGCTAAGAATTTCGCCTATGAGAACGCAAATGCGGAAGTGCCGCAGTTTTGGGATGAAGTCTTTATGCAGTCAGAAGAAAGACCTGTGATGGGAATGTACGGAGTGTGCTTTGATGAAGAGATGGCCGGCAATGAGTTCCGCTATATGATCGCCGATGATTATGACGCGGGGCAGGCTGAGGCTAAAAAGCTGGATGTGCATGAAATCAAGGAGCATACCTGGGCAGTATTTCCGTGCCGTGGCCCGATGCCGCTTCCCTTGCAGGAAGTAAACCGCAGGATTTTTTCAGAGTGGCTGCCTGCGAGCTCATATGAGATCGCCGAAGGATATAATATCGAGTATTACAGCAATCCGGAAGATTTCAA
Organism: Lachnospiraceae bacterium; assembly: GCA_021770245.1. Classification (GTDB taxonomy): domain Bacteria; phylum Bacillota; class Clostridia; order Lachnospirales; family Lachnospiraceae; genus Eisenbergiella. Next base: position 16,262 of record JAETRI010000027.1, read on the forward strand.
GATGGGGATGCAGGATCATGAGTATTATGCAGAAGTGTGGATTCCTGTTAAAGAAAAATAAGAAGGTACTGAGTAAACGGGTTTTGTGGGAGAGCCGGGCGACCGGCTCTCTCTTCATGTCCAAAGGGAGGCGGTCATTTGTATCCGGTCAGCAATGCCTTCCTGCATGCGGTGAAGGCGAATGTAGGAAAATATGATTGGCGGATCGGGCAGGGGGCAGGGGCCGCAAGGCCATTCCTGCATTTGTCCTGCGGATCGGATAGAATGTCTATCAAATATGCCTTTTTCGATGTATAATAAGAGTGAAAGATTTTTCAAATCTTTCCCTCCCCCTGATTTGTCTGCGCGCCAAGGCGCGCAGATGGGAGCCAAGTATGAAAGAAGTGCGCTTTCATAGTCGGAAGGAAAATATGTATGGTAAAAGATTTCTATCAGAATGCCGGAGAAAATGAGAAGACGGATTCTCACAAAAGAAGACGGCGGAACAAAAAAAGAGGAAACCGCATCATCGGTATAGCCGTACTTGGCTTGCTGCTTGCGGCCTGCGTACCATCAGGAAGAGCGGAAGAAATGCAGACTGCCGAAACGGAGGAGGAAGCGAGAGAATGGCCAAAGGAGCATGACAGCTGTGCGGTGCAGGAGCTTAGCGGATATCTGTATGAACATACTTCCGTAAGTCCTTATGCCGGCGCGGAAATTACGATAAAGGATTATGAAGCAGAAAGGCTGGAAACCGAGTGGGATGCTCCACCGGCTTTTCGGTTCGCGGGAGAAGCGGATGTGACATGGCAGTTTTACAATTCTCTTGCGGAAATGGAGACAGCGCTGAACGAGGCGGCCGCGCAGGAGACGGATGCGAACGCGCTTCATTTTCTGTACTATACCTTTCCTATGACGGAGGACGACCACGCCCTCGACCTATACCATATTCTGAAAAGGAAATTCGACACGAAAGAGCATCCTTTGACAGCATGGAGCACAGACAACGGAAAGGCGTTTTATTATATACAGGAAACGCTGAAAGAGGAGGACGACTATGAGTTTTCCTGTCTGAACAACCGGAGCTCGAAGGTCAATCTTTATGTGAAGGACAGGACGGCATACGGACTTATCCTGTTGAACGCGCCGTCTGAAGGCGACGAAGAAACTCTGGAATATGTGTTTGATGATGTTTTCCGGCATTACGGTACTTCGTGGGGCGGCTGGGGGCTGGATGAGGAAAGCCTATACTGGATCGACCATGATGAGAGGCTGACCGAGCTGGAGAACCCAAAGCGCAGCTTTCTGGAAGTCCGTGGAATCGATGAAAATTGGGAATCCGCCGGAGACGAGGGGATTATGCGATATTTTGGCCTGCTTGTAGAGGCGGATTACGAACTACCGCTTACGGAGAACGGCAGGATGCTTTCCCTGCATTTCTCACTGGCGAAGGATGGCGGGGAAGAAGAGGCTTCTTTTTCCGATTATATCTATGATTTCAGGAAAGATTCCATTATATCCGCCGCCCGCTCTCTGACGGAAAGCGGGGAGGAGACTCCAAGGAATGAAAAAGAAACGTCCGCGGAGGAAGAGGATACGTTCCTTCGCTACTATCTCTTAAACGGCTATTGTATGGACGAACCCTACGATATGACAGTGACGGATAGGCAGACCGGCGAAGTGCTGCAGGAGAGCAGGGTATCTATGAGTATTGAGCTGCCGGACACGATCACCTATCCGGACTTAAATGGCGACGGCTGCGCGGATATGCGGGTCGGCGCGCCGGTTCATGAGAGCGGGGGAAAAGCGACGGAGGAAGGTTATACGCCGCCCTCTTATCTGCTCTGGGATCCGCAGGCGGAGCAGTTTGTGCGCAAGACGGAAAAAGAAGTGGAAAACAGCAGGCGAGCGGTGGCAAACGGCTTGACGGAAGAAGAACAGGAGGAGAAGACCAAGCGGGAGCGAAGGGATCTTTTTGCGCCGGTTCGTGAACTGCCGGAGTGGGCCGAACCGGAGGATTATATTAAGCTCACGGGCGACAAGATGCCGGAATACGAGGTGCAGGAAGGAGACAGCCTCTGGCGTATCAGTGAACGTTTTTACGGGACCGGATACAAGTGGCCGACAATCGTACGGGTTGAGGATGCGCCGGGAGATCCGAATGATCTGCTGGCAGGTGAGACGGTATTTATGCCGGATATTTTCTATATCCGCAAAGATCCGTCTTCCAGGGGCGGTCTGCGCTCCGAAGGGAGTTTCCAGATTGAACAGCCGTATGGATTTGCCCATTATTTTCTGGATGGCGATGTGTCTTATGTGTCTTGGGAGGAGGAGAACCAGATTCACAGCCTGCCGGTAACGAATCCCGTGGAGGAAAATCCGTTCCATGAACCAAAGGATTGGGAGGCGTTCCAGGCGGAGGTGATACGGTGTGGCGAAGAGCTTTGCCCGGGAAGAGTGTCGAACCTCACTTTTGAAAAGAGTCATATGGAGGATGGCTGCGACCTGTATGGGTACTTCTTCGAATATGATACGGGGAAAGAAATTCTGGAATATGTGGATTTCTTTAAGTTTGGTAAAGCCAATATGGCGGAAGTAATCGGCGTGCGCGAGCAGGAGCCGAACACTGTGCTGGTGAATACCGTCCGCTATATGGCGGCCAGTTTCACCGATTACGGCGGCAAGCCGGGGATGGGCTGGGGAGACGGCGCAGCCCCCAACGTAGGCGCGGATCAATGGAAGTACCCTTACCTTCACAATCTGTTCGAGGCGGCGAGGGAGCAGTTTGGGACAGGCAATTGAAGAAGAGAGAATTGCGAAAAACAAACCGGACGTTGTGTAAAAACCTGTCCGAAACAGGTCAATAAAAAGAGGTGGGAAAGGATGAACCAGCAGGAACGAAGAATCTATTTAATTCAGGAGCTTTTATGTGAAAACAGGGCGTATGGCGAAAGGAAGATTCCCGAGACGCCCGGGGAGCAAAAGCGGCTTTTGCGCGGGCTGATGAACATCCGTATGCCGGGACCTGCAGGGGAAGAATTTTTAAAAATACAGGATGAGTATCTGCGGGAAGAAATAAGACGGAAAGGAGTCACGGAAATAGACAGCCTGGTTCCGGTTCAGGATGGGATCTATCTCTGGCAGGGAGATATTACCACGCTGCGGTGCGATGCCGTTGTCAACGCTGCCAACAGCCAGATGCTGGGCTGTTTCTGCCCTAATCATGGCTGTATTGACAATGCAATCCATACTTTTTCCGGCATACAGCTTCGGGCGGCCTGCGCGGAGCTGATGGAGGAACAGGGACACGAAGAAAAGACCGGGGAAGCCAAAATCACTCCGGCATTTAATCTGCCCTGTAAATATGTGCTTCACACCGTCGGGCCGATTGTCAGGGGGAAACTTACGGGAAATGATAAAGGGCTGCTGGCCTCATGCTATCGTTCCTGTCTGGAGCTTTCGGAAGAAAAGCATATAAAAAGTATTGCCTTCTGCTGTATTTCAACGGGAGAATTTCATTTTCCCAATGATAAGGCGGCAGAAATTGCGGTCAGGACAGTGAAAGAATATCGGAGACAGACCGGGAGCAAAATGGAAGTGATATTTAATGTCTTCAAGGATCTGGACAGGGAAATCTACGAAAAACTGCTCATGGCAGATTGAACAATTACGGGCAGGAGTGGCGCAGAGCCGTTCATGCGTTTGTCTTGCTCTTTGGCTTTTTCGCATAGAAAGGCTGCGTTCGTGGGTTCTGTTTTATTGGGGAGATGTTATTTATGATGAACCGTATTCCTATGAAGATAGGGGCGGCGACTGGTCCAGGATAAAGAAGCGGAGATTGTCTCGAATTCAAATGGAGAATCGTATTGAAAATATAAAATATATGCGTACAAGAACTATCGATTTGGCACAATTGTATATTTTTTTTAGAAACCGCGGTTGGAATACAATGACAGAAGAGGAATATAATCTTATTTGTGATTGTAACTGTGACTTGGATTTATATTCTAACGAGAAAAAAGATTTGCTGAAGTATTTAAAAGAACGTTTTAAAGATGCCTGGGAAAATAAGAGATCTTGAAAATCTGCCGGTGGGATTGTTCCTATTTCCCTGATCCTGGAAAGCCGGCCGGATAACAAAAAAATAAAGCAGGAGGATTTGAAAATGAGAAAGAACTTTGGAGCAAAACCGTGGACGTATCCGCAGCCGGTATTTATCATCGGCAGCTACGATGAGGACGGAAAGGCCAATGCGATGAATGCGGCTTGGGGCGGCATCAGCTGCGACACGGAGCTGTGCATGTGCATCAGCGCCGGACACAAGACGACAAAAAATATACTGGCCAGGAAGGCTTTCACCGTAAGCATGGCGACGGTGGCACAGATGACTGCCTGCGATTACGTCGGCATCGCATCCGGAAACAATACGGCGGACAAGATGGAGAAGGCCGGTTTCCATACCGTAAAGGCGGAGCATGTGGATGCGCCCGTTATTGAGGAACTGCCGATGACGTTGGAATGCAGACTGATCGGCTACGATCCGGAAAGCTGTCATCTGTTCGGGGAAATCGTGAATGTGAGCGCCGACGAATGTATCCTGACGGACGGAAAAATCGACGTGATGAAACTGGCTCCGATTACATTTGATCCGGTGGGAAATGCCTATCATGTGATCGGCGAGAAGGTGGGAAATGCTTTCCATGACGGATCGAAACTGAAATAGGAGGAACGGCCGGATCAGGGCAGTTTTGCCATCATTTTCCGGGACGTCCATAAATACAGTGCCGCGACGAGTACGGTGGAAAGCAGGTCGGCTGCCGGCTGCGCCCAGGCCAGGCCGTTGGCCTCCAGTACGGCCTGCAGAATAAAGAGCGCCGGGATATAGATAATCCCCTGGCGGCTCAGGTTGATGACGAGGGCCTGAACCGCCGCTCCCATGGCCTGCAGGGCGTTGGAAAGTACGTAGAATACGCCGAACAGGAAGCTGGTGGTCAGCAGGATGTTGGTAAATGTAATCGCGTAGTCAAAGGACGCCGGTTCCGTCAAAAACACACGGATAATGGAATCCCGGAGCAGATAGCACAGCCCCGTCATGACTGCGCTGAGACCCAGGGAGAACAGGACGGAAAAGCGCATGATCTTCCTGAAACGTTCCCAGTTCTTTGCCCCTACGCAGTAGCCCAGCAGAGGCTGGACACCCTGGCCGAAACCGATGCAGACCATGCCGGTCATCATGGTCACTTTCATGGCTACGCCCATGCCAGCCAGGGCCATGTCGCCGTAGCCCGCCATCCGCGCGTTGACGATGATCTGGGACACGCTCATCAGCAGGGAACCCAGAGAGGCCGGAATGCCGATGGCCAGTACGCCGGTACAGATCCTGTCTTTCAGGGCGAAGTCCCGGATATGGATGCTGAGAGCGGACTGCCCCCGCAGATAGTAAAGAATATAGTACCCGGCGCCAGCCAGGTTACCGATGACCGTGGCAATGGCCGCGCCGGCGATGCCCCAGCGGAAGGCGAGGATCAGGAGGGGATCCAGGACGACATTGAGAAGATTACCCAGGATTTGCCCGATCATCGCCCTGTTGGGCTGGCCTTCTGCCCGGAGGATGTTGGAATAGCAGTTGGAGATCAGGACGAAGGGACCGCCCAGGGCGACGATGGTCAGATAGGTTTTCGCAGGTTCCCAGGTGTCCGCGCTGGCTCCGATCAGGGCCAGAATTTGGTTCATAAAGAGCAGGAACGCGGCGGACATGACGATTCCAACAGCTACGCAGCCCCACATACAGAAGGAACACACCTTTTTGGCGTACTCCCTGCGCCCCTCGCCGAACGCGCGGGAGATCACCGATGTGCCGCCGATGCCGAACACGGTCCCCGCTGCCATAAAAATGAGAAAGACCGGCGTGGCCAGGGATACCGCCGCCACCAAAATGTCATTGTGGGTCTGCGCGATAAAGAACGTATCCGCCAGATTGTAGATCAGGACCATCAGCATGGCTGCCATGGCGGGGACGGCATTTTGCAGCACCGTCCTTGGCACAGGAGCTTTTTCAAAAACAGACATGGTATTATCGTTCATAAATATCCTCCTTAAATTAATATCATACTTTTAATAGCTTGCTATTATTTGATGTAAAAGCGGCCGCCGCAGGATGGCGGCGGTTTCCTTCGTGTGCCCGGTGGGCACACGATCTTCACAGGGAATTTTGTACTTTTTTCAGAAGGGAGTAGAAGATATCCCGCTCCGTTTCCGTCAAGCCGGAGAGAAGCTTCGTTTCTGCCTCCTCCCTGTGGTGGAAGGCGGCGTGAACGCATTCGGTGCCCGCAGGTGTAATCCGCACCCGTTTGATCCGCCGGTCCCCCGCATCTCCAAAGCCCTCCGCAAAGCCCTTCTGTTCCAGCCGGGCGACGATTCCCGCCGCCGTGGACTGGGCTACGTGGAGAATCTGCTCCAGCTCCTTCAGCGACCTCTGCCCGTCCGGGGATTGCTCCAGCTCCGCCAGGGCATCCAGCTGGGCCAGAGTAATATCCAGGGGCCGCAGGGCGTTGTTGGCATTTTTGCGCAGTTCGTCGTTGATTTGTTTAATAAGCAGCCCGCAATCCTGTTGTATCTCCATAGATATACCTCTGTATATCGCAGGCGGAGCCTGCGATACTGCCTCCAATAAGAAGTTTGAAACGCAGTTTCGCACTTCACTTCTGATATGAATTATAATAGCATGCTTTTAAAATACTGTCAATAGCATACTTTATGCTCTCAGGACAAACATAGGACTGAGTTTCGGATACAGCTCTGGCACTTAAAAATTTACACAAAAAACCTCCTATTTTATGGGGAAATGCGGGATAATAGAAGTGATAAAACAAACTATTTCTTCGCACACCCATAAAAGAGAGAAGGTTTTACGATGAAGCAGGAATGAAAATCACAAGAAAGGAAACTTCTTATGACCTGCATCAGAACAGGAATCCAGGGTGTACAGGAGAAGAAATGTATATTTAAGCGTCAGAGCTGGATCGAAATGAATGTGATTGCATTTTCCCGTTTTTTGTGTTATGATTTCCGATACCAAATAATGCTCAGGATTTTTAAGCGGGGCATGGCGGAGGCAATGGACGGCTATGTCCACTAAAACGCAAAGGAGATCGGCGATATGATCAACTGCATACGGAATTTGCAAATCAGGTTTAAACTGTACATCCTCATTGGCGTCGCACTGTTTGGGCTGCTGATTACCAACGGCATGTCATTCTCTTTTATGGGGCGGATGAACGACATGACAAACGATATTGCGACAAGCTGGCTCCCCAGCGTTGATATTGCGAGAGACCTGGCCGCCACTATTTCCAACATCCGCCTCAATGAATTGGGGTATCTTACCGCGATTTCCGATGAGACGGCGGAATCCAGTCTTCAGTACATAGAAAAGGAAAAAGGGGACATGGACGCCCTCTTGGCCGAGTATGGGTCATTGATCGACAAAGAGGAACGCAGATTCTATGATACTGCGCTGAATATCTGGACGCAGTATGATAAAGCGGATGAAAACATGATAGCGCTGGCCAAACAGGGCCGCGCGGCGGAGGCCCGCACGATCCTGGAGGGTGAATGCGTGGATCTTTACAATTCTTTGAACATCGCCCTCAATGACATTATCGCCTACAATACCGACGGCAGCGCCGGCGCGGCGGAGGAAAGCGTCTCCCTTTACAAAACAGCCGTTTTCCTTCTGGCGGGGGTCTTCATCGCCGTAATCCTGGCGGGAGTCTTTTTCTCCTTCGTGATCGTGCGCCTAATTAGGACCCCTATTGCCGAGATCCAGAACGCCGCTATCAAAATGGCAGAGGGAGATCTGGATGCAGCGATTTCCTATTCCTCCAAGGATGAGCTTGGCGTTCTTGCCGCGCAGGTACGCAGATTGATCCACAAGCTTCAGGTCATCATTGACGACGAGAATAAGTTCCTCGCCAAAATGGCCGAGGGAGATTTCACGGTGGACTCGATCTGCGAGGAAGAATATACCGGAGCCTTCCATCCCCTGCTGGTCTCCTTCCGGAGTATTTCGGAAAAGCTCAACGACACCATGCTGCAAATCAGCCAAAGCTCCTCGCAGGTTGCGGGCGGGGCGGACCAGGTATCCAACGGCTCCCAGGCCCTTGCCCAGGGAGCGGCCGAGCAGGCCAGCTCCGTACAGGAACTGGCCGCCACGATCACCGAGATCTCCAACAAGGTCAATCAGAACGCGGAGAATGCGCGGCAGGCCAGTGCCGCAGCCGGCAGCGTCAGCGCGAAAATGAATGTGAACAAAGAGAAAATGCAGCAGATGATGCAGGCAATGGGCGACATCAGCGCTTGCTCCAGCGAGATCGGCAAAATCATGAAGATCATCGAGGACATTGCCTTCCAGACCAATATCCTCGCCTTGAACGCTGCTGTGGAAGCCGCCCGGGCAGGCGCTGCCGGAAAAGGCTTTGCCGTAGTAGCCGATGAAGTGCGCAATCTGGCGAACAAGAGCAAAGAGGCCTCTGATAATATCTCCGGCCTGATTGAAAATTCCTTGAAGGCGGTGAAAAACGGTACACAGATCGCGGATGATACCTCTCAATCCCTGATTCAGACGGTCAGCGACGTAAGCGAAGTGACAGGCATTATCGGGCAGATCTCGGCGGCCAGCAGCGAGCAGGCTGATTCGATCTCTTTGATCACTGCGGGGATCGATCAGATATCCAGCGTAGTGCAGACAAATTCGGCAACCGCGGAACAGAGCGCGGCGGCAAGCGAGGAACTGTTGAACCAGTCGCAGCTTATGAGGAGGCTTGTTGAACGGTTCAAGCTAAAAAGCCGCGTTTCAAATCGCTATATATCAGGATAAGGTCGGGATGTTTTCTTGCTCCCCAAATGTGAGGATGTTCTTTCAGCAAGCCTAAAACGTGTGCGGCAAGCACCGTTTTGGCGGGCTGAAAGAACATTTCAGGCAAAAGCTCTTGTACAGGCCGCCTATTTCCTGTTATTAGCGAAGTATTCCCGCATATTCATGCTGCCGGTTTCTATCCAGAATGCAGTATAGGCATATCGGTCAACAATGGCCTCTGCCTGTACCCCTTCTCCCAGCCGCCTGATCCAGTCCTCTTTGCGGTACTGGGTACAGAAGATGGTGGAGGTGGAGCCTGAGCGCCGCTCCATGAATTCAAACAGAAAGTACAGTTCACTGTCTGAGATATCGGAGACCAGCCATTCATCAATGATAAGGAGAGGGATCTTCCCATATCTGTCCAGCAGTTGCTGCTGTTTCCTTTATGTGTTTGCATTTATTTCCAACGGCCTGTGTCTGGTTTCCAGCTTGTCACGTCAGGCGATGTATCCTCAAGCAGAGGCTGCACGAAAATCTTTATTCGAGCCATAGCATTTTGTGACGGTTGGCAGGAATAAGGAGATGGCGGTGACTTTCCGGGATGGTACGGAGATAACAGCATAGAGTTACATCAAAAACATCTCGCTTCGGCGGGGTGTTTTTGATGTATGAAATCTTGAGCGTTAGGGTATTGTGCTTTGAAACCAAACGGTTTATATTATTTATAGCGATATATGCTTTCAGAATGGAGCGGAGAAATGAAAACATCTGATATGATATGGGAACTATGTAACAAAAAGGGGATAAGCGCGTCAGAACTAGCCCGGCGCATTGGCCAGTCACCTCAAAATTTTGGGAAAAAGCTGAAAAGGGATACGGTCACTCTGGATGAGATGATAGAAATCGCAAGAGCCGTTGGAGTCACTTATGAGCAGGCTTTTGTTTTGGACAATGATGAAAAAATTGAAATAAAAAGCATGAAGCAGAAAAATCTTACAATTTGACAGAGGAGGAAATGGCAATGCCATCACTTGGAAAAAGCATTAATTTATATCTTATGGACGGTACCGCCGCTGGCCGATGGCAGGCTACGCTTTCAAACTGGAATGGCATTGCCTATAAGATTCCGAGAGGAATTCTGAAAGAATGTTTGCCGACCTGACAGACCTTAACGCGCCGGGAGTTTATTTTCTCTTTGGGAGGGATGATTCCACCTGGCGGCAGTTCATCTATATCGGTGAGGGTGACGATGTCCGAAAGCGCCTTGCCCAGCCGCACACTTTTGAAAAGGATGGCAGCTATTGGTTCCTTCTCTACACTTGCGGGAATCCAAGCGGTGGGTATGTAAAGAGTATTACAAAGACGCTTGAGTCAAATGGCACAAAGGTAATGGGAAGCTATGGCTGCAGAGGTTATGATACCTATGGCCCGTTCAAAAGAGATGACACAGTGGGGATACAATAAGAATGTTATCCCTTTTCCCTATCTGTTTGTGAAAAACAAAGCCTATTCCCTTTCGGAGAGGCCGCAGTGGTGCCTGTCCCTTACCCGCGGAAAGAGCCCCGTATGTGCGCAGGAGAGTAAAGAATACCTGCTGAACCAGAAATGCAATCGCTGGGACGAGATCGATTTATCCTTTGTAAAGACGGCGGATCCTCTGTGGCTGGAAAGGATAGACCGAAGCCTGTTTACCCAGCTGAACGATATTCTGATCAACTCGACCGGCGAAGAGTCGATCGGCAGGGCGAGCCTGTTTCCGCTGCCGGATTTGGCCAGACAGGATGAAATTGCCGCACATATTTCGGCCGGAAAGGACAGAATAAAAGAGCTACGTCAAAGGGCGGAAGGCCTAAGGCGGCTTGCGAAAGGAGAGTTCAAGAGAAATGTGTTCGGCGAGTGAGAAATACGGCAAAATCCTGTATAAAAGGGCCGGGATCCGGGATCTGGAGCTGTTGGTCGAAACGAGGATAGAGGTACTTCGGGCTGCGAACCGTCTGGACGAGTCCGCGGACCTGTCCTGCGTGAGGCAGCAGACACGGGATTACTACGAAAAAGCCCTGAACGATGAGACCCACATCGCCTATCTCGTTTTTGCCGGAGAAACCCTGGTCGGGGCGGGAGGCGTCAGTTTTTTCCGGGTGATGCCCACCTTCCATAATCCCACAGGGAGGAAAGCATATCTTATGAATATGTATACGGCCCCGGCCTGCAGAAGGAGGGGGATCGCCTCCCATACCCTGGAGCTTCTGGTACAGGAAGCGAGGAGAAAAGGGGTGGAACACATCTCGCTGGAGGCGACGGATATGGGGAGACCGCTGTATGAACGGTTCGGTTTCGTGAAAATGGAGAACGAAATGGAGCTGGAGACAACACAATCAGGATAAACGCAGGATCAGCCTTGTGCCCGGATGCCGCCCGGCCGTCCCCTGCCAGGCGGCATCCGGGCACAGGGCCGATCCTGCGTTTGCCCTGCAACGCAATGACAATGGATTGATAAACTGCCCTTTTTCTGTTATGATGAAGTACGAAAAAACGCTGTATGGAGAAAAGGAGAGACTATGACCGAACAGGTCAAAACGAAGCAACGCGTGGCCGACCACGGCGAGGTATTCACGGCGAAGCGGGAGGTGGAAGCCATGTGCGCCCTGGTGGAGGACGAATGCCTGCGCATCGATTCCCGGTTCCTGGAACCGGCGTGCGGGGACGGGAATTTCTTATGGGAAATCCTGAGCCGGAAGCTGGATGTGGTGGCCAAGAGATATAGAAAGGTTCCCTATGATTATGAAAGAAACGCCCTGCTCGCGTTGGGAAGCCTTTACGGTGTGGAGCTCTTAGCGGACAATGTCATCGCCTGCCGGGAGCGGCTGTACGGACTCTGGAACCGGAAATATGAAAGGGCAGTGGCGAAAAGAGAGCAAAACGACGAGGTAAGGGAATCCGCCGGATATATCCTGGAGCATAATATCATCTGCGGGAATGCGCTGAGCTTATGTTGTGTGGACGATGAGGGCAGGGATACGGACAGGCCGATCGTTTTCAGCCAATGGGCTTTCGCCACCGGACCGATGATGAAGAGGGAGGATTATACCTTCGCGCAGCTTTTGGAGGGAGAAGGAACCCTGATTAAGGCTTACCCGCCGATTCACTACAGGAGGTTAAAGGAATATGGATGAAACGGGAGGTTTTCATACCGTCTATAATCCGGACGTGTTGACCTGCCTGGCCAACCTGTCGAACGACGAGGTGTTCACGCCGCCGGAGGTCGCCTGCGCCATGCTGGATCTGCTCCCCCGGGAGATTTTTACGGACCCATCGGTAACCTTCCTGGATCCCGCGTGCAAATCCGGTGTTTTTCTGCGGGAAGCGGCGAAACGGCTGATTGCAGGGCTGGAGGGGTGTATACCGGATCTGCAGGAACGGATCGATCATATTTTACATAAACAGTTATACGGGATTGCCATTACGGAACTGACGGGCCTTTTATCGAGAAGAAGCCTGTACTGCTCCAAATATCCGAACGGCACGCATTCCGTATCCCGGTTTGAGGACGAACAGGGAAATATCAGGTATCGGGAGACCGATCACAGCTGGCGGGATGGGAAGTGCATCTACTGCCAAACTTCGCAAAGGGGGAGGCTGTCAGACCGAAGAAGGGGAGAGGGACTGGAGGCCCATGCTTATGAATTCATCCACACCGCCAGCCCGGAGGAGCTTATGGGAATGTCTTTTGATGTGATCATCGGGAATCCGCCGTATCAGCTGTCAACGGCGGGAGACGACAACGGCGCACAGGCGAAGCCTGTCTATCATAAATTCATCGAACAGGCCAAAAAACTGAATCCGCGGTATCTTTTGATGATTATCCCGTCCAGATGGTTTTCCGGGGGATGGGGGCTGGACGAATTCAGGGATGCCATGATGTCGGACCGCTCCATCCGGGAGCTGCACGATTTTCCGGACGCATCGGACTGCTTCCCGGGGGTCGAGATCAAGGGCGGCGTCTGCTATTTCCTGCGGGACAGGCTGTATGACGGGCCGTGCCGCTTCGTTACGCACCGGGGAGAGCGGATTGTGTCCGGTGCGGACCGGTTTCTGCGGGAACCGGGCTGTGACATCGTGATCCGCCTTAACGAAGCGATCCCCATCCTGCATAAAGTGGCTGCAATGGGAGAGGAGACCTTTGATTCCATCGTGAGTACCAAGAAGCCGTTCGGATTCATTACCAATTATAAGGGGATGAAAAGGAAGCCCTCCGAGGACGGCGTGAAGCTGTATGCGAACAGAAGGATCGAATACGTCCGAAGATCGGAGATCCACAGAAACCAGGAGGCCGTGGACCGCCCCAAGGTGATCGTCCCCAAGGCGGTGGGCTCCGGAGACGGGAAAACGGACGTGATCAGGCCGCTGTACTGCGAACCGGGGGCCTGCTGCACGGAAACCTATCTGCTCGTGGGGCCCTTCGACAGCCGGGAGATCGCGGAGCATGTGATGGAATACATGGGAACGAGATTTTTCCATTTCCTGGTCACCCTGCAGAAGAATACCCAGGACTGTATGAGGCGGGTCTATTCTTTCGTGCCCATGCAGGATTTTGGCCGGGCGTGGACGGATGAAGAGCTGTATGAAAAATACGGCCTGACGGAAGAGGAAATCGCCTATATCGAAGCCTCCGTCTGGCCGGACAGGCCGGAGGAGAATGCGGATGAGAAAACGCAGAGCGTGCGGCCTGCACGCAGACGGGAGCAAGATTGAAAATTAAAATTTTCAATCTCCCTGAATGGAGGGCGTGCTAAAGCACGCAGACGGGAGCAAGATTGAAAATTAAAATTTTCAATCTCCCTGAATGGAAGGCGTGCCTTGCACGCGGACGGGAGCAAGATTGAAAGAAGAGGATTTTTTCGGGCAGAGGCCGGAAGCCGCGCCTGTCATCTATGCATATGAGCTGCCCGGAGTGGCCGGCCACGCCGGATATTTGAAGGTCGGCTATACCAGGAGGGATGTGGAAACCCGGGTGGCGGAGCAGCTGCATGCCAGCGCCGTCCCCTACCGGATCGTGCTGCGCGAACCGGCCATGCGTCCGGACGGCAGCAGCTTTACCGACCGCGAGGTGCACGCGGTGCTGCGAAGAAGGGGAGTTCGGCAGTTAAACGCCGGAGAAGACCGCAACGAGTGGTTCCGGTGCGATGCGGACACGGTGCGCTCCGCCATCCTTTCCGTCCGGTACCGCCGGGAAAACGCGGAAAACCGGTCGCGTTCCTTTCGGATGCGACCGGAGCAGAGGGAGGCGGTTTCGCGCACCGCCGCCTATTTCCGGCGGGCGAAGAGGGAGGAGCCGGGCCGGGCGCCGAAATTTTTGTGGAATGCCAAGATGCGTTTCGGAAAGACCTTTGCCGCCTATCAGCTGGCCAGGCAGATGGGGTATACCAGGGTGCTCGTGCTCACTTTTAAGCCCGCGGCGGAGTCGGCCTGGATGGAGGATCTGAAGGTCCATGTGGACTTTGAGGGCTGGCAGTTTATTTCCAATCAGGACGCCCGGGAGCAAAAGATCAGCGTGGACGAGGCCTTTTACCGGGCGGATCCTTTAAGGCCGGTCGTGGTTTTCGGCTCCTTCCAGGATCTGCTGGGTACCAATGAAAACGGGGGGATCAAGGCGAAGAACGGATTTATCCACTCCACGGACTGGGATCTGGTGATCTTCGACGAATACCATTTCGGCGCCTGGAGGGAGAACGCGAAGAAGCTGTTCGAGGATCCGGACGAGGAGGCGGAAGCGGATTTTGACCAGGAAAAATATCAGGCGGAGGAGGCGGGAAACGCCTGCGACGAAACCTTCCTGCCCATCCGCACAGGGGCCTATCTGTTCCTGTCCGGCACGCCGTTTCGGGCCATGAATTCCGGGGAATTTATAGAGGAACAGATTTACAGCTGGACCTATTCCGACGAGCAGAGGGCCAAGGAGGACTGGAGGGGGCCGGACAATCCCTATGCCTCGCTGCCGCGCATGGTGATGATGACCTATCAGCTGCCGGAGAGCATCCGCCAGATCGCCATGGGAGGCGAATACGACGAATTCGACCTGAACGTTTTCTTCTCCGCCAAACGGGCGGAGCGGGTGGAGGATTCCCGTTTCGTCTATGAGAATGAGGTAGCCAGGTGGGTCGCGTTGATCCGGGGGGCCTACCTGCCTTCCAATGTGGACGACATGAAGCTGGGAATGGATAAGCGCCCGCCCATGCCCTTTTCGGATACCAGGCTTTTAAAGGTGCTGAACCATACCCTGTGGTTTCTGCCGGACGTGGCTTCCTGCCATGCCATGTATCACCTGCTTCGGGAGGATTCTTTTTTTGCGGATTATCGGATCCTGGTCTGTGCGGGAGCGGGGGCGGGTACGGGGGCGGATGCCCTTCGGCCGGTACTGGAGGCTATGGGGGATCCGCTGGTTACAAAGACCATCACCCTATCCTGCGGGAAATTAACCCAGTCCGTTACGGTGAAGCCCTGGACGGGAGTGTTCATGCTTCGCAGCCTGAAAAGCCCGGAAACCTATTTTCAGACGGCATTCCGCGTGCAGTCCCCCTGGACGGCTCCGGACGAGGGGGGCGGGGAAGTCATCCTGAAGCGGGAATGTTATGTCTTTGATTTCGCTCTGGACCGCGCACTGAGGCAGATCTCCGACTATTCCTGCCGGCTGAACGGAAACGAGGATCAGCCGGAACGCAAGGTGGCGGAGTTCATCGGGTTTCTTCCGGTGCTGGCCTATGACGGCTCCACCATGAAGCGGATTTCCGCCCAGGAGGTGCTGGATATCGCCTTGTCCGGCACCTCCGCCACGCTGCTGGCCAGGCGCTGGGAGTCGGCGCTTCTGGTGAACGTGGACAACGATACCTTAACCAGACTGATGAACAACCCCGAGGCTATGGACGCTCTGATGAAGATCGAAGGCTTCCGCTCCCTGAACCAGGACCTGGAAATCATCATTAACAAGTCGGAAAAGGTGAAACAGATGAAAAAGGAAGGCTCCCAGCGGCTTACGGCAAAGGAAAAGAGGGAGCTATCCCGGGAAGAAAAGGAATATAAGCTCCTGCGCAGACAGATTCAGGAAAAGCTGATCAAGTTTGCCACCAGGGTGCCGGTTTTCATGTATCTGACGGATTACCGGGAACGTACCCTGAAGGATGTTATTACTCAGCTGGAGCCGGGACTTTTCCGTAAGGTGACCGGGCTGGACGTGAAGGATTTTGAGATGCTCTGCACCATCGGCGTATTCAATGCGAGCCTGATGAACGACGCGATTTTCAAGTTCAAGCGTTACGAGGATGCCAGCCTTTCCTATACGGGCATCGACATGGGAGAAGGCAGGGATGTGGGAGGCTGGGATACGGCGGTCCGGCGGGAGGAGTATGAGGCCCTTTTTTATCCGCGGGGCGTCTGAACAGGAGGATAGCGTGAAATCTTCGATTTCACGATCTTGATTTGAGTGCCCGCCAAGGCGGGCAGATGGGAGTTAGTGTGAAAAATAAGCCTGATGGCTTATTTTTCACACGGCTATTTGCGCCGGAGCGTCGCAAATAGCTTTGGTGGCATGACCCGTCGCGTAAACGCTCCGAAATGGAGATTAATATGCTGAGAAAGGGAATTCTGGCAAAGGCCGGGGATCCGGTGAAGATCGCGTCTTATAACCCGTACTGCGGGGATCCGATGAGATGGTTTGATAACGAATTTTTCAGGAATAACGGTTTGTCCTGCACCACCTTCGATTTTTTCGTGGATTGGAAAAAAAGGTCGATTCCCGGGCGGCTTTGGACCAAGCGGATCATCTATCGCGCCTTTCCCATGGAATGCGATGAAATCTATCGAAGAATCGTCACCGCCGACGGGAGGGACAGCCTGGAAACCCTTCTGAGCTTCTGCCAAAGCAACCGGTTTGAGCTGGAATATCTCCTTTGTCCGGACATCCCGGCCGACGACTGGGCAGATCCGGAAAACCGTTTGTACCTATTTAATATGTCAAAATATAGGGAGAACCGCCCGGTAGACGAGGTGCTGCGCGGGATGAGCGCGGATCAGCTGAAGGAGGTTATCCACGGCTTGCGCAGGGAATCCCATGGCATAGGCAAAAAGGGGCTGCATTACGCTTCCTCCTCGCTGGAGGTGTATTTATCCAGGGACGATTATATCTATCCGGGGGATGCGGATATCGTCCTGCTGGATGAAAACGGGAAGGCCAGGGCGGTGATCGAGGTTAAAAAGCATACCATATACAGCGAGAAGAAGGTCGGGCCTGTCGAAAACGAAACGTACTATCCTTACAAGTATCCGGACAAGATGAAATTCGAGAGCCTGGGAATTTTAAAGGATACCCTGGGCTGCCCCCTGTACATGCTCTACTATTCCACGGTGCCGGACAGGGAGGGCGGTATCGTGAAGCTGGAGAGGCTTGTGGGGAGCCCGAACCGCCTGCTGGCGGTATATCCCCACACGATGAGGCTTCCGGAGGCGGCCAACGGTTATTCCCTGCTTGCGTTCCAGGAGGATTTTCTGAAATATCACAACGAGATCTGCAGATATGATTTTGACAAAATCTGCTTATCGAGCAGCTACGGCGCGGGCACGCCCATTTCCAGGGCTGCGGCGGGGTACCTGAAATATATCCTGGATGACAGAAATCATGCGCCGGAGAAGGATGCCGTAAAGGCATTCCGGGATTTCACTGTGGGACATGTTCCCGGGCTGTAATCCTATCGGTAACAAAGGCTGCCGCTCCCGGCTCCGCCCGCTTCCCTGCCGGAAGAAAGGCTGTCCGGCCGTTCCTTCCCGGCAGGAAGGCCGTCCGGATCCTTTTCGGCCGGAAGGCTGCGTGTCCGGGAGCCGGTGCAAATAAAAAAAGGAGGAAAAAGAAAATGAGGGATGAACTGTTGACACTGACACATGGGGGAGAACATCAAAAGGATTATCTGAATGCGGTGACGCCGCCGGTATTCTTAAATTCCCTGCATATTTTCGACAGCATGGAAGACTACCTGGACCATGACGAAACGGGGGCATATGTGTACGGAAGGGTTTCCAATCCCACGGTACACATCCTGGAGGAAAAGGTGGCGGCTCTGGAAAAGGGGAGCATGGCCGTGGCCTTTGCCAGCGGGATGGCGGCTTTTTCCGCGGCAGTGCTGGCGGTGTGCGGGACGGGCAGCCACATCATCTGCCTGCGGAACGTATACGGGCCGGTCAAACAAGTGCTGAACGATTATTTTATCCCGCAGATGGGGATGACGGTCTCTTATTGGGACGGACGCAGCCTGGACGAGCTGGAGGGCCTGATCCGGGATAACACGGCCCTGATGGTGCTGGAGAGCCCGGCCACCCTCGTTTTTTCCGTATTTGATATCGAGGGGACAGCCCGGATCGCCCGGGCCCACGGGGTAAAAACCTACATAGACAATTCCTACTGCACACCGTTGTATCAGAAGCCGCTGACCCTGGGGATCGACATCGTGATGCATACCATGTCGAAGTACATCGGGGGGCACAGCGACATCATCGGCGGGATCCTGGCAGTTCGGGATGAAGAGCTGGGGAAGACATTGGCGGATCATATCAGGCAGTGGTTCGGCGGGATCCTGGGGCCCATGGAGGCGTGGCTTGCCATCCGGGGGCTGCGCACCCTGGATCTGCGGGTGGAGAGGCACCAGAAGACCGCCATGGCGGTGGCGGCGTACCTGGAAAACCATCCCAAGGTGGAGGAGGTCTATTATACCGGCCTGCCATCCCATCCCCAGGCGGATTTGATCAGAAAACAACAGACCGGCCATACGGGCCTTATGAGCTTCCGGCTGAAAGCGGGGCCGGAGGCGGCCATGCGGCTGGTGGACGAATTGAAGATTTTTGAGATCGGATGTTCCTGGGGCGGCTTTGAAAGTCTTGCCATCGTGCCGCTTGCCCGGGCCGGTGAAGAAGAGCTGAAATTGCTGGGGCTGGGAGAAAAGGGCAGGGGATTGATCCGAATCCACTGCGGCCTGGAAGGGACGGAAGCGCTGCTGGCGGATTTGGAGCAGGCTTTGGAGAAAATATAGGCAGCTCTCTTCTTAAGAGCCGTCCATCGCCGCCCGTTCCCGGTTAAGTGGGACGGGCGGCGGTACGTCCCTCCGGTTCGTGCAGCATAGACTGCTGCATCTATCCATCCCATTATGGATTTAAGCTATAGCAAATAGGCATAACAAAGCATACGCTATAAGTATTTGTGCGATTTTTCCTCCTGATATATAATAGCCACAGAGCAAAGACCAACGATAGAGGAGAAGGAATCTCCTCTATTTGTGCGCGTATCCTTCAATTTATATGTACATTAAAGTGTGCAGATAGGAGGCAATTATGAAAAGAAAGGCATTTTTGACCGGCCTGGCGGTCGTTCTGACCTTGGGTTTACTGACCCTGTCAGGTTGTTCCGGGCAGGAGCCGGCACCTGAAGGCGGGGAAAACGGCGCAGCGGAGGCACAGGACGGGGCAGCTGCCGACCGCCTTGCCGAAATCCGGGAGAAGGGGGAGATCGTGGTGGCGATGGAAGGCACCTGGGCTCCCTGGACCTATCACGACGAGAACGACAATCTGGTGGGCTATGACGTGGAGGTGGCGCAGAAGATTGCGGAGAAGCTCGGCGTAACGGCCGTTTTTGTGGAAGGGGAATGGGACGGCCTGCTGGCCGGCCTGGATGCCGGACGGTACGACATGATGGTAAACGGCGTGGAGATCACACAGGAGCGTGCGGAGAAATACGATTTCACCATCCCCTACGGCTACATAAGGACCGCCATCATCGTGAACGGAGAGAACGAGGAGATCCAATCCTTTGAGGATCTGGCGGGCAAGCATACCGCCAACACCATTTCCAGTACCTATGCGGAGCTGGCGGAGAGCTACGGCGCCGAGGTGACCGGTGTGGACGATCTGAACCAGACCTTTGAACTGCTGCTGAGCGGGCGCATAGACGCCACCCTTAATGCGGAGCTGACCTACTACGATTATATGAAGGCCCATCCGGACAGGGATCTCAGGATCGCGGCGCTGACGGAGGATGCCTCCCATGTGGCGATCCCCCTGCGTAAGGGAGAAGAGTCGGCCAGCCTGCTTGCCGCCGTCAATGAAGCTCTGGCGGAGCTTAGCGAGTCAGGGGAACTTTCCGAGCTGTCCATGAAATATTTCGGGAGCGATATCTCCCAAAATCCGCAGGAGTAACCCGGAAAGAGAAAAAGATTTGTACGCGCGCAAAAGCGCGTAGGATGAGCAGCCGCGCAGGACGCGGCAGGGAGGTTGATATGGATCAAAAGAAACTGGGTTTCGGCCTGATGCGTCTGCCGCTTTTAAACCAGACGGACGCGGCGGATGTGGACGTCGAACAGGTAAAGGCGATGGTGGATCGTTTCCTGGAAAAGGGCTTCACTTATTTCGACACCGCCTGGATGTACTGCGGCTTTAACAGTGAAAACGTGACGAAGACGGCTCTGGTGGACAGGCATCCGCGGGAGTCCTATACGCTGGCCACCAAGCTGCATGCCGGATTTATAGAAAAGCCGGAGGACCGCGACCGGATTTTCAACGAACAGCGTTCCAAGACGGGCGTTACCTACTTCGACTATTATCTCCTGCATGGGCTGGAGGCAGAAAGTTATGAGAAGATGGAAAGGCTGGACTGCTTTTCCTGGATCGTGGAAAAAAAGAAACAGGGATTGGTAAAAAACATCGGCTTTTCCTTCCATGACAGCGCCGAGCTCCTGGATCGGATTTTAACAAAGCATCCGGAAATGGAGTTCGTACAGCTTCAGATTAACTATCTGGACTGGGACAACGAGTGGATCCAGTCCGCCCGCTGCTATGAGGTGGCCACCAAACACGGGAAACCGGTGATCGTTATGGAGCCCGTCAAGGGCGGTACGCTGGCCAGGCTTCCGGAGGCCGTGGAATCCTCCTTCCGGGCATATGCTCCGCAGATGTCCATGTCTTCCTGGGCCATCCGCTTCGCGGCTTCCCTGGATAACGTGATGATGGTACTGTCCGGTATGAGCAGCCTGGAGCAGCTGGAGGACAACATAAGTTATATGGAAGATTTCAAACCGCTGTGCGATCAGGAGCGGGAATTGATCAGACAGGCCGTGGCCGTGATCAAGGCGGATATTACGATTCCCTGCACCGGCTGTTCCTACTGTACCAGCGGATGCCCGAAGCAGATCGCAATTCCGCAGTATTTCTCCCTCTATAACGGGGATATGCAGGAGGCGAAGGAAAAGGGCTGGACGCCGAACGGCATTTATTATGAAAAACTGACCGCGGATTTCGGAAAGGCCAGCGAATGTATCGCCTGCGGGCAGTGCGAGGGCGTATGTCCCCAGCATCTGCCGATCATAGAGCATCTGCGGGCGGTGGCGGAACATTTTGAAGGACAGAACTAATCAGGAAGGGCAGATTTAAATCTGCCCTTCCTGTATGTTTTTGGTGAGACGCTCCAGAAGGGACAGGAGGGTCTTCTTCTCTTCCGGGGAAAAATCCCGCAGGGCCAGCCGTTCCATCCGATCAACCACGTCGTTGACCTTTTGGGCATAGGATCGGCCCAGATCGGTTAAATAGATGCCGTAGGCCCGTTTCCCGCCCGAAACGGTGAGACTCTCCTTCTGGATCAGGCCGCCTGCGCACATTTTCTGTAATAAACTGGTCATGGTTGCAGGCTCCACGTGGCACTGCTGCGCCAGCTCCTTCTGAACGATGCCCTCCCGTTCCAAAAGGCAGGACAATACTTTGGGCTGGCCCTCCGACAGATCGAGCTTCTGGAATTCGGCCCGGCTTCTTTTCCGGTGCGAAGCGGATGCGTTGGCGAGCGCAACATGTAATGGTGTTTTGATAGGCCACCTCCTGTATACAAAGGGGTTTTGGCGGCGGATCAATCCGCTGCCCGGAACGATAAACTTGTCGTACACAATTTTTATTCAGTTTATGCCGGCCGGCCGCCCTTGTCAAGCCCGGCGGGAATCGAAAGCAGGACAAACGCATGAATGGCCCTGCGTTTGTCCTGGAAGCGAAAGAATCAGCCTTTTATCCTGGGGAGAGAGAAGCGGAGGATGTTCCAGGAAAGCGGCGCAAATCCCGCTTTTACGATGCCGTCGGCCATGACGGTTTCCGTATTTGTTTCGGGTAGTACGGCATCCGGGTGCTCCCAGGTGCTGACGGCGTCCGGATCCGGGGAATACATCTGAATATGTTCCTCCAGCCTGCAGCCGGGGAATGCGCCGACATCGACTGCGGCGCGGATTTCGTCCCGGGGATGGCGGTTGATGACGAAGATACACAGTTCTCCGTTTTCCTCCTGCAGGGCTGCCGCGGTATCCAAATAAGGAAGGCCTTCGCGCGGCTGGTACTGGGCATTGTCGTCGATGGCATATCCGGGCAGATCGAAGACGGGTCCCTCCACCGCAGTGCGCAGGGAAACGCCTTGGCCGAACCGCATGAGCTGGGTGAGCGGGTAATGGGCGCCGGCTTTCCATACGTGCAGGCGGTCCGTAGCCGCCAGGGCGTTGATGCCCCGGGTCATACAGGCGATCTTGACGCGGTCGGCATGGCGCAGGAACACGAGCAGGGTGGACGCGGCGGTTAATGCGTCAAACATGTCGCTTTGCTGCGGATATTGTCTGGCATTGGACATGTCGTCGGGATCGTAGCGCAGATATTTCCGGCCGGAATCGAAACGATAGTGGGCGGCCGCCAGGTTGTGGGGGCCGTATCCGGAATTCGGCTTTGCGCAGGGACGCACCATCGTCCCGTATTCGTCAAAGGAAAGCATCATTTTCCTGGGAGAGCGCATCTTGGTCTGTACAAAATCGCAGAGGGCGGCCTCCGTATTGATGTAGTCTTCAAAATAGCAGGAACCGCCCAGCAGGGCCGCCCAGTCGCCCGCCGGGGCGGAGTGGTAGTGATGGAGCGAAAGATAATCCACGGTTTCGTAGCATTCCTGCAGCACCTCCAGATCCCACTGCGGATAGTGGGCGAGGAAGGGAGAGGAAGAGGCGCAGGCCGCGGTTTCGATGCCGGGATCGGTCCATTTCATGGCTTTGGAAACCTCATGGGCCGTCACGCCGTAGCCCCGGGGGTCTTTTTCCCAGGAACCGATCTGCCAGGGCCCGTCCATTTCGTTCCCCAGATACCAGGTTTTGACGCCGTAGGGAAGGGGATGGCCGTTGCGGCGGCGAAGATCGGACCAATAAGTCCCGTCGGGATGATTGGTATATTCCACGGCATCCATGGCATCCCGGATGGTACCGGTGCCCAGGTTGACGGTATACATCGCCTCCGCACCTATACTCTCGGCCCATTGGAGATATTCGTCGTGTCCCACATCGTTGGGGATGTATTGGAACCATGCCGGATCCAGGTGCGCTTTCCGCTGCGAAAGCGGGCCGATGGAATCCTTCCAGTCCCAGCCGGATACGAAATTACCGCCCGGGAGACGGATGGCCTTCAGGCCGGCTTCCTGCAGGGCCCGGATAAAGTCCTGACGGAAGCCTCTGTCGTCCGCAGAAGGATGGCGGGGATTATACATACTCCCGTTGACCATGGTGCCGATGGGCTCAAGAAATGCGCCATAGATCCGGGGAGAGATGGTACCGATGCGAAAGGCGGGATGAACCAATATTTTTGCATCTTTCGGCATAGGGGTTGCCTCCTTTCATAAAACAGCATGAGCTTAACTGTCAGTCCAGGCAGCCATAGGCGACGGCCCGCATGCGCAGATGGTGGTATTCTTCCAGGTTGGGCTGGATATTGTGCATATAGACGATGGAAACCCCTTCGGACGGGTCTGCCTCCGCCCAGGTACCGGAGCCGCCGGTCCATCCGAACGCGCCCAGGGAACCGTTGTGCTGCCCCGCATATTTGTCCATCAGCGTGCGCATGCCATATCCGTAGCCGTAACCGGCAAGATAGGAGTTGTGGAAATCTTTCTCAAGCATCTCGTCGGTCAGCGTATTCGTACGGATGAGATCGATGGTTTTGCGCCCGATAAGGCGTACGCCGTTATAGGTGCCGCCGCACGCCAGCATCTGCATCAGCTTGGTATAGTCGCGGCAGTTGGTGACCACCCTGGAAAATCCGGAGACGGTGCCCAGAGGGCCTACCATGACGTCTTCCTCGGCAGGCGGGACGAAGAGGGCCCCTTCTTCCCCGAGTTCCCTGCCGGGGGTGAGAAAATAATTCTTTACGAGCCGTTCTCCCATATCTCCGAACAGGAAGTTGGCGGTGGTATCCATGCCCAGCGGTTCGAACAGCATTTCCTTCAGCGCCATTTCAGCGCTCTTTCCCGTTATGACCTCGATCAGCCCGGCAGTCAGTTCGCTGGCAAAGCCATAGAGGAATCGGGTGCCCGGTTCAAAGGCCAGCGGTACGTTGGCTGCGGCCCGGATCTGTTCCCGCAGGGTGAAGCGTCCTTTTTTGCGCAGCTCCTTCATGCCCTCGGCCATCGCGGCCGCAGTGGGATGGGACACAGGCGTCCTCCCCATAATCATCTCGTAGGGCAGGCCGCAGGTCATGTTCATGATCTGACGCACGGTGATCGGCCGGTCGGTGGGAACCACGTCCCAGGCCCCGTTTTCTTTGCGCACCAGTTTGGTGGAGTGTCTCCATTCGGGAAAATATTCGTAAAGGGGATCGGTCATGAGGAAACGCCCCTGCTCGTATAGCATCATCGCCAGCGTATACATGGCAATTTTGGTAAGCGATGCCTGGCGGAAGACGTGATCGGCAGTGAGAGCCTGCCCGCCTTCTATATCGGCCCAGCCGAAATAATTTTCATATAAAATTTCCCCCTTCCGGGAGATGACGCAGCCGCAGCCGGGGAGGCCGTCGTCCACGAACTTTTGTAACAATGTATCGAGATGTCTGAAATCTGACATAATTCCTGCTTTCTGCCGCATAAGCGGCTTTTCTATGTGATGCGGGACGGGCAGCGCCGGGGACCGGCCGGGACGTCCCGCATGGATCCTGCCGGCTGTCGGCGCCGGGATGCGGTCCTGGACAGACAGCCGGATAAACAGATGCCTTATTGAACCAGCCCGTACGCCGCGGTACGCATGCGGGGATGATAGTAACGTTCCCGGTTGGGAAGCAGATTGTGCATATAGACGATGGAAAGCCCCTCCTGAGGGTCCGCCTCGGCCCAGGTACCGAAACCGCCCGTCCAGCCGAAAGCGCCCGGAGAACCGTTCAGATTGCCGGCCGCGTTGTCTATGAGCGTGCGTACGCCGTAACCGTAGCCGTACCCGGCATTATAGGGATCGTTAAAATCCTCCTGCTGCAGGGCATTCAGGCCGTTTGCACGCATCAGGTCGATGGTCTTCCTGCCCATGATACGCACGCCGTCATGCACGCCGCCGCACGCCAGCATCTGCATCAGGCTGGAATAATCGTTGACGGTGGAAAACAGCCTGCCCCATCCCGCCTCATGCTCCGGTCCCGGAAGGTGCTTTCGGTCGAAGAAGTCCGGTCCGGGCGATAGCGTATTGTCGTCGGAGGGTGTATACAGCTTCACCAGGCGTTCCGGGATGTCCCCGAAAAAGCGGGAACGGGTATCGTCCATGCCCAGAGGGCGGAACAGATATTCCAGCAGCACATCATCGATGGGCTTATCGCAGACCGCTTCGATGATGCCCGCGGCCAGCTCGCTGGAGAATCCGTAGAGCCAGTGCGTCCCGGGTTCAAAAGCCAGCGGGGCCTGTGCAATCGCTGCGATCTGTTCCCGCAGCGTATAATGCCCCCGCTCCCAGAGAGGCCGCATACATTCCTGCATGGCGCGAAGCGTGGGATCCTCCGTGGGTTCGTCGCTGTTGCAGTAAGGCAGGCCGCATTTCATGGACAACGCATCCCGTACCGTTACGGGACCGTCCGTGGGAACGGCCTCGATCGAGCCGTTGGTCCTGCGTACGATTTTCTTAACGGATGCCCACTCCGGGAAAAAGCGGCTGACGGGATCGTTCAGCAGGAATTTACCCTGCTCGTAAAGCATCATCATGACGGTGTACATGGGAATCTTGGACAGAGATGCCTGCCGGAAAACGGATCTCTCATCGATCGGTTTTTTGGTATCCACATCGGCATATCCGAAATATCCTTCATACAGGGTATTGCCCCGTTGCACGACCTTCATGGCGCAGCCCGGCAGCCCCCCGTCCACAAATCCCTGGAGAAGACGATCCAGATCCTTGGCATTTGACATTTGCGGTTCCTCCTTTTCATGGGTAAATCATTGACATGTAATTCATAGACTAATTAGATATCTAATTTGAATTATTACCATATGCACTGGCGATTGTCAAGAGGGAAAATTGGGAGAGCCAGGACAAACGCATCAGTTCAGCCACCCCGCAGGCTCCCGGACGCCGGGACGCACAGGGAAGGATCCCGCCGGAAGCCCGCCGCCCCTTTGGGCTGCTTCTAAAGCCGCCGTGCCCGGCTTCGGACCTTGCGAATGCGGCTAAACTCCTCGCCATGCTCGTCGGACAACGCCGCATTCGCAAGGAAGCCGCTCCCATCGGCTTAAGAAGCAGCACCAAAGCGGCAGATGGCTTCCGGCGGGATCCTTCCCTGTGCGTCCCGGCGTCCG
>JAETRI010000124.1 GCA_021770245.1 Lachnospiraceae bacterium
GCTCTGGTGGATGGTGATGTAGTCATCCAGGTTGACCGAGAGCATCCCGTCCGGCGTCCATGCGTCCCATACCTGGGTATACACCACATAGCTGGTGCTGTCCGGGAACCATACAGGCGTGAAATGCACGGTGCGCCCGTAGGTGGAGAACTCATTGGGCTGGAAGGTGAATCTTGCGCTGCGCCCGCTGGAGACGCGCTGCAAAAGCCGCAGGTAAGTCCTGTACTGGAATTCCGGGAATACAGAAAAAGCAGTCTGCGGGTTGCTGTGGTGCCCGTCCGGTGAGTTTGTGGATAACACGGCCCGCACTTCCGTTTTCACGCCGTAGCCGCTCTTCATGTCCTTTCCGTTGGCGGTGGGGACGATATCATCCGGCATCAGGGTCATGGTTCCGCTGATAGAGGCCGAATAGCCGGTATAGTCATACTCCCAGTCTCCCCGGTCTACCCAGTGGCCGTCATCTTCCCCGTGGCTGCACCATTGCCAGTCCGGGACCCAGTAACAGCTCCACACGCCCCAGTTCGCACTGAGCTTCTGGGGATTGGAGGGGAGTGCGGGAACGGAATAGCCGGGGTTCACATCCGTTGCCAGGGGATCGGGCGGTATCTTTTCGTTCAGGTCCACGATCTTCGCCACAAAGGTATCCTGGGCGGTGAACCCCCTGCTCAATGACACCGTGATCGTGATGGTCTGGGGCGTTTCGGGCGTATGCCATTTCACCCACACCAGCTGGGAGTCATTGGCCGGTATGACAATGTTTCGGACGGTATAGCTCCTCCCCATGATATGGAACGTGACTGTTGCCGGGTTGTCCGGGGTAAGGCGTCCGCCTGTCCGCAGCCGGATGGCAGTGATCACATCCGTATCCACCCGGTATTCCACATCCGGCGCCTCGATCTCCCCGCCCGGTTCTTCGGCCTCTTCAAACCAGACAATGCCGATCCCAAGGGAGCTGATGATATCCCCATTGGACTGTATCCCGCGCCTGCCGCCGGTCCAGGCGGGAAAGCCCAGGTCGCTGTACTCCAGGAACAGGGAAAGGGGGAGGTTCTGGAAAGCCACAGAGGGCAGCTTACTTCTGAGGGACCCTCCGGAGAGCTGGTCGTAGAGGGCGGCTTCCGTTGCCGTAAAAGCGTATTTTGTCCCGTTGAAGGTCACATAGGCAATGGGCTCCAGCAGGATTTTGTACTGCCCGGACAGCATGCTCTCGTAGTTTACTCCTGTGGCATCGGCTACCATCATGCAGGCGTATTCCGAACAGAAATAGCGTTTGATTGCTTCGATGGAAGCGGGCCGGCTGTTGCTGTTGATGATGGCCGGCATGGAATAGGCCGGCTGCAGGCAGTTGTAAGGGACGCCGGACTGCAGGGAGAGCGAAGCCCCGTCCCGGTACTGGATCTTGTTCACCTTGCCGAAATGGAGTATCGTGGCGGACTGGCTGCGGTTGGAGAAATCCACCGGCGTGCTCACGGCGGAGCCGGACTGGGCATCCACCACCGTCACCCGAACTCCATCGTTGCCGGGAGACCAGAAGTTGGTGGAGGTGCCCTGGTTCATGTTTCCCCCGCCGCCGTCAATGTTGCCCTGCCCGGAAGCAAAAGCCTGTGCAGGACACAGGCAGAGCAGGAGGGCGGCGGTGCAGAGGAGGGCATAAAAGCGTTTCAAACAATATCACACTCCAATCTTTTTCTATAAAAAGAAAACCGCCATTTCTGAGGCGGTTTTCCGGTTTCAGTATTCAGTTGTGTATCTGTGATACTCAGCAGGGCATCATCAGTTCCCCATGTTCCCGACCATCTTGTCAGGATCTCCGCTGCTGTCCACAGTGGCCTGGTTGACCTGTCCGGGAACAACCCATCCAAAAACGGGATCGTATACAGCCCCGTTTTCATTGGTGGTGCCGGCAGGAGGCGTACTGTCCTTTCCAGTATCTGTGGAAGAAGGGGCTGTTTCCGGGGCCGGGTTCACGGGATGGTCCTCACCGGGGTCCGTGATGACAGTCTTGCCTTCCGGGGGCGGAGGCGGTGTTTCCTCCTTTGTTTCCGTGGGAACGAAGTCAACTACAACTTCCTGCTCTGATTCCTCTGCCACTTTGGGGTAATCTTCCAGCTTGTCCGTTGCACTGTCCTGGTTCTGGATGTTGCTGTCTGCATGCTCCCAGGAGCCTTCCGTGGCATCCGGGGTATCCTTCCATTCCTCCTGGACGGCATCCGGGGGCTGCCCATCCGGCAGGAAGGCGGTCTTTGTATCCCGCCCCACAAGCCAGCAGGCGGCGAGGATGGCGATGCAGGAAACAGAAAGGACGGTCACGAGGAACCCTTTGGACTTTAAAATTTTTTTCATATAGCAGTCATCTCCTTTTTTCCTTTATATATAGCTTATACGCTTTCAGGGCAGGGCTTTTCAACAGATGATCAGAAATTTTTACTTTCCGCCCTGCGGCGCCCGATAAAGCGGAAGGCCAGGAAACCGGCAAAAGCCGTGAAAAGGGTAGTGAGAATGAATTTTTTAGATGTAAACAGTTTCTTCATAAGAGGTAAGCTCCTTTCATAGTTAACTGCTGCCTGTTGTCCGGCAGACTAAAATTTGGTGTTGTGGTAACCGGTCAGCTCCACGGGCCGGGTGATGGCGGGGTAGGAGTGGCCGAACATGTAGACATAGAACTCTACCTTGCAGGTGAATACATACTCCACCCGGTCGCCTGTCACATGGAATGCGAGGCTGATGTCCCTTACCTGGTAGTCATCCGTGGAAAGGGGGATTTTGCTGGCGAGCCCGTCTGTCACCATGTCCTCCAGCATGGCGGTATAGTCCCCGCTGGAGTAGAGGGTATTTAAGTATTCGCTGAAATTGGTCTCCCTCTGGGAACGGTAGGTATCCGCATAGATGCTGGCGCTTAAATTGTTCAGTTCCATCTTTGCGCCATTGCGGATGTTGATGCAGGTAATACGGATGGAAGCATACAGTAGCAGGAAGGAGACCAGCATCACGATCCCTACCACAAAAAAACAGGTAAAAATAGAAATATCCCCACGGTCATTCCGGAGGGGATTCCTGCCTGCGCTGCCTTTCATGCGTTGGTACGGTTTTTTCATACGCCACCTCACTTCCAGTAATGCTCGCTGACGCCGGCGCCCCTGGAGACAACCGTGATGTTCACCAGGTTGAAGTTCCAGAAGCCGCCCAGCTTTGCCCTGCCCGTGATGGTGATGTAGAAGGGGGTCCCCAGCTGGATGGCCCGGCTCATGCCGGACGGGGTGGGCGACTTGTAGGAGGCGTCAATGGAGTAGGAAATGTTTTCCGCCCCTTCAATCTGGGAGCAGAGGAAGTTAAAAAGCTGTTCTGTCTCCCCATTGACGCCCCCGGAAAGCTGGATCTGCTTCACCATCTGGTCTGCACAGTGGTCCAGCTCCTGTTTGGTGGAGATGATGCTGAACAGGTCCAGGATGAATGCCAGCAGGAGCACCGCTATGAAGATGAACACCACCGTACTGAAATAGTTGACATCACCATTCTCATTTTTCAGTATGGCCGCCGGGTTCCTGCCGGGGCTGCCCTTCTGGGGGGACGCCCTGCCGACTGCTTTGGACATTGTTTGGGACAAAGTAAAACCACCGCCTTTCTGACAAAAACAGCCGTCTCCCGGAATGGAAAACGGCTGCTTTACATATTTTTGACTGTACCAAGTATAGCATGGATGCCTTTACGGGGAAAGAGCAGAACCGTGCCAATGTTGTGCCAATTTTTATATTCGATTTTTACAATGAAAGGAAAGCTTGATAGAGTATCCATATCAGCGATATAATAAACAAAGAGGATATAATCCTGTTTTTAACAGTTAGACAAATAATAAACCATTGCAGACGCAGTATTTATGCCGAATACAGCGGTTGCTGTTAATGACGGACTGCGATATATTCTAACCAGTTCAAACAACAAATTTGCATTGGACGAGGTAAAAGTATGGAAAATCCATGGAAAGAAATTTCATTAGCTGATTATGAAAATCATATGAAACTGGATTCGGTTATGCAGTTGCAGGTTATGAATGAAATGATGAAAGGTCAATTTTATACATATCCTGTATCAAGTATAATGATACTTGGCATTGCGGGGGGTAACGGTCTTGAACATATCCAAAAAGGCAGGTTTGATAAAATATATGGCATTGACATCAACTCGTTTTATCTGCAAACAGTCGTTCAAAGGTATTCTGAATTGAACAGTATCCTGGAATGTCTGTGTATTGATCTGCTAAATGAAACGGATAAATTACCAAAGGCTGATATGGTAATCGCAAATCTGTTGATTGAGTATATCGGATATGATTGTTTTCAGAAGGCTATCGTACAGACAGGCCCAAAGTATGTTTCATGTATTATTCAAATCAATATGGAAGATAGCTGGGTATCAGATTCCCCCTATCTTCATGCATTTGACGGACTGGAACAGGTGCATCATCAAATGGAAGAACAGTCATTGCAGAAAGCAATGTTCAAAATTGATTACCATACAATTCAAACTTTGGAACGTATGCTGCCTAACGGCAAAAAACTGGTACAAATAGATTTTGAAAAAAATCTCTCTATTTAATATTTTCATTCCAGCGGTCACGTTTCGCAGCATGGCCGCTTTCCTATATGGGGAAAGAACAGAACCGTGCCAAAGCCCGGCCGTTGGTGTGTCAATTTGTTCTTTTCGTTATATTTATCCAAATGGGTTAGATTTGTCATAGCATAATTAAAACAACTATAAAGTAGATTGATTTGACAATGACACATTATTTATGTCAAATTTAATGTGCTTATGTACCATAAAACTTGACAATGACACATTATTTATATACAATATAATGTGTATAATAAGGAGTGACTGTCATGAGAACTGAGAATACAATAAAAACCCTTTTGGAAAATTCGCCGGATGGT
>JAETRI010000028.1 GCA_021770245.1 Lachnospiraceae bacterium
ATCCGTCTGGACGTAAAAGCGGAGGAGACGGTATACCGCCCGGGGAAAGAAGGGGATGTGGCCGTGAACCTCTACGACATTGAACCGCACCTGAGGCGGAGCGGGGATCTCCCCCGTCACAACCGTTTCTACCAGGCGATGACGGACAGCAGCCGGCTGCCCAGCGGGGAAAAGGACTATGAGAGACTGCCCGACCTGTATGTACTGATGATCCTGGACCGGGATCCGTTCGGATATGGCCAGATGGTGTACAGCATCAGGAACCGGTGCGAGGAAGTGGAGGAGCTGGCGTATGAGGACGGTCTACACTTCTATTACTTTAATACCCGGGGAGAGCTGGGAGGGAACGAAGAGATCAGGAGGATGCTGAAATATCTGCAGGACAGCCGGGAGGAGAATGCGACGGACGAGGCGACGAGATGCCTGCACGGATATACACAGCGGGTGAAAATCCAGCCGGAGGTGAGACAAAGCTATATGTTATGGGAAGAATATGTGGAAGAACTGAAGGAAGAAGGCAGAGAGGAAGGCCGACAGGAAGGTAGGCGGGAAGGTAGAGCAGAAGGAAGGCAAGAGGGAAAGCAGGAAGGAAAAGAGGAGGGGATCCGCCAGTCCATATTGGATTTACTGGAAGGATACGGAGACATTCCGGAGCGGATATCGGAGCGCCTATATGCCGAAAAGGATTCCGACATTCTGAGAAGATGGCTGAAGCTGGCAGCACGGGCAGACAGTTTGGAAAATTTTGAAGCGGAAATATGAGAAAACGAATTGATCAGGCAATACCCGTGTTCGTTATCGGCCGGGAGCACCTCCTTGATAATTGAATAGACTTTATGCTTTGGCTGTAATATACTTAATTGTGATGGAAGGATGAGCATATGGATAACGAAAGTAAGGAAATGTTTCAAAAGGTTTTAGATCGCCTCAATATCATAGAATTAAAACAAGACCGCACAACAAAGAAGCTGGAAGATTTACGGCTTGATGTGGCAATTGCCAAAAGGGATGTCAGGCATGACATTCATCAGCTAAAGGACGAAATGGAGACAGTTATAGAAGTTTTGAAAATGAATGAACTGATACCACAATAAATGCGACGAACAAAAAGCACCGGACAGGCATCATAAGTGACGCATACAACAGAATTAAGCAAAAAGAAGCCGTATTCCCTGCCCATTGAGCCAGCCTGCGGACCGCTCCCGGAAGGACACTCCCGGCGGACGATCCTCAGGCTGGAGGAAAATTCCAAAGTCATCCCGGAAACACATGCAAGCAGGGAGCCCGCTGATTGGGTTAGCAACGATCCAGCGCCTGATGGATCCTCTCCCCACAACTGCTTTCATGGATCTTGGCTTGTCTGCGGTCCGCCCGTTCCACATAAGAAAGATATGCCTCCAGATCCACAAGCCTGCTCTCCATGGCCTCCGAAGGAGCTTCGGACATTTTATCCGCAAGGTACCGGTCTAAAAGCTGCCTTTGGAACACATCCCGGTACCATTCCTCATCCGGCCGGTACCATCTCCCGTATGCCTGTTTTTGACTCACATGGATATCTACCATCTGATCCGCCTGATTCGGGCATAACCGGATCACATCTCCCAAAACCCGGTAAGAATAAAATCTTTTCCATCCGCCTCTTATGTCTTCCATTTTACCGAGCTTTTCCGGAAGAAGGCAGAATACCTTCAGCCTTTTGTCCAAAGGATCCGGCTCCAGCAGACAGTTTCCCGTATTGGGCACCAATAATATCCTGCCCTGGATCTCCATCACATTGGAATAACCAATTTCATCGTACTCCTCCGGCGGCAGGTATCTTTCCGTCACTCCCGTATCCGGTTCCCATCTGATAACACTGCCGCTTTTTAACAGGGAAAACCAAAACGCGGTCCCGTCATAACCGACATCCGTAAACTGATAATCCCCGATTTGTTCGACGGAAAGGGTCTTTTCCTCCACATCGATGCACACAAGATAGGAACGCTCCCTTATGACCGTATATACTTTCGTTCCCCTTTTCACATACTGTCTGTAGAAAACAGGAGCGTTCCTGTCTGCCGCCTCCTTCAAAACGGGATCCATCGGAAGATCCCAGTATTCTGTCTTTCGTCCTTTTATATCAAATACTACAACCGGTTGTTCCAGGCTGGACGGCAGAAGCCATATCCGATCCCCGATCCGATAGGAATCCACATATCGGTTTCCGGTGTCCCCTTTTTCTGTAACCGGATAATAAATCCGCTCCTTTGTGTCCCTATTCCAGACACAGATTCGTTTCGCATAACCCGGTACAAAGATCAGTTCCCTTCCGTAAGAATAAATCCGATAGTACAGGCCGTCCTGCAGAGGTCTTTCTCCCTCAAAGGAAAACAGATACTCCGCCCTCCCGGTCGCCCTGTCTATCGAAAAGCAGGCGTTACACAGGGTATCTGCTACGATCCATGAGTCTTCTGTTTCAAAGGCATCCGCAAATGACAGTTTCAGATCCCGCATTCTATACTCCTCTCAGTTTTTAGGTTTCTCACATATCGCATAGATGCTTCCGCTCAGTCCCGGATATCTTTCTGCCAGCTTCTCCATACCATATAATTGATCTTTTCCAATGATTTCATTTTCTATCATTTTATTTAGCTGAAAATCCGCAAACTCCTTCACAAAAGTTCCTCCCTTTTCCAGGAGTTTGAAGGATGATTTTTCTATCAAGTTCTGTAATTTGGGAAGATCAAAAACTCTCCTATGCCCATGAGCCAGATCATTTTCCGTTAATTCATATAGATCAGTTAAAAGGCCCATATCTAAAGCCATTTGCCGTGATAAAGCCTGTCCATTTGGGACCGTAATAAACAATCTTCCGCCAGGTTTCAGAGCACGATAAGCAATTTCTAAGATCTGAAAAGGATCCACGACATGTTCCAAAACATAACTGCAAAAAATATTGTCATATTTATTCTCATATACCAAATCTTCAAATAATGAATATATAAATGTAACATTTTCCTTTTTGACAACTTCATCTTCCAGCTTTTCCAGCATTCTTTTGCTTCCATCTACTACGTCCAGTCTTTCCACCAGATCCGATAGAATACTGGTAGAGTATCCATCAGAGCAGCCCATCTCCAAAGCTATATTCCCCGGCAGCAGTTCTATATTTTTTAAATAAATCCTGATATACGCATCTGTACTCCATTTTGAGATCGGCGAAGTAAACGTCTTATATGTCTCGAACACCTTATCCAGAAATTCGGTTTCCTTCATTACCAACAAACCTCCCTTTCCTATTGAATCCTATTGATATCCTCCATCCTCAGCACCCTTTTAAACAGACGACTACACCATTGCGTATAATATTGTTTCGTATTTATAAAGTGAATAATGGCGATAGTATAGTTTATATTCCGGCACCAGCGACAGAATATAAGCCGGGATATCCACAAAATCCGCCGCCTTATGATAGATGGAGATGGCAAGCACCGGCTTCTGGCTTCGAATGATATTTTCACACCCTTTTAAAGCCTCCAGCTCCGCTCCCTCGATATCCATTTTGATCAGCGTTACTTCTTCGTCCTGCAGAGCGCTGTCCAAGGTCGTCACTTCGACCACGCCGGCTGCCGTTTCCGATATTTTTGAGAGTGCCGACCCGCCGTCACTAAAATGTAACGTTGTTTTCTCCGACCATAATCCTTTATCCGACAGGGTAAATCTCTGATACTGCTTATTTCTGCTGATATTCCGGCAATGGGCATAATTCGCCTTATCGGGTTCAAACGAATAGATATGCCGGTAGCGGCCGTTCGTCAATTCAATAAATTTCTGAACCGTACCGCAGTCAAAGCAGCCCACGTCTACAAATATTTCTTCGCTCCCCAGCCGCAATGCCGGCAAATCGAAATACTGTATCCCGTATTGGAACGGATTATCGCTGCTACATGGCATCAAAACTCTGTCTTTTTTATAGCCAAGCGCCTGTATCTTATCAAGGAGTGCATAGCTTAGTGACCTCTGGCCGCATCCCATCAGGATATTCACATCCGGGCCGAAAACCTTTACTGCCTCCAGGCTTACGATCGGCAGCCCCCGCCAAACCGTTTCCTGGAGCAAGGCATTATCCGTGCAGATTCCTTTCAGGCAGATCCCCATTTCCAAAAAACGGGAGCCAAAATAATTCAGTATCGTCCAGTTGGGAACATACAGGAAATTTTCCTGTTCCTTCTGATACCTGCCGGTCCTTATCCAGTCACCAAGCGTTTTATACCCTCCTGCATCTTTCAAAACGGCGCTGCTCTCTCTCTGCATAGCAAGATAATAGCGGATATCGCAGCTCATCTTTGCCAACATCGCATAGTGGAACACGCACTTACTTTCCGTATCCCTCAGGCTCCGATACCACGGAAATACCTCCCATATCTCTCCCCTTTCCGTCTCCTGCATCTGATATAGATCTGACGCCAACTCACTCCATTTCAACCCGCAATAATCAGTGATACCCAGAACCTGCAGGATATTTTTGATCTCTTTCTGATATTTATCCTGTACGGCAATGATGATAGACACGTTTTCCCGTACTAGCTTTGAAAACTCCCACACCGTAAGCACGGGGAGTCCCAGGACCTGTTCCTCCGTACGCTTTGTTTGGACAAACCCCTTCACCTTTCCCTGATCCATTCTTTCCTTTAGGAAATAATATACGGTTTTTGCACAAAATCCCGTTCCGTACAGATAAATGTCCCCCGACAGGTGATGCACCTGTTCCAGCACAGTCCTGATATCATTGATCACGATTCCCATATTTTTAAAACTACCTTTCTAGAGTTCCTGCGTCAGACTCTCTTTTCCAAATATCATAGATCATATCTTCGATCGTTATTACGCATGCCTTGGTTTTTTCCTAAAAGAATCAGCCAAAATTTTTCCGTCGTTCAATGGCGTCACTATGACAAGATCATAGCGATTCCAGTCACAGCTTTCCGGATCAATCGTCCGTATTCCGTACCATTCCCGGCAATTCCGATCGGCAACCGTCGGAGCAAAGCAAACTCTTTTAATTCTTCATATAGCCGATGTCCCCAATTCGCAAAACCATAAATTAAAATATTTTTATACCCGTTTTCCTGACAATATCCGGAAAAAGCATTCGGACTTTTTTTCTGTAGTATCAGCCATTTACTCATTAATACATATAACAACCGATATTCTGTTCCCGGCAGCATTCTCTTGTCGTGAATATTGCTGCCTCCCCACCAGAATATTTTCTCACTTTTTAGCCTTTCATCCTTTAATACATCCATATATTCTTCATAATATGGATGCGCCGGATTCAATATATCCTTTTCCAGATACTCATCCTCGGTCAATTGGAACCACTTATAAATGGGATTCAGCCGAACCTCATCCATGCCCCCCAAGATATTTGTAGGTTGCCCTCTGAAAGCTGTTTGCTGTCACCGCTCATCTGATATAATAATCGGACAGATGCTTGATCCCGTCCCAGTGTTCCTCATCAAATAAGACTCCGTTTGTCTCGAGCGTAATCTTCAGATCCGGATTAACCGGCTTAAGAGATTCCAGCATTTCCATCACATAAGGGGAAGCAAAGCAGTCGCCTTGTCCGTCCGTTGACAGGAAGTTTGCCGTCGGCAGATAGGGTTTCAGCATCTCAATAATACGCTTCATATTATCAAGATATCCCTGGTCCGGCACAAATACCTCTTTTCTGCATGACGGGCAGGAGTGGTTACAGATATAATCGATCGCACAATTAAATTCCACCGGTCTGTCCAGCGGTATTAATTTTTCCTTCTCGGAGGCTTCGTCTATCTCTCTAAGGCTGTTGTTTTCGCATCGCGGGCAGCTCCTTTGACGGCAATACCGAAAGCTGCCGTCGCGTACCGACTCCCTGAGTTCCTCCGCTGCAGCGCTGTTCCACACCTCTTCCAATGTATTTTCCAAAAGATTACCCAACTTCTTAAGGAAATTGAAACGAAGTTTCAATCTTTTCCCTCCAATTGATCAGTTTATCGGATAATCTATAAAAGCCAACGGCGGTCCCCTTTTTTAGAGACCGAAAATGATATCCTCAAACTTCAGGATCGCGAAATCCCCTTTTTCAGCCAATTTCTCTGCAATCTCGTCAAAATCATAAGCTGTCACGACAACGGCATCTACCTGCGGCAGCTCCTCGGACGGATCGTAGATAGGAAGCGAATAGGTCAGTCTGTCCGCACGTTGGTCAATTCCGTATACCACCTGTACTCTGCTCCCCTCCAGATCGTCGATCACCCGCTGTCCAATGTGGCTCATGCCGTAAACAGCGATTTTTTCATAACCGTGTTCCTCAAAATAAGCAGATAACTCTTTGTGATGCTGCTTTGTCACCACATATTGGTTCATTGTCCGGAAAAGATTTAAATACTTAGTAACATCCTCCCGTCTCTTTTTCTCTTTTCCATGTTTCAACGCACATATCCCTATGGCCCCAAATAAAAGGCCGCAAAAAAAACAGATAACATCTCTCATTTTCATCCTTCTGTTTCTCCTTTCCATTGCTCCTCTCTCTATTGTTCCTGCATGCCGCAAGCTTTGCCTGCGGCATCACCGCCAATAAAGAGTTTGAAATTCCCTTATTAAGCTTATTCCCGCCAATCGATCAGGCTCTCCACATTTTCCGTCCCAAACACTGAAATCCCACACTGTTCCCAAACTTCTTTTCGTTCTCGAAAGGAATCATCTATCAGAATAGCGCTTTTGTCTTCTATATATCCGGACTTTGGATTTTCTCCCACAGATATCATTCGATCAAATAATCCATCTGGAATACGGAACTGTTTTAAATATGACTTTATATCCCCTTGGTGCCTCGATAATAAAACGATTTGGTTTTTCTTATTTACACATTGATATAGATATCGGATAAGCAGGGTGTTTATCCTTCCTTTTAATATCAGCGTATCATCCAGATCCACATAAACCGTTCGATAATCCAAAGACAATTTATAGCGGCTGATCAAAGCTCTTTCCACATATGCATCATAACCATTCCGAATGATTTCTACCGGCAGTCCCATATGCATATAGAGCGTCAACAACGGAAAATTGATCCCTCTGTTTCTGCTAAGCCCCATAGTTCCTGCAATCCTGGCCGCCGCTTCCAACAGCTTGTATTCTCCCATACCATCTTTTTTTAATTGAAAAAACCAAGCCCCTATAAATTTCAGCCGACTATTCAGAATATCGGCTATATATGAGATCTCAGCGTCTGTCTCCATCGTCTCCGAACGAACCGCTATCCCACTTTTTATCCGCATACGTTTTCTCGCTGTACATACCTGCAGGATACCTTCCATATCAGTAAAGCAGTCTACCGTTATTTCTTCTCCCGGAAGGTATTCCGTGATCACCATATCTTCCGGATTTTCTATTTTCCTCCAATCAGCTTCACACGTAATCTTCCATGTCCCTTGTGAGCCCTGTCCTCTATCCGGTTTTACGAATACCGGATAAGACTCCACCTCCTCCCGCGAAGAATACACTCTGGGTATGAAGGATTCCTGTTTCAGAAATTCATATGTTTTTCTTTTAAAACGTGTAATTTCCACCGTTTCAAGCTTGCTGGTAATAATTTTTGCATGGATCTCCTGCTGCCTGCGTGTCATGAATAAAAGGACATCATCGAAGGCCGGATAGAGAAACTCCACCCCTTCCCGCTCCAATATCTCATTTAACCTTTCAATGAAATTCTCTTCCCTGTAATACGGTACCATCAATGTCTGAGGATATACCATTTCCGCATGATCCCGTACGCTGGTCAATCCGAGCAGTTCAATATATTTATCATATCTTAACGCATTGCAGATTTCCAAACCAATTTCGCTGCCTGCCGGAAACACCGCCACTTTTATTGTCCTCATCTGTTCATGAGCTCCTTCATCCGGTTTTTCATCTTTTTCTTTTTCCGCTTCACCGCAATGGACATGAATTCCCTCGCCATATGCTTTGTATAGAAAATCCGTTTCTCGCAGTCAACAGCCAAAAGATCCTTTTTCTTTGTCTCCCTTTTCAAAACCGCCAGCTCTTTCCCCATCCATTTAGATAACTTCATAAAAGCACGCCGGATTTCTCCTATACTCCCGTATCCCATATAAGATTTATAATGGACATACAAAAAATCCAGCTCGCAGAGATGTTTCAGGCCGTTCTTTGTCATTCGAAAGAAATCAAGGACGTTATTGCTGCAGGTATGATCCATCCGGGTCAGATACATCCGCCAGCCCTCGTCGGTCAAAATCAAGGTGTATTCCTGCGTCGTAATGCCGTAGCTTTTCCGTACGCCGGAAATATACCCGTCGATTTTTTTCGGCGTCTGCCCGGCAAAAAGGTTCCTCGAAAACACATATTCCCTCTTGGAACGATATCGATCATATATGAGGGGATTTTCCTGTCTGTCAAAGCCGATCAGATTATAGGCCAGCTGTTTGATATCCAGAGAGCAGACCGTATCCGTCAGATCTCCCGCACCGAGTGTGGCGTCATAAATCATAAACGGCGTATGGATGATATTGGTATACGGTTCGATGGAATGGGCATACCCGTTATTATAATCGTGTCCATAAAAATCATCTCCGTGATCCCCATAGAGGATCACCACCGTATCTTTTAACAAATCCCTTTCCCGCAGATAAGAAAGGATTGTCCCCGCCGTTTCGTCGATCCTCCGGTATCCGTACTGCCAGCGCTCCGTCGGGTTTGTGATATGGAACTTTCTCTCATCGGAATAGCACAGGTGACTGACCTCATTGCAATAATAGATCAAAAAATTACTGTTGTCCGTCACCGCCCGGTCGATCGTCTCCCGCACGTCCGCAAGAGACCGCCGGTAATCGGAATAATTTACAAGATCACTCTGCTTTGCATACATATGTCCGGGGTTGATCTCGTTTCCAAGCGCTGCAGGATAATGTACGCCCAGAGTCCGAAAACCCTGTTTTGCCAGGACATCCACAAAGGATTCCGCATTCCTGTGGGTCTGGATAAAATCCCCGAAATACTGCGTGTTTTCTATCCGGTAGAGATCCCCGTAGAGGATATCATTGAGCACCATTGCCGTAGAGGTGGCGGTTGCATAATAGTTTCGGTATCTCATACACCTTTCAGAGAATTCGTGCACATTCGGAAACAGTTCCGGATTCATATCATATGTCAGCCTGCTGACGCTCTCCAGATGCAATACCACTAAATTTTTCATCGTTTCTCGCCCTGTCCTATTATTTCTCTGATATATGCACAGATGCAGGAGACGGTCTCTGTCTCCAGATCCGCATAGATCGGAAGTGTAAGTACGGAAGCCGCCGCCTTTTCGGCTACCGGCGTCCCTTTCACCGAGTAAATGTTCCCATAGCATTTCGTATCATTTACCAACGGATAAAAATATTTCCTTGTGTAGACGTTCCTCTTTTTCAGTTCTTCGTAAATCACGTCCCTGCCAACCCCCAGGATCTCCTTATCAAAGAGTACCGGGAAATACGCATAATTCGTTTTGACGTCCTTCTGTACAAAGGGAAGCGTGATCCCCGGGATATCCTTCAGCCCTTCTATATATGCCTCAAAAAGCACTTTTCTCCTGGTGATCTCTCTTTCCACATTCCTCAGGTTACACAATCCCATGATCGCGCGCAGTTCGTCCATCTTGGCATTGGCTCCCACCCCGTCTATATACTCTTCGGAACGTATTCCAAAATTTTTCAGGCTGTATAATTCCTTTCCGTCTTCCTCATTATGGTAAATGACCGCACCGCCCTCCACCGTATTAAACACCTTCGTGGCATGGAAGCTCAGGATCGACATATCCCCGTAACAGGCCGCCGGTTTCCCTTTATATGTCACGCCAAATGCATGCGCCGCATCATAGATAACCTTCAGCCCGTGTCTTTTTGCAATCTCCTCGATCTTCTCCACATCGCAGATTCTTCCATAGATATGTACCGGAACGATCGCACAGGTCCTCTTGCTGATCAGCGCTTCTATCTTCGATACATCTATGGTAAGATCCTTCTCATTGATATCGCAGAAAACCGGAGTGAGATTATTTCTCACGATGGCATGGGTGGTGGAGATAAACGTAAACGGTGTGGTAATCACTTCTCCCGATAATCCCTGGGACTGCAGGGCCATTTCCAGGGCCATATGCCCATTGGTCATCAGGGAGATCCGATCCGTCTGCAGATATCGGCATAATTCCTGTTCCAGCTGCTGATGATATTCCGCCATATTCGTTAGGATATGGCTGTCCCATAACGGCCGGATCCGCTCCACATATTCGTTATAATCCGGCATGGACGGACGCGTCACATAGACCGGTTTCTCCAATCTTCCTTTCATCAATATACCCCTGTCAAATATCGTATCGAAAAATAGATCATATAGAAGAATCGTTCCACACTATTCATTTCCCCAAAGAGGATTTGCAGCCACTGCCCATATTCCCTGTCAAAAGACGCCTTATGAAGGAGCTGCCAGTAATCGCGGCTGATTCTCATATAAATCCATGGATAGGTAACAGCCGGAAAGATATGTGCTAAAATCTTTATGCTCTTGATCTTATCCCGGCACAGAACCTCTTTTTCCATGGCACTGAAATTGGATCCGTGACTGGGAACCCACCTGTAAGCCGCAGTAACCTCATCCAACATTGCGATCTTTCCATTGCTTACCGCAATCGCCTCTATAATAATGTCCTCTACCATCTTTGTCTGCAAAAGATACCTGTCATTTTCTCTATTCAGATAATAATTTCTTGTCATAAAGCAGCCGATAAACTTAAACTGATTATAGGGGTACATCGTCTTTGCAAAATCCAGCGGGGTTTCCAGCGCATGATCCAGAAGCTTAGGGCCCGTGACCATTTCCTTCCCATACCGGTCGATCACCGCCACCTTTGTCATCACCCCTGCGCATTCCGGATGGATATCCAGATAATCCGCCTGTTTCTGCAGCTTATCCATATCGATCCAGCAGTCGTCCCCTTCCAGGAAGGCGATATACTCCCCTGTACAACGCCGCAGCGTTGATACCAAGTTCCTGCTCGCCCCCAGGTTTTCCTTTCGAAATAACGGCTTAACAAGATCCGGATATTTCTGCGCATATTCCCGGATAATGCGCCTGGTTGCGTCCGTCGAACAATCCTCCCCGACCATCACCTCAAAACGAAAATCCGTGTGCTGTCCGACCACACTGTCAAGAGCCTGCCTGATATAGTTTTCATGATTGTATGCCACCATCAGCACACTGACCTTTACTTCCTGTTCCACTGTCTTTTCTCCTCGTTCAAAAAGCGCTCCATCCTCTCCGCTATCCAAATCGATTCCTCTCCGGGAAGCCGGCCGCTTTTTTTATTCGTTCCGTTGATTGTCGATACGAAGTTACTCAGCTCATAACGCAGCCCGTCTCCCAGATACTTGCTGAAATACTTCTCGTTCAGGGAGTTGTCCTCAAACCGCGTTTCAAACGTGCGCGTCTTCCACCAGGGAGCCTCCGCCAGGATGTAGCCTCTGGTCCCCGATACCAGCAGCTGTCCTTCCGATTTCACCCCCAGCCCTACCTTAACGGTCGCTAAGCTGTTCTCATACCGCAAATATGCCTTCGTATAAACGTCAATCCCTTTTTCGTTCCGAAAAACCTCAAAGCGGATATCCCGGCACTCCTTTCCCAGGATCTTCACGACCGCAAGCAGCGGATAACTCGCCAGCTCCGTAAAGCTTCCTCCGTATATGGGATCGTTCAATTCCCGCGAGTCCGGTTTTTCCAGTTTGGTAAAGCACGCTTCCACATCCCTCACCTCTCCGATCACGCCGCTGCGCACGATCCCCAGAAGCTGTACAAAACCGGGACAATAGGCCGTCTTGATCCCTTCCATAAGGACACAGCCTTCTTGTTTTGCCAGGGAAAACAGGCTCTCGGCCTCCTCCTTTGCGAGAAACATCGGTTTCTCACAGAGCACGTGTTTCTTCTGAAGGAGCGCCTTTTTGATATATTCCCCATGGGTTTCATGGGGGGAGGCAATGTAAACGGCGTCCACGCTGTCCAGGAAGCCGTCCAGATCGTCATAGCAGTGATTCAGCTCGAATTTCTCCGCGTATGCCCGTGCCTTTTCCAGCTTCGGATGGTAGACGCTCTCCACGTTGGAGCCGCTCACATACCTGGCCTCCGGTATGAACCGGTGCGCGATGCGTCCCGTACCGATCACTCCCATCCGCACGATCCCATAGTTTTTCTCCCGCAGCATCGTACTGGAAATCCCCTTCGTCCGCTCCAGGTAGACCACCTGGCAGTAGGCCTTCAGGTAATCAAAGACCCCGGTCCAGTCGGAACCCACCGTAAAGATATCGATCCCGTAGCGCTGGATATCCTCGATCTTCTGTCCCACATGATCCTCGATGATCACTTCATCCACGAATCCGGTCTGTTTGACATGCTCGATCCGCTCCATAATCGGATCGACCACGTTCTGTTTTCCCCTGGATTCGTCATAGCTTTCCGTCGTGACACCCACGATCAGATAATCCCCCAGCGCTTTCGCCCGCTGCAGCAGC
This sequence comes from Lachnospiraceae bacterium, assembly GCA_021770245.1. Classification (GTDB taxonomy): domain Bacteria; phylum Bacillota; class Clostridia; order Lachnospirales; family Lachnospiraceae; genus Eisenbergiella. Next base: position 12,582 of record JAETRI010000028.1, read on the forward strand.
CTGTAATGCCCCTCATGAAACAGGTCAAAAGAACCATACGTGATTACCTTCTTCACGGACCACACCTCCCCCTCTCCGTATTCCCCTCTCCTGCCGCATAGGATGCGGGCAGTTTCAATCTCGTGACCGGATGTGTCTTTCTGTCTTTTTCCTCCGGCAGTTCCATATAATCCCCGAACTTGAAGCGAAGATATTCGTCGCTGCGTCGGATCCCGCTAAACTGCCTTCCCTCAAACGAATACCGGCTGCTCTCCCGATACCATACGCGCAGATACCCGTATTCCCCTGCCGGTGCGGGGAACGTCAGGATCCTGACCCAGGGAGAATGTCTGTACTTTCGGTTTCCCCGCCTGACGAACCGTCCGTACCGTCTCTTCAGCCGTTCTTCCGGATAACGGTTCATGAGAGAATATACCGCTCTCTTCCAGAAATTTTTCTCCGCCCTCGCTCCCACGGACGCCCACATCAGTTTACGCAGGATAAAACAGCGCAGGTTATAACATTTTCTGGCCAGCTTTCCCGCCGGGATACTGTCCAGCGGAAAAATATCAATGAAAACCCCCTGATGGTATTTCATATGTTCCTGATATTCACGAAGGAACAACGAATCTTTACGCCGCAGCTTTCCGTATCCCCAACGGTATCCTTCTGTCACATCGATATCCTGGAAAAGAAAGCGCTCCGTATCCAGCTCCGTTTCACAGGCTTTCTTAAACCGTTCGTACTCCGGCCTCAGCAGCGCCACATCCGCGTCGTCATCCCAGGGGATATATCCGCCGTGCCTGACCGCGCCCAGCAGCGTCCCGGCTATGATATTGTACCGGATCTTCTTTTTACGGCAGATCCGATCGACTTCGCAGAGCATCTCCAGCTGGATCATCTGAACCGCTCTCAGTTCCTGTTTCGACAACTGATATGTTTCCACGCCCACCTCCGGTCTATATTCTGTGGTTCATGATCATCACCGGCTTTCCCTCCGCCTTGAAAAGCTCTATCACGGAGCTTCTGCTCCCGTAATACGCATCCGAGACGTCCACCGCCCTGTGCAGATCGGGGGAGGTATCATAGATGCCTATCCCGTCTTTTTGATATTCCGATATCAGATCCCGGTATCTTCCCGCCGCTTCCGGATTCATGGATTCCGCCGTCGCATCGCTCAACGGATGCGGCCTCCACAAAAGTACCAGGTTCCTGTTCCTACGGAAAACGTCAAACACCGTTTCCAGCTTTCTGAAAAAGGCGTCGGAATAAGCCTGCATGAGCATGGTCAGATGTGTATTAAAAAAGACGACCGGCTTTTTCTCTCCGTTTTCCCAGATCATCCGCCTCCAGTCCTCCGGGAGATCCTCCATACGCACATTCCTGTCCTGTGCATCGAATTTCGGGGAGCCGTAGGCGGCAAATTTTCTTTCTATCTGTTTCGTAACGCTCTTCACGCGCAGCGTCTTGCAATACTCTTCGATATAACGCTGCCTTACCTTTTCGGACTGCAGCACCACCGTATCCGCATAAAGAATCCCCGGCAGCGCGCAATAGAGAGCTTTTACGTCGTCGTTCTGATGTATAAAATAAGGTATATATACTAAAGAGCCTGTCAGCTCACGAAGACGTTTGGCATAAAAGTCCGGATGGACGCTGGTCACATAATTATATTGATCATAAGGATTATGTATATAAATAACATCCGGCTTCCAGCTTGCGATATCGTGCTCTTTCCAATCCAATATGGGCACGTATTTCGGATAATCTTTGCTTTCATCGTGCAGTTCGCCAAAGCTCCCGTCAGGATTTTTGTCATAATAGGGGATGGGCATCACATAAGCGTCACAGTCCGGATCCCTCTCCGCCGCCTCCCACACGCTTTCAAGGGAGTCCCACATCGCCGCTTTATACGGCAAAAAGAGGATTTCCCTTCTGTCGTCCGGGAAATCGTATCGGATCATATTGGACAGGGCCGTCAGCTCCTTTGTCGCCTTTTTGACCAGCTTCCGGCAGACCGCTTCCGTCTGCAGCACATTGCTGATCTGATATACCGTCTCACAGTAATCTTCCAGCAGATGGACGGCCTGCATATACTCTGCTCCAAGGGCTTCTATTTGGTTACCCACAAGGACCGCACTCTCCTGACACTGGATGAGCATATTCGTTACGCCGGCCGGATCAGACGTCCTGTTTCCCAATATGGAATCATTTGCCTGCTGCATCGTCCCTATCATGGCAAGTAATTCCTTTTTCATATATTGTTTCATGAGAATCCTCCGTGCCGTGTCCTTTGCGGTGACGCAATGAGAAATTACGAATACGATATGGGTTTCATCCGGTCACCGGACACCGGAACCGGCTTTCCTCCTGCGGTTCGTCTGAAAGCCATGAAGAAAGAAGGATCGATGATCAGATCCTTTTATATAAAATAATATCGACACCATTCCATGATAGATAATAGTGCCTCCAATCCCTTGTCCATATGGAACTGTAGATTATTTTATCAAGATCTCTCAAAAAAATCAATGCCCAGGCAGCGGTAAACCATGGTAAACGGTAACAGTACAGGCCCCCCGCAGGCTCCCGGACGCCGGAACGCACAGGGAAGGATCCTGCGGGATAGCTGTCTGTTATGGCAAACGCAAGAATGCCCGGGCGGGGATGCCGCAGATGCCACAGAGGCATTCTTGCGTTTGGCGTAAACGGTAAGTCATGGCCAACAGCCGGACGGTTATCATAAGTGGTAAGTCACGGCGAAGCTTTGGGCCGTTCAGATATTTGTTCCAAGCAGCTTTGCACGGATATCCCTGACGTGTTCCGAATCGTCCCCCAGGGCGTCCATCCTGGCTAAGAGGCGGCCGCGCATCGTCGTAATTATCCCGGCATACTCCGGCATATGGATCAGGTTCCTTTGCTCAAAGGGATCCTCTTCCAGGTCGTACAGCTCGTGCACGTCCCCCTCCGTCGCGATATATTTCCATTTCTCATAGTATAAAACACGCTGTCCCGCACGGATCCCGAAGTGTCCGAAGTGTTCTGCCATCAGGTCTTCCCGGATACTGTCTTTCTCTCCCCGAAGCAGCTTTGCCAGGCTCTTCCCGTCCATATGCCCCGGTACCGTTATCCCCGCCATCTCCAGCACGGTGGGCGGCAGATCCAGGTTGCTCACCGGCTCCCCGCTGGCCCTTCCCCCTTCCTGTCCCGGCCAGCGGATCACCAACGGGATATGCATGACCTCCTCCATCATGTCTCCCGCCTTATCCACCAGCCCTCCGTGGCTGGCCAGCGCATCCCCATGGTCTGCCGTGTAGATGACGATCGTATCCCCGGAAAGCCCCCTCCTATCCATTTCGTCCAGAAGCCTTCCCACCGCACTGTCGATATAGGAATACTGTTCGTATGCATATTTCATCAGCATCTGCCAGTCTTCCCAGGTGCAAAGCGGGTTCTCCTTTTGGATCCTCCTTTGGAAATCCTGTACCATCCCCGCTTTCCCAGTGGGCGGCTGGGAGAACGACGGATACTCCCGGATCTCTTTTTCGTCTATCAGATCCCTCATCTCCCAGGGGACCTGGTACGCGTGATGCGGCCCCCACATGTCCACCCGCACCGCAAAGGGCTGTCCTTCCTTCGCGCATCCTTCCATCCACTCCAACGCGGCAGAGGTTAAAAAATCGGACTCGTGCACTCTCCCGGTGTCCTTTAAGATACCCGCGGCATACATATTGAAATTATCCGTCTCCGTCAGATCATAATCTCCGTTCTCATATCTTTTTTCACAGGCCGCATTCCCTTCCTTTAGGCCGAATCCGGTGGTCATACCCCATTTCTGTTGAAAGATCGGATGACCGTAACCGTTTTTCTCCAGGTAATCCCTGTATTCCGGCATATGATACGGATTCCCGTAGCCCTCCGGATAGAATCCCTCTATCCCCTTCTGTGCAAAGTTCTCAAATCCGCTGTGATTTTTGCCGAAATGTCCTGTCCGATATCCGGCCTGCTGCAGATAGTCCGTATAAAAAGGGAGGCCCGGGTCCGCGAATTCCCCGTTATCCAGCTTGCCGTGATGATGGGCATAGACCCCTGTGAGCATGGAAGCCCGGGCGGGCAGGCAAAGCGGATGGACGGAATGGCAGTTGGTAAATTCCATCCCTTCCCTGGCCAGCCTCTCGTAAGCGGGAAGGACGGGCCTGGCCCCCTGTGTCATCTTATAATGGCGGAATGTGACATGGTCCAGCATGATCCAAAGAATATTTTGTTTTTTGTGTTTTTTCATGATAATCTCCATTCCGGAGCGTTTACGCGGCGGGGCGGTCCGCCATCAAAGCTATTTGCGACGCTCCGGCGCAAATAGCCAGGCGAATCTGGTTCGCCTGTGAAACAATAAGCCATCGGGCTTATTGTTCAAACTATCCTCCATGCCGCGTCCTGCGCGGCACCGCCTTCTTGCGGCAGTCTGCCCGTTTTTCTTTTTTTGTACCTTTTTCCCTGCATGATACAAGAAGCATGGAATCCCCCAAAAGTATTCCATGTTCGCTCTTCTTCTGATAGAATACAGGAAGAAGAGGATCATTATATAAAAGGAGGAACCTATGCAGCAGGAAATGTTTATCAATCCCGTCCTGGACGGTTGTGCAGATCCGGACGTGATCTGGCACGAGGGTGTCTGTTATCTGTACGCCACCAATACGGACAGGAAAGACGATCAGGAAAAGGGCTTTAAGGTGTACAGTTCTACGGATCTGATCCACTGGACGGACAGGGGAATGGCGCTGCGGGCGGCGGACTCCTGGGGAGAGGACCAGTTCTGGGCCCCGGATATCGTCTATGCGGACGGCATATTCTATCTGTCCTATTCCGTGGAGGAGCACCTATGCATCGCCACCAGCACTTCACCCCTCGGCCCCTTCGTACAGGAGGTAAAGAAACCCCTCCATGAGGACATCAAGGAAATCGACAGCCACTTTTTTCAGGATAAGGACGGGACCTGGTATCTTTATTTCGTCCGTTTCTTTGAGTCCAATCAGATCTGGGGAGCACGGATGACGGATGACAGGATGGGAATACGGGAAGAAACTTTAACCCGTCTCCTGATCCCGGATACGCCCTGGGAGTGCATCCAATGGCCGGTGAATGAAGCCCCTTACATGATTTACCACAACGGCCTGTATTACCTCACCTATTCGGGCAGCCACTGCCTCTCCGATTACGGTTCCGGATATGCCGTCGCCGATTCGCCCCTCGGCCCTTACACCAAATATGAGGGCAACCCCTTTCTGCATTCCAACGACAGGGTTCACGGGGTGGGGCATCACTGTATCACCCACTCGCCGGACGGCAGCCAGATGTTCCTCATCTATCACAGGCATTATGATCTGACCCAAATGAACCCCCGCCGCCTGTGTGTGGACAGGCTCCGTTTCGAGCCGCAGCCGGACGGGCCCGATATCCTGGTCGTGGACGGCCCCACAACGGATCCCCAGCCCGTACCTCGTTGGGATTAACTTCACGACAAACGCAGGAATGGTCCTGTGGCCCCTCTCGGCCGGGGCCCTGCGTTGGCGCTCCATTGGGCCCCGGCCTGTTTTTGTCCCATATCAGGCGGCCTGCTTTTCTTTCTTTTGAGCGGAAAAATGGGCATGCAGCCCCACTGCGCATCCTCCTGTCACCAGCATGAGAACCAGTCCATAGAGGAAATAGGTCTCGAGCAGTCCGATCCGGTCCCCCAGCCAGCCTCCCACGATGTTGCTGAACGTACATGCGATCCCGGTCTGAACCATGTAGAACAGGGACTGCCCCGTTCCGTGGAGCTCCTTTGGAAGGTTCTGGTTCATGAACATGACGCAGCTGTAATACATGATCATGTAGCTCATCCCCTGAAGGGACTGTCCCAGGAAGATGCCCGCTATGCTCCCGGTAAGAGGCAGCCAGATCCGCACCGACATGACCCCGCCCGCAATGAGGAGCAGATACTCGATCCGCACCTTTCTCGAAAGATATCGGATCCCCAAAAGGACGGGCACCTCGCTCAGGGCGGAGACGCACATCAGCCTTCCGATGGTCCCGTTATCATACCCCATATCCGTGACTACCAGGCCCAGAAAGGAACCGTAGCAGCCCAGAACGATCTGGAAGATGCAGGCATAGAACAGGATAAACACGATCTTCCTGGAACGGAAAATAGACCATACGTTTACTTTTTCTTTTTTCCCGCCTCCGCTCCTGCGCCCGCCGTTCAGAAGGAAAGTAATGCAGAACATGGCGCCCCAGGCCAGGGAGGTGATCTTGAAGGAAGCCGTGGGATCTTTCTTCAGATACATCCCGGCAAAGATGACCACCACCGAATAGGCCAGCGTCCCTCCCAGCCGGATGCTGGAAAACTGCAGGCCGTGTTCCATGGCCATATCCACCACCAGCGAATCCCCGATGGGGCCGATGGCACAGTTGAAAAGGCTGTAGAGGAACACGCAGGCGGCGAACATGGGAAAGGTATGGGCGCCATAATAGCACAGGACGGCGCCCATGGAGCCCAGGAGCGCAAAACGCAGCACACTCATGTGCCGCCCTGTCCTGTCGGAAAGGATTCCCCACAGCGGCTGCATCACCAGGGCGAGCATGGGGCCGATCGCGGACAGCATCCCGATCTGGCTCACGCTCATTCCCTGGGATCTGTAGTAGACCCCGATATAGGCGCCGAAAGTGGCGCCCGGTATATAGTACAACGCGTTGAACGTAAACAGGATCCAGAAGATACGGACTGCCTTTTTTTCGCTGTGCATGGGAACCTCCCTTTAATAGGTATTCGGCATATCGGGAAGGTCGATCTGGATATCCAGATAACGGCAGGCCTCCTGCATGATTTCCGTATAGCTTCCATGGATTCCCACCACATGATGGATATAGGGGCCGAAGATAAACTTCTTCTCCCACTTCACCCAATCTTCCGTCTCGATCCAGAGATAGTTTCCATTGGTGACGGGGCCTTCCACTCCCTTTGCCTCTCCGGCGAACATATAGTACTTTCCGTTGATGCCGTCAAAGCGCAGTACCGTGACCCTGCCTCCCTCCAGCTCATAAAATCCCTTTCCCTGTTCGATGATATACCCTTCGGCCCCTTTTTTCTTCAGCCGCTTTGCAAAGGAACCGCAGTGCCAGAGCAGCTCCGCATTGTCGTTCTCCGGATGGCGGATGGTAAGATCCGCCACAAAGGAAGGGGTGGTATACCTGGAAGCGGCAACAGCCATGACGGAAGTGATCGCTGCATGCACATCATTCTCACAGGCTGCAGGGATCCCCCTGTCATTCAGATCGCCCAGGATAAAGCAGGGCGATACCCCGTATTTCGTGCGGAACAGATTCCAGCATTCACAGGAAATGGCATTACAGCAGTTGTCCTCGGCGAAGTCCATCAACGCCAGTTCGATGGCTGCCAACGGATAGCGCTTCTCCCCCAGCCGGCTGATGTCCAGTCCCGCATCCACCAGATCCTGGAGCAATGCCTCCATCCGGTCTTTTTTCCCTGCAAGGATCCGGTCCACCATATTCAGGATGACGGTGGGCTCTCCGGGTACGATCTCGATATCGTACTTTTCCAGCAGTTCCGATTCATTGACCATTACGCTCAAAAACTCTTTCGGCCGGCTGCTGATCTTCGCAATCCGAAGCGCCCGGAATGCCTTGACCACGTTTGCCACGGCCAGGAAATCCCGAAGCCCGCGCACCAGGATCTCGCTGTCTGGCTCGCAGTTCTCAATATAGGAAAACTTCACACCGTAATGCATCAGCAGCTTGGTGGTGGCGAACATGCCGCACTGGCTGTCCGTGGGCCTCCATTCCAGCCCGTTGGGATAGCCGTCCCTGGGTCCCCAGATCAGCACCGGAAGCCCCATATCCTTGGCAAGCCTCCCCACCGCCTCCTCCTGCCCGAAATTACAGTGGGGCACGATCAGGGCATCCACGCCTGCTGCCGTCAGCTTCTCATAAGCAGGCTTCACGTCGCGGTAATGCATGAGCATACCCTCTTCGTTAATATCTTCGATTCCCACGATATCGAAGTCCAGCTGCTCGGCCAGCTCATAAAATCTCTTCACCACCGCTTCCTTCTGCCTGGTGGTGGTTTCGTTACGAAATGCTTCCCTCCTGGTCGGTACCAGCCCGATTTTCAATCGCTTTTCCCGGTTTTTCATCATCTTTTTTTACTCCCTTCTGCCTGCCGAAGGCAGGCCTTCTCATCAGGACAGCCGAAGGCGCCCTTCCTTCGGCTTACTCCCTTCTGCCTGCCGAAGGCAGGCTTTCTCGTCTACAGATTGTTCCGGTAATATGCCAGGCGCTCCATGGCCTGCCGGTCGTCGATCCTCCCGGTTTCCATAAAGATACGCACCGTCTCCCGGTCCGGAATACCGGTCCGTCCTCCGATGCAGGTACATTTGACCGCAGAAACCGCACTGGCGAACCTGGCGCATTCCGGCGCGCTCATCCCCTCCAGCAGGCCCACGATATAGGCTCCGTGAAATACGTCCCCTGCTCCCGTGGTATCCCTCACCTGCACCGGATAACACGCCGTTGTGAAGAAGCCGTCCTCTGCGGTCATCCCCACGCTGCCTTTGCTGCCCAGCGTGACGATCGCGGTGGAAGGGCCGGCTTCCAGCAGTCTTCTGCAGCCCTCCTCATAGTCCAGCTCCCCGAACATGTCCCGATAGAAAAATTCCGAGGCGATGAACACATCCAAAAGAGGCAGGAGCTTCACAATCCCCTCCTGATAATGATCCGCGTCCATCACGGTAACGATCCCGTTCTCCCTGGCAAAGGCGGCTGCCGCCGCGCTGGCCGCATTTCCGTTCTCCAGATGCAAATAACGCGCCTTCTTCAGATAGGCATAGTCGATCTCTTCCGGCAGAAGTTCTCCGGCCGTCCCCGGCCTGCCGATGAAGATCCTCGTCTTGTGTTCCTCTTCCGACAGGGAAAGGCAGAAAGGGCTGGAGGTTCCCTTTTCTCCCACCACCAGAGCAGAAATATCCACCCCGTTGTACGCAAGATCCTCTGTCACGAACCTTCCCCTGTGATTCTCTCCCACCTTGGCTATCATACCGGCGCTCCGGCCCAGCCTCGCTGCCGCCACCATAGCGGTAGCCACTTTGCCGCCTCCTTGATAGAAAGCTTCATTCGCCGTGGCCGCCCCGTCCAGCTCCGGCATGCGGCTCACGTTCATCACCATATCATATATGGGAACCCCAATCCCCACCACATCCATCTCTCTTACCCATGCCTTTCTTGTTCCGGACGCTCTTCCCGAAACGGGAACAGGCCCGGAACCATATGTCCGAAAGAACTTTCCTTTCCCTTCCATCCCTTCCCGGCATGCCGCATTCCCTGCGGCCCGGACTATGCACGCTCCCAACGACAGGAATCCGAAACAGCCCTTACAGGCTGAAATGCCCGGGATTGATCCGCGCAATCCTGCCGCGGACGAAATCAATGACTTCTTCCCCTGCTTCTTTATAATGATCCAGTACGAAGCCGTCCCTGCCCATGTGTGCCGCAACGCTCTTCTTGCATTGTTCGAAGAACTCCGTGCCGATGTTCACCTTGTTGATGCCGTATTTCACGGATTCGATCATCTGTTCCGCAGGGATCCCGGAGCCGCCGTGCAGCACCAAAGGCGTGGAGATCGTCCGGTTGATCTCATCCAGCCTCTTTATATCCAAATGGGGTTCGCACACATAATGCCCATGGCTGTTTCCGATGGCCACGGCCAGCGCGTCCACGCCCGTCTTTTCCGCGAAATCCTTCGCCTGCTCCGGCCTGGTATACAGCTCTGCATTGCAGAAGTCTTCCTTCCTGCTTCCCTGTCCCACGGTCCCCAGTTCGGCTTCCACGTCCACGCCCAGCACATGGGCGCATTTCGCCACAGCGGCTGTCACAGCCAGATTCTCTTCATAGGGTTTGGCAGATCCGTCATACATAACGGAGGGAAAACCGGCGGCTATCCCGCCCACCGCCACCTCATAGGCCTTGCCATGGTCCAGATGCACGCCCACCGGTACGGATGCCCTCTTTGCCAGATCCGTGGCGACGGCCGCCATGGTGGTAAAAGGAATGAAATGGCTCATATCCGGATAAAACATCAGCAGTACCGGCATCTTTTCCCGTTCTGCCGCCTCTACCACCCACGCCGCCGACTGATAATCGAAAACATCAATCGCAGCCACTGCAAAGCGGTTCTCATCCGCCATCCTGAGGATCTCCCTCACTTTCATGGATCCCATATTGTACCTTCCTTTCTGCCGTTTTCGGCACTTCTGAATCCTGGCTCACACAGGCACGGGCCCTTTTAATCCGATCCGTCCCTGTGGAAGCACTCTCTGTCTTGCCTCCGGCGCCGAAGCCTTTGGCCGTATCCGGCTCTGTGCAAAAGCGCCTTTGGCCGCGTCCGGCCCTCCGCCGGATCCCTCGGCCGCATCCGGCCCTTACCAGCAGGCCCTTCGCACCGGAAGCGGATCACAGGTCTGGGCCATACGGTCACACATGACCTCCAGGAGACGCAGCTTCACATCCTTCCAGCCCTCTTCCCCGTAATGGTTCACCCGTTCCGTAGGTTCTTCTGTCAGATCATACAACTCTCCTCCGCAGCCTTCTTCTCCCGGCTGCTGATGCACCTTCACCAGCTTGTATCTTCCGTCGCTCACCATGGTAGCAAAGGCCAAAGGATTCCGATGGTTGATGTTACTGTTGTAATATTCGCAATAGACGCTGTCCCGGTGAACGTCAAGCTGTGCCTCCCCTGTCAGCAGCCTCCAGAAGGATCTGCCCTGGATCCCTTCCTCATGCCCGATTCCCGCCGCGTCGCACAGCGTCGGCACCAGATCCGTAAGCTCCACCAATGCCTTGCTGCGCCTTCCTGCCGGTATCACCCCGGGCCAGCTCATAATCAGCGGCACATGGACGTTATTTTCATAGAAATAGGGCCCTTTTAAATACATTCCATGATCTCCCAGGTTCTCCCCGTGGTCAGAATGGAACAGGATGAGCGTGTCCTTTCTCAGGCCCGTTTCCTCCAGATGATCCAGGAGCCTTCCCACCTGATGGTCGATCAGATCCACCATGGCCCAGTAGGCTGCCTTGATCATCCGCCTGTCATGGTCATCCATCTCAGTATAGGCCAGATATCCCCTGGTATCATAAGCCCCTTCATGGTCCTTGCGCTGGAAAACGGGTTTATTGTCCAGCTCTCCTTCCTCATACTCCGGAAGGGGGATCTCATCCAGCCGGTCCAGATAGGGCTGCAGATACTCCTTAGGGGGGTCGAAAGGATGATGGGGATCAAAACAGTTCAGAGAGAACATCCAATCCTTTCCGAAGGCCCTTGCCGTGTCGATGAAACGGATCGCCTCATCCACGCACCAGGTCGTCTGATGATAGGGTTCCTCCATCCCGGTCTGTACATAGCGGCAGTCCTCCCGGTCCGGGGTCACATAATCCATCCCCTTCCCGATCAAAAACTGCTGGTATTCGTTAGCCGGCCAGTTCGTCCCCCTGTGGGGCTGGGGATGATGGGACCAGCTGAAAAAATGATAGCCGTCGTCTATCCGCGGTTCGGCCAGCCTGCCCGTCCCGTCATGGCAGGCCGACAGGTGCAGTTTTCCGGAAAGCCCGCAGAAATATCCTTTGTCTGCCAGCATCCGGGGAAAAAGCCGTTCTTTCCCGTCGATGTCCTGCCCGTTCTGTCTGGGGCCGCAGGTCCTGGGATAGCGTCCCGTGAGGAAGCTTCCCCGGCTCGGTGCACACACGGGGCTCTGGCAATAGGCCCTTTCAAAAAGGATCCCCTCATTCGCCAGCCGGTCCAGGTTCGGAGTATGTACCCACCCGTTTCCATAGCATCCCAGCGTATCGTACCGCTGCTGATCCGTGCATATCCATAATATGTTCATTTGTGCTCCCCTCTGCGTGCAAAGCACGCATTCAAATCAGGGAGGTTGAAAGCGTTTTTCTTTCAACCTTGCTCCCCTCTGCGTGCAAAGCACGCATTCAAATCAGGGAGGTTGAAAGCGCTCTTCTTTCAACCTTGCTCCCCTCTGCGTGCAAAGCACGCATTCAAATCAGTGGGGCAGTTCCCCTTCCAGTTCTGCTGTACCTATCCTTAAGGTCATTATATGTTCTACCTATTTTTTTTCAATCATTTCATTAAATGATATGCATTTTGTATGCCATGCCCGTTCTTAATACATTTTTTATGTATTACCAGCTTGCATTTTTTCGCGTTCCATCCTATAATCTCAGTAATACAAAGGCTCGGGCCGTTCTCCGTCGGAGCCGCTATGCATGCGGGCCGCACGGTCCGTGAAAGGAGGTAAAGGACTTGGATATCGACGAAATCAAACAGCAGATCACCCTTGATCTGTCCGATATTGAGAACACGGCCCGCATCTGCAAGGCCCTGTCCTCCGAAACCAGACTGGAGATCCTGCGGTGTCTGGTCGCCAAAGCCATGACCATCAGCGAACTTGCGGCGCATTTCTATCTGCCCATGTCCTCCATGTGTCTGCACATCAAGACCCTCCGGGAGGCCGATTTGATCTCCGTAGTCCCAAAGTCCGGGATCCGGGGCTCCCAAAAGCTGTGCGGGATCAAAACCTCCCGGATCAGCCTGGATCTTTTTTCCCATACAAGCAAAATCGTCCATAACCCTCCGGCTTTCGTCAATATGCCCATAGGCCATTACAGCAACTGCGAGGTACACCCGCCCTGCGGTATCGCTTCCGCCGATTCCTACCTGTATCAGGAGGATACGCCCTACGGCTTCTATTCCCAGGACAGGACGGACGCTTCCCTGTTGTGGTTTTCCAGCGGCTATCTGGAATATCAATTTTCCAACTATACCCTGCAGCAAGACCGTGTTTCCCAGATCGAGTTCTCCTTTGAGGTATGTTCCGAAGCCCCCGGGTATAACAACAACTGGCCCTCCGATATCACCCTTGAACTGAACCACAAACCTGTCACCACCTTCCGTACCAAGGGGGATTACGGCGGAAGGAAAGGGATTTACAATCCTTCCTGGTGGAGCGATTCCCTTACCCAGTTCGGCGAATACAAGAAAATCCTCATTACCCGCGACGGCTGCTTCATGGACGACCGGCAGGTATCCGAAGAGAACATCGACAGCCTGGGTCTTTTAAAGGATTATTTCTTTTCTTTCATCCTCCGGGTGGATCCGGACAGCCAGCACGTGGGCGGCATGAATCTGTTCGGAAAGCATTTCGGCGATTTTGCCCAGGATATCGTCATGAAAGTGGAATATGAAAACAACGGCATTTAGCTTACCGTGCGCAGACAGCATTCGATACGCGCCGCTAAACATACCGTCTAAAGCGCACTGCGCTTGGAAAGGATCCCGCATGTTCCGACAAGAAGGTACCTTTGTTTCCATTGTCAACCGGATCGCAGATATGGTAATACTCAGTGTCCTCTGGTGTGTCTTCAGCCTGCCTCTCGTCACCGTCGGTGCCTCCAGCGCGGCGTTGTATCACACCGTCGTCAAAGTAATCCGGCAGGACAGAGGCTATGCTTTTTCCACCTTTACCGCGTCCTTCCGATCCAATCTGAGGCAGGCCCTGGCCCCGACCCTTCTCTATCTTTCGGTCTTCGGCGCTCTGGGCGCCGCCTGCCTTGTATTCTGGGAGGATACGGACAGCATCCTGGCCTCTTCCTACGTGATGCTCTCCATGATCCTGCTTCTGCTTTTCGCGGCCGCTTTCCTCCATACCTTTGCCTTGATCGGACGGTTCCGTTTAACGGGGAGGGAACTGTTCACCGTCGTCGTCCGGCTCAGCTTCCGTCACCTTTTCCGCAACATCCTGCTTCTGTGCATGCTCGTCTTTGCCCTGGAAGCGGCGCTGTACTATCTTCCCCTCCTGTTTATCCTCCCTTCCGGCTTTTCTTTCCTTTGTTCGCTGATCCAGGAGCCTCTGTTCTCCCGCTACATCCGGTTTGAGGACGACTGGAATACGGACGTGCTGCACCGGGAGGACCTCCCCTTTTCCGGAAAGGGTGCCGACCGTGAAGACAATCCCTGATTCGACAGGAATACAGGGAAGAAGGGTCCATCGGCTGCCGGTTTTTATCCGGCAGCAGCGATGAGCCCTTCTTCCCTGCGGAGGGGATCACCAGTTCCCCGTTTCCTTATCTCGTAATCTCTACCTTCAGCACGTCGCCGTCTATGATCATTTCGTCGATCCTGGCGGAGCGGGCATCCTCAGACAGGGCCGCATCCCCCATATCCCTTCCATGATAGACGATATAACATTTGCCGCCGTCAAAGATCACGCTGTTATGTCCCATTCCTTCGATCCAGTCCGTATTGCACAGCAGAGGCGCATAAGTATTCTCATCCGGATATTTCTTCCAGTCCAGCGTCCGCAGGTCTGCATCCTCCGGGCCGTGCGCAACACAATATCCGATGAAATAGGTAGGGTTCGTATGATTGGCGCCGGAGAACATCAGGAAGTGGGTCTGCCCCACATGGAAGTAGAATGCGCCTTCCACCGTATGCCAGTCTTCCCCTTCCTTAAAGCGGTTCCTCATATAGATCTCTTCATCCAAAGTGGGACGCACCACACAAACCGGCCTTCCCTCCATGGTGAGAGGATCCGTCATCCTGTCGCAGTAGATATAAGTACCAACGCGCTCAGCTTCATAGATATTCTGACAATAGAAATGATAGATCCCGGAGCCGTTCACCACCACATGAGGATCAATAGAGAAAGGCGGCATCAGCTTCTTGACCATCCGGAAAGGGCCATGGGGAGAATCCGCCACGGCGACACGCATGGTATGCCCATGTTCGTCCTCCGAATCCAGATCCCTGCTGGAATAATACATATAATATCTTCCGTCCATCCGGATCACGCAGGGCGCCCAGCAGTTCTTCTGTCCGGTCATATCGAGACAGATCCCTTCATATTCCCAGCCGTCTAACAAATTGTCGCTGGAAAAGAGCGAAGGCCCGTTGGGTCCGGTGGCATAGAGATAATATCTTCCGTCGTCCGCCTTGATCATATACGGATCCGCCTGACCGAGCGGAGCCGTATCATTCGGTTTTCGCTTATATAGTTTCATGTGTCTTGATCCCCTTTAAAAATAAAATATAATATTCCACCGCGGGCATTTTGTCCCAAACGGCTTTTTCCTGCCTGCGGTTCAAATCCGTGTATGAAAGATAAAACATCGGCCTTATTTTCCGGTCTATTTTACGGAACTGTCAATCTGTCCCTCGATAATGTACCTCTGCAGGAACAGATACATCACGATAACCGGAAGCAGGCCCAGGGCACAGGTGGCGCAGGCTCTCGGCATGTCTCCCGCACTGTTTCCGCGGCTGAACGCCGCCTTGATCACCAGGATAATAGTAAATTTGGATTTATCCTGCAGCAGGAACATGGGCATCAGGTAGTTATTCCAGGAGCCCGTTGCCGCCATAATAATACGCGTAACCGTTACGGCCTTCAGCTGCGGCATGATGATCGTTAAGAAGGTGCGTATCACGCCGGCGCCGTCGATGGCAGCTGCCTCGTCCAGAGCCACCGGGATGGAGATGATAAAGTTCACATACATGAACATGGTGGCCGGAATACCACCCGCCGCGGACAGCAGGGCCAGACCGACCAGGGTATTGCTCAGCCCCATCTTGACCATCAGGGAATAAGTACCTACCAGCAGGGCGATACCGGGAATCATCATAACCAGCATGTTGATCTTGCGGATCGCATTGTTCACCGCACCGCTGCTCCTGGCGACGCCGTATGCAGCCATCGCCGCCACGATAATCTCCAAAACCACGGTTTCCACGCACAAAATCAGGGAATTCTTGAAGCCGATCCATATATCCCCGGCTGCGAATACGTTCTTGTAGTTATCAAAGTACCATACCTCAGGCAGTGCGAGGTTGTGTGCAAAATCCTGCAGCGTCTTAAAGGAACGGATCAGCATGATGTAGATGGGCAGCATATAGATCAATACCAGCACTGCTGCCACGATATAGCACCACCAGGTGGAATGGGTGTTGGGGCCTTTACCCGTCTTGACCTTTGCCATTAATACTCCACCTCCCTCTTTCTGAGCCACGCATTGATCGGCAGCGTGATGATCATGATCATAAAGAACATGATGACGCCCACTGCGGATGCATATCCGGCCTTCTCGTCGTTGAAATACAGCATCTGGATATAATAGGACAGGGACATGGACCTCCTGTTGGGTCCGCCGCCGGACATGGCCACGATCACCTCGTACATCTTAAAGCCGCCGATCAGGTTGGTCACAACGGCAGTGGTAATGGAAGGGATCAGCAGCGGAATCGTGACACGGGTAAATTCCTGCCAGCGGTTGGCGCCGTCCAGCCTGGCCGCTTCCTTATACATCGTCGGGATATTCTGCAGGCCGGCCAGGTAGATCAGCATACATAATCCCATGTACTGCCAGGAATTGGCAAGGGTAATAATAATCGTTGCAGAAAGTCCGGTCTCCATCCAGTAGATCGGAGAGACCCCGAACCAGCCCAGGATCTCGTTGAATACGCCGTTGTCCAGATCCACGAAGAAACGCAGGATCTGGCCCATGATAAATCCCGATATCATAATGGGCATGTAAAGGATTACCCGTACACCGTTCCGGCCTTTGAAAGTCTTATTGAGGAACAGTGCCGTGGAAAGGCCCAGAATGTTCTGCAGCAGGGTGGAACCAAAGCCGTAAATCATCGTATTTCTGGTAGAACTCCAGAATACATCATCGGAAAACATTTTGATGAAATTCTCTATCCCGATAAACTTCATCTTCTGTGAATAGCCGTTCCATTTAAAGAACGATAATCTCAGACCGTTCACCAGCGGAGCACCGATGAACCAGAGCATCAGGATGATCGCAGGAATAGTCAGAGCAAGATATATCCTCTTTCTTTTCTTCAAATCAGTACCCCCTTATCTCAAATACATTTGATAAGCCCCATAAACTATCCTTCGCAGCAGCCCGCCCGGGCCGTTCTACCCTCCCATGATAGAAAACAGGTGAGGCGGCGAAGCCACCCCACCTCTTTTTTCTTCCGAAAGAATATACTCAGCCTTCCTGTGCCGCTTCGTAGAGATCCACATAGTTCTCTTTCATATATTCCACACAGGCTTCCTGTCCCGCTTCGCTGGCATCTTCGAACAGCATATTGGATGCGTTGCCGGCGATCGGCCACATTCCGGAAGGCATATACTTCCTATCCCAGAAGTTATCATAGAAGATATTACGATCCCCACATTTGTCCTTCATTTCCTGGAAGGTCTTCTGGCCCATGCCGTCGTCGATCTCCATGCAGGACTTCAGAGCGGCGACCTTACCGGTAGCCTGGTTCATCTCATTGGCGATCTCGGCTTTTGCAAAGAATGTAAGGAATGCCTTTGCAGCGGCTTCATTGGAAGTGTCTTTCCAAATTCCGAAGGTATCGCCTTCACCCACTGCCACGTGCTGCACGCCGTCTTTGGTGGAAGAGAAGGAAGGCAGGAACGCCATCTTCGCATCGGGTTTCAGCGTCTGTGCGGTAACGATGATGCCAGGGTCATTGCCCAGGATGAAAGCACACTTGCCGTCCGCAAATCTCTCGGCCAGTGAATTTGCATCCATGGTGAGGATATCTTCATAGAAATAGCCTTTGTTGATCCAGTCGGCCATGGTCTTAACCAGAGAGTTCTTATAGGACTCCCAATCCCAGGTGCCGTCCAGCTGAGCTGCGCCGTCTTCTGCCATCTCGCCTTCATAGGTCACGAAGGTTCCCGCATAGTTGGTCATCAGGCCGGGGTTGGAATTCATGCCGAAGGGGGTATATCCGGCAGCTTTGATCTTCTCGCAGGCAGCGGTCAGATCTTCATAAGTATTGATCGTATAAGGATCCACTCCTGCCGCTTCGCAGACATCCAGATTCACCAGAGTCGCGTTGATCAGCTCGGAAATCATCATAACATAGATCGAACCGTCGGAATCCTGGATAACGCCCAGTGCGGATTCGTCCAGGTCGGACACCCAGGGCTCGTTCCTCAGATCCATCAGATATTCTTTGTAACGAAGGATGGACCAGCCATGGGTCTGCCAGATATCGGGCATCTCATTGGCTGCCATACGGGTCTTCAGGGTAGCTTCGTAGTCGTCGCCGTACTCCGCTACGTTCACGGTTACACCGCTTTCTGCTTCGAACTGATCCACAAGTTTGTTGAAGGTCGCAAGCTGGTCGCCGGTATAGGTAACGGCGATCTCCAGCGTAGCTCCGGATACATCACCGGCCGCTTCCGCATTATCTCCCCCCGCTTCGCTTTCGGCGGGTGCCTCTTCTTCACTGGCCGCAGGCGCTGCCGCCGACTCTGCGGGCTCCTGCGATCCGGTAGAGCCGGAATTTCCTCCGCAAGCCGCAAGAGACGATGCGAGCACTGCTGCCATGACAAGAGCAACGATCTTCCTCTTCATACAAATCTCCTCCTTTTTGATATTTGATGCAGAACCCTTTCTAAGGACTCTCCATCCTGATTTTGATCAATACAATTTAATTGTATTAATACCGTTTTTATTTGACACCTTTTGTCCCTAAATACTCTTTTCCGTCTTTCCATTTTGCCCATAGTTCCAAACATTGTGTCAACGCAAATAAACATTACGACTAATACACAGCGCTGTGATGTTCGTCATATTTGTTATTTATGGCTTTATTATATAGACGCTTTTCACATTTTTCAATATAATTCAAGAAATTTATACATTTAGTATGCTTTTCTCGATTTTAGTACATTATTTATGTACTATATGGGGCATCGTTTGGAATCCGCCAAAAAGAGACCCCCTTTCTGCCATAAGCAGATCGGGAGTCCCTTCGATAGCCATATTAACGCTCAAGCAATGATCAAATCGTTCCTCTTTTACTAAAAACCAACAAGGAGAACCGCCGGCCGCACAAGAAAATTCACAGGGATTCGGGACAATATCCGTAAGCGGTTCCATCGGTTCCGGCCGGAGGCGGAGCCGGCACTTTCTGCTTATGCCAAATATTCGTGAGCCATCACCAGCATCACGCTGGCCGTCCAGGTATAGGCCCTGTCCCGAAGCCCGTCGCCCGTGAGGGCGTCAAAATTCTCGGCGCAGCCGCTCTTTCCAACCATCTCGCAGAATCTGCGGGTGACCTGCTGCACATATTCCTTCTCTCCGCATTCCATCAGCCCATCCAGGATCAGCATGGTACTGGGCGCCCAGATCGGGCCTCGCCAGTATCCGTCCGACTCATAGAGGCCGCTCTTGGGGCTTTCTGTGGCAAGGCCCCATGCAGTGAGGAATTTGTCTCCCTTCAACACCTCGATCATCTTCTTTTGGATCTGTCCGGGGAGCAGTTTCCCCAACACGATGGGAAGGTAAAGGATCAGGCTGTCCGTCTCCACCCGTTCCTTTTCCAGGCCCGCATAAGCCACCGGCAGATCATCCACGAAGAGTTCTTCCAGCATACGCTCCCTCATCTCGTCCCTGCGCCGTTCCCACATGCGCCTGGCGGCCTGGCGGCCCAGCTTTCCGGCCACCTCTGCCAGCACATCCATCTGCAGCACCAGGAAAGCGGCCAGATCGGGAAGGGTTGCAGGCGGCAGCTTCAGAAATGCGGTGGAATTATCCCAGCCCGAATCGTTCCCATGGGTATACTCACACAGTCCGTCCCCGTTCTCGTCCCGGCAGTCCAGCCACCAGTTCGTCCATCCGGAAAGCTTGTCATAAGCCTCCGCGAGCTGTTCCATGGACAACTCCATCACTCCCATCAGCTTGCGCAGAGCCCATCCATGGATCGGCGGTTTGCAATAATTGTGGATCGGTTTGCTGTCGTTCACGCTGTCAGGGATATTTCCGGACGGCTTTTGATGGTCAAAGAGCACCAGGAATTGATCCCAAGCTTCCTTCGGGTTTCCGTAGGAGAGCGCCATGGCATTGAAGCAATGATCCCAGCTCCACACATTGCACATCCAGTTTTTGGACATCAGCATGGCTTCTCTGGTAAGAAGGCCGCAGGGCTTCACAATGCTCGACCAGTCCACATAGGCTGCGATCCTGGCCGTCTCCTCATACTGCGCTTCGACCGAGGGCATGGAAGCATGGAAGGCCTCGAAGGCTTCCCTGCTGCAGACTGCGGCTTCCTCAAAATCAAAATCCCTTCCCCGGTCCTGCCAGTCTTCAAAAGCCTCCTCCACGCTGACAAGATACTCTCCCGACTCGTCCGGAATGAGGTGCAGCCTGCAATAAGCGGCGGTACTGCCGTCCCATTCCTGCTCTGCCTCTATCCTGCCCTGCTGAGCACGCAGCACATACCGGCAGTTGTTCCTGAAGCAGTTCATCAGCAGGAACCGCCTCTCCCCTGCCTGCATGGGCTGGCTGAAGGTAAAGGGCAGGCCCTCGCTCATAAAATCAAGCGTCATGGGCAGATCCCCCTTCAGCAGAAGCGTATCCGCGTCATGGAATGCCATACGGCACTTCTTCCCTTCTTTTTCGATCCGCAGCTCGTCCGCATCCGCCGCGTATCCGTTTTCTTCCACCGCATCCCCGTTCCCGGTCTCAACCCTCGCCACAAAGGAGGAAGAGGCCGAGCCATGGACAGTCCTTAAGTACATCCCCCGCTCTATCTTCTGATGGTTAAAGCAGCCCTCCAAATAAGATACGGCCAAATAGGATCCTCGATAACTAAACGGTACTTCTCTCAAATTCAACTTCATTTTTTGCTCCCCTCCGCCCGCTTTAGCGGGCACTCCATTCAGGGAGGTTGAAAGCGTCCTTCTTTCAACCTTGCTCCCCTCTGCGTGCTTTAGCACGCACTCCATTATTGATATACAGCTCTCTTCCTCAGCCTTTCAGGCCGGAAAAGGTGATTCCCTCGATGAAATATTTCTGTGCCATGAAATATACCGCAATCATAGGGATCGTAATTACCGTGGCCACCGCCATCATCAGGTTCCAATCGCTGGTGTGCTGCCCCATGAAGTTCTGCAGCGCCAAAGACACTGTCTTTAGTTTTCTGTCATCCAGATACAGAAGAGGCCCCATAAAATCGTTCCAGGTGTTCATGAAGGTGAACACTCCTACGCTGCACAGAGCAGGCTTGGACATAGGGACAATGATCCTGGAATAAATAATGAAATAGTTCGCGCCGTCCACCAGCGCCGCTTCGTCATATTCTTTCGGTATCCCGGAATAGAACTGCTTCACCAGAAAGACGTTGAAAGCGCTGCCGAAGAAACAGGGTATGATCAACGGGTAAAAAGTGTTATACCCGCCCACGGCCTGCCAGATCAAAAACTGCGGGATCATCAGAACCGTATAAGGGATCATCATGGTGGATAAAAGCAGGGCAAACCACAGGTTCCTCCCCCTGAACTTCAGCCTTTCAAATCCGAATGCAATGAAGCTGGCGCTGAGTACCGACCCCACCAGGTTAAATGCCACGATGACGGCCGAATTCAGAAAGTACCGCCCAAAGGGCGCCTTGGTAAATGCCTCTTTAAAATTTTCCAGATCGTAGTGGGAAGGGAACCACTGGATCGGCATTGTCATAATCTCCCGATTTGTCATGAATGCGCTCCGTACCATCCAAAAGAACGGAAAGAGCATCAAAAAGGAGATGCCGACCAGTAATATGTAGCAAAGCAGCTTGACTTCAGACTTTTTTCTGCTTTTCATAATCTCAATCTCCGTTCTCATAGATCACCCATTTGTTCTGGGTCTTGAACACCACCGCCGTCAGCACGGCGATGATCAGGAACAGAATCCATGACATGGATGCCGAATACCCCATTCGGGACTGCTTAAAGGCCGTCCGGTAGACCAGCAGGGAATAGAACAGGCTGGCATTGTTCGGCCCGCCGTCCGTCATGATATAGGCTTGGGTGAAGGTCTGCATGGATCCGATAATCGCCATCACAAAATTATAGAATACGATGGGCGTCATCATAGGTACCGTAATATGGAAAAATTTAGGCAAGGCTCCTGCTCCGTCGATTTCCGCCGCCTCGTAGAGCTGCCTGGATACCCCCTGCAGGCCCGCCAGATAGATGACCACATTGTTCCCTGCCGCCCACAACGCCATCACCGCCAGACAAGGGAGCACCCCCTTTGCGCTGAAGATAAAGTTTTGTGTATGCAGTCCCACCCCTTTTAGGATGCTGTTGAGCAGCCCATGCATGGGATTATAGATATACATCCATACGGCGGCGCTGGCCACCACGGGCACGATGGAAGGAACATAGAAGATCGCACGAAATATGGAGATCCCTCTCACCTTCGTATTCAGCAGAATCGCTATCAGCAGCGGGACACAGGTCACCAGCGGGACCGTAAGCAGTGTATAGGTTAAGGTCACTTTGATTGCCTGCCCCACTAACGGGTCGTGGAACAGATTTTTATAGTTCTCTGCGCCGATAAACTCCATCGGCGTAATCACGTCCCATTCCGTAAAGCTGATTGCCATACTGTAGAGCATCGGACCGAAGCTGAAACAGGCAAGGCCGATGATTACCGGTGCGATAAAAAAATATCCCCATCGAAGCTGGCTTCTTTCCCGCAGGCTCATTTTTTTCTTTTTTTTCATTCTCATACCCCTGCATATCGCAGGCAGAGCCTGCGATACTGCCATCAATGGAAAGTTTGGAAGTCTGTTTCCAAACGTATACCTCTATCGTTCTCTTTTCGATTTCAGGAGATTTTACCGCCAGACGGTTCCTGAAATTCGAATGCTTTCGGTTTCCATTGGAAGCGGCTATGCCGCTTCCCTGTCATACGGGCCGCTGCCTAAAGAGCAGCGGCCCGTGTCAGTCCAAAGGTTCTTCTGCCAGGCGGCAGTATGTTAGTCCCAAATCCCCTGGAGCTGATCCGACACGTCCAGCGTGCCAAGCGCATCCGCTGCAGTGGTTTCTCCGAGCCATACATTATCCAGAAGCGGAACAATGGTGTTATCCACGATTGCCGGGAAATTCTTCAAGGATACGTTCTCTCCCAGCCTGGTATTCTTCTGCTGAAGAATATTCTTGAACGCCTCACAGTTGGCGCTCTCGTCCACTTTGGTATAGGTAGCCGCCCAGGCCTTCTCGTTCTCTCCTCCGTCAAAGATATTCAGCGTGTGAGGAAGTCCGCCCAGCGCCACGCCTGCATTTTTCGACGTGGAGATCGCATTTTCAAACTCCGTATAATAACGGAAGAAATCGAAGGCTGATTCGTTATCCGCGCTCTTAGGAGACATGCATACCCCAGCGCCCCAGCTCATATTGGCCGGATGCTTAAACATAGGGATCTGGGCTACTCCCACATCGTAGCCTTCATTGGCATAGTTGCCCAGCGCCCACGCCCCGTCGATCGCCATGGCCAGCTGGCCGTTCATCAGCATCGCGGATTTATCCGAGAAAGCGCCCTTGGCCATTGCCACGGTAGGCGCACATTTGTGAACCAGAGACAGATCCGCAATCCCCTGGAGGACCTCCAATCCTGCCTGCGTGTTGATGAGAAGCTCCGTTCCCTCCTCGTTGGCAATGCCGGCATCGTTGGTATACAGAAGAGGCATAAACACATTCCAGTCCGTGGGCATCATAGTCCCATACACGTTCACGCTCTCTTCGTCGAACCCTTCATCATTGGGCGTATTCCCGTTGGCATCCTTCGTCAGCTTTTTCGCGTTTTCCACGAACTCGTCCCATGTCCATGGATTTTCCGCATCCGTGGAGGGCGCCTCGATCCCGTTCTCGGCAAAGATCTCCTTGTTGTAATACAGCGCAAGGGTCGTCACATTACATCCCACCCCCCAGATACCGTCTCCGGCCTGGAATACGGTGGTGGACACCATCTCCGTGTTCGGGTCAAATCCCGCCTTCTCATACAGCGGCTTCAGATCCAGGACCGCTCCCTTGGTACCCCATTCCAACACACTGCCCTCCGGAAGCTTGAACACCTCCGGCATGCTGTCCGCAGCCGCCATGGTATTGATCTTACTCAAGTATTCCGAATAAGGGATAAAATTCGCCTCGATCGTCACACCGGGATGCTCTGCCTGGTACTGATCGCAGATCGCCTGGTCAAATTCCTGCTCAGCTCCCGACGACCAGGAGTAGAATGAGACCTTCACATCCCCTGTGGACGCGGGCTGCCCGGCTCCCGTGTCCTCTCCGGAAGCGCTGCTTTCGGATGCACTGCTTCCGTTTTGGCCGGATGCGCTCTTATCGTTCCCCTGACATCCCACAAGGGAGAAGGTTAAGCATATTCCCAACAGCAGCGCCAAACTCTTTTTCAACATGGACAAAATCCTCCTTTACTTATGTCTTTTATCTGGTTGATATGTCCATTTTATCTGCAATACATTGGCGGGGCTAGTACAAAATGGCTAAATAAATAGCACGATCTCTCCTTCCTTCTATCGCTTTGTCCCATTCCGAAACTCCCTGGGCGAAAGCCGGCAGACTTTTCGAAAGGATCTGGCAAAATAATTGGCGTCGCTGTAGCCCACGATCCGAGCAATCTCGCTGATGGACCAATCTGTCATACTCAGGTATTCCTTCGCTTTCTCCATCCGATAGTTCTCCAGATACTGGGGGATCGTCATACCCAGCTTTTCTTTAAAACGCTTCGTCATGTACCCCGGCGCCAGAAAGAATTCCCCGCTCAGCTCTGCCAGGCCGATTTCTTCCTGATAATGTTGTTCCAGATAGAGGCGGATCCGTTCCACCACATCGTCCCTGTTCAATTGGCCTCTCATCTTCTCGCGCAGTATCCGGCCATATTGCTTCCATTTTTCCAGAATATCCTGTTGGAGGCGGCAGTTCGTCAGAGCCATCATGCCGAACTCTTCTTTCAGGTTTCCCGGAATTGCCATTTCATATTTCATGTAAACGCCCGCATATATCGTCATCACGGAATGATGGACCTCCAGCAGGGACGGAACATACTCTCTCTTGGAAAATATCTCTGCAAACAGATCCTCCAGAATCTCTTCATATCGCTTTTCCTTCAGATTATCCAAAGCGATCTCCAACTGTTCCAGATTCCGTTTCGGCCAGCATAGCGTATCCAGATCCGCAGGAAATACCTGCCTGGCTCCATACCAGAACCGCAGGTTCAAAGCGCCCTCCAGATGCCGGAGTAGCTCTGTCATATCCTGTCCGTCAGCCCTGATCCAGGAGGCGCACGCCGACATCCAAGGGGAAAGCGCTTCCAGGACAGTCCTTATCCTATCTTCCTCCATCTCCATACCCCCCATTAAGAGAAGCACATTCCTGCTTCCCTGAAAATGGAGCATCCTCCACTGGTCCCGGGGAAAATCCTGCCTCCAGATCCTTTTACACTCCCCGGGAGACTCTGTCAGCAAGTCCGTCAGCCTTTCCTGATACAGAAGGACCGCCGTTCCGCGGAACGCCCCCCGTTCCGTCGGACAGTCTTCCCAATATTCCTTTCTGCTGTCCATCAGCCGCTCCTGCTCCTCCCGAATGGCACGGCATACCTTTTCCATCGTTTCCTGAAATTCCTGCTGTATGATGGGCTTCATAATATAATCCATCACACCGGCCTGGATTGCCTTTTTCACATAGGCAAAATCATCATAACCGCTGATGATGATAAACCTCGTCTTGCTGTTCTCATCGATCCTGCGTACTCTTTCCACAAACTCCAACCCGTCGCACTGGGGCATGTTCACATCTACGAGAAAAATATCCGGCCCTGTTTTCTCATATAACTCAAAAGCCTCATTTCCGTTCCCTGCAACGCCCACCACCCGGACAGGCAGGCCTGTGAGCGCGAGCCGCCTTTCGATGCTTTTCACCACAAATGCCTCATCGTCCGCAATACATATCTTATACATTCCGTTCCTCCACACCGCATCCTCTGCGGCTTTGTGATGTGACAGCAACCGACATGCCGGCAATGTCACTGCTGCAGACGGCGCCGCACGCCTTTTCCACCCGTGATCCGGACCCGGCCGCACGCATATGCACACTCCGCAAGATTACGGAAATCGAATACGGATCCTGGTTCCCGCCCCTTCTTTGGATACAATTTCAAAGTCCATATCCTGTTGATATTCCAGATACATGCGGTGGAACACATTCTGGATCCCTACATGTACCGAGGAGGCCGGCCTCTCCACGGGCTCCCGTCGGATCTTTTCCATCGTCTTCGTCAATTCCTCCCGACGTTCCTGCGCAATCCCCGCTCCATTATCCATAATCATGATCTCTGTCGATCCTTCCGTCTCCCTGATCATAACCGTAATGCAACATTCTCCCGTCTGCTCCGCAAAGCCGTGCCGGATGCAATTTTCCACAAGGGGCTGGAGAATCGCTTTCAGGATCTTCCTCTCCAAGGCATCTTCCGCCACCTCGTAGTATACGGAAAGGCCCTTAATTTTAAACTCCATAATCATCAGGTATTTCCTGATATGATCCAATTCCTCTCTCACGGTCACCCATTTGCTTCGATTTAGATTGTATCGGAAGATCTGCCCCAGCGTCTCGCACACATGGACTGCGGTCTCATTTCTGCCGCTGAAAATCAATCCATTAATCAGCTCCAATGTATTATACAGGAAATGCGGATTGATCTGTTCCAAGAGCATCTGATACTCCGTTTCCTTCTGGAGCATGCTCACCGCCCTGTTTTTCTCGATCAATTCATGGATGGATGCCGACATCTCATTAAAGCCGTCCAGCAGATCTCCCAGCTCATCCTGATATCTGTTCTCTATATATACGCCCATATGATCGTCCCGGATCTCGTTCATGGCATCCCGGCACTGGGTGATCGGAACGATCAGATAGCGGGACATCACCACGGCCAGGGAGAGGAACAGGACAGCAACGCCCGCAACCACCCCCGCAAAAGCCAGCCAAAGTGCCCGGTGCTCCAACGTGATGCTTTCCCGATCCAGGTAGACCACCAGCCTCCAGTGCTCAGAACCCACCCGGATTTCGGCTTCCTTCTGTCTCATATGGGATGCTCCCCGCAGTTCTTCCGGCAGATCCCCCGCGATCAGGACGCCGTCTCCTCCATAGAGCTCTGCATATCCGCCCTCAAAATTCGTGTCCAGAAACCGTGCAATGCTCCCCTGGGGTATCGTTGCCACCAGGATCCCTTCACGCTCCAATGTATAATTGTTTTTGATTAAATAATAGAAGCACATTGACCAGCCGGACCGTTTTCGATATACCCCGCTGTCCCTTCCGATCTCCACATACTTTCCTTTTTCTTCCAATTCCGCATACCACGCCCGCTCCGAAAGTTCCACGGAGTAATCCAACGTCTCCCCATAGCTGGTCATCCGCAGCCCGTCATCCAGGATGATTGCAAAATGCGTCCCCTCATAGAAGCCCACCAGGCCATACAGAAAATCCGCCACCCTGTCCCTGATTCTCTGTTTCTCATGATCGTTTCCTGTCGCCTCAAACATATTCTGCAGCCAGCTGCTGTAGCAGGCCGTGAGCGCCGCCTCATCCACCCGGGTCAAATATCGTTCGATCTCCTCCTTGCGCTGTTCCAGAAGGCCGTCCAGGCTCCTTTCAATGGCCTCCGTCGTATTCCGCTCCGAAATCATCAAACAGATCACCGTAGTCATCAGGACCGTGACCAGAAAAAATGCCAGCACGATTCCCACAATTTTCCTCTGCAGACCCGGCTTACGGATGCTTTCCACCAGATATCTCACTGCCCGGCGCATGTCTTTTCCTCCCTAACCAACGTGCTGCGTCCTGCGCGGCAGCGCAATGCAAAATTCGTGAAGGCGATTTCGCACTACTTCCATCCGTTTCGCGCATAGCAGCAAAATTCACATTTCAAAAACCATTGTAAGTACTAACAGAATCACCAAGAAGCAGACATTCGCCACCGTAAAGTACCGAAAGTACGCCCCCTTTCTTTGGCTTTCTTCCCTTGCGATGAGCTTGTAGGTAATCAGGCTGGCCATAGACGCAATCAGTGTTCCAAGCCCGCCAAGATTGACACCGATAATCAGAGCAGGGAGATTCTCTGTAAATCCGGACAGCAACAGCGCTGCCGGGACATTGCTGATCACCTGGCTTGCAGCCACCCCGGCCAAGACTTCATGGTCAGTGACGATCTGCTGCAGCACATGTGAAAACGTTGGAATTCTTCCGGTATTGCCGATGAAAATAAAGAATCCAACGAAAGTCAGAAGCAGACTGTAGTCCACACGGGAAAAAAGGCTTCTATCCACCAGCAGCAGGGCAAGAAAAGTCACGCAAAACGTCACACCGTACGGAACCGCCCTGGCTACCGTCAGAAGGGCAAGCGCAAAAAGGACGGCGTAGACAGCCAGACGGGCTTTATTTCCTGGCAGCCCCGTCCCCTCGGTAAAGAAGACCTGAACCGGCTCGTGGCAGCCTCCGGACTGGTGCAGGCTCCAAAGGATGAGGACCAGAAGCGCCGCCGATGTATAGGGCAGCGTCAACAGCATAAAATCCCCCGGGGAGAGTCCTGCCCTGCCATACAGGTACAGATTCTGAGGGTTCCCAATAGGCGTCAGCATACTGCCAAGATTTGCAGCGATCGTCTGCAGTACCACAACAGGGATGACCAACTGTCCCTTTACTTCCGGCCCAATCATATCCAGGACAATGAATGTAAAGGGTACAAAGGTGATGAGAGCCACGTCATTTGTGACCAGCATACTTGAGAAGAAGCAGAGCAGGACAAGGATCAGCACCAGCTGCCTTACTTTGCGCACCTTGCTCAACAGTACCTGGGCGACATACCGGAATACGCCGCCCTTTTGCAGTCCGGCCATGATGCTCATCAGACAGAACAGGATAGACAGCGTCCGGAAATCTACATAGCCTATGTATTCTCTGTCCGGACGGACAAAAAGTGCGGAGACGATGGCAAGGACAAACGCCACGCACAACACCGTTTCCTGCCTGAAAAAGTGTATCAGTTTCTTCTTCATCGCATTTTCTCCTTCATAGCGGGAGGTCCGCATTGCGCTCAGTGCCGACGCTTTGGGACGACCCCTACCGTGACCACCTCGCCCCAATTTCTTCTCCCTTATCTCCGGTATAATCAAAAGCCCGCAAACACGAATGCTTGCGGGCTTTTTCAGCTCCCCGAGTAGGGCTCGAACCTACAACAACTCGGTTAACAGCCGAGTGCTCTACCATTGAGCTATCGAGGATTATCTCCCAGGGTACCTCTTCCGCCATACCCTCAAAACCGAACATTGACTCAAAACTTCTTCCTTCTTTCCTTCCCGCTTTGCAACTCTCTCTCAGGATAAGCCTTCGACCGATTAGTACTGGTCTGCTCCATACATT
>JAETRI010000029.1 GCA_021770245.1 Lachnospiraceae bacterium
CCGGGCCACGGTGGAAAGCCCCTTCTGGTGCGAATGTGACAGAGGCGTGCTTAACGACGAAGAGATTCTGAACGGATTCATCCGAAACGATCCTTCCGTGGAAAAAGAGCTGCGCCGGGTCTATACCGACCTGCATGGGATCGTGACGCGGCTGGATTATGCCATCCCCTGGATCCGGGATCTGAAGCAGAAGGGTTACCGGGTTCTGGTGCTTTCCAATTTTTCCGAAAAGGGGTGGAAGGAGAACCAGGACGCCCTGGACTTTATGGAGTATGTGGACGGAGGGATCATCTCCTACCGGGAACGCCTGATTAAGCCGGATCCGGCCATTTACCGCCTGCTTTTGGACCGGTACGGCCTGAAAGCGGAGGAATGCGTCTTCCTGGACGATACCGCAGACAACGTGAAAGCGGCGGAAGACATGGGAATGAGCGGCATAGTATTTAAAAATCGGGAGCAGGCCTTAGGAGAGTTGAAAAAACTGGGAGTAGCGTGAAATCTTCGATTTCACGATCCTGATTTGGATGCCCGCCAAGGCGGGCAGATTTGGGAGTAGATTGAAAAATAAACCCGATGGCATTTTCGTTAGTCTTCGGATTCCTCCCGGCGTTCCCGAACCTTTTTAATCAGCCACAGATAGATCCAAAGGAGAATGGGCAGACCGATATCCGCCACCAGAAGGGCGGCAAAGAGTCTGTCCGCTCCGGGAAATTCAAGGAAGGCCACGATCAGCGTGGCGAGATAGAGCGCAACGAGCAGCCCGATGGAAATCAGGGCTGCTATTTGTTTTGGCTTCGGGATTTTCATCTTCGATTGCTCCTTTGACGGAAGGATATTGCGGCGGACGCCGCAGGGCCGTTCTTGCGTATGCCCCGGTGTTTTACGAAAACATATTGCATCAACCGTTACATTTTTATATCATATCCGGAGGCAGGATACAAGATTGAAAATTAAAAATTTTCAATCTTACGGATTTGGGCCTATTCCCGTTTTGGGAAGACCCAAAACGGGAAAGGCATGGGTATAAGTATGAAGATGATATTTTTCGTATAACAGACAAATATTGTACTCACTCTTTGCGGCCGATAGGTAGTATAATTCATGTATACGCCGGGCGGCGGAAGCATCTGCCGCAAAGGGTATGGACGGAAAACGGGGGGGGGCTGCGCTGCCGCAAGCGGCCCAAATCGAATCACAGATGAGAAATCGCATTCGCGATTTCCCGGACATGGATCGAAGATTCATGTTGTGCAGCCGCCCGGGATGCGGCATGTCGGTTAGAGTGAAGGTTGAAAGAAGAACGCTTTCAACCTCCCTGATTGGAGTGCGTGCTTTGCACGCAAATGGGAGCAAAGATGATTCAAATCTTTCATTCCCTTTGATTTGTACACGCGCCAAAGCGCGCAGATGGGAGCCATTCATGAAGGAAAAGATCAGGATTTCCGGCTTCGCGGATGAGATCAGTTCGGATTTCATAAGCCAGCTGGAAACGGTCACCGCCCTGGGGATGCATTACATTTCCCTGCGGTCGGCTGACGGAAAGGGGATTGCGGACTACACGGCCCGGGAGGTGGAGGAGAAGCTTGTACCGAAGCTTTCCGAATATCAGGTAAAGGTATCTTCCCTGGGCTCGCCTATCGGAAAGGTGGGGGTGGAAGACGAGGAGGGCTTCCAAAAGCAGAAGGAGCAGCTGGAAGAACTGTGTAAAATCTGTAAGGTGCTGGAATGCAGGTACATCCGTATGTTCAGCTTCTTCATCCCGGAGGGCAGGGATCCGGAGGATTACCGGGAAACGGTGATCGATAAGCTGAGGCAGTTTTTGGAGATTGCCGGGAGGCATGATGTGGTCCTGCTCCATGAAAACGAAAAGGAGATCTACGGCGATATCGGCCCGCGGTGCAAAACGCTCTTCGAAACGTTGGGGAGCGCCCATTTCCGCGCGGCTTTCGATTTCGCCAATTTCGTTCAATGCGGGGAGGATACGAAGGATTGCTGGGAAATGCTGCAGCCCTATATCGAGTATATCCATATCAAAGACGCGGTCTCCACGGATAAGGAGAATGTGGTGTGCGGAACCGGGGAGGGTAAGATCGCGGAGCTGCTCCGCCGGGCCATTGTGGAGGAGGGCTATGAAGGCTTCCTGACGCTGGAGCCTCATCTGGTGCTGTTCGATTCCCTCGCATCCCTGGAAACCACTGCGGCGGAGAATGTCATCAAGGAGAATAAGGCGAAGGACGGGGCGGAGGGATACGCGATGCAGTACCGTGCGCTGCGGGCGATCCTGGACGAAATCCTGTAGTCATGCATACGGACTGTTTGTGAATTCGTTTAAAAAAGAAAGGAGAGTTTCATTATGGAGAAGATTCGTTTTGGCCTGATCGGTATCGGGGCTCAGGGAAGCGCTTATGCCGGATTTTTAACCGGAAGGGGAGGAATGGCGGGAATGCCCGCGCCGGAGTGCCCGCCCCATTGTGCGCTGGGCGCGTTGTGCGATATCGATCCGGAAAAGGAAGCCCTTTGCAGGGAAAAGTATCCGGAGTATCCTTTTTATAAGGATTGGAAAGAAATGGTGGCATCCGGAAACGTGGATGCGGTGATCACTACGGTACCGCATTATCTGCATACGGAGATTGCCATTTACTGTCTGGAGCATGGCATGAACGTGCTGGTGGAGAAGCCTGCCGGCGTGTATGCCAAGGCTGTGCGCGAGATGAACGAGTGCGCCGCGGCCCATCCGGATGTGGCCTTCGGGATTATGTTCAATCAGAGGACCAATAAGCTCTATCAGAAGGTGAAGGAACTGGTGGCAGGCGGGGAACTGGGGGAAATCCGCCGTACCAGCTGGATCATTAATTCCTGGTGGCGCCCCGACAGTTATTACGCACAGAGCGCCTGGCGCGCCACCTGGGGCGGAGAAGGCGGCGGCGTGCTTGTGAACCAGGCTCCCCACCAGCTGGATCTCTGGCAGTGGATCTGCGGCGTACCCAATCGGGTGTACGCGAAGTGCAAATACGGCTGCCACAGAAATATTATTGTGGAAAACGATGTGACCGTGGTAACGGAATATCCCAACGGCGCCACGGGCAGCTTCATCACCTGTACCCATGATCCCATCGGTACGGACCGCCTGGAGATCGATTTAACCGGCGGCAAGATCGTGGTGGACGACAGCAGGAAGGCGACCGTTTATCGTCTGAATAAGGATGAAGACGAGATGAACGCTTCCATGAGCATGATGGATGTGGCCCGTCTGACCATGGGGAATTCCGCCGGGGCGAACGGCCTGTATACGACGGAAGAATTTGAGAATACGGACGGCTGGGGCATGCAGCACATCACGGTTATGGAAGATTTCGCGCTGCACATCCTGGAAGGAAGGCCGCTCCTGGCGCCCGGCTCCGACGGCATCAACGGCGTAAATCTGGCCAATGCGATCCTTCTGTCTTCCTGGCTGGGTAAGGAAGTGGAAAACCCGGTGGACGAGGATGTATATCTGGCGGAGCTGAATAAGAAGATTGCGGAAGAAGGGAAATTCCCCACCAGATAGGGAGCGTAGTACGCGCGCATTTAGGTTTGCAGGTTGCGGAAAGGCATGGTTATTAGATTGAAAAATAAGCCCGATGGCTTATTTTTCAATCGCCATTTGTGCCGCAGGCGGCCCAAATTGAATCGCAGATGAGAAATCGCATCCGCGATTTCTCATCGCGATTGCCGCATAGGACGCGGCATGGAGGATTACTATGAAGAGAGCGGCGGTTATTGGGCTGGGGGATATTTCGGGTATCCATCTCATGGCGATCGATAAGAACCCGGATATCGGGCTCGCGGCGGTATGCGATATCGACGATACGGCAAGGGAGCGCGCGCCGAAGGACGTCCCCTTCTATACGGATTTCAGGGAAATGATCGAAAAGGAAAGGCCGGATGCGGTTCACATCTGCCTGCCCCATTATCTGCATGTCCCGGTATCCGAGGAGGCGGCGGAGCTGGGCGTTCATGTATTCTGCGAGAAGCCGGTGGCTTTGAATACGAAGGAGGCGGAGGGATTCGCGGCATTCGAGGCGTCGCATCCCGGGATTCACATGGGTATCTGTCTCCAAAACCGGTATAACGAATCCGTGGAAATGTTGAAGGAGCTCATCGACAGCGGGGAGTACGGGCAGGTGACGGGTACGAAGGGGATTGTCCCCTGGGCCCGCGAGAAATCCTATTACGACGTAAAGCCCTGGCGGGGGAAATGGGAGACGGCCGGCGGCGGCTGTATGATCAATCAGTCCGTCCATACGCTGGATCTTCTCTATCACCTGGGCGGGCCGATTACGGCAGTGAAGGCGTCGGTGAGCCAGCTTTTGAATTACGGTATTGAGGTGGAGGACACGGTGGCCGCCAGGCTTACCTATGCCAACGGCGCCTATGGCCTGTTTATGGCCACCAATGCCAACTATCGGAATGAGAGCGTACAGATCAGCGTGCAGACGGAAAAGGCGGAGTTTGCCATCATCGACAACGTACTCTACCGCATGGACCCGGACGGTGGGCGAACGAAGCTTGTGGAGGACGAGAAGCTTCCCGGGACAAAATTCTACTACGGGGCCAGCCACGGCAAGCTGATCGACCGGTTCTATCGTGAAATCGAAACGGACGGACAGGACTACATCCACGTGGCGGACGCGGTGATGAGCATACGGCTGATCGACGCGATCCGACAGTCGGGACAGAGCGGGGAAACGGTGCAGGTCGTTTCGGATTAACCGGACAAAATGACGGAAACGGGCCAGACGAAAGGCCCGTTGTCCGATGAAGGATGACGGAAGCGGGGCGGATCTTCTGGCCCCTTGACCGATTGCGGGAAAGATGACGGAAACGGGGCCGGGGGATCGAAGGCCCGGCTGATAAAGGCAGGCCGGCAGAAGAACGCGGAGCCGGCAGGACGGAGGTTAAAAGCATGGACAGAGGATTGATAGGAATCCAGATGAGCACCATCAAGAAAAAAATTGACGAGCTGGGCGCTTACGGTACGCTGAAGGCCTGTGCGGAGCTGGGATATCACTGCGTGGAGATCAGCCAGATCCCCATGACTGCGGAAAACGTGGAAGGAATGAAGAAGGCCTGCGAGGAATTCGACATAAAGGCTGCGGCCTGTACCGCGGCGCTGGAGCCCATGGCGCCCGGCATGCCCGGCGAATATCTGGTGAGCGATTTCGATAAGATCGTGGAGGACTGCAAGACCCTGGACTGCAGCATGCTGCGCATCGGGATGATGCCCATGAACTGTATGGGAAGCAGGGAAAAGGTTATCGATTTCGTAAAGCGGGCCGACGAGATGGCGGAAAGGCTGAAGGAGCACGGAATTGACCTGTATTATCATAACCATCATCTGGAATTCGTGAAATACGACGGAAAATATCTGCTGGATATTATCAAGGATACCACGAAACATATGGGATTTGAACTGGATATCCACTGGATCCACAGGGGCGGGGAGAATCCCGTGGAATTCATCAAGAAATATGCGGGACGTATCCGCCTGCTCCATTTGAAGGATTACCGCATCGGTGAAATGAAAATGCCGGAAGGTCCCTTTGATTTCGCAAAGTTTAACCAGGCATTCACCAACGTGGTACAGTTCGCGGAGGTGGGCGAGGGCAGCATGCCCGTGAAGGAATGCATCGAAGCGGGCCTGGCCGGCGGCAGCGAATACTTCCTGATCGAGCAGGACGACACCTACGGAAGGGATCCTTTTGAAAGCCTGAAGATCAGCAGGGACAACCTGATCGCTCTGGGATACAAGGACTGGTTTGAACGCTGAGACAGGGTGCCCCGGATGCCGGCCGGTATGGAATCGGCCCGATGCCTGCGGGGACAAACCGTCAGGCCCAAGGCATAGATAAAAGGTTTTGGTTTATCTTTACATAAAATAAAATCCCGCCTCCAGCACTTCTGCTGCAGACGGGATTTTATTAATAGGGGGGATTTCATATCATATCATCAAAGGAGGGGGTTTTTGATGATAATACAAGTATGCCCCTTCTTTTTTGCTTTATTCATTTTAATGAAAAAATCTTCCGCCCGTGCACTTAGGTAGAAAAATAAGATCGATGGCTTATTTTTCAATCGCCATTTGTGCCGCAGGCAGCCCAAATGGAATCGCAGATGAAAAATCACATTCGCGGTTTCTCGGACATGAATCGAAAATTCATGCTGCGCTGCCGCCCAAGGCGCGGCATGCCGGTTCGTGCGCTAAGAGGACGCTTCCTTCACGTCCGTATCGGTGCAGCGCAGCAGTCTGCCGACCACGGTGAGCATGGTACCGAAGCATGCGGCCCCTCCGATGAAATTGGAGATGGGTTCCGCCAAAAAGACGCCGTTGACGGAGGGAGAAATCAGTTTCGGAAGCAGCAGAGTAAGCGGCGCAACGATGACCACCTTCCGGAGGATGGAAAAGAAAATGGCATATCTGGCTTTTCCGAGCGCCTGGAACACGGCCTGCCCGGAAAACTGCAGGGACATCATGAAGAAGCCGAAATAATAGATTCGCAGGGCGGGCACGGCAGCTTCCGTCAGCTGCGGCTGGGTGTTGAAAAGGTGGATGAAAAAAACGGGGAACAGATGCAGGATTCCCCATACGACTGTGGTATATCCGATACAGCTTGCGGCCATAAAACGGATGGCCGTACGGATGCGGTCGTTTTTGCCGGCACCGTAGTTGTAGCTGATGACGGGCTGGGAGCCGTTGGTGATGCCGCTCACCGGCATGGTGAGGATCTCACGGATGGAGTTAATGACGGTCATAACGCCCACATACAGGTCTCCGCCGTAGACGGACAGGGTGGCGTTGCAGACCACCTGGACGATGCTGTTGGTGATGGCCATCATGAAGCCGGACAGGCCCAGGGCCGTGATATCCCGTATGGTCCGCAGACAGGGTTTCATGCAGGAGGTACGGATATGCAGAATGGTATTGGGTCCCGTGAGGAAGCGGATGGTCCAGAGGGCGGAAACCGCCTGGGAGATCACCGTGGCAATGGCGGCTCCCCGGATGCCCATGTGGAAAACGAAAAGGAACAGGGGATCCAACAGAAGGTTCAGGACGGCCCCGATCAGCGTGGTGAGCATGCCGGTCCGGGCAAAGCCCTGGGCGTTGATGTAGCTGTTCATCCCCAGACTCATCATAACGAACAGAGTGCCGAGAAGGTAAACGGAAAGGTAGCTGTCCGCATAGGGATAGGTAGCGTCGCTGGCTCCGAAAGCATAGAGGAGCGGCTTTTTAAAAAGAAGTCCCAGCAGGGTTAAAAGGGCGCCGGTGAAAAGGAGCATGGTAAAAGCATTCCCCAGAATCCGTTCCGCTCCCTCCTGATCCCCTTTTCCCCGGGCGATGGAACACAGGGGGGCGCCGCCGGTCCCGAACAGGTTGGCAAAGGCGATGACGACGGAGACGATGGGCATACACAGCCCCAGCCCGGTGAGAGGCAGCGATCCCTGCCCGGGGATACGCCCGATATACATCCGGTCAACCACATTGTAGAGAATATTGATCAGCTGCGCCAAAGTCATAGGAAGCGCCAGGGAAAGGATACTTCCCACCACGCTTCCCTTTGAAAAGTCATTCTGTTTTTTGGAGGTGTCCGTTGTGTCCATAAATTTTCCTCTTGTGTTTCCGAACCGAATCTGCTATACTGTGCGCAAGGCTGAGGATTGCCGTATGGCAGGATGACGACGGCAGAAAGCTTCCTTCAAAATTATAAGGCCAAATATTTTTTTTGTAAAGAAGCAGTACGCCTGCGGCACGATAAACGCATGAGAGGCCCGCGGCGTTTATCATGCCGCAGGCGGCGGGGCCTGACAGAGGCGGCGTCCGGACGCAGGGCAGGCAGAATGGGAGGAACGATGGCGCGGATACAGAATATGACGGAGGGGAAACCGCTGAAGCTGATTCTGGGCTTTTCCCTTCCTCTGATGGTGGGAAATGTATTCCAGCAGTTATACACGGTGGTGGATACCATGGTGGTCGGCCAGGCGCTGGGCGTGGGCGCCCTTGCGGCGCTGGGAGCGTCGGACTGGCTTAACTGGATGGTGTTAGGGATCGTACAGGGGTTTGCCCAGGGCTTTTCCATCAAAATGTCCCATGAATTCGGGGCGGGCGAATACAGGCGGCTCTGTAAGACCATAGCCAATTCTCTGCTGCTGGCCCTGGGCACCTCCTTAGCCCTTCTGGCGGCCAGCCAGCTTTGCGCCCGGCCCATCCTCCTCCTTTTACAGACGCCGGAGGCGATTGTGGCGGATTCCCTTTCCTACCTGCGTATCTTGTTTGCCGGGATTCCGGTGGTGATGGCCTATAATATCCTGGCGGCGATCCTGCGCGCCCTGGGCGACGGAAAGACGCCCCTGTATGCCATGATCGTGGCAGCGCTGATTAACGTGGCGCTGGATCTCCTCTTTGTGCTGGGCCTGGGATGGGGAATCAGGGGAGCCGCGGCCGCTACGATTATCGCTCAGGTCTGTTCCGGCCTGTTCTGCCTGACGGTGATCCGCCGGGTGGAGCTCCTTCGATTTGAAAGGGACGATTTCAGGATGAGCAGGGCGCTAGGGCTTCATCTGATGAAGCTGGGACTCCCTATGGCATTTCAGAACGGCATCATAGCGGTGGGAGGAATGATTGTCCAGTCCGTGGTAAACGGCTTCGGCGTGCTGTTCATTGCAGGATTTACGGCTACGAACAAGTTGTATGGCGTGCTGGAGGTGGCGGCAACCTCTTACGGGTATGCCATGGTCACTTATGTGGGGCAGAACCTGGGTGCGAAGCGGATGGAGAGGATCAGCAGCGGGATGCGCTCCGCTCTGGCGGTGGCCATGGGAACCTCCGCCCTGATTGCGGCCGCCATGCTCCTGTTCGGCCGCCGGATTCTGGGCTGCTTTATCTCGGGTACGCCGGAGGATGTGGCGGTGACCATGGATATCGCTTTTTTCTATCTGGCGGTGATGAGCGTATTCCTTCCGATTCTGTATATCCTGCATGTGGTGCGTTCCGCCCTGCAGGGGATGGGAGACACATTCCTGCCCATGCTGTCCGGAATTGCCGAATTTCTTATGCGCACCGGAAGCGCGCTGCTGCTTCCGCTGTTTATGGGAGAGCAGGGGATTTTCTACGCGGAGATTCTGGCTTGGGCCGGGGCGGATGTGATCCTCGTAACCAGCTATTTCCTGCGGATGCGGAAGATGAAGGGTACGATGGCAGGATAGGAGGGGCGACCGGACGGAGAGGCCGTAAGGTGGCTGCAGGGCCGTCCTCCTGCCTGCCGTGCCGGAACCGAAGCGGATTTTTGTACCGAAACCGGAGCGGGGCCGGGGCCGCAGGGGACGGGAACCGAGGCAGATTTTTTCCTTGTGGCTCTGAGACGGTTGTGCTATAATAGCGTCAGGAAATGTACTGACGGGAAACGATATCCCCGAATATAGAAAGGAAGCGTGTAGAGAGATGGAAGTAATGGTTTTGATGGGCGGGATGCTGTTAATCATCATTGTGGCTGTGGTGATTTCTGCGGTCACCTCCGTGGTTTCGGGCGTTGCGGCCAGCGAGGACGAAGAGGAGTGAGACGTTAACCGGGGTGATTCCTGTCTTCGGGAGCCGGCCGGAAGGAGACTGGGCCAAGAGGACCAAAAATCCCTGCTTTCGGCCCGGGGAAATATTTGGAAGATGCCGTATAAAAGGGAGAAAAAAGGGAACCTTAAAGGTTGCACCCCGGCGTCTTGGGTATGTATATGATAAGATGGCGTGGATGCCATGATCCTCGATAGCTCAATGGTAGAGCACGCGGCTGTTAACCGCGGGGTTGTAGGTTCGAGCCCTACTCGGGGAGTAAAGTGAATAACTTCGCATAAAACCTGTAGACAGAATGTTTACAGGTTTTATGTATTTCACGTCTCCTCTAAAAACCGGGTACGAAATATACGGCAAAGGTTAACGCAACCGTAATGGTTACATACGGGATTTCAATGGCAGAGTATGCCGATGACAGGAAGTTTTAGGAGTATTTTAATTTGTTGATAGATGACTGTGACTGATAAATAAATTGGGAGTGTGCTGCAATTCGTATTCCGGCTGTAACTGTCTGGCAAGTAATCTGTCTCCAGTGGACTGAAAATGTTCAATAGGAAAAGATTATTTCTGCCAGGCTGTTATATTGTCAACCAGGCAGTTTGAAGGACAAAGGAAATTTATTTACGGATTTTGATTTATATGCTATACTCCAATAAATGATGGCTGATAGTTGGGTTAAAACGTATAGGATATAAAAAATGCGCGATTACTGAAAATCATAAATTTTTGAAGGAGCATATAGTGGCAGAAAGTCAAAATATTGAATATAAAGAGTCGTGGAGGGATGAGTACTTAAAGTGGATATGCGGTTTTGCGAATGCCAGAGGAGGCCGTATTTATATCGGCGTCAGAGATGATGGCAAGATTGTAGGAATCCCTGACAGTAAAAAGCTGCTCGAGGATATCCCTAATAAAATCAAGGATACAATGGGCATTCTTGCAGATGTGAATTTATTGGAAAGAGACGGATTGGATTATATTGAAATCATTGTAAACCCAAGCACATATCCTGTCAGCTATCATGGGGAATATCATTATCGAAGCGGCAGTACAAAACAGCAGCTTCGTGGTTCTGCATTAACAGAGTTTCTTGTTCGTAAAACCGGTTATCGCTGGGATGCAGTGCCGGTAGATAGTGTAGCAGTTTCTGATTTAGACATAGAGAGTTTTGAAATTTTCCGTAAAGAGGCTGTGCGAACTGAACGTATGACAAAAAGGGACGTTGAGTGCAGCAATGAAGAGTTGCTTGAGAAGCTGGGACTAATAACAGATGGGAAGTTAAAAAGAGCTGCAGTGTTATTATTTTACAGAAATCCGCAGCGGCTGTTTACGGGATGCTATGTAAAAATAGGAAGATTTGGCATTGGATCGGACCTTCAATACCAGGATGTTGTTGAGGGTTCTCTGATATTGATTGCGGACAGGGTTGTAGATTTGATCTATCTCAAATATTTGAAGGCAAAAATAACCTATGAGAACGATGTTCGGGTAGAAACTTATCCTTTTGCAAGAGAAGCGGTTCGTGAGGCTGTCTATAATGCGCTGATTCATTGTAAATGGGAAGACGGAATTCCGATTCAGATTCGGATTGAGGATAAAAGCATGTATATCAGTAATGCATGTGTATTTCCGAGTGATTGGACAACTGAAAATTTGATGAGAACTCATAATTCCAGACCTTATAATCCTGATTTGGCGGGTACATTTTATCGGGCCGGATATATTGAGGCGTGGGGAAGAGGAATTCAAAAAATTTGTGAAGCATGTGAAGAACTGGGCGCGGCAATGCCAGAGTATATTTTGATAGGTGATGACCTGACGGTGAAACTTTCAGCTTTTGAAAGTGCTGCCATATCTGAACCTAAGACGCCAAAACGCCAGAATGGCGGATTAAATGGCGGATTGGCGGATAGAATTATTATGGTCATATTATCTAACAAAACAGTTACGATTGCTGAAATATCGGATATCTTAAATATTCCTAAAAGGACAGTGGAGCGCGAAATAAAAAAACTTTGTGAAAGTGGGAGAATTACACGTAAAGGAGGAAGAAGATATGGTTATTGGGAGATTATGTAATTGGAGGTAAAAGGACAAGTGTAATATTTACAAGAGATTACTATACATGATTGGATGAATGAGAAATGGCAAAACGAATGAATAGAAATATTGATATTAAAAGCAGAAGAGTACAACAAAGTGTAAATAAATTAGATGGCTTTTTGAGAGCAGAGTATAATTCTGATAAAAATTATCTGGAATATTACGCGGGATTAGAAACATTAAATAAG
The DNA here is from genome assembly GCA_021770245.1 of Lachnospiraceae bacterium. Classification (GTDB taxonomy): domain Bacteria; phylum Bacillota; class Clostridia; order Lachnospirales; family Lachnospiraceae; genus Eisenbergiella. The sequence continues at coordinate 11,890 of JAETRI010000029.1, forward strand.
GTGACCAGTATTAAAGATCAGGTTATCTATGGGAGACGTGGAACTGGGAAAACACATTTATTAAAAGCATTACAAGAAAAATTAGTAGCAGATAATCAAAAGTATTTGCCAGTATATATTGATTTGCGTACTTTTAAGCCAACTTTGGAAAGCGATAATGATTTGTATTATGCATTGATTATTTTTCAGGAGATTGTTGTAGAAGTTCTAAAATGTGTATATGTTAATTTGGAGTATTTATATCAAGAGTATACTGTTGAACAGCAGAAAATTATTATTGAACCCCAAAGAAAAAAGATATTAGCTTTGTTGGAAAAGTTTAACAGAAGTTTTGATGGTATAAACGTGGAAAATAAATTTTGCCTAATGTGAAATTAGAAAAGTTGTCACAAGAAGAACAAGGACGTATGGCTCCAATACTGAAATATTTGGATGATAATTCTATAATTACCAATGCAATAGGCCGCGATTTACTAGGAAAATCAGTAGCAACAACGAAACGCTATCTCAACAGATTATGTGAAGTGGGGATTTTGGCTCAGAAAGGTGCTGGCAGAAGTTCATATTATGAACGGAAATGAGCCGATTAATGAGCGAAAATAAACTATATAAATAGTAAATTTGTAGTGCATATAAAAATAAATTGGGAGAAACGAAATATAGATATAAAGCAAAGCACAATGACGATAACTCAATTACTATCATCACGATGTCAGTTTTCAATCCCAAGATTTCCACATACATTAATTCAGAATACAGTCACTGAATCGAACTTTACAGCGAAAGGATTTGATGCGCTTCAACTACTCATTACCAAATAGTAAACGTGTCATGACTTTTGAGACCATATCTTATCAGGCGTGGAGAGAGGAATATGTGGGCGTCACAGTAAAAGGAATCCGTAATCTTATGAACCGCTTGCGCCAGAAGCTGCAGATAGATCTTGATCTGCCAGAAGATATTGTAAATATCTGCGGCGTCGGATATAAGTTTGAACCACGATAGGAAATAAGATAAATTTACGTCATAATTGAGAAGACACTGATAGAAACCTTAAACTGAACCGGGAATTTGGGCCGCTAAAATGAGCCAGTTTATTTCCGGCAGATGAACCGGGATGTTTCGGCAGCGGAGAAATGCCGGGGTGCAGATCTCCGTCTCTGATCTCGATATGAAATTGTAGAAAAACTCTATGCTGCTGAACAGATTTACAAAGAGCTTGCCGCCCTGCCGGAGAAGCTTTTGTTCATTTGTGAATTTGTTCAATTATAGTTTTTTATTTGGATACTGTACATAATCCTGCAGGTAAGCGATAAATTCGGTTAAATCAGCCGTTGGTTTTTTCGAGGTGAGAATACCGTAGGGAAGACTATAATCTTCGGTTAAAGGTATGGTAACTAATCCGGGATGGACTTCTTTCCAGCACTCTAAACTGAGAAGCGTTGAGTTACTTTCTATGCATCGATTAAAGGTATGGATACTGTAATGAGGCGGAATGTCAATCAACGTTATGTTTGGATAGTTATCTTCCAGCTTGGTGCGAATCCGGTCATTTATTTCGCTGGTGCCGCGTTTCATAATCATAAGCCGGTATCCCGACAGGTCACTAAAACTCAATCTTTTCTTTTTCGACAGGGGATGCTTCCTCGGCATTGCAATACAGAAATGGTATCTGCCGACGGGAATGAAAGGGTAGGAGGCCCCGCCGATTTCTGAATTATACGGTCCCACCAAAAAATCGTAGTATTTGTCTAATCCGGAAAACCGTTGCTCATCGTTTTCAATGGGGACAATTTTCAACCGATATTGAGGGCGTTCGTCGCTGATTGATTCCCATAGATCCATAAAAAGATGGCAGGGATAAAACAGCGATGCTCCTACGCGGATCGTTTGCGGGGAGGCAATGTGAATCTCCTGTATTTCTTGAATGGCTTTTTTAGAAAAGCGCATGATTTCCTCTGTTTTTGTATAGAGACACTGCCCCGCAGCGGTCAGGACAACGCCCTGATTGGATCGTTTAAATAGCTTAACGCCTAAATGGGACTCCAAAGCGTTCATTTGTTTTATGATCGCCGTATGAGAAATAAAAAGCCGTTCGGATGCTTTTGTAAAACTGCCGCTGTCGACTACGGCTTTAAACGTATCCAAAGTTTTGTCATACATAAAAATCCCCATTCCGGAGCGTTTACGCAACGGGTCATGCCGTCAAAGCTATTTGCGACGCTCCGGCGCAAATAGCCAGGCGAATCTGGTTCGCCTGTGAAACAATAAGCCATCGGGCTTATTTTTCAATCTAGCGCTCCCTCTTTTTAGTAGAAACTTTTGGTTTCTGCCATTGTGCCATATCAATACTTCCCTGTCAAGTGGCGATGTGTATAATGAAAATTGCAATAGATCTTACAAGAGTTTAACCTTTATGGCCGGAGAATGGCCTTAAAAGCAGAAAGGGGATGGATTTATGGAAGCGGCGGCATCGATCGGGGAAAACAAAATGGGGACGAGGCCGGTCTGGTCCCTGCTTATGACAATGGCACTTCCGGTGGTCCTTTCGACAGCGGTACAGTCCCTTTACAATGTTGTGGACGGTATTTTTGTTTCACGGATCAGCGAAGACGCAATGGCGGCCATAACCTTTGCCAATCCTCTGGTAACGATTTTAATCGCAGTGGGCAGCGGGATTGCCGTAGGCATGAACACGATGCTGTCCCGCGGTTTGGGGGAGAAAAATCAGCAGAGAGTCAATGATTCGGCTGCCGCCGCGATTTGGCTGATCGTCCTATGCGGAATCGTTTCCCTGCTGGCGGCTCTGTTTCTGGTACAGCCTTACATGGCATTCCAGACCAAAGATGCAGGAATTAGAGCGGCAGGTGTCCAATATTTACGGGTTTATTTCAGCCTGGGTGCGGCGACGATGGCGCAGCTGGTTTTTGAGCGCATGTTGATTTCCACCGGCAGGACATGTACAGTATGATTTCCCAGGGCGTGGGCGGCATCATGAACATTTTTCTTGATTATGTTCTGATTTTCGGACATTTTGGCGCGCCGGAAATGGGAATCGCAGGTGCGGCAGCCGCCACGGTTGCCAGCCAGTCCCTCGCGGCGGTTATTGCTGTTTTTCTGAATATCAGGAAAAACAGGGAAGTGCAGTGCCGCCTTAGTCTGCATCCGCCCATTTACGCAATCAAAAGGCTTCTGGTTCTTGGCGCTCCCACGGCGCTGATTATGTCTTTGAACAGTTTGATGATGGTCAATTATAACGCTGTGCTGAACCGTTTTTCCAGTACGGCAGTAGCCGTGTTTGGAGCCTGCTGCCGGGTTACCGGTTTTTGTTATGCCGTCCTGAATGCCCTGTGCAGCGCAACGATTCCGATTATTGCATACAATCACGGAGCAGAGAAAAAGAAGCGGATAGACCAGGCAATCCGGTTTGGCTATTTATATGCCGTAATCGTCATGGCGGCGGGGACCGTGCTCTGCGTGGGATTTCCGGAAATGTTTCTGCGGCTGTTCAATGCCAACGATGAGATGATTGAGATCGGCATATGGGGAATGCGGATGTTGACCTGCTGCTATGTCCTGTGTGCGGTGCGTAATATGAGCAACTGTATTCTGCAGGCTCTTGGGCACAGTGTAACCGCGATGGCCTGCGATCTGTCGAGGAATTATCTGATTCTTATTCCGGCGGCATGGGCACTGTCTTTGACTGGAATTCTGGATGCCGTGTGGCTCTCGGTCCCGGCAGCCGATATTGTGTCCGCCGTTGTAGGATTTCTGCTGATGCTGCGTTTTTACCGCAAAGATATCAAGCCTATGCAGGGCTGAAAACGGGATAGCAACGTGGATGTCCCGGGGGATATCAGCGTAAACGCGCCGGGAGAGGCGCAGGAACGGTTCTGCTGGCGGCTGCCGCCCCTGCCCCTGCGCACAGGAGTTTCAGGGCCATTGATGCGTTTGTCCTGCAGGAGAGCCCTTTCGTATTAGCTTTTCTTATAAAGATGCCCTGAAGGTCAAATTGATTTTCGCATAGTTCTCCTTTATCATAAATACAGGTATGGAAAAATATGCTTGTGCGATAAAGGACGATATGGAGGTATCGCTTATGGAATGGATTAAAAAGAACTTTGGGTTTGGCTGCATGCGTCTGCCGATGAAGGACGGGGAGGTGGATACGGCGGAGTTTTCCCGGATGGTGGATACCTTTCTGGAAAACGGATTCAATTATTTTGACACGGCCCACGGATATCTGGGAGGAAAGAGCGAGACGGCGTTGAAGACCTGTCTTACGAGCCGTTATCCCCGTGACCGGTACATTCTGACAAATAAGCTGACCAATTTTTTCTTTAAGGAGCAGAAGGATATCCGTCCGTTTTTTGAAAGCCAGTTAAAAGCCTGCGGAGTGGAATATTTTGACATTTACCTGATGCACGCGCAGGGCGCTGACAACTTCGCTTTCTTTAAAAAATGCCGTGCCTATGAGACAGCGCTGGAATTGATGGCAGAGGGAAAATTCAGGCATTTCGGGATTTCCTTCCATGACCGGGCGGAGGTTCTGGAACAGATACTTACGGAGTATCCGCAGATCGAAGTGGTTCAGATTCAGTTTAACTATGTGGATTATGATGACCCGGCGGTGGAGAGCCGTAAATGTTATGAAGTCTGCCGTAAATTCGGCAAGCCGGTGATCGTTATGGAACCGGTCAAGGGCGGGAATCTCGTCAACCTGCCGGAAAACGCAAGGGCGGTTTTAGAAGAGCTGCACGGAGGAAGCCCCGCCAGTTACGCAATCCGGTTTGCCGCCGGATTTGAGGGGATCAGGATGGTGCTTTCCGGCATGAGCGATATGGCGCAGATGCAGGACAATATCGGTTTTATGAAGGACTTTAAGCCTTTGACGGACACAGAGCTTGCGGCTGTAGGAAAGGTACAGGAGATTTTCCGTTCTATGAACCTGATCCCGTGTACGTCATGCCGTTATTGTGTGGCGGGCTGCCCGAAACAGATCGCTATCCCGGATCTGTTTGCGGTAATGAATACCAAACAGATTTATCATGACTGGAATGCGGATTATTATTACAACGTGGTGCATACCGGAGGAGGGAAAGCGAAGGCTTCGGAGTGTATCAAATGCGGCAAATGTGAGAAAGCCTGCCCGCAGCATTTACATATCCGCGACCTGCTGGCGGACGTGGCAAATGAATTTGAAAAACACTGAAGCAGGCAGGCGAGAACTATTCCTAAAACGAATAGAATAATATTCAATATAGGTATTTGCTATCGCTCTAATCCTGCTTTATACTTACAACAGCAGTGAACGGGCAAATCTGTAAGGATGACAAAGCATTGGCTTTAGGAATTTTGGAGAGAGATATGGCAGATACGGCACAGAAAGAAAATATCATGGGAACTCAGAAAATGGGTAAATTGATTTTATTTACCGGAATTCCCCTGATGATTAGTTTGTTTATCAATTCCCTGTATAATTTCGTGGATTCCATGTTTGTATCACAGGTATCGGAAAAAGCGCTGACCGCTCTCTCACTGGCAGCTCCGGTGCAGCTTCTGGTATCCGCGCTGGGACTTGGAAATGCGGTAGGATTAAATGCCGTGATTTCCAGAGCCCTTGGGAGAAAAGATGCGGGCGAAGTCCGCAGGGCGGCGGATGCGGCGATTTTCATTGCATTTTGTTCCTGGGGGGCGATCACCGTACTCTGTCTGTTGTTTGTGAAGCGTTATTTTGCATGGCAGTCGGGCGGCGACGAAGTGATTGCGGAGTACGGCGTACAGTATCTGACGGTTTGTATGCTGTTTTCATTTGGACAGATGGGACAGTGGGTATTCGACCGCTTCGTGATTGCGAGCGGGCGTTCCGGCCTGTTTCTGTTTACGCTTTCGGCGGCTTCCGTTACGAACCTGATTCTTGACCCTGTTTTTATTTTCGGCCTGTTTGGAATCCCGAGGCTGGAGACATTAGGCGCGGCCATTGCCACGGTCATCGGGCAGACCGTGGGGATGCTTGCGGGGATTGTGATAAACCGGAAATGGAACCGGGAAATACCCTTTGGGTTTACGCTCCGTCCGGACAGGAGAAGCGTTGCGGATATTTTGAAGGTCGGATTCCCTTCTACCCTGGTACAGATTCTGACCTCATTTGTGGGTATCCTGATGAACTCCATCCTGATTACGTTTTCTTCCACTTCCGTGGCCGTCTACGGAATCTGCATACGCATCAACGGCATTTCAACAGTAGGGATTCATGGAATCACCAATGGATTGATTCCGATTGTTGCTTATAACTATGGCGCCGGCAATAAGAGGCGCGTTTCCGGCGCGGTGCGGTGGTCGTTTTTGTATGGAATCCTGTTTTACCTGCCCTTTTTGGCGGCTTTGGAGTTCGCTCCCGCAAGGGTACTGCGTATTTTTGAGGCTTCGGACTATATGCTTGAGATTGGCATTCCGGCGCTTCGCATATTAACTCTTGCATGGCTTGTGTCAATCCCGGCGCTGGTAATATCGGCAGGGCTGCAGGGGCTATCCATGGGAATGAGAAGCATGATCCTCACCATGTCGAGGCAGGCGGTTTGGCCCCTGGTTTTTGCAGGGATATTTGGCAGGTTGGGGAATCTGGATCTGTTGTGGATTGGCTTTATTCTTGCGGAACTTTTGGGGGCACCGCTGGCAGCGTGGTTTTGGAAGAAAGGTTATGGGCAGATGGAGGGGTGGAAGCTTGTATGAGAAACCAGACGGGCCCGATGGCCTGTTTCCCATACGCGGGTTTGTGCCGCGGACGGCCCAAATCCGTATCGCGGATGCAAAAGCGCCTGCATGAATTTCGCATCGTACAGCCGCAGAGGACGCGGCATGCCGGTTAGAGAAAAATTGACGTTAAGGAGGCGGATTATGTCAGATTATTTTGGAAAGGATGTATTTAAACTCGGCTTCGGGCTCATGCGTCTGCCGAAGCTTGCGGACGGCAAATCCATTGACGTGGAGCAGACGAAAAAGATGGTGGATCTGTTCCTTGAAGCTGGCGGTACTTATTTTGATACTGCCTATGTTTATGATGACGGCAGATCGGAGGAGGCAATCCGTGAGGCCCTTGTCAAAAGATATCCGAGGGAGAGCTATACGCTCTGTACGAAACTCTGCGCATGGCTTCAGTGCCATGATGAAAAAAGCGCGAAGCAGCAGTTTTATACCAGCCTTGAACGGACTCAGGCCGGATATTTCGATTATTATCTGCTCCACGCGCTGCAGGCGGGAAACTACAGGAAGTACGATCAATACCATATCTGGGATTTCGTAAAAGAACAGAAGGAAAAGGGGTTGATCCGGTATTTCGGTTTTTCCTTCCATGCCGGTCCGAAGCTGCTGGATCAGCTGCTTAACGAGCATCCGGAGGTTGATTTTATCCAGCTTCAGATCAACTATGCGGACTGGGAGAATCCGGATGTCGCATCCAGGGAATGCTATGAGGTCGCGAGAAAGCACGGAAAATCCATTACGGTCATGGAGCCGGTTAAAGGCGGAGCCCTGGCGGATCCGATTCTGGATGTTAAAAAGGTCTTTGACGGAATAAACCCGGATGTATCCTATGCATCGTGGGCGATCCGCTATGCGGCCTCTTTGGACGGGATCATCACCGTCCTGTCAGGCATGTCCGACATCGCGCAGATGAAAGATAATCTGTCCTATATGAAGAATTTTAAACCCTTATCGGAAGCGGAGCAGGAGGCGGTAGGCAGGGCGCAGCTTGCGCTGTCAAAATCGGACTCCATCAAGTGCACCGGCTGCCATTACTGTACGGGAGGCTGCCCGATGCAGATTCCCATTCCGGAGATCTTCTCGGCCTGCAATGAACAGATCGTCCGCGGCAGCCGGGAAAAGGGCAGAAAGATGTATGGCAAAGCAGTGGAAAATGCAGGAAAGGCTTCTGACTGTATCAAATGTAAGCAGTGTGAAAACGCATGTCCCCAGCATCTTCCGATCACGGAGCTGCTTGAAAAAGCGGCGGAAATGTTGGAATAAAAAGTTATGCGGGTAACACGGAAGGGTTACCTTATGCACGAAAGTTCCCTTTGAATTGAGAGCCGCCTTGCGGCGGCAGAATGGAGTTAGGTTGAAAAAAGGCCTGATGGCCTTTTTTCAACCGGCATTTGTGCCGCAGGCGGCACAAATGGGATCACAGACGTGAAATCGCATCCGCGATTTCTCAGACATGAATCGAAGATTCATGTTGCACTGCCGCAAAGGACGCGGCATGAAAGGAGTTAAAATGGCTAAGAAACAGACGGCAGGAAGAGACAGGCTTGGAAAACTTGCTCCCAAATTTGCGGAATTAAATGACGATGTACTGTTCGGAGAAGTATGGTCAAGAGAGGAAGAGCTCAGCCCAAGGGACCGCAGCATGATTACGATCGCGGCGCTTTTTTCGGCAGGGCTTTATCCGCAGCTGAAATCTCATCTTGTGCTTGGAAAAGAGCATGGCATCACAAAAAGCGAAGCTGTCGAGATCATTACACAGCTCGCGTTCTATTGCGGCTGGCCGAAAGCATGGAGTACATTCCCGATGATTGCCGAGGTTTATGGGGAAGAATAATCGTTTAGGAACAGCCTGTATTCATAAAACCGAAATACGGACATTTGGCTTATAAAGCAGAAATGGCATGCGGACTCCGGCGCGGGGATCATACAAAGCGCCGGAGTCTGCATGGGATGTAATTTCGAAAAGGAATAAGAGATTTCGTATCGCGGCCGGATGCGGTTATCTTGTCTTTTTGTAAAAGATTCCCCATGCTTCCATGGCCTCCATAATCGGGCGCAGGGTTTCTCCCAGCTTACTCAAGGCATATTCGACTCTTGGCGGAACTTCCGGGTATGCGGTTCGGGTGATGATCCCATCCTCTTCCAGGGAGCGCAGGCTGTCCGTTAATACTTTCTGGCTGATACCTTCCAGATCCTTTTTCAATTCATTGAATCGCCAGGGACGTACCTGCAGATTTCGGATGATCAGAAGCTTCCATTTGCTTCCGATCAGAGCTACGGTGGTGGCTACAGGGCAGGCCGGCATTTCTTCTTTTGTCAGCATATCGATCCTCCATGCCGCGTCCTTTGCGGCAGCGCAACATGAATCTTCGATTCATGTCTGAGAAATCGCGGATGCGATTTCTCATCTGCAATCTAATCCTCCATGCCGCGCCCTGCGCGTCGCCGCGATGAGAAATCACGAATGTGATTTCTCATCTGCGATTCGATTTGGGCCGCCTGCGGCACGAATTGCGATTGAAAAATAAGCCATCGGGCTTATTTTCAACCTAACACCTCTATAAGTTCAAATTTGAATGTTACATACAAATTATAATATAACAATAAAATTCCGTCAAGCGGAGCGCCTCGGAACACCACGACAAACGCATGAACGGCTCTGCGGCCTCTGCGCCACCCCTGCCCGTCCCCGCGGCGCGTGATGATCACAGAGGGGACCATCCAAAAACGCCGGCACTTAGCGAGCACGCCCTTTGCGAGCTTAGTACCGTTGCGTTTTTGGCTGAGCGAAAGCGGGTCCCCGATGGATCATCACGCGCCGCGGGGACGGGCAGGGGTGGCGCAGAGCCGTTCATGCGTTTGTCGTGTTCTGCCGTGTTCTGCTTCGCCGGATGTTGAAAAAAAGCGAGGACTTTGATACAATTACTTCACTATGATTTTGGAGGTGGGCTTATGAACCGGACCAAAAAAGCGATCAGTGAAGTGTTTTGGGAGCTTCTGGAAGAGAAACCCTACAACAAAATTACGGTGCAGAATATTGTGGAATGCTGCCAGGTGAACAGGAACACATTCTATTACCATTTCAGGGACATTCCCGATCTTGCCGAGTATTCCATCAAGGAATGGACGGATCAGGTGATTAAAAATAACTGCAGGTTCGGATCGCCGATCAACTGTATCATTCCCATTGCGCAGGAATTCGTGAAGCGGAAACGTGCCTTTATCCATATCTATCATTCCTCCTGCGGAGAAGCCCTGATACGGTATTTGAACGAGGTGAGTTTCCATATCGTACGGTCCTATATCGACCGTGCGACGGACAGCGTACCCGTTTCCAAGGAGGATAAAGAAGTTTTTGTCAGATACTATAAATGTACCTTCGCGGGCATTGTCCTGGACTGGCTTGCCGCGGATGTTTCCTACGATCTGATAGATTTTTGCAGGAGGATCTGTTATGTTTTTGAGGGCTCCGGAAAAGAGGCTTTCCAAAGGCTGATAACGCCTCAGGTATCGTAACGATTCGTGCGTTTGTCGGTACAGCCCCCCCGCAGGCTCCCGGACGCCGGGGCACACAGGGAAGGATCCTGCCCAAAGCGGCAGCGGGTTTCCGGCAGGATCCTTCCCTGTGCGCCCCGGCGTCCGGGAGCCTGCGGGGGGGGGCTGTACCGTTACCGTTTGTCCTGGGCGCGTTGGAAAGGATATTGACATAAAAATAGGGAAAAGGCTATAATATTCTTGCAGCATATCTTATTATAAAAAGAAGGACCGGAGCAGCCCGGCCTTAAAATAACGGACGGAGAACGGGTATGAAAGAGGAGCGGAACGGAAAAAAGAAGGGTAAGGGGTTTTCTCTGCTGCTTTCCATCATACTGGTTTTTTGCATTCTGGGGAGTGTCGTATTCACCGTGGCCCGGAAGATATCCGCGGAGATGTCAGAGTCGGCGATCCAGAATCTGAGCGAGAGCCTGGAACTGATCAAAAGAACGATAGAAACGGTTCTGGAAAAGGATGCGGAGTTTCAGAAGCTGATGGCGCAGGAGGTTGCCCAGTCGGAGGATCCGGAAGAGTATATCCGCACCTATCAAAAAAACCGGTCGATGGTAAGATTGGCTTTGATTCGGGCAGGGGAAACGGAAGGCATTTCCAGCATAGGAGAAGTTTACAGTGAAGAGGGCCTGGATTTTTCGGCAAATCGGGAGGTGGAAGGACTGGAGGTTTCCCAGTCCTATTTGAACTATATGGGAACGTGGGCATATACTATGAAGTGCCCGGTGGTCAAGGACGGCGAGGAAATTGCGTCTTTTTACGTGGAATATGTCTACGATACCCTTGACCGGTCTCTCCCGTCAGGATTTTACAACGGGAAAGCGATGCTCTATATTATGGATGCCGAAACAGAAAGGCTCGTGCTGAAGCCGAAGGGGATGGGAGAACGGAACGCAGGCCATCTGAATCTGGAGGATTTTTACCGCGCCAACGATATTCGGGAAGAGAAAATACGCAGAGAAGTTAAAAGATGCGTGGAAAACGGAGAAAATATCATGTTTTACCATGATATTCAGGGAAAAAGCGCGCTGAACTATATGTGGACGGTCAATAACGGTTCCATTTATCTGATCGGCTATGTGCCCATCGAAGCGATCCAGAAGGAGGGCAAAACCGTCAATCAGAATATTTTTATCGTGGTTGCCGTGATGCTTATCGCTTTTATCCTGTGTTGTATCCTGTACTTTCTGAATCAGCGGCAGCAGAATGCGGCCAGAAGGGAGCGGGAAGAAGAGAGGGAAATACACAATCAGCAGCTGGCGGAGGCATTGCAGGCGGCGCAGCTGGCCAGCAATTCCAAGACCATGTTTTTATCCAATATGTCCCATGATATCCGCACGCCGATGAATGCGGTCTTAGGATTTACGACGCTGCTTGCCAGGGATGCGGAAAATCCGGATAAGGTGCGGGAGTACACGAGAAAGATCATGGCGTCAGGTCAGCATCTGCTGAATCTGATCAACGATATCCTGGATGTTTCCAAGATTGAAAGCGGTAAAGTGGTATTGAACGTGGAGAAATTTACCCTGAATGATCTAGTGGGCTCCGTGGATGCCATTATCCGTCCGATGGCCAAGGCAAAGGAACAGGAATTCCATGTGGAAGTGACGGGAATCAAACATGAAAATCTGATGGGAGACGTGACGAGGATCAATCAGATCCTGTTCAATTTACTTTCCAATGCCGTAAAATATACGCCTCAAAACGGAAATATCTGGTTCCGGATCATCGGTTTGAAGCAGCGTTCCAGCCAGTATGAGCATATCAGGATCGAGGTGGAGGACGACGGATACGGGATGACCCAGGAGTATCTGAAGACGATTTTTGACGCGTTTACCAGGGCCGAAAACAGCATGACGAATAAGATACAGGGTACCGGCCTGGGAATGGCGATCACGAAAAACATCGTAGAACTCATGGGCGGTACGATCGATGTCTACAGCGAGGTGGATAAGGGGAGCCTTTTTCGGGTGGAGCTGGAGCTGTGCATACCGGAAGGGCAGGCAGACAGACAGTTCTGGGAAAAGAGCGAGATTTCCCGTATCCTGGCCGTGGACGGCGATGCCCAGGCCTGTCAGGACATCAGGACGCTTATGAAGGATGTGGGGATTACGGTGGAAACGGCCCTCAGCGTGAAGGAGGCCATGGATCTGCTCCGGGAGGACGGCGGAGGCTGTCAGCTGCTGCTGCTCGACTTGGATGTGCCGGATATGGACGGCGCCCGGACGGCAGAGAAGCTGCGGGAGGCCGTATCGGACGAAGTGCCGGTGGTATTCCTCGCTTCCCACGGCAGGGAGAAAGCGGCAGAGACGTTTCAGACGGAAAATGCCGGATTTTTGCAAAAACCATTTTTTGTGTCCGCTCTGAAAGAGGTCCTGGCAAAGATGCAGACCGGGCTGGAAAAGGAAAAGGAGCAGGAAGCCGGGGAGGGCGGCGGCCTGGAAGGTCTGCGGTTCCTCGCCGCGGAGGACAACGAGATCAATGCGGAGATCCTGGAGGAAATCTTGGAAATGGAAGGCGCGGAATGCGAAATCCTGGAAAACGGGAAGCTGGCGCTGGAACGTTTTTCCGCCTCCAAGGAAGGGGAATTCGACGCGATCCTGATGGATGTGCAGATGCCGGTCATGAACGGATATGAGGCGACTAAAGCGATCAGGGCGTTAGATAGGACGGATGCGGAAAAGATACCGATTATCGCCATGACGGCCAATGCCTTCGCGGAAGACGAAAGGGATGCGCTGGCCGCGGGGATGAACGTACACCTGGCAAAACCCATTGACGTGGAATTACTGAAACAGGTAATCAGGCAATATACGAGGGAAAGGACAGGGGGCTGAAGGCTTTCGGACCCGACGGCCTGTGGGATCACTTGGATTGATACGCGCGCCGAAGCGCGCAACATGAATCGAAGATTCATGTTGCTCTGCCGCATAGGACGCGGCATGGAGGATTAGCATGAAAAAGAAAAGAGAATCGAGAATCAGGAGGCTGGCTGCGGCCGGTTTGGCCGGTCTGGCGGTATTTACGGCGGCGGCGTGTACGGATAGAAAGGATCCGGGAATGAATCTGGTCGCATCCCAGGAAAACAGCGAAAGGGTGGTAAACCTGTTCAGCCCCATGGAAAAAATCATGCCGGATGCGGAGAATGCCGCCAGGACCGCAGCGGATCTGACCGTAATTATGGCGGAAGAGAAGCTGGGAGTAAGCGTGGCGTATAAGACCTATACGGCGGAGGATTATCAGGATAAGACCTATGACGAGGTGGTCCTGGACCGGGCGCGCAACGACATGGACGATATCTACTTAATGAATCCGGATGTGATCCGGGCGCTGGGCGAGGAAGGCAAGCTGATGGATCTTACGGAACTTTCCTGCGCACAGAACCTGAGGGACGTGGTGAAAATGGCGAATGTGGTGGACGGGAAGCTGGTGGCCATTCCCCAGGAGGTGGTGGCATACGGCCTGTTTATCAATAAAGACATGTTCGACCGTTATGATATCGAACTGCCGCAGACTCCTGAGGAATTCCTGGAATGCTGCAGGATTTTCAAGGAGAACGGGATAGAGACGCCGGTAGGAGCAAACCGTTGGTGGCTGGAAACCTTTGTCCTGGCCCAGGCCTATGCGGATCTGTATAACGGAGGAAACACGGAGGCGGAGATCGCGGCATTAAACAGCGGAGAGAGTAAGTACAGCGATTATATGCGCCCCGGTTTCGAATTCCTTCAGGAGATGATCGACTGCGGATATGTGAATGCCGAAAAGGCCTATGTGAGCGAGGCGTTTGAAGGAGAGGGGGAGGGAGAAGATTTCCTGGCCCAGAAAACGCCGATCGTCATGGCTTTTTGGGGAGCGGCCAACACGGAGACCGCTTACGGGAAAACGGATTTCGAGATGATGGTGATCGGTTTCCCGAGTGATCGCGGACAGATGCCGGTGATTCCCATGACCGGGTTCGGCGTGGGCATCAACGCAGAGCATGCGGAAGATGCGATGAACGCGTTGGATGTCATTCTTTCCGACGAAGCGCTTCAGGTCTATACGGAAACCAATCGGGTTATTTCCCCCTCCAAAAATGTGGAGGTGGACTGTGTCCCCGCATTGAAGCCGCTCAATGACAGGATCCGGGAGAACGTCTATGTCCTGGCTACCAATGCGAGTATGAAGCTGGAACAATGGGGAAATACTTGCCTTATCGTGCGGGAACTGTTAAACGGCGCCACGGTGGACGAGTGCATGGCCGAATTCGACAGGCTTCAGGAAGAAACCCTGGAGAAATAAACAGGAATCCCATCCTGCCGCGTTTCTTGCGGCAGCAGGATGGGGAATTAGGTCATAAAAAATAAAATTGCCGCCGCAGGCGGCGGAATGAGAGGAAGAGATGGGCAGGATGGAAGAGTTAAAGCCGGAAAGTGTTTTTCGTTTTTTTCGGGAAATATGCCGGATTCCCCATGGTTCCGGAAATGTGGAAGCGATCAGCGACTACCTGGCGGAGTTTGCCAGGAGCAGGAATCTGTACTATGTGCAGGACGATGTGAAAAATGTGGTGATCGTTAAAGAGGCGACGGAAGGATACGAGGAGGAAGAGCCGGTGATCCTTCAGGGCCATATGGATATGGTGGCGGTAAAGAAGCCGGACTGTCCCATTGATATGGAGAAAGAAGGCCTAAAGCTGGATACGGACGGAGACTGGCTGTTCGCCCGGGGGACGAGCCTGGGAGGAGACGACGGGATCGCCGTGGCCTATGCGCTGGCGCTTCTGGATGCGGAGGATATTCCCCATCCCCGCCTGGAGGCGGTGCTTACGGTGGATGAGGAAACGGGCCTGGCGGGCGCGAAACAGGTCGATTTGTCCATGTGCCGGGGGCGCAGGCTGTTGAACCTGGATAACGAGGAAGAAGGCGTGCTGTTAACGAGCTGCGCGGGCGGAGCCAGGGTGCACGGACGCCTTCCCCTGGTACGCGAGCGCAAAAGGGGCGTCCGCGTCACGCTGCATATTGAAGGGCTGCTGGGCGGCCATTCCGGCTCGGAGATCGATAAAGGCCGCGCGAATGCCAACGTGCTCCTGGGCAGGCTCATGTATGGGGCCGCGAAAGCAGGAGACGTACGCCTCCTTTCCCTGGAAGGGGGAAGCGCGGACAATGCCATCCCGGCGTCCGCCTGCGGCGTATTCTGGATGGAAGAGAAGACCCTTGCCCCTTTCCGGCAGGCGGCCGCACGGCTGGAAGAAATCCTGGGCCGGGAATATGCCGTGACGGATCCCGGGATCCGCATCCGGGTAGACGATCCAAAGACAGGGGAATGGGAGGTATGCAGCAGGGAAAGCACCGAGAAGGCCATGCTCCTTTTGTATCTGGCCCCCGGCGGCGTCCAGACCATGAGCGCGGATATCCCCGGCCTGGTACAGACCTCCCTGAACCTGGGGATCCTGCGGACGCAGGAAGACGCGGCGGAATTCGACTATTCCGTACGCAGCAGTATGTCCAGCGAGAAGGAGATGCTCATGGAGAAGCTCTGCCTCCTCTTCTCCTCCCAGGGCGGTTCCTGCGAAATCTTCGGAGAATACCCCGCGTGGGAATACAGGCAGAATTCCCCTCTCCGGGATAAGATGGTACGTATCTATGAAGAGATGTATGGAAAGAGCCCGCGGGTGGAGGCCATCCATGCCGGTCTGGAGTGCGGCCTTCTGGCAGGCAAGATTCCCGGTCTGGACTGCGTTTCCATCGGGCCTGACATGAGGGATATTCACACCCCGGAGGAGAGGCTCAGTATTTCTTCCACCAAACGTGTATGGGAATATCTGCTTGAAATCCTGAAAAGAAAAGGCTGAGGAGAAAATCGGCATCTCGCAGGGTGCGGCATGGAGGGATAGAAAAGGGACATGGAGCGAAGGAAGATTTTATTTCAATGCGACTATAACGAGGGCGCCCATCCGAGGGTGATGGAGCGTCTGATGCAGACCAACCTGGAACAGACGCCCGGATACGGGGAGGATATCTATTGTGAGCGGGCTGCCGGTCTGATCCGGGAAGCCTGCCGGGATGCATCCCTGGCGGTTCATTTCCTGGTGGGAGGAACCCAGACCAACATGACCGTGATTGATGCGGCGCTGCGTTCCCATCAGGGCGTGGTGTCCGCTGTGAGCGGACATATCAACGTTCACGAGACGGGTGCCGTGGAGTCGCTGGGACACAAGGTCCTGGCAGTACCGCACAAGGACGGCAAACTCACCGCAAAGCAGGTGGAAGCGCTGTGTGTATCCCACAGACAGGATGCTTCTTTTGAACATATGGTCCAGCCCAAAATGGTATACATCTCCAATCCCACGGAATACGGCACCCTCTATGGCAGGAAGGAGATAGAGGACCTCCATGCGGTCTGTGAAAAGAACGGCCTGTATCTGTTTCTGGACGGCGCCCGCCTGGGATACGGCCTGGCGGCAGCCGACAACGAACTGGATCTTCCTTTTCTGGCCAAACACTGCGATGTTTTCTACATCGGAGGGACCAAGGTGGGCGCCCTGTTCGGGGAAGCGGTGGTGATAGCCAACGAAGAGCTGAAAACGGACTTCCGCTATTTTATCAAGCAGAAGGGCGGCATGCTGGCCAAGGGAAGGCTGCTGGGCGTACAGTTCATGGCCCTGTTTGAGGACGGGCTATATATGGAAATCTCCGCACACGCGGTCCGCCTGGCGGACAGGCTGCGGGATGCCTTTGCGGAAGCGGGGTACCCGCTGCTGGTGGAAAATCAAACCAATCAGATTTTCCCCGTCATGCCGGATGAGGTACTGGACAGACTGGCTGTAGATTACGGTTTCTGCTATCAGGAGCGGGTGGACGAGGCCCACAGCGCGGTGCGCTTCTGCACCAGCTGGGCGACAAGGGAAGAGGATGTGGACCGGCTCATCGCCGATATCAGGGCATTGAAGGAGTAGAAGGACAAAAGAGCGGACGGAAAAACGGCCCCGCGGCCCCTCTGCCCGGCCCCGCGCTACCCCGCAGGCTCCCGGACACCGGAGCGCACAGGAAGGATCCTGCCGGAAACCCGCTGCCGCTTTGGGCTGCTTCTAAAGCCGCCGCTCCCGGCTTCGGACCTTGCGAATGCGGCTAAACTCCTCGCTGCGCTCGTCGGACAACGCCGCATTTGCAAGGAAGCCGCTCCCATCGGCTTAAGAAGCAGCACCAAAGCGACAGATGGTTTCCGGCAGGATCCTTCCTGTGCGCTCCGGTGTCCGGGAGCCTGCGGGGTAGCGCGGGGCCGGGCAGAGGGGCCGCAGGGTCGTTCATGCGACTGCCCTATGCAGCAGGCAAAATTTTTCTTTACATCTTTACAAATGAAATAAAGTGGATTATAATGTGGCACAGGTCGCAAAGAGGCGGTGAAAGTACTCTTTGCGGCTTTTTTTGTGCAAGAAGACCGGAATGGCGGCTTTTTGTCCGGGCTTGGCCGGTATCCACATAAGACGGTGAAGGGTAGGACGTTTCAAACCGGAAAAGGAGGAATTATGTTCGATGTAAAAATGCAAATCCCCCGCGCTCCCCTGTACGAGCAGCGGTTCGAGCATGACAACTGCGGCATTGGCGCCTGCGTCAATATCAAAGGGACGAAAACCAGGGAAACCGTGGAAAATGCCCTGAAAATCGTTGAGAATCTGGAGCATCGCGCCGGTAAGGACGCGGAGGGCAAGACCGGGGACGGCGTGGGTATCCTCACCCAGGTCCCTCATGCCTTTTTTAGCAGGGTGACGAAGCCTCTGGGCATCCGGCTCGGCGGGGAGAGGGAATACGGTGTGGGCATGTTCTTCTTTCCCCAGGATGAACTGAAGCGGAACCAGGCCAGGAAGATGTTTGAGATCATCGTGGAAAAAGAGGGAATGGAATTCCTGGGCTGGCGTGAGGTACCCTGCGTGCCCGGCGTCCTGGGACAGAAGGCGGTGGAATGCATGCCCTGCATCCTCCAGGGATTTGTAAGAAAACCGGCGAACGTGGCGAAGGGAATCGACTTTGACAGGAAGCTCTATATTGCGCGCCGGGTATTCGAGCAGTCCAGCGACAATACGTACGTGGTCTCCCTATCCAGCAGGACCGTCGTCTATAAGGGGATGTTTTTGGTGGGACAGCTGCGGACCTTTTTCTCGGATCTGCAGTGTGCGGACTATGAATCGGCCATCGCCATCGTGCATTCCCGGTTCTCCACCAATACCAATCCCAGCTGGGAAAGGGCGCATCCGAACCGTTTCATCGTACATAACGGGGAGATCAATACCATCCGGGGCAATTACGACAAGATGCTTGCCCGGGAAGAAAACATGCGTTCCGAGCATCTGGCCGGACAGCTCTATAAGGTGCTGCCCGCCGTGGATGCCTCGGGCTCGGATTCGGCCATGCTGGACAATACCCTGGAATTTTTGGTGATGAGCGGCATGGACCTGCCGCTTGCCGTGATGATCACGATCCCGGAGCCCTGGGCCAACAACAGGACCATGTCCCAGTCCAGGAGGGACTTCTATCAATATTATGCCACCATGATGGAACCCTGGGACGGGCCGGCATCCATCCTGTTTTCGGACGGGGATATCATGGGGGCGGTGCTGGACCGCAACGGGCTGCGTCCTTCCCGCTACCTGATTACGGAGGACGATACCCTGATCCTTTCCTCCGAGGTGGGCGTGCTGGACATCGACCCTTCTAAAATAAAGATAAAGGAGCGTCTGCGCCCGGGCAAGATGCTGTTGGTTGACACGGTGCGGGGAGAGGTGATCGACGACGACCGCCTGAAGGAATCCTATGCGTCGCGGCAGCCCTACGGCGAATGGCTGGACCGCAGCCTGGTGGAGTTAAAGGACCTGAAAATCCCCAACGAACGGGTCCCCGAGTGTACGAAGGAGGAGAGACACCGCCTGCAGAAGGCGTTCGGTTATACCTATGACGAGGTGAAGACCAGCATCCTCCCCATGGCGAAAAACGGAGGGGAAGCTATCGCGGCCATGGGTGTGGATACCCCCCTGCCTTTTCTGGGGAAGACTCATCATCCGCTGTTCCATTCCTTTAAGCAGCTTTTCGCCCAGGTGACCAATCCGCCCATCGACGCCATCCGGGAAAACGTGGTCACATCCACCACGGTCTATATCGGGGCGGAAGGGGATGTGCTGGAGGAAAAACCGGAAAACTGCAATGTGCTGAAGGTGAATAATCCCATCCTGACCAATACCGACCTTTTGAAAATCAAGCGGATGAAGGCGGACGGGTTCAAGGTGGCGGTGGTTCCCATCATTTATTATAAAAATACCAGGCTCAGCCGGGCCATTGAACGGCTGTACGTGGAGGTGGACCGCTGTTACCGGGAGGGCGCCAATATCCTGATCCTTTCGGACCGGGGGGTGGATGAAAACCATGTGGCCATCCCTTCCCTCCTGGCGGTATCCGCCATGAACCAGCATCTGGTCAAGACCAAGAAGCGCACCAGCGTGGCCCTGATCCTGGAATCCGGAGAGCCCAGGGACGTCCATGACTTTGCCACCCTTTTAGGGTACGGCGCCTGCGCCATCAATCCCTATCTGGCCCAGGAAACCATCCGGGAGCTGATCGACAGCCGGATGCTGGATAAGGACTACTATGCGGCGGTGAACGATTATAATAAGGCGATTTTAAACGGAATCGTCAAGATCGCATCCAAAATGGGCATTTCCACCATTCAGTCCTACCAGGGGGCGCAGATCTTTGAGGCCATCGGGCTGGACGAGGAGGTGGTCAACACCTATTTCACCCACACGGTATGCCGGATCGGCGGCATGTCCCTGGCGGACGTGGAAAAACAGGTGGACGATCTGCATTCCATGGCTTTTGACCCGCTGGGCCTGGAAACGGATCTGGCCCTGGACAGCCCGGGCCATCATAAGCTGCGCAGCGGAGGAGAGGAGCATCTCTACAACCCGGCCACGATCCACACCCTGCAGGAAGCCGCCAGACGGGGGGATTACCAGCTGTTTAAGCAATATACGGCGCTGGTAAACCGGGAGGATGCGGTGCGTCATATCCGCGGGCTGATGGATTTTAAATATCCGAAGAAGGGCGTCCCGCTGGAAGAGGTGGAGAGCGTGGACTCCATCGTGACCCGGTTCAAGACAGGGGCCATGTCCTACGGCTCTATTTCCAAGGAGGCCCATGAAACCATGGCGATCGCCATGAATACGCTTCACGGCAAATCCAATTCCGGAGAGGGCGGGGAGGAGGCGGAACGGCTCACCGTCGGAGTGGACGGGCAGAACCGCTGTTCCGCCATCAAGCAGGTGGCCAGCGGCAGGTTCGGCGTCACCAGCCAGTACCTGGTCAGTGCCAAGGAGATCCAGATCAAGATGGCCCAGGGGGCAAAACCAGGGGAGGGCGGCCATCTGCCCGGCGGAAAGGTATATCCCTGGATTGCCAAGACCAGGCATTCCACGCCCGGCGTGGGCCTGATTTCTCCGCCGCCCCACCATGACATCTATTCCATCGAAGACCTGGCCCAGCTGATCTATGACCTGAAAAACGCCAACCGACAGGCCGGGATTTCCGTGAAGCTGGTCTCGGAGGCGGGCGTGGGTACCGTGGCGGCCGGCGTGGCCAAGGCGGGAGCCCAGGTCATCCTGATCTCCGGCTATGACGGCGGTACGGGCGCGGCGCCCAGGAGTTCCATTCATAATGCGGGCCTTCCCTGGGAACTGGGGCTGGCGGAAACCCATCAGACGCTGATCCAGAACGGTCTGCGCCAGAGGGTGAGAATCGAGACGGACGGCAAGCTGATGACCGGCCGGGACGTGGCCATTGCGGCCATGCTGGGGGCGGAGGAATTCGGGTTTGCCACCGCGCCTCTGATCACCATGGGCTGCGTGATGATGCGCGTCTGCAACCTGGATACCTGCCCGGTGGGCGTGGCCACTCAGAATCCGGAGCTGAGAAAACGTTTCCGGGGAAAACCGGAATACGTGATTAATTTTATGCGCTTTATCGCCCAGGAGTTGAGAGAGTATATGGCCAGGCTGGGCGTGCGTACCGTGGATGAGCTGGTGGGCCGCACGGATCTGCTCACCCGGAGGGCGGGCCTGTCTTCTTCCCACGCCAAAATCGATATTGGCCGCATCCTCGACAATCCTTATGCGGGAAGGGCGGACGGCAAATGGAATCCGAAGAAAAGCTACGATTTTGCCCTGGAAAAGACCCTGGACGAACGGGTGCTCCTAAAACAGCTGGGCAGAGCCATGGAAACCGGGAGCAGGCAGGACATTGAGGTGGAGGTGTCCAATACGGACCGGGCCGTCGGCACCATTCTGGGATCGGAGATCACCAGGAAGTTCGGGACTTCCCTGGAAGAGGATACCTACCATGTGTGCTGCAGGGGAGCGGGAGGCCAGAGCTTCGGCGCTTTTATCCCTAAGGGACTGACCCTGGAGCTGGAGGGGGAGAGCAACGATTATTTCGGCAAGGGCCTTTCCGGCGGCAGACTGATCGTCTACCCGCCCCGGGGAAGCAGGTTTAAAGCGGAAGAGAACATCATCATCGGCAATGTGGCGCTCTACGGGGCTACCGGCGGGGCGGCGTTCGTAAACGGTGTGGCAGGGGAACGGTTCGCTGTCCGTAATTCCGGCTGCGCTGCGGTGGTGGAGGGCGTGGGAGATCACGGCTGTGAATATATGACGGGAGGACGCGTGGTGGTGCTCGGCCGCACCGGCAAGAACTTTGCGGCGGGCATGAGCGGAGGCATCGCCTATGTCCTGGATGAGGAAAACGACCTTTACATCAGACTGAATAAGGAAATGGTTTCTTCCCGAGAAATTACCTCCAAATATGACGTACAGGAGCTGAAGGACATGATCCAAGAGCATGTGGCAGCCACCGGTTCCGCGAAGGGAGCGGAAATCCTGGATCGTTTCGAGGAATATCTGCCCAAGTTTAAGAAGATCATTCCCCATGATTATGAACGCATGCTTACCACCATCGTCTGGATGGAGGAAAAGGGATTGAGCGCACAGCAGGCACAGATCGAGGCCTTTTATGCCAATATGCGTACCTGAAAAAGGCTATATGTCCGTACGCATGGATGAAGGGAGAGAGGATATGGGAAAACCCACAGGATTTATGGAGTATGAGAGAAAAACGGGCCGGGAGGAGAAGCCGGAGGAACGGGTGAAGCATTTTCGCGAGTTTCACATCCGCCTTTCCCGGGAAGAACAGCAGCTCCAGGGGGCGCGGTGTATGGAATGCGGCGTGCCGTTCTGCCAGTCCGGCATGATGCTGGCCGGGATGGCTTCCGGCTGTCCGCTGCATAATCTGGTGCCGGAATGGAACGATCTGGTCTATACCGGTAACTGGGAGCAGGCTTACGAGCGGCTGAAAAAGACCAACAATTTTCCGGAATTCACCTCCCGGGTCTGCCCCGCCCTGTGTGAAGCCGCCTGTACCTGCGGCCTGGACGGAGAAGCCGTCAGCACGAAGGAAAACGAGTACGCGATCATCGAAAACGCCTATGCCCAAGGATATGCGGCTCCCAAGCCGCCCGGAGGGCGTACCGGAAAGAAGGTGGCCGTCATCGGAAGCGGCCCCTCCGGGCTGGCGGCTGCGGATATGCTCAATAAGCGCGGGCACAGCGTGACGGTATACGAGAGAAACGACCGAATCGGCGGTCTTCTGATGTACGGAATTCCGAATATGAAGCTGGAAAAAGAGATCGTGGAGCGTAAGACGGCAGTGATGGAGGCGGAGGGAGTAACCTTCCTCACAAACGCGGATGTGGGAAGGGAAATCAAACCGGCGCAGCTTCTAAAGGAATACGATCGGATTCTTCTGGCCTGCGGTGCTTCCAATCCCAGGGATATCGACGTCCCCGGCAGGGATGCAAAGGGGATCTGCTTTGCCGTGGATTTCCTTACTGCCAATACAAAAAGCCTTCTGGATTCCGATTTTACGGATAAAAAATATGTGGATACCGCGGGGAAACATGTGGTTATCATCGGCGGCGGAGATACCGGAAACGACTGCGTGGGTACGGCCGTCCGCCACGGCTGCAGATCCGTTACTCAGATCGAGATGATGCCGGAGGCTCCCAGGCAGAGGACGGAGGAGAACCCCTGGCCCCAGTGGCCACGGATCCGTAAGACCGATTACGGACAGGAAGAGGCGATCGCTCTGTTCGGCCGCGATCCCCGTATCTACGAATCCACGGTGAAGGAATTTCTGAAGGACAAACACGGAAACCTGAAGGCCGTTAAAATCGTAAAGCTTCGGGAAGAAAGGGATCCGGAGACGGGACGCATACAGAGGAAAGAGATAGAGGGAAGCGAACAGATCTTGGAGGCAGATCTCGTTCTGATCGCCGCGGGATTTCTGGGCAGCCAGAAATACGTTACGGATGCATTCCGGGTGGAGCTGGATGCCAGAACCAATGTGAAAACCGCCCCCGGAGCCTATCAGACCAGTGCGGACAGAATTTTCACCGCGGGAGACATGCACCGGGGCCAGTCCCTGGTGGTTTGGGCTATCCGTGAAGGCAGGGAGGCTGCGAGACAGATCGACGAGAGCTTGATGAGATATACCAACATATATATCCAATAGCCCACATGCCATATCCTGCGCGGCAGATCGTCTGCAAGGTCATATGGAACCCAAAAAGAAAGGCCCCTGTACAAACGGATCGATGCGGGAAACATCGAAGCCGGCTGCAGGGGCCTTTTCGTCGGCAGGAAGCTATCCTGCCGCTGCGGTCGGATAAAAGCCGTGGCATGAACCGGGCGCGGCGGGAAGCAGCCCGCCTGCGCTCCGTATGAGACGGCTCGCTGTCCGTCCTCTAGTCGCGTGCGAGGGTAAAACGATCCACCAACTGTTTCAGACCGCTCGCCTCGGCGGACAATTCCTCGCTGGCTGCCGCGCTCTCCTGGGCGGTGGCGCTGTTGGTCTGCACTACGGAGGAAATCTGGTCGATTCCCTCGGTGACCTGGGAGATGGCGGTGGTCTGATTTGCTACGGCCTCCATCACAATGTCCATTTGGGTCGTCACATTGCCCGCAATGGTGCTGGTAAGCTCCAGGGATTCCGTAACCTTATCCACGACCTGGCTGCCTTCGCTGACGGCCGTGATGGAGCTCTCGATCAATTCCTTGGTGGCCTTGGCCGCTTCATCCGATTTGGAAGCGAGATTGCGTACCTCGTCCGCAACGACCGCAAAGCCCTTGCCGGAGGAACCTGCCCGTGCGGCTTCCACAGCGGCGTTCAGCGCCAGGATGTTGGTCTGGAAAGCGATGCTCTCGATGGTGGCGATGATCCTGGAGATTTCTTCGGAGGAGCGGGAGATCTTTTCCATGGCGACGTTCAATTCTTTGACATATTCCACGCTGATGCCCAGCTGTGCCCCGGCCCTTCCCACGAACTGACCTGCTTCCTCGGCAGCGGCGGAGGTTTTCTTCGCGCTTTCGGAGATTTCGGTGATGGTGGCCGCCAATTCCTCGACAGAGCTGGCCTGTTCCACGGATCCCTGGCTCAGCGTCTGGGCGCCGACAGAGACCTGTCCGCTGGCGGAAGAGACCTGCCCTGCGGCATTATCGATCTGGCGCATGGTATTACTCAATTCGACTTTCAGGTTACGCATGGATAACAGGATGCTTTGGAACCCGCCCACATAGGCATCCCGGTGGGGAGATTGGATATCGAAGTTCTGATTGGCCATTTCGGTGAGCAGATAAGCGATATCGTTAATGAGGGTATTCAGCCCATCCACCATCTCCGCGGTGGAACGCGTCAGTTCGGCCGTCTCGTCCCGGCCGCTGGTCTGCGGGACGGGCGACTTCAAATCGCCTTCCACCAGAAGCTTCATCCGCTTGGCGCATGCCCGCATGGGATTGCTGATATTGCCGGACAGCTTCAGGGCGACCACGATGGAGGCCAGAATGGAAGCGGAGATTACAATGATATTGATGAGGATACCGAAATATGTATCGGCCAGATATTCCGACTTGAGCGCAGTGACGGCAACGCTCCAGCCGTCCGTATTCCCCACCGGGGCATAGGCCGCAAACCGTATTCCGTCCGAACCGCGGAAACTGCCGAAGCCGTTTTCTCCCTTCCGCATGGCTGCGTGGATGGCGGCCTGATCCTTGAGGGAGCCGTCGTTTGAAGCTTCCCGTTCGATGTTCTGGGTGGTAATGGTATCCAGAGTGACATCGGCAATCGTATCGCCGGTTTTATTGATCATATAGGCCCGGCTGCTTTCCCCGACCTTGATGGAAGAGACGATGTCATTCAGAAAAGTTTCCGGCGGCACGAAATAGACGACGCCTACGATCTGGCCGCTCTGGTTTCCGCCGGCATAGAGAGGCGCCGCCACCATAATGGATAATTCTCCGGTGATCTTGCTGATAAGCGGCTCCGATACATAGACATTTCCCTGCATCGCCTGCTTGACGTACTCCCGGTCCGAATAATCCTTGCCGTCAAACAGACGGATGCCGTCCGTTCCGATGAGGTTGCCCCGCTGGAAGCCGTGCATACGGACGCGTTCGTTGATGACGGCCTGCTTTTCTTCCACAGAGACGGTATCGTCGGACAGCTGAGGGATGCAGCCCGTATCCATGGCCACGTTCCGATAGGCGCCAAGCTCCTGTTCGATGCGTTCTGCGGCCAGTACGGCGGTTTCACTCATCATTTGGTCCACCGTGGCGATGGTGCTCCTGTAGTTGAGAAAAATACTGGATGTGCCCACCGCAGCCAGAGCAGTCAGGACAGTTGCCATCAGACATACTGTGATTTTTCTTTCGGATGCTCTTCATTTCTTTTCTCCTTTTTGGCTGAACCTATGGTTTTCCGTGCGGGAAATGGGGGCGCGGTATCGGGGTAAGCGCATGGCCCGTTCCGTCCACGGATACTTTATCGTTATTATATCATAGTGAAAAGACATACGTCCATTCAAAAATTACATCAAACGACAATTCCCCGGGACGCCGTTTAAAACATGGCTTCCCGGGAATATGAATGAGTAAAGCAAGGGGGATTCGCCCCCGGCAACCTTTGAGTAATCTATGATCGAAACCTCGCTGGCAATCCTTTGGTAAAAAGTATAAAATATGGTTACGGATAAGACTAAACAATCCCGGAAAACCGCATAGAACCAGGCTTTTCCGGGATATCTTATCGACTGAAGCACGGGGGATTCGAACCCCCGACAACCTGATTAAAAGTCAGGTGCTCTACCGACTGAGCTAGTGCTCCGCAAATATAAAAAAAGAACCGGCTTCCGTCACGGCCCTTATGATAGGGGACCGGCAGAAACTGGGCTAGCTGGATTCGAACCAGCGAATGCAGGAGTCAAAGTCCTGTGCCTTACCGCTTGGCGATAGCCCAAAAAGGTGGATAAAGGGATTCGAACCCTTGGCCTCCAGAGCCACAATCTGGCGCGCTAACCAGCTGCGCTATACCCACCATATGGATTGCGGAAATTCGCGCCCCTTAATGTGCCCGAAGGGATTCGAACCCCCGACCCACGGCTTAGAAGGCCGTTGCTCTATCCAGCTGAGCTACGGACACACACTACGGGAACACCTTGCAATAATGCAACAGGGCTGTTTGACTGATGCTTTATTCTCGCGGATCCTGTAAAAGGAAACGCATGAGCGGGAAAATACCCGCAAGCGGGTGATGGGAATCGAACCCACGTATCCAGCTTGGAAGGCTGGTGTTCTACCATTGAACTACACCCGCATCAGTAGTTTTGTCCATCGGGGTGACAGGATTCGAACCTGCGACCTCCTGGTCCCAAACCAGGCGCTCTAGCCAAGCTGAGCCACACCCCGCCATTCACTCAGCCGTGACGCAAAAATTATTATAGCTTACGGAAGGCAGGCTGTCAACGCATTTTTTGGAAAAAGTGAATTTTTCCTGCGTTTGCCGTGATCCCGGCCGCAGGGCCCATCCTGCATTTGTCCTGGTTCCGGCCGAACAGGGTCTTTTCATCCTCCGGCATATATGCTATCATCGGAAATAAACAGACATGGGGGGAACGGACGTGAAGATAGCCATATTGACGGAAAATACGGTGAACGCGAGGGGGCTTTTGGCGGAACATGGGCTGTCCGTGCTGGTGGAAGCAAAGGGCAGGCGGCTTTTGTTCGATGCGGGGCAGAGCGGCGTGTATCGCCATAACGCAGGACGGATGGGGATCAGCCTGGAGGAGCTGGACGGGATCGTTTTAAGCCACGGGCATTATGACCATACGGGCGGACTGGAGGAGTATGCGGGGGAAAAACCTCCCGTGGTTTATATGCGGCGGACGGCGCTGGAGAAAAAGTTATGTACAGGCAGGGACAAAACGGCCTTCCGGGAGATCGGAATACCCTGGCGGGAGCGCAAAATGCCCTTTGCCTTTCATTTTACGAAGGAAAAGGAGGAAATTTTCCCGGATATCTACGTGTTGGGGGAGATACCGGCGGTGGTGCCCCAGGAAAAACAGCCCGGCCTTTTTTATGTACAAAGGGGAGAGCGGATTCTGCCGGATCCCATGGCGGACGAGCAGTTGTTGGTGATACGGACCGATGAAGGGCTGGCTGTTTTTGCGGGATGCGCCCATGTGGGAATCCTCAACTGCCTGGAACGGGTAAAAGGGGCTTTTCCCGGGGAAAGATTCCGTTTCCTGCTGGCGGGAATGCATCTGCGGGGCTGCGGAAACCGGAGGATAGAGGATACCGTTCAGGGATTAAGGGGGTATGGTTTTGCCCATATCATTCCTCTGCACTGTACCGGAACGGAGGCGATAGCGCGGATGCGGGAAGCCTTCGGAAAGACGTGCCTTGCCGGGGATGCGGGAAGAAGTTATGATTTTGGGCAAGATTAATTGATGTTATGATGTTGGGGTCAAAAGGTATTTTGACCCCTATGATACCACGGATTGCTCCGCACTACGTGCTCCCGCAATCCTAAAACACCTCAAATCCGCTCATTTTTCTTATGAAAAATGGCTCCTTTTCGGTGTTTTGCGGGTCCCAAGGTCATGTATTGACATGCTTGCATGTCAATACATGACCTTGGGACCCTGGTATCATATTATATTAATTGTAGAAAAACATTCAAATAGTTTATTATATAAAACTATCTATGTGGATAAAATATTTGCAGTTAAATATCCTGATGAGAGAGGGTATCTGCAAATGGTCATAGATCACAAAGCGATGGGAAGGAGAATCAAGTTTGCCCGACAGAAGGCGCGGATGACGCAGGAAAAGCTGGCGGAGCTGTTGAATGTGAGCATCGTACATGTCAGCAATATCGAGTCCGGCAGCGGGTCGCCGAGCCTGGGCATGCTGGTGAACATCGCCAACACGCTGGCGGTTTCCACGGACGAACTGCTCTGCGACAGCGTAAAGTGCAGCGGGCAGGTATTCCGGAAGGAGCTGGTGGAGGTGGTGGAGGATTGCGACGACTATGAGATCCGCGTGCTGGTATATATTTTAAAGGCGGCCAGGGCCGCGCTGAAGGACGATAAGCTGTTTCGGGAAAAGATGCAGGAATATGAGGAGCTGTGGAAGCTTTACCAAATAAAGGGTACGCAGGAGGAATAGCCGGGATGATGGGGAAACCTGTCATCCCCTCTTTTCTGTATGCGGTCCGGTGGCGCAGGCCATGGCTAAGAGATGGAAATCCCGACAGCGGCTGCGGCGGTAGAATTCCGCCATCAGCAGCGAGAGCGGATGTCTCTCCAGCCCTCCGCTCTTATCGCTTTCATGGAGGAAACGCAGGAATTGGGAGGGGTCGTTTTCCGGAGCCCGGGAAAAAATTTTTTGTGTATCTTCCAAAACTGCGTCTGCCAGCCTGCACAGAAGGGAATACTGGCTCCTGCGGCGGATGATTGCGCCCATCCGATAGAGGACCTTTCCCTGGGAGGAAAGAAAACGCAGGGTGTAATACCCGAGCCCGCGCAGAAAAAGGCCTTCGTCGCGGGACGGGAAACCGCCGGGGGAGGAAAAGCCGACGGAATCGTAGGTTTCCAGCCAAATCTGGCGGCCTTTTTTAAGCTGACAGTAAAAGGCGACGTTCTGGGCAAAATTTTCGGCTTCGGAGCCTTCGTAATCCACGTCCGTTTCCGTCATGAAGCTGATGGGATCGTATTCCGATACCTTCCAGGAAAGCAGACCGTTTTCCGTTCGTTCTGTGATTGTGGTCAAAAGCCGCTGTATTTCGGGAGAATTGTAATCCATAATCAGATGAATCCTTTCAAACTATTACGGGGAACGCTGCACCTGCCGGGGCCCGCCGCGGGACATGCGGATCATGAAACCGTTTCCGGCCCGCTTAATATCCATATAAGGATTCCCGAAAATGGCGGAAATATGAGGAGAGATATCGGCGGGAGTATCACAGGCAGGGCCTTGGAGGGGCGGGCGTATACGAAGGGAATTAAACTGTTGTAATATTTATATGGTTACACTTTATTATATTATACTTTTCAAGTGGGTACAATAGTATAAGTTAAATATCAGCTCTGACGCTTAAATATACATTTCTTCTCCTGTACACCCCGGGATTCCTGTTCTGCAGAACTCTCCGCTCACGCCTGTGCCTTTTGGCACATAAAATCCCTGTGTCCTTTTT
>JAETRI010000125.1 GCA_021770245.1 Lachnospiraceae bacterium
CCGGGAATTCCACCGTGGTGTTACCGAAGATTACATGGTACTGTGCATCCGGGAAATGGGTCCGTACGAGATGCCATAGGACCGTTGAGTCCTTGCCGCCGCTAAAGGCTATCCCGACAGCGGACCTGGATAACCCGAATCCCTTCCGTATCACTTCCACCGCCTTCTGTATCTTGTATTCCAGCGGTTTCCTCTGCTCTTCCATCACTTCTTTAAAACTGTATACTGTACTCATCTTCCGAAAGGAGCCGGGATATCCCGTTACGGTGGCCACCGCTCCGGCCTCCTTTCTTGCTTTATCGCATTCTATCGGGTTTGCTATTGTGGCAGGCAGTTCCTTATGGGGTTGGGTCCCCCCTTTGAAGGCGGATCCCAGTCTCCTTTTCACACATGTCCAACATGGCTTCATCCAGCTGCAAACACTCATTCCAGATCTCCTGGGATTCCACAAACAGGTCATTGATCCGCTTATATCCCCAGCCATGTCTGCGGTGCAGCGCTATCGCCAGGGCCGCGTATACTTTGGGGGTGATATCCCCTATCTCTTTTGCCAGCCTTTTCTGCTGGTTGATAAATGCATTATTCTTTCCCATCATCCCTCCTGCAGGGCCATCCGTACCGGTATCCCGTTCAGCTCCGCACCCCCGTCAACTGTTATGACAAGGCACTGCCTGCCGTCTATCACCCGGCTCTCCACCAGATCCATCCTCTCCGCATCCACCTTGACCTCTGCATGGGCTGTCTTGATGCTGATCTGCCGGCTCCCGATGAGGTTATCTGCCTGCAGGCCCTTATTCCCCGCCACTGCCTCATACAAGGCTGTAAATCCTTCCAGCCTCTCTTCCGGGATCCCGCTCTCCTCAAAAATATCGGCCACATCCCTCCGGGTAAGGATGACAGGCTCCGGCGAATCCGCGGACTCCTCTATCCGTTCCATCAAGCACGCATGGATGGCGCTCACGGTCTCATAATCGGCATGTCCCGCCACCCCGGCTATCAGTGTACCCAATGCCTCCCGCTGCTCCCGGGCTGTCATAAGGGACCGCGGCAGGATTCCGGATACCTCCTGGATAAATTCCCTCTGCGGGTCCTCTGCCTTCCTGGTGTAGTACAGCATCCCATGGATATCCGCCTGTCTGCCATTGAATGCAGGGAACAGGAAGCCGTGGGCCGGTTCTTCCACCACCCATTCCAGTACCCGGTTCTCAATCCGGTTTGCCTCCCTCCGGTATGCCAGGCCGGGCTTGGACAGCTTCATCGGGCACAGGCTGCACAGCAGGAAGTCATACACTTCATCCGATGCGTCAAACAGCCCCGTCCCGTCCGCGCCCTTCCCCGGGATATCATACCGGCCATGGACCAGGACGATGTAATACCCATCCGGACAGCGGTAATTCCGGATCACCCGTTGGTAGAATTCCCCCAGCACTTCATCATCCTTCAGCCCGCTGTCCCGCAGCTTTAACAGGCTTTCCCAGGGGCTGCCCGGCTCCTCCGCATCCAGAGGGAATTCAAAATCCAATAGCTCCCTCCCCGGATGGCCGGACAGGCTTTTCTGGAAAATCTTGAAATACTTAAAAGTCTCCTCCACCGGCAGGGAAGGGAATGCTTCCCTCATCTGCATCCGGATTTCCTTTTCCCCATCCACGAAGCATCCGCAGATCCGT
Source organism: Lachnospiraceae bacterium (assembly GCA_021770245.1). GTDB lineage: Bacteria > Bacillota > Clostridia > Lachnospirales > Lachnospiraceae > Eisenbergiella. The sequence continues at coordinate 1,668 of JAETRI010000125.1, forward strand.
GTAAGGCAGCGCCTCTCAGGGCTGAACTGCTTTTTTATCTCCTGTATCTCTTTTTTATTCATGCCTGTTTCCTCCTGAAACATTTTTGATGGATATATATTCCGGTTCCTCTCCGGGTTCTGATATACTCATATGCGTCCTCCGGAAGAACCTCCCTGCCGCATTCGTAACAGTAGACCGGACCCTTCGGCCTTTCCGGTTCCTTCTCACTTTTCATCGTTCTTCCTCTCGTAGAATTTCTGCACTGCCATATAGATGTCCCGGAACAGCTCTTCCTGGCCCGCACTGTACTCCCGGTACTTTTTCATCAGGTTTTCTCCGTATTCCAGGAACTTTCCCCACTTCCCATCATCCAGGCTCCCGTATCCCGATACTTCCATCAGGCTCCATATATCGTTAAAAATCTCTAAAAAGGCTTTCCTGTCTTCCATTTCTCCCCCTGTTACACTTTCCCGGGGTAACGTTACCCATCCGGTTACACCGAAAAACCCAGTGTTTATGCGGCGGTTACACCGTTACACCACTTTTTACATCTCCCTTATAGGGAAGAAAAAAAATACTCACTCTTCTGATAAAAAAAATATTTTTCTATATAGGTGTATTTTCTCCGGGTAACCGGTGTAACGGTGTAACCCGGCCGATTTCCCCAGTATTTATGCGGGTTTCCGGGTTTTGCCCTGGTGTAACCCGACGGCTTGGGCTGTGCAGCCTTCCTATTCGAAGGGCAGTTTATCCGCCTCCGTGATCTCTTCAAACCCTCCGTCCTCTTCCGGCAGTTTCAGCCACAGGCAGCGGACGGCCTTCCCGTAAAATTTCTTGTTTTTGAAATTTTTCCCGCCCTGCGTCTGGATCAGATCGTTCCTGGCGGCCCAGCTTAAAAATGATTTCCCCGAGAATCCGCCTTTCTCGCAGATCCGCTTAAAGGAATTGTTCAGGATGACCGCATACCCGTCTTCAATGCGTCCCCACACCTCTCCCCGGTACTCTCCCGTATATGGATCCGGCCTGAATTTGTTGATATTGATTTCCACCTCACTCACAATAAACTCATAGGCCCTTTCGTTTTCGGAAAGCTCTTCCTTGTCCATCAGCACGGTCCTGGCTTCCTCCAGCGGGATATACTGCCCGTCCCGGAAAAGATAATCCGTCGCGATCTGATCCGCTGTCAGGATCACTGACAGGGAGATGCTCTGCTTCTGCATCTTCTCATCATCGCGCAGCTCTGCCTGGAATCCTGCCTGGATCTCCCGTATGGCATCCTTTCCCAGCCTCTTGACCACGTTCACAAAATCCCTGCCCGCGAATCCGTAGTGTTGTTTCAAGATATCCGCCGTATGCTGCGGATCCCTGTACACCCTTTCTCCGCACTCCAATTCCAAAATACGGTTCATGGCTCCACCTTGGGTGACATAGGATGTTAACGGATGTTCCCCGTTCGTCAGAATGGCATTCTGCCACCGGTTCTCCCGGTTCATCCCCAGCTCCTTGTTGGACCGGCTCTTTCCTTTGCCGGAACACAAGTCATAAACCATCCCCTCAAAGTTTTCGCGGATCTTCTGGGACGCCTTACTTGTATCATCCAGCATCATCGGCAAATGGTTCAGCACGTCCGCCCTGGCCTCCAGGGACACGTCCGTCGTCTTAAAATCTCCTATATAGCTGCTTTCTGCAGGATTAGCCCAGACTGAACAGGCCAGCATCAGGCTTATCGTCTTTCCTCCTTCGGTTGCTCCCCACAAATCAACAATAAACGGGAGCCCGCCAACGAGATACAAAAGGATGCTGGCAAAAGATGCAGCCAGCATAAACTTGATCTCGATCCGTCCTGTAGCGCGCAGGGCTTTCACATGCCGGTACCACGCTTCCCTGTCCCCCTCTTCCCGAATGCTTTCAAATACCTGCCGGAACCGGCTGTCCCCGTCAAAGACGATCTCCCTGTCGTAAGGGAGGAAGCCTCCCCGGATCCAGCCCAGCTTGGCACTGGAATGCTGTACCGGGATAGACGATCCGTTCATATTTTCCACATCGGACAGGTATCTCACCAGCAGGCGGGCATTCTCGCTTGTCACAGCGATCCCGCGCCCCGACAGCGCTACGATCTTATTGGCGGAAGTGATCAGGGTTTTCGGCACGATGATTTCTTCCCAGGCGCCGTTGCGCTTGTACGCGATCTTGATTTGCTCCTCCCCTGTTTCCAGGTTCTTCAGGCGCTCTATGGGCAGGATCGGATGGTAGCATGCCACCACGTCCAGGGTCCCTGTGTTCTGGACGTATATCCCGTCTTCCCGGGCGATCCAGGAACCGCAGAACATGTTGTCATAGGGGCCCTCGAAATTGGTCCAGTTATCCATAGGCTGGGCGGCACGGTTTTTTTCGGACTGCCTGATCTGGCGTTCCATCCGCTTGTAGGCCGCCACCATCTTGGTAAACTTTCCCTTCACCCCCAGTGCCGCCGCGCGTTCTTCCAGGCTTAGCAGCATCCTCGCCTTATGTATTTCATCCTCGTCCGAAAACACCTCTTCCAGGACCTCGTCCGATATCACATCCTCCGCCGTCATGGCGTTTATCTCCCTCAACCTCCCTCACCTCCCTCCGTTTAAATATTCCAGCCTGTACACGGCCTTCTGCCAGGCATTATATGCATCGCACCAGGGCTCCGACAGCGGCGGGTACAGGCGGATGCACCACCACAGGCCGTCCGTCTGGCGGATCAGTTCCCGCTTCTCCTGCCCTTCCAGCAGTCGGCGCTTCCTTACCGCCTCTTTTTCTATTCTTCTCCGATATACGCGCAGCTTCCTCGCAAAGGACGTTTCCTCTTCCTGGGAGTAGGTCCCTCCCAGCAACAGGAACGCTTCCCGGAACGAAATTCCCTCCATCCGCTCCACGAACGTGAAGATATCCCCGTTTTCCCCGCAGGCATAGTGTACCGCGGCGAAATAAAGTACCCATCTACTGCAGCTTTACCGTAGATTAAATTCGCAAGGTGAAAAGAACAGTTACGAAAGTGTGCCGTTTCTTACTGCACGCTTTTTTCGT
>JAETRI010000126.1 GCA_021770245.1 Lachnospiraceae bacterium
ACAGAGGGAACTTTGTGCGATAGCACAAATTCCCGATAGAAAAATGACCGTAGGTCATTTTTCTATCTAGTACCGCTGCGTTTTTGGCTGAGCGAAAGCGGGTCCCCGATGGATCATCACGCGCCGTAGGGCCGGGCAGGGGTGGCGCAGGGGCAGCAGAGCCGCTCATGCGTTTGTCGCAAATACCCTGCGGAGTTTCTCTCTTTCTCCGCAGGGTATTGCCGCCTTTTTTCTTTTCGGAACATGCGCACCGTCCGCCCGCCTCGGCAGGCATCCAAATCAGGCTAAGGAAACTTTCGTTTCCTGTGAAATCGAAGATTTCACGCTATTTTACGGACACATATCCTTCCAGGCCGCACTTCTTAGCGGCATAGGGAACGGCTTCCCGATAGCAGGAGCTCTGCGCCACGATGGACAAAATGCGCTTCGCGCAGGCCTGCAGATCCCCCAGGGTAATGGGGCAGGGCACGCTTCCTTCCGCCGCATCCACGGAGCGGATAATATCGTCCACATCGTTCTGGGAACCGGGCATGATAAGATCATTTCCCGCTTTCACACAGCCCGCCGCGCTGGAACTGCCATATTTGAAGGTTTCGCCCGGATTCATCTCGACGCCGCCCGTGGTTCCCCAGTCGGTCATCACCACGCCCGCAAAGCCCCATTCATCCCTGGCGATGGCGGTAAGCAGGTCGCAGCTGTTCGCCGTATGAATGCCGTTGCCCAGGTTATAGGAAGTCATGATGGACATGGGCTGGGACGCGCGCACGGCGATTTCAAAGCCTTTTAAGTAGATCTCCCGGATGGCGCGCTCGCTAATGTGGCCGTTGGTATGCATCCGGTTGTCCTCCTGGTTGTTAAAAGCGAAGTGCTTTATGGTAGTGCCCACACCCGGATGCTTCTGCACACCAAGGGTATCCGCCGCCGCACACATACCCGCCACCAAAGGATCCTCGGAATAGTATTCGAAGTTCCTGCCGCACAGGGGATTCCTGTGGATGTTCATGCCCGGAGCAAGCCAAAGCGTAACGCCCAGTTCCTCCATCTCTTCTCCCACAATATCCCCGGCCTGGGCGATCACATCCACGTCCCAGGACTGGGCGAGCAGGGTGGCGATGGGAATCGCCGTGCAGTACTGATAATAGGTCACCGCGTCCGCCGGGATTTCCGGTTCCTCCCCTGCCAGACCCAGAAGATCCATGCCGGGCAGCGCCGACTGTCCCGCCCCCGGAATCAAGTTATTGTCCTTATCCGCCACAAAGCTGGTGGACAGGCGCAGGCCTGCGGGGCCGTCCGCCAGGATCATATTCATCACGCCCCGGTCTTCCAAAAGCGCCGATGTGGTATCTCCCGCCGCGCCGGGACAGGCGGCGGAGGCCGCTCCTATAATAGACTCGCTTCCAAAGCCGCCTCTGGAGGTTCCCACGCACAGATCGGCCATTTCCGCCACGCTCAGCTGAGCCACCAGTTCGTCCAGAGAAGCCTTTTTATCCATGACATCCTGGAGGGTGATCTTCTCCCCAAAGGCATCGGCCGGAATCTGCGGATTCTGCGCCCGGTATTCCGCCTTCCTGCACGCCACATCCGCCGCCTTTACGGACAGCTTCACCGCCGCTTCCTTCTCGGCGTCTTCCTGCGCATAGGAATACGTGGCAGCTTCCCCGCGGCTGAACTCGTCCAGCTCGCAGTCCGGCTGCAGACGGTTGGACAAGACCTGCGTCACCGCGGGCTCGTCCAGGCAGACGGCCGCTTCCACCCTGGTATTCCTGGAGCTGGTGCCCACTCTGATATAGTAGGTACCCGCCTCCATAACCCAAGAGGCCCGATCCGTATCATAGGAAGCCATTTCCGCAAAAGGATAGCTGATGGTCAGCGTCTGGTTTTCGCCGGGAGCCAGCTCCCTGGTCTTTGTGTAAGCGGCCAGCTCCTGATAGGGCTTCTCCAGCTTTCCTGCGGGCGCGGAATAATAAATCTGCACCACTTCCCTGCCGGAATAAGTCTTTCCCGTGTTCGTAACCTTCACGGTCACGCTCACCTGCCCTGCATCCGCGCATACTTCCGTGGTTTCCACTTCAAAGGAAGTGTAAGAGGAACCATAGCCGAACGGATAGGCCGGGGAAATATTGAAGGAATCGAAATAACGATAACCCACGTAGATCCCTTCTTTATAATACTCATCGTGAATATCCCCGTTCATATGGCTGAAGGTCTCCGCCGAAGGATAGTCGGTATAATTCTCCGCCCAGGTGGTGGTCAGATGCCCGCTGGGCGTCACCTTCCCGGTCACCACATCCGCCAGGGCATAACCGCCGATATTTCCCGCCTGGCTCATGAGAAGGACGGCATTGATCCCTTGGGTGGCGCGCAGGAACTTCGTATCCACCACGCCTCCCACGTTCAGAACGACCACCGTCTTCTCGTATCTTCCCGCCACCAGCGCGATGGCCTCCTTCTCCTCCTCGTACAGCTCATAGTCCCCGGCCACGGGCGCCCTGTCCTTGCCTTCCCCGGAATTCCGGGAAATCACATAAACGGCGGTATCCGTATCGGAAGCCTGAATATCCTCCTCCGTCACCGGAACGACGGCCGGCTCCTGGAAGGGTTGGGTGAACAGGAGCATAAAGGCTCCTTCTCCCCCTTCCCCTATCTGCTTTTTCAGGTCTGCGAAGTAGGCCTGCCGGGCGTTCTCCACCTTCTCGTCATAGCGGTCCAGCCAGCCCTTGGTGGTGACGGTAAGACCCGCTTCTTCCAGCCCCTGTTCGATGTTGATAATAAAACGGCTGTTCACATCCCCGGAGCCTGTCCCTCCCTTTACGGTACGCCTTGCGCCGTTGCCGTACAGAGCAACTTTTTTCGTGCTGCCGGGAAGGGGAAGGGCCCCGTCGTTTTCCAAAAGCACCATCCCCTGGGACGCGATCTTCCTGGACCGTTCCATGTTCCTCTTTTCCCGTTCGCTGATCCCGGGATTCGTGGTCGCAAATATTTTTGCCATATGTAAACCTCCTCCTTTGGCTGCGATATGTTCATTATATACTAAAATATTGGAAAAAGGAATGCAAAATCGGAACTTTTCACGGTAAATGTTCGAAGCAGAAAAGTTAACAGCCTTTTATTTCACCAGTCCCTTTTTCTTAGCGTAGCCGCAAAGAAAAGAAACGAATGCCGCTATCAGAAGCAAAAAGACGGACAGCATATCCCATATATCGAGAACGGGCTCCCCTATCATTTTTGATAGTATGACATTGACAATGATCAGAAACGGTATGGCCAGTAAAAAGGCCGCTCCCCAGGCAGCCAACATCCTTTCTTTCCCAATGCGTTTAAAAACTGCTGCTATTATCCACAGAAATGCGACGGAAGGCACCGACACCGCTGCGCCGACCGAAAATACTTCTTTCACTTTTATCAAACTGCTCAATATAAACAAATAGGGAACGATAAAAACGCTGAATGATATTAAGCTTACGACAACCCCTCTTTTCCCCAATATCATACTCGGAAAAGAGATGACCCATGCAAAGACGATGGAGCAGACCGGGATGAGTGACCATGTTAAATTGCCGGATATTGCAATATTGCAAATAAGACATACCATAATTCCTATCAAGAGTGCTGCCGAAAATAAAATGGAAATCAGCATATTCTTTGTCATGTTATTTTCATCCTTCCTTTTCAAAGCAATCAAATTTTCATCTGCCCTTTTTTCATAGCTTTCCCTTTCAATTTCTTCTCCGCTCAACAGCTCGTTTACCGTAATTCCCAGTATTTCGCAGAGCTCTAACATGATAGACGAATCGGGCATACTCTTCCCCGTTTCCCATTTGGATACGGCCCTGTCTGTAATGTTCAGTTTTTCCGCCAGCTGCATTTGAGTCAGTTTTTTCTCTTTACGGCATTTGGCAATAAATTTTCCGATCTCTATCTGATTCATCGTACTTTCTCCTTTCGCCTTAAACGATACACCTGTTTGTATTTTTTTACACATACCGATAATCGGATTGCGGGAATTCAACCATTGGTTGGAATGCTTTTTGTCTTTTTTGTATTATTTTAACACATGCAGAAACCGCAGCCCCTTGATTTTTCAAAGGACTGCGGTACCTGCCGATACAAACCGGCCGTATCGGCCAGAGGAATGCCCTGATTAAATTATGTAAAGATAGTTATAGAATACTGCGTTTGCAGCGCTGTCATCCTTCCTTATTGCAGTAGATGCGGTTCAGTTTATTGTGATAAGCAATCATCATAAATATGCCGCCTATCACTTCAGCCGTACACAGATATGCCGCAATGAATCCGCCGAAGGGAAGCCCGCAGACAAAGCAAAGCATTAACCCTGTTCCATACAGGATCCACATAAGACCATGCTTTCTGTTATAGGCTGTTACATCCGTAATCTGTTCCTTTCGGGGAGGCTTCTTCCCGGACCAAAAGCCGACCGGATCTTTACTTCTATACTGGCTGATCCCTATGATAATCATTGGCGCTATACTAATCAGTAGAATGACCGATACAATTACCGTTTCAGCTGTCATATTTATACCCCTGCCTTTCCCGTTTTGGGTCTTTCCAAAACGGGAATAGGCCCAAATCCGTAAGATTGAAAATTTTAATTTTCAATCTTATACCCCTGCCTTTCCCGTTTTGGGTCTTTCCAAAACGGGAATAGGCCTAAATCCGTAAGATTGAAAATTTTAATTTTCA
>JAETRI010000030.1 GCA_021770245.1 Lachnospiraceae bacterium
AAAAGGACACAGGGATTTTATGTGCCAAAAGGCACAGGCGTGAGCGGAGAGTTCTGCAGAACAGGAATCCCGGGGTGTACAGGAGAAGAAATGTATATTTAAGCGTCAGAGCTGAAACCTTGCGCAAGGTACTTGTAATAAGGAAACGAATCTGCTATAATGCTAGACGGTTTCAGAATTGTTTTTCGATTGAGTTCCCTTTGAATTGCGAGCCGCTCTACGGCGGCAGAATGGAGGTTAAGATGAGAGGAAATATCGTAGTAGGCCAGTCCGGCGGCCCCACCGCCGTAATCAATTCGTCCGTCGCCGGCGTATATGCGGCCGCCAAGAAACTGGGTGTGAAGAAGATCTATGGTATGGTTCACGGGATTCAGGGCTTCCTGCAGGACAACCTGATCGATCTGGGAGAATATCTGGATGACGAGACGGGGATCGAGATGCTCAAGAGGACTCCCTCCGCATTCCTGGGAAGCTGCCGTTTTAAAATGCCCAAGATTGAGGGGCATGAAGAAGTATACGAGAAGGTTTTCGAGATCATGGAGAAGCATGATATCGAGTGCCTGTTCTATGCGGGCGGAAACGACTCCATGGATACGGTAAAGATGCTGTCCGATTATGCGGCCGCTCACAATAAGCCGCAGCGTTTCATGGGCGTTCCCAAAACCATCGACAACGACCTGCCGGTAACCGACCACTGCCCGGGTTACGGTTCCGCGGCCAAATACATTGCCACCAGCATGAAGGAAATCATCCGCGACAACGAGTCCTTCGGCGTGGAAAAGCCCACCGTGTGCATCGTTGAGATCATGGGCCGCCATGCGGGCTGGCTGACCGCGGCGGCCGCACTGAGCCGCGGCGACGACTGCTCCGGCCCGGATGCCATCTATCTGCCTGAGGTTACCTTTGATCTGGACAAGTTCATGGAGAAGGTAAAATACCTGGCAGCCACCAAGTCCTCTGTCGTGATCGCCGTATCCGAGGGCATCACCCTGGCGGACGGTCGTTTCGTGTGCGAACTGGGCAATGCCTCCGACTTCGTGGATGCATTCGGTCACAAGCAGCTTTCCGGCTGTGCGGCTACCCTGGCCAACAAAGTGGCTGCGGAAACCGGCCTGAAGACCCGTGCAGTGGAATTCTCCACTCTGCAGCGTGCGGCTACCCATCTGGCTTCCTTAACGGATATCAACGAAGCCTTCCAGGTGGGATATGATGCGGTTGTGGCTGCCCAGGAGGGCAAGACCGGTATGATGATCACTCTGGATCGTAACGGGGATGATCCTTATCAGTGCGGTACCAGCGCCTATGATATCCACGCAATCGCGAACGTGGAGAGGCCCGTTCCCGCAGAGTGGATTACCGAGGACGGCTGCGACGTGAACGAGGGTTACGAGAAGTATGCAAGGCCGCTGATCATGGGCGAGCTTCAGCCTCTGTTCGTCGGCGGTGTGCCGCGTCATCTTGTGAGAAAATAAAATCCTGCAGGGGATGAAGAAAACGGCAGCTGCGCTGAGCATTCGGCGGGCTGCCGTTTCTTTGTGGATATCGAGGGGGACGCCGGTATGGGCGGGGCGGATCCTTCTTCCCGTAATGCTGCCGAAACTTTGGCCCGTTTCTAATGGGGCCGTTTATCTGCTTCGGACGATCGTGTCCGGGGAGAAACTCCTCGCTGCGGGAGGAGATTTTTCTAAAACAGACCGGAATAGAAGGAGGGATGAAATTGAGGATAAGGCCGTATATAGAGAGTAAGGATTATGGGTATATAGAAGAGTGGATAGATGATGAGAGGATTCATGCCTTGTGGTGTGCCAACCGTATTCCATATCCTGCTACAAAAGATAGTCTTCGTACTCTTTTGGAGAAAAATGCCTTGGAATGGACTGACAGCGCTTATGTGGCAACGGAAAACAGCGGAGAGATCATCGGATTCTTCTGCTATTCCGTCAATACTGACGACAATACGGGTTTTCTCAAGTTTATTATAGTGGACCGTAAGAAGCGGGGATCGGGATACGGAAAGGAAATGTTAAAGTTAGCCTTAAAATATGCCTTCGATATAACGGGCGTTCAAGCGGTCCGATTGAACGTATTTGACGAAAATACTGCGGCAAAACATTGCTATGAGAAAGTCGGTTTCGTTGAGGAGAGCATAACAAAGGATGTATTTTCTTATAAAAACGAGGTATGGAGCAGATGTCATATGGTAATTAGAAAGTGTCCTTCAAACAGTATATGACAAACGCATGAACGCTCCTGCGCCCTTGCTGCGGCCCTGTCCGGCTCCGGTGGCGCAGGAGCGTTCATGCGTTTGCCTGGAAAACAAAAAACACATCTTGACAAAATTTCGGAGTGGGAGTATTATCAGCCTTAAGGAAAACGTTTTCCGGACATTGTCCGGCATTTGCCGGGATCAGGAAACATAGTTTTCGAAACTATATTTCCAAGAACAGTGTTTCCCAAAACGGCATTTCCGGGAAAGGAAAAGGGATGTAAATGACTTCCATAAAGGATGTGGCCCGGCGGGCCGGAGTGGCGGTCTCCACGGTCTCCAAGGTGGTCAACGGTTATCCCAATGTCAGCGAAGAAACCAGGGAAAAAGTGAACGGAGCGGTCCGGGAGCTGAATTTTACCCCCAATACCATCGCGTCGGCCCTTTCGTCGAAGAGGGCAGGCCGGGTGGCGCTTCTGATCAACCAGAGCACGCAGGCGGTGGACGAGGTGGCCATGCAGTATCTTTCCGGGGCCATTAACCGGGCGCAGGAAGAAAAGCTGGATGTGATCACGGTCTTTTTTTCCATGATCAGGGACAGAGGGGTGGACGATATCGTCCGTTATTTTCAGGCCCAGAGCATAGAAGGGCTCCTGATCTACGGGATGGGCCGGGACGACGATGTGCTCCATGCGATGATCGACGGGCAGCAGTTCAAGGTAGTGGCGGTGGACGCCCCCTTCGTAAACGAGAATACGTCCTGCGTGGGGATCGACCATGCACAGGCGCAGTACGACGTGGCGAAGAAGACCCTCCGGGAAAACCGGGGAAAGGCGGTCCTCTACATCGCCGGAAAGAAGGACGGATACGTCACCAGAGAGCGGCTGGCAGGCATGTGGAGGCTGGCGCAGGAAGAGGGACTTTCCCTCACAGTGCATCGGGGCGATTTCAGCGAGAAGAAGGCGCGGGAATTGACATTTGCCCACGGTGCGGGAGCGGATATGATCTCCTGCGCGTCGGATCTGATGGCCATAGGGGCCATGCGGGCCCTGCAGGAGATGGATATTTTCCGTCCGGTCTGCGGATTTGACGGGATCACGCTGATGGGATATGCCGGAAAACAGATGAACACGGTGAAGCAGGATTTTCGCCGGGTTTCCGCCGTGGCGATGGAGGAGATGGCCAGGCTGCTGGAAGGCGGTACGGGCAGACGGCTCACGCCGGGCTATGAACTGGTAAGAATGCAGTATCTTGATATTATTAGTTAAAAGATTGCGCACGCAGGATGTGCAAAAACGGAGGTTAATATGGCAGTGATGGATACGATTCAGAGGGAGATCATCGAAGAGAAGATGGAACAGGAAATGGTTGCCCTGGCGGAAAAGCTGTTTGGGAAGACGCTGGAGGAATGTTCGGATAAGGAGCTCTACGGCGTGCTGCTGGGCCTTGTGAAGGACATGATGCACAATACCATTCCCATCAGCGGGAACAAGAGGGTTTATTATATCTCCGCGGAATTTTTGATCGGGAAGCTTCTTTCCAATAACCTGATCAACCTGGGGATCTATGATAAGGTGGATTCCATCCTGAAGGGACATGGAAAGGAACTGTCCCGGGTAGAGGACGCGGAACCGGAACCTTCCCTCGGGAACGGCGGCCTGGGAAGGCTGGCGGCCTGCTTTCTGGATTCTATTGCCACTTTGGGACTGCCCGGGGAGGGCATCGGCCTGAATTATCATTTCGGCCTTTTCCACCAGAAGTTCGTGGATCGTCTGCAGACGGCCGAGAAGGATACCTGGCTGGAAAAGGATTCCTGGCTCACCAGGACGGATACCAGCTTTGAGGTTAGCTTCGGGGATACGAAGGTGGTTTCCAGGCTGTATGATGTGGACGTGATCGGATATGAGGGAGGCGTGAACAAGCTGCGCCTTTTCGACCTGGAGTCCGTGGACGAGGGGCTCGTAAAGAAGGGTATTACCTTTGATAAGGAAGCGATCGGGAAGAATTTAACCCTGTTCCTTTATCCGGACGATTCGGACGAGGCGGGAAACCTGCTGCGCATTTATCAGCAGTATTTCATGGTGAGCAATGCCGCCCAGCTGATCTTAAAAGAGATGAAGGAGAAGCACTACGATCTGCATACGCTGGATGAGCATGCGGTGATCCAGATCAACGACACCCATCCGTCCATGATCATCCCGGAACTGATCCGCATCTTGGTGGAGGATAAGGCATTTTCCATGGATGAGGCCATCGACGTGGTGAGCCGCACATGCGCTTATACCAACCACACCATCCTGGCGGAGGCTCTGGAGAAATGGCCTCTGGAATATCTGGAGAAGGCCGTTCCCCAGCTGGTTCCCATCATCAAAGAGCTGGATAAGCGGATCCGGGAGAAGTATGAGGATCCCAAGGTTCAGATCATCGACGAAAACGACCGGGTGCACATGGCCCATATGGATATCCACTACGGCTTCTCCGTGAACGGCGTGGCGGCCATCCATACCCGGATTCTCCAGGATACGGAGCTGAATTCGTTCTATAAGCTCTATCCGGAGAAATTCAACAATAAGACCAACGGCATTACCTTCCGCAGATGGCTCCTTTCCTGCAACAGGGAGCTGGCTGCCCTGATTTCCGAAACCATCGGGGACGGATATAAAAAGAACGCGGACGAACTGGAGAAGCTTTTGGATTATGCGGACGATCAGGAATTCCTGGATAAGCTGGCCGCAATCAAGACGGACGACAAGGTGGAGCTGGCCGCCTATATCAAGGAAAAAGAGGGCGTGGAGATCGATCCGAATTCCGTTTACGATATCCAGATCAAGAGGCTGCATGAATATAAGCGGCAGCAGATGAACGCCCTGTATATTATCCACAAATATCTGGAGATCAAGAAGGGAAAGAAGCCTTCCGTACCGGTCACCTTTATTTTCGGCGCGAAAGCGGCTCCTGCCTATATCATCGCCCAGGATATCATCCATCTGCTCCTGGTACTCCAGGATATCGTGAACAACGATCCGGATGTTAACCGGTATATGAAGGTCGTGATGGTGGAGAATTATAACGTGAGCTATGCGGAGAAGCTGATTCCTGCCTGTGATATTTCCGAGCAGATTTCCCTGGCGTCCAAGGAGGCTTCCGGCACCGGCAATATGAAGTTCATGCTCAACGGCGCGGTGACGCTGGGCACGGCGGACGGCGCGAACGTGGAGATCCACGATCTGGTGGGCGACGAGAACATCTATATCTTCGGTAAGGATTCCGAGACCGTCATCGGCCACTATGAGAAGGCGGATTACGTGTCGAAGGATTACTATAAGAAGAGCCCGGTGATCAGGGAGGCGGTGGATTTCATCGTCGGAAAACAGGCGCTGGCCAGCGGCCATAAGGAGAACCTGGAGCGCCTTTATAAGGAGCTTCTGAATAAGGACTGGTTCATGACCCTTCTGGATCTGGAAGAGTATATCGAGGTCAAGGACCGGATGCTGGAGGATTATCTGGATCGGGAGAGCTGGAAGAAAAAGGTGCTGGTGAATATCGCCAAGGCCGGTTTCTTCTCTTCGGACAGAACCATCCGGGAATACAACAGGGACATCTGGAAGCTGTGACGGAAGATAAGACGGATCCGTGCCGTAAACGGATGCATGCGGTTAAATCATTTTAAGAAAGAACGGACAAAGGCGGCTGACCGGAAGGGCCGCCCGGTTCCGTTTCGGAGCGGGGGTAATCATTCATGAGAAGAAGCGGTATCTTAATGCCAATCACCAGCATCCCGTCAAAATACGGGATCGGTTCATTTTCCAAAGAGGCATACGAATTTGTGGATTTCCTGGAGAAGGCAGGGCAGAAGATCTGGCAGATCCTGCCGCTGGGCCCCACAGGCTATGGGGATTCTCCCTATCAGTCCTTTTCCACCTTTGCGGGCAATCCCTATTTTATCGACCTGGAAAAATTGATCCGGGCGGGATGGCTTACAAAAGAGGAATGCGATGCCTGTGATTTCGGGGACAACGAAAACTATATCGACTATGAGAAGATCTATCTGGCCCGTTTTGACATCCTGCGTAAGGCCTATGAACGCTCCGGAATTGAGACGGATCCGGCGTATCAGGCGTTCGTGGAGGAAAACGCTTTCTGGCTGGAGGATTATGCCCTGTATATGGCCGTCAAGGATTCCCTGGACGGGGCGGCTTTCTTAACCTGGGAAGAGGGATTGAAGAACCGCAGGAAGGAAGCGCTTGCAAAAAGCCGGGAGAAATTCGCAAAGGAGATCGGCTTTTACCGTTTCCAGCAGTTCCTTTTCACAAAGCAGTGGACAAAGCTGAAGGAATACGCGAATGAAAAGGGGATCAGCATTATCGGGGATCTGCCCATCTATGTGGCCCTGGACAGTGCGGACACCTGGGCGAACCCGGAGCTGTTCCAGCTGGACGAGGACGGGACGCCCCTCGCGGTGGCGGGCTGCCCGCCGGATGCTTTTTCCGCCACGGGCCAGCTGTGGGGCAATCCTCTTTACCGCTGGGACTACCATAAGCAGACCGGATATGACTGGTGGATGAAGCGGATCGCTTTCTGCTTCAAATGGTATGATATCCTGCGGATCGACCATTTCAGGGGCTTCGAATCCTATTATTCCATTCCCTACGGAGACGAAACCGCGGAATTCGGACACTGGGAGAAAGGGCCGGATTTCGATTTCTTCAGGGTAATGAAGGAAAAGCTGGGGAAAAAGGCAGTGATCGCCGAGGATCTGGGATATCTGACCCCTGCCGTGCTGAGAATGGTGAAGAGGACCGGCTATCCGGGAATGAAGGTGCTGCAGTTCGCCTTCGATCCCAGGGAAGCCAGCGATTATCTGCCGCATAATTACGGCTCCAACAGCGTAGTATATACAGGCACCCACGATAACCAGACCACGGTAGGCTGGGTGGACGAGATCGGAAGGCCCGATCTGGCCTTTGCGAAGAAATACCTGAACGTGAAAAAGAAAAAAGACGTGCCCGACGCTATGATCCGCGCGGCGCTCTCCAGCGTGTCGGATACGGCGGTCATCCCCATCCAGGACTGGCTGGGGCTGGGCGCAGAGTGTCGGACCAACCGGCCTTCCACCCTGGGGATCAACTGGAAGTGGCGGATGAGTGCCGGCGCGTGTGACGAAGCGTTGGCGGAGAGAATCCTGGATTTGACGAAGCTTTACGGCAGGGCATGAGGCGGTGCCCGGTCTGCCGGAGAGCCTTCCGGCCGGAGGGCCGGTGCCGGGATAAGGAGCGGGCCAGGTGATCCTTTGGCCGGCTGCGTTACGTCGCGTGGCGGCAGCCGTCAGAAATAGGAAAAAGGTACATAAGAGGGCAGCAGACCGAGGAATGGTCTGCTGCCCTCGCACGCGTTTCGGGCGGCTCATCAAGGAACGAATGAGAAACCGTTTCCCATAATCCGTATATGAATTCTCAATAACGGAAAAAATGCACAAGATAAAAATATAATTTTTGTGAAAAGTAAATATTTTTCACAAAGTACTGTAAAAATTTGAAAACATATGGTATAATTTTTACCATAAGTAATCTGAGAATCGGGGACAGGCCGGCGCAGCGGTTTTCGGACTGCCGGAAGGGAAAAATATCTTCCGCCCTTTTGCGGCGCCGCATACAAGGCGGCCCCGATTCCAAAGCCGCCTGTTGGCGGCAGAAGGAGAAACAGGGTTGAAAAGGGCTTGACGGCCTTTTCAACCGTAGATTTGCGCCCGCTGAAGCGGGCAGGAAGGGTTAAGATGGCAAAAGAAATGATTGCAATGCTTCTCGCCGGCGGTCAGGGTTCGCGGCTGTATGCGCTGACCCAGAAGCTGGCGAAACCCGCCGTCCCTTTTGGCGGTAAATACCGTATCATCGATTTCCCGCTGTCCAATTGTGTGAACTCCGGTATTGATACGGTGGGTATCCTCACACAGTATCAGCCTTTGGTGCTCAACGAGTATATTGGAAACGGACAACCCTGGGATCTGGACCGTCTCCACGGAGGCGTCCATGTGCTTCCTCCCTATCAGCAGGCGTCCGGTTCGGACTGGTACAAGGGGACGGCCAATGCGATATACCAGAATATCTCTTTTATAGAGAGGTACAATCCGCAGTATGTGATCATCCTTTCCGGTGACCAGATCTGTAAACAGGATTACAGCGATTTCCTGAAGTTCCACAAGGAGAAGAACGCGGAATTCAGCGTTGCCGTCATGGAAGTGCCCTGGGAGGAAGCTCCCCGGTTCGGCCTGATGGTGGCCGATGAGAACGGTAAGATCACGGAATTCCAGGAAAAGCCCAAGGAGCCCAAGTCCAACCTGGCTTCCATGGGAATCTATATTTTCAACTGGGATATTCTGAAGAAATACCTGATAGAGGACGAGGAGGATCCCGAGTCCGAGAACGATTTCGGAAACAATATCATCCCCAATCTGCTGCGGGATAACCGGGATATGTACGCCTATCGCTTCAGCGGCTACTGGAAGGACGTGGGAACCATTTCTTCCCTCTGGGAAGCCAACATGGAAGTATTGGATCCGGAGCACAGCGGGATCAATCTGTTCGACGACGACTGGAAGATCTACAGCAGGAACAGCGGCATGACCGGACACCGGATCAGCGCCGACGCGGAGGTGGTCAATTCCATGATCACCGACGGCTGTCATATCGAGGGCAGTGTGAAGCATTCCATCCTGTTCGCGGGCGTGCAGGTGGAGCCCGGCGCGAAGGTGGAGGATGCGGTGGTCATGGGCGGAACCGTGATCAAATCCGGCGCCGTGGTGGAGCATTGTATCGTGGGTGAAAATGTGGTGATCGGCGAGAACGCCGTAGTGGGAGCCATGCCGGCGGACGGTGAGAGCGGCGTGGCTACCGTGGGCCCCGGGGTTTATATCGGAGACGGTGCAAAGGTGGGTCCCAATGCCATGGTCAGCAATAACGTAAAGGGGGGTGAAGAACAATGGTAAATTCTAATTCGGATGCGCTGGGCATCATTTTCCCGAACAGCTATGATTCTTTGGTACCCGAACTGGTAGGCGAGCGTCTGATGGCTTCCATTCCCTTTGCCAGCCGTTATCGGATGGTGGACTTCGTGTTGTCCAGTATGGTAAACTGCGGTATCGGCAATATTTCCATCATCGTTCGGAAGAATTATCATTCCCTGATGGATCATCTGGGAAGCGGACGTGAATGGGATCTGACCCGGAAAAACGGCGGTTTGAATATCTTTCCGCCCTATTCGGAAAAGACGGTGAAGATTTACAACGGGCGTGTGGAAGCCCTGGCGAGTATTTTAAGTTTCCTGCAGGATCAGAAGGAAAAATATGTGGTGATGTCGGATGCGAACATCGCGCTGAATTTTGATTTTAACTCCATGCTGAAAGCCCATATCGAAAGCGGGGCGGACGTGACCGCGGCCTATGTGGAGCAGGAGATTCCGGAAGGGCTCCGCAAGCCCAGGAGCAGCAGCGACGATCTGTACTATACGCTGAGCATCGAGAACGGGCGGGTACATAAGATTTATATCAATGCCACGGCTCCGGGAATCCAGAACGTGGGCCTGAACATCTATATCATCAGCAGGGAACTTTTGATCCAGGAGATTAATACGGCCTATGTGCGCGGACATGTCTACTTTGAGAGGGATATCCTGGCACCCCAGATGGGCAGACTGAATGTGCAGGCGTATAAATACGACGGATATGTGGCGCGCATCAGCGATATGAAGAGCTATTTCGACGAGAACATGAAGATGCTGGAAGAGGAGAACGTGGAAGGATTGTTTGCGCGCAGCCCTATCTACACGAAGATCCGTGACGACAATCCCACCAGGTATATCAACGGTGCGGTGGTGAAGAATATCATGGCCGCCGACGGCTGCATCATCGAAGGAGAGGTGGAGAACAGCATCCTCTTCCGGGGCGTGCGGGTGGCTAAGGGAGCCAAGGTGAAAAACTGCGTGCTCATGCAGGATACCGTGATCGAAGAAGGCGCCAAGGTGGAATATGTCATTTCCGATAAGGATGTGACTATATCCGCTGGCAAGGAGATCAAGGGTACGGACAGCTTCCCGGTATATGTGGCGAAGTACCAGACGGTCTGAGACTGGAACGTGATCGTTCGGTTCCTGCGCGCTTTTTGCGGATAGGAGCCGAATAATAAATGTGTGGCAGGCGGGAAAGGGACAGGAAGTATATCTGCTTCCTGTCCCTTTGCAGCGCGGGCGGAGAAGTCCCGCCGGGGCCGGGAACCGTCTCCTGCGTCATGCGGGAGAAAAGGCAGTACGGTATGTTGTGAATTGGAGAAAAGAAGCTGCGTATGACAGCGGAAAGAGAGGACGGGAAAATGCAGGAGAAGGCATGGTGGAAGGAGAGCGTGGTATATCAGGTCTACCCCAGAAGCTTTTGCGACAGCAACGGGGACGGGATCGGAGATCTGAACGGGATCACCTCCAAACTGGACTATCTGAAGGAGCTGGGAGTGGACGTGGTCTGGCTGTCCCCGGTGTACCAATCCCCCAATGACGACAACGGCTATGATATCAGCGATTATCAGGCCATTATGGAGGACTTCGGCACCATGGAGGATTTCGACAGGATGCTGGAGGAAATGCATAAACGGGGAATCCGTCTGGTGATGGATCTGGTGGTAAACCACACCTCCGACGAGCATCCCTGGTTTGTGGAAAGCCGAAAAGGGAAGGATAATCCCTATCGGGACTATTATATCTGGAAGGATCCCGTGGACGGACATGCGCCCAATAATTGGGGCTCCTGTTTCAGCGGCCCGGCCTGGCAGTGGGATGAGGAAACGGGGCAATATTACCTTCATCTGTTTTCCGTGAAACAGCCGGATCTGAACTGGGAAAACGAAAAGGTCAGAGACGAGGTGTTTTCCATGATGAATTGGTGGCTGGACAAGGGCGTGGACGGATTCCGTATGGACGTGATCAGCCTGATTTCCAAGGATCCCTCCTATGCGGACGGGGAAGCGGGACTGAACGGCTATTCCAGCTTTAACGTGTGCGCCAACGGCCCCCGGGTGCACGAATACCTGCAGGAAATGAGGCGCCGGGTGCTGGACGGAAGGGATACCATCACCGTGGGAGAGTGTTCCGGCGTTACGCTGCAGGAGGCGCTGAAATACGCGTCCCTGGACGGTAAAGAGCTGAATATGGTGTTCCAGTTCGAGCACACGAACCTGGACGCGGACGGGGACAACAAATGGACGGATAAGAAATGCCGCCTGACAGAGCTGAAAGAGGTGCTTTCCAATTGGCAGAACGGCTTGGACGGGAAGGCCTGGAACAGCCTGTTCTGGTGCAACCACGACCAGCCCAGGATCGTATCCCGGCTGGGGAACGACAGCCCGGAATACAGGGAGCGTTCCGCCAAGATGCTGGCCGTATGTCTGCACATGATGCAGGGAACGCCCTATGTATATCAGGGAGAGGAACTGGGAATGACCAACGTGCCCTTCCCCGGGGTGGAGGATTTCCGCGATCTGGACAGCATCAACGCCTATCATGAGCTGACGGAAAAGGGGATTTTCACGGAGGAAGAAATGCTGCGCTTCATGCGCTACAAATCCAGGGACAACGCCCGCACGCCCATGCAGTGGGACGATTCCGCCAATGCCGGCTTTACCACGGGAACGCCTTGGATCATGACCAATCCCAACTATAAGCAGATCAATGCGGCGGAGCAGGTGGGCCGTCCGGATTCGGTTTTCCGTTTCTATCAGAAGCTGATCGCCCTGCGTAAGGAAAAGGAAATCATTGTATACGGCGGCTATAAGCTGCTGGAGCCGGATTCGGAGAGCGTGTACGTATATGAAAGGACGCTGGGAAAAGAACATCTGCTTACGGCCTGTAATTTCACGGATCGGGAGCAGGAAGTCCGCCTGCCGGAGGAGGCGGCCGGACGGGAGGCAAGCCTTTTGATCGGAAACTGCGAGGGCGCCGAGTGGGGCGATATGCTGCGTCTGCAGCCCTATGAGGCGGTGGTCTGGAACTGGAAGGAAGACTGAGGGGCGCCGCCGGATCCTGCGCGGCAGTATGATGCGGTTTCGTATCTGCGATTCGGATTTAGGCCGCCTGAGGAGCAAGTCTGAGTGTGAGAAACAGGCCGTCAGGCCTGCTTCTCACACTGCAGGGGGCGAAAGCGTCAGGAAATCTGTTTTAGCGGCATGCACAGGGCGGCAATCAGGGCGGCCAGGGCCCCGGTCAGCTTGGCGGCGATGAGCGCCCCGGTCATTTCCGGGGCGGCTCCGGCCGTAAAAGCCAGATGGGCGCCCATGAGGGAAGCCCCGCTCACCAGATAGGCGCAGACCGCCACCTTGCCCCGTCTGTCGGTATCCCGCAGGAGGGTCAGCGCAGGGATGATGCTGACCGTGCCGATGAGGATTGCCGTAACGGCAGTATCGTCCAGGCCGATCCGACGGCCCAGGGCATGGAGGGGCCTGCGCAGAATCCGCTGCAGGAGCAGGGAGACGGGCAGGCTTCCCAGCATGACGATGCAGATAGAAGAAACGGTTTCCATGGCCTGGGCCAGCGGCGTAAGCCACCCGGCCTGGAGGCCCAGCATGTGGCAGACTGCGCCGCAGATCAGCCCGAAGGTGATCAAAGCCCGAAGAAAATCTGCGAAGAAACGGAAAAAACGCAGCATCCGTTCCGGAAGCATCCGAAGCCCCACAATCAGAAGGAGGGCACAGGCAAACAGAGGGAGAAGCTGAAAAAACAGAGAAGGCAGAGAAAAGCCGCCAAGAAGGCCCCCGGCCAGGAAACCGACGGGCATGACCGTCATGCCCACGATGATTCCCAAAAGAAAACAGCCGCTGTCCTTTTCACAGATAACCCGCATGCCCACGGGAAGGGTAAAAAGCAGGGTACACCCGAAAACGGCCGCCAGGATAATGCCGGAATAACGCCCCCAGGCCGGATCGTCCGCTAACTGCATGGCCAGGGGATAACCTCCCATATCTATGGGAAACAGGGCGGCGGCAATGGACGGGTCGATCCCGGCCAGCCGCAGCGCCGGGGAGAGAAGCGCGCCCAGAAGCCGGGAAAGAGCCGGGGTGAGGCAGATGATGCCGGCCATGGACAGGGCGGTCTGCCCCAGGAGAAGGAAGCCTTCTTCAAACTTTTCGCCATAGCCCAGCCGGTTCTGGCATATGTAATCGATGCCGCCCAGGATGGCTCCTGCGGCGAAAACGGCCATGATGATTCGGTTCATAAACGGCTCCCATCTGTGCGCTTCGGCACGCATACAAATCCGGGGGAACGCCCGGCTCCTCGTTTGTAAAATCCTTTTCGGCCAGGACAAACGCATGAATGGCCCTGCGGCCCCTGCGCCACCCCCGCCCGTCCCTGCGGAGTGGGATGGTCCCCTCTGTGATCATCACACGCCTCGGGGACGGGCGGGGGTGGCGCAGGGGCCGCAGGGCCATTCATGCGTTTGTTCTGCTTTTCGGATTGATTCCCATATCATATTAAGCGAGTATATCATATCGATTTTAATAAAGCAATGCGGTTTCGCGTATAGTTTCCGTGTTTTTGCGCATACTTTTTCCATAAAAGATCATGGAAAAGGACGGACGATCAATGATGGATGAAAAAAGCAAAAAGGAATATCAGGAATATGTGAAGCAGGTCACGCCGACCCATAATCTTTGGCTCCAGATGGGAAAGGCCTTTATCGTCGGGGGGATCATCTGCGTACTGGGACAGGCAGTCCTGAATACTTGTAAGGGTATGGGGATGGAGCAGGAAGCGTCCGGCAGCTGGACTGCCGTTTTGCTGGTGTTGGGAAGCGTGCTTCTCACCGGGTTTAATATCTACCCGTCCATTGTCAAATGGGGTGGAGCAGGCGCGCTGGTGCCTATTACCGGCTTTGCCAATTCCGTGGCGGCTCCGGCCATCGAGTTCAAAAAAGAGGGACAGGTCTTTGGCGTGGGATGTAAAATCTTCACCATTGCGGGGCCGGTGATCCTGTACGGGATTTTTACCAGCTGGGTGCTGGGGCTGATTTACTGGGCCGGGAAGTGGCTTGGGGTGTTTTAAGAGAAAGATAGATATAAGGCCAGATTTTATGAGCAGGGTGACGGGTTTTGGGAATTCGTTAACCTGCTTTTTTGTATAATCGAAATAAAATGAAAACGGAAGACAGATTATTACGAGATAATACATAAAGCAATAATAGTGAAATTGCTTATTTCACTTTTACTTGATAAATCAAAATAAAATCGGTATAATACAAGTGTTATTTCAACTTTGGAGGTGTTCTGATATGGCAAAATCAGGAGCGTTTATCAGTAATTTAAGTGGAGAGGCAGGGTACAAGTCTTTTCGACCGGCACCGCTGCCGCCGGAAATTGAGATGGATGCAGAAATGACCTCTGCCTTGACAGAAGCGGCCAGGGCAGTCTCCAGACTGGATACGCTGTCCTCCTATATTCCGAATATGAACCTCTTTGTGTCCATGTATGTTCGCAAAGAAGCTTTGCTGTCTTCCCAGATTGAAGGTACACAGGCAACACTGGAAGATGTGCTGGATCCCCTGATTGATAAAAATACCAATCAGAACGTAGCGGATGTTATTAACTATATCCGGGCAACAGAGTACGCTTTGAACCGGCTTGCCGCCTTGCCGCTCTGCAACCGTCTGATTAAAGAAACCCATGCCGTTTTAATGGCGGGTGTGAGAGGGCAGGAAAAAAGTCCCGGCGAATTTCGGAAGTCCCAGAACTGGATTGGCGCGGCAGGAAGTACGCTGAAAACAGCAAGATATATTCCCCCATGTCCGGAGGACATGATCCGGGCAATGTCCGATCTTGAAAAATACATGAATTCAGAGGATAACACATTGGATGTACTGATTCAGGCGGCACTGATTCATTATCAGTTCGAGACCATTCACCCATTCCTGGATGGGAATGGCCGTGTGGGGCGTCTGATGATTACCTTGTTTCTTATGGAGAAAAAGCTTCTGCAGACGCCGGCTTTGTATATCTCATGCTATTTGAAACAAAACAGGATTGAGTATTACGACCGGATGAGCGAAGTGCGCAATAAAGATAATTATGAGCAGTGGATCAAATTCTTCCTGCGTGCCGTAAAGGAATCGGCGGAAGATGCGTCAGATACCATACTGGAACTGTCGAAACTCCATGCGGAGAATACGGAAATCATAAACGGCATGGGGCGGGCAGCCAAGACAGGCATCCGGTTGTTTTCCTATTTGGAGCAGAACCCGATTATAGATATCCGGAAAACATCTGTCGAACTCGGACTGGCATACAGCACCATATCCGCTACAGTGAACCGCTTTGTGGAATCCTCTATTCTAACGCAGACAAACAATGCGGGCCGCAACAGAGTGTTTGCATACACGGAATATCTGGACATTTTGCGAAAGGACACATAAAAAACAAATACGATATGTTTCGGGGACTGTTTCACCCATTTGAGAGATTGGATGACAATGAGTATCTCAGAGCGACTGGGGCAGCAGGACTTATCATCCGTTTTTCCTCCCGCCGCAGGTCTGACGGGAGGAAAAACGTCTGCTCTCAAAAAATCCCGGATCCCTCAACCCTTATACTCGGCCTGCGAGCACAGAAGCGAGCCGCTTTCAGGATCCCTGGAAAACCGTTTCAAAAACGGCCAGGCGAGGTCGAGCATATTGACGGGCTCGAAATGGGGGAGGCCCTCTATGAAAACATAGCGGACGCTGTCGATTCCCTCCCGATCGGTGTAATCCAGGCAGAAATGCTGCATGCCCGCCCACTCCCAGGTTTTGGAACGCTGGGCCCGCATGCCGATCCGCCTCTCCGCAGCGGTTCCCCGACTTAATACGTATTCCCTGTTTTCCTCCGCGGAGTAAAAGGGGATGTGGTTGATGCGGAAGAAATGGTTGATCCACTCCATTTTGCCTTCCGCGCTAAGGAGCCTGGCGATGAAGTCCGGCACGGGATTGTCGATGGGATTGCTGCTGTAAAAAGGGGTATGGTTTCCTTTGTCGGACAGGCAGCCTACGGCAATGAAGGGCATTTTATACTTCACCGCATTTTCGATTTCGGTTTCGTCCTTCTCCAGGTTGAAGGGGACGCCGGCGCCGATGAGCATGCCGGCGAAGACCTCCGGATGCCGCAGGGCGGCGCGCACGGAGCGGTCGCTCCCTGCGGAATATCCCGTTAGGTAAACCCTGGATCGATCCACGGGGTAGTTTTCGACAAGGTAATGATAGAAAGCCATGATGGGAGGCGTATCGTGATCCTCCGGCATGGCGAGGATAAATTCCTCCTCTGCGGCCTTGCGGGCATAACCGGTGGACTCCGCAAGGAAAACGGGTTCTCCGTCGAACTCGCCGGCTCCGCCGCCGTGAAGGCCGAAAACCAGGGGATACTTCCTGCCCGCATTTTCCGGCAGGTATGCGGACAAGGGCGTGAAAATTGTCCAGTAGTTCCAGGGCTGCGGGCCTCCCAGCAGGCGTTCTTTGCGCAGGCCTTTCTTCTCCCAGTACGCCAGTACGTAAGGGTCCATGGGATCCTCGCTTAAAAAGAAGGGCTCCATCCCGTCTATGGTCCGCTGTCCGTATTCACTGTGCAGCAGCCTGTCCACATCGAAATCCCTGTTTCCGGAGCGGATCAGCGCTTCCCGGAGGGAAAAGGGCTGCTGGGAGGGATCCTTTGGCTGTAGAAGTCTGTCCCAACGTTCATCATAGGATATCAGTGTCATTTTTACCTCACATTCTGCCGCCGGCAGGCGGCCTCTCAAGTCTTGGGCGGAAAATTCCGTTTTCACTCTTGCTCCCCTCTGCGCGCCTTGGCGCGCATACAAATCAAGGAGGTTGAAAGCGTACTTCTTTCAACCTTGCTCCCATCTGCGCGCGAAATCGCGTATACAAGTCAGGGAGTCTGAAACAAATCTTCAAATTTTGCCTTTTTTTGGTAAAATATAGAGCAAAAAATTGCGCTAAAACTTGTTTTGAATCAGGCTTGTGGCTTAAGATTAGCACAGAAATATGGCAAAAGTCAATAAATAAAAAGAAAAAACACAAAATTTGTCGGAATACTTGACAAAAAAACGGCGCCGGTGTATAAAGAAATTAAGGCAAACGTGTGCACCAATAGATGCGAACATAACAAAAAAGAGGAGGAAGAGTATGAAACGAAGAGCGATTTGTTGCCTTATAAGCGCGGTAATGCTGTTCACTGTGCTGTCCGGATGCGGCGGGAAAACGGAAAATGCAGGCGGAGAGAGTTCGGAGCCCGCAAAATCCGAAGCGGCTTCAGAGGCCGGTTCCGAGACGGCTCCGCAGGAGGAAGCGGCTTCGGGAAAGACGAACCTTAGGATTGCGGTAAATATGGACGCCCCCGGATTCTGTCCTTATACATCCGGATATAATGTGTCTTCCGCGATCGTTATCCGCAATGTCTATGAAACACTGATCAACATGGACGCAGAAGGTAACCTGTATCCCGGCCTGGCGACGGAATGGGAATGGGGCGAGGGGAATATGTCCGTGATCTTAACGCTCCGGGAGGGCGTGAAATTCTCCAACGGCGAGGACTTCAATGCGGACTCCGTCATCTATTCCCTGAAAGATTACAGGGGGAAAACCGCCGTGGGCGGCGAAGGGGAATCCCTGTATGATTTTGACAACATGAAGAAGCTGGACGACTTTAAGGTGGAGATTCCGCTAAAGCGGGCAGGATCGGACGCGCTGATTACCCTGGCGGATCAGATGTACTGTATCTGCAGCAAGAAAGCGGCAGAGGAATTCGGCGCGGATTATCCCAACAACCCTGTGGGAACCGGCCCCTATAAGTTCGTGTCTTTCACCTCCGGCGTGGGAGCCAAAATGGAGGCAAACGAGGACTACTGGGGAGGCGCGCCCGCCATTAAAGAGGTGGAGACCGTGCTCATCAGCGAGGGTTCCCAGGCGGAAATCGAGCTGGAAAGCGGCAACATCGATCTGGTTACCAGCCCGGAGAACATCGAAGTGGATCGCATTATGAACGGGGAAGTATCCGGACTCAAGGTGCTGACGCTGCCCTCTGCCCTGGTTAAAAACATATGGTTCAATTTCAGGCGTGAAGCCATGCAGGACGTGAATGTGAGAAGAGCGATTTGCTGTGCTATCGATAAGGAAGCCATCATAGACGTAGCATACGGCGGATCTGCAACCGTAGCAAACCAGAAGATCGCGGATAATAACGGCGCATACGATCCTGCCTGGGACGAAAATCCCATGTATCCCTATGATATTGAAAAAGCAAAGGAATATTTGGCTCAGTCCGCCTACCCCGAGGGCCTGAAGCTAACCATTTATTCCGATACCACTCCCTCTGAGGTGCGTATTATGGAATGCGTGAAAAACGACCTGGAGCAGATCGGCATTGAACTTGAAATTTTTGCCCTGGACAGCAATGTGGCAGTGCCTACACTGATTGCCGGGGAAGAGGACGACCTCTATGTGGCAATCGGCTGTACCTCCATCGGCTATGCGCCGGGCTATCTGAAGAATGCGAGCCCGGACATGACTCCCAACTGGGGAAAATGGGACCTGATGGAATGCGACGCCGAAATCAATGAACTGTACGAAAAGGCCCTTGCCACGACGGATACCCAGGAGTGCAACAATTTGGTAAGGGAAGCCATTAAACTGGAATTGGAAAATGCAATGGCCGTTCCCGTCTGCTATCCCGTCGGCCATATGACCTGCAGCGACAAACTGGAGGGAATCATCATCGACGGCGGCAATTCGGTCTATTTCCTGAAGGATGCATACTTCACGGAATAAAAAGGGGGAGCATTGCGCCGGGGGAGTCGGAAACGCCGGCCCCCGGCGCTGTCAGGAACGCGGCATGGAGGGTTGAATGAGCAGATACATATTAAAAAGAATCGGGATGATGATCTTCGTCGTTTTCGGCGTTTTGTTCTTCATCTTTGTCCTTCTGTATTTAACGCCCGGCGATCCGGCCCGTCAGGTATTGGGTCTGACCGCCACGGACGAACAGGTGGCCGCGCAGCGGCATCTGATGGGGCTGGATCAGCCCTTCTTAAAGCAGTTCGGGGATTATCTCTACCGTCTGTTTTTCCATTTTGACCTGGGTACATCCTATAAAACCAATCTGAGCGTGCAGGAGGAAATCGCCAAGAGGGTGCCGGTGACGCTTCTGATCGGCAGCCTGGGCGTTGTGTTGAGCCTTCTGATCGGCATTCCGCTGGGAATCCTTTCCGCAGTAAAGCAATACAGTTTTGTGGATCACATTTCCAATATTTTCGCCGTTATTTTCACGTCCATGCCTTCTTTCTGGTTCGCCCTGGAGCTGTCGCTTCTGTTCGCGCTGCGGCTTCACCTGCTTCCCGCCACAGGGTTTACGGGTTTTCGGTCGATTATCCTGCCGGTGGTGACGCTGGGGCTGGGAGGCGCGGCAGCCAATTACCGGATGTCGCGCTCGGCGGTGCTGGACGAGATCAGGAAGGACTATGTCCGGACCGCCCGGGCCAAAGGGACGAAGGAGATGGAGGTCATCATGCACCATGCGGTGAAGAACGCGCTGATTCCGATCATTACACAGGTGGGAAACAGCGTGGGCGGCATCCTGGGCGGCGCCGTGGTGGTGGAAAACGTGTTTTCCATACCTGGAATGGGCACCTATCTGTTGGGAGCCATCAACAGCCGGGACTATCCGATTATCCGCGGCGGCGTACTGGTGATCTGTATCTTCGTATCCGTGTGTAATCTGCTGACCGATATTATTTCCGCCTATATCGATCCGCGGATCAAATCCTATTATAAAAACATGGGAAAGAAAAAGGCGGCCAGGAAAGGGACGGTTGAGACATCATGAAAAAAAGAAAGGCTGCAAAATCTGATCTGACCCGCTTCTTTAGGAGATACAGCCGGAACCGTCTTGCGGTGTTCGGCCTGGTCTTTTTGGCGATCCTCGTTCTTGCGGCGCTGTCCGCCAATATCATCGCTCCGGACGGTTATGACGTACAGAATTATAAAATAAAATTTACGGGCCCCTGTCCCGAGCATCTGCTGGGTACGGATTATCTGGGGCGGGATAACCTGGTCAGAATGATTTACGGGGCCAGGATTTCCCTCTCCATCGGCGTCGTCACTACGGTGATCGGAACGCTGATTGCCGTCTTTATCGGCATGATTGCCGGATTCTACGGCGGAAAGGCGGACAATATCCTGATGCGTATTATGGATATTTTCCTTTCCATCCCGTCCATCCTGCTTTCCATCGTGCTGGCGGCCGTATTCGGAGGCGGGATTGCCTCCATGATCTTTGCGCTTTCCCTGGGGGCCATTCCGGGCGTTTCCAGGCTCGTGCGCGCGATGGTGATCTCGGAAAGGGACAAGGAGTACATCGAAGTGGCCCGGACCTCCCGGGCGGGCGACCTGCGGATCATGTTCCGCTATATCCTGCCCAACATCTCATCCTCCCTCATCGTGCTGTTTACCATGGGGGTGGCGGGCGGCATCCTGAACGCTTCCACGCTGAGTTTCCTGGGGCTGGGCGCGCAGGCTCCCATGCCCGAGTGGGGGAAAATGCTTTCCGAAGGGCGCAGCTATATCCGGGATTATCCCTATCTGGTGCTTGCGCCCGGAATGATCATCATGCTCACGGTGTTTTCCCTGAATATGATCGGCGACGGGCTCCGTGACGCCTTGGATCCTCGTTTGAAAGGAAAATAACAAAATATGGAAAATACGGAAACGATTCTCTCAATCAGAAACTTGTCTGTGGAATATGGGAGTGAGGACGGCGATGTCAAGGCAGTCCGTGACGTGAGCTTTGATCTGAAGAGAGGGAAGACGATCGGACTGGTGGGAGAAACCGGTGCGGGAAAAACCTCCAT
The DNA here is from genome assembly GCA_021770245.1 of Lachnospiraceae bacterium. GTDB lineage: Bacteria > Bacillota > Clostridia > Lachnospirales > Lachnospiraceae > Eisenbergiella. Next base: position 21,104 of record JAETRI010000030.1, read on the forward strand.
CGCGCTGGCCGTCATGGGACTGCTTCCCGAACCGCCGGCCAGGATCACTTCAGGAGAAATCCGATATAACGGAAAGAATGTATTTGATATGTCCGTAAAGGAACGGACCGGCCTGCGGGGAAAGTGTATCTCTATGATTTTTCAGGATCCCATGACTTCTCTGAATCCCATCGAGACGGTGGGAAGCCAGATCGAGGAAGTGATTTTGAACCATCATAAAATGAGCCGGGCCCAGGCCAGGCAGGAGGCCATGGAAAAGCTGGAGATGGTGGGGATTGCGCAAGAGAGGTTCGACGAATATCCCCATCAGTTCTCGGGCGGCATGAAGCAGCGGATCGTGATAGCCATCGCGCTGGCCTGCAATCCGGATTTGCTGATCGCGGACGAACCCACCACTGCGTTGGATGTGACGATTCAGGCCCAGATCCTGCAGCTCATCAACCGTCTGAAAGAGGAAAAAAATACCTCTAATATCATGATCACCCACGATCTGGGAGTGATCGCCATGATGTGCGACGAGGTGGCCGTGGTGTATGCGGGCCAGATCATCGAGAAGGGGACGTTGGAACAGATTTTCAACACACCCATCCACCCTTACACGAAGGGGTTGTTCCAGGCTCTTCCCGATATCAACGACGGGACGAAAAAGCGTCTTACGCCCATCAGGGGGCTGATGCCGGATCCTGCGAAGCTTCCGGAGGGCTGCGCGTTCGCGCCCAGGTGTTCGGAATGTATGCATGCCTGCAGCCAAAATCCGGTGGAACTTAAGGATATCGGGGACAGCCACCTGGTACGCTGTCTGAAAAAAGCGCCGTAGGCACGCCGGAATTGCGCACCGGGCTAATGCCGTGCGCTCACACTTTGAATGCGTGCTTTGCACGCGGATGGGATCGAGAATGACGAATATACTTGAAGTAAAGCATTTGAAGAAATATTTTGATACGAAAGCAGGAGTGCTCCATGCGGTGGACGACGTTTCTTTCTCCATTAAAAAGGGAGAAACCCTGGGCATAGTGGGAGAATCAGGCTGCGGGAAATCGACCTTGGGGAGAACGATCCAGCATCTGCTTCCGGCTACGGACGGTACCATCCTTTTCAAAGGAAGGGATGTTACCAGACTGTCCAAAAAGGAAACCAGAGACTATATGAAGGAAGTGCAGATGATCTTTCAGGATCCCTATTCGTCCCTGAATCCCAGGATGACGGTAAAGCAGATCATCATGGAGCCGCTCCTGATCGACGGTAGGAAGAAAAAGGAGGCGGAGTCGGAGGTTCGCGCGATGATGGAAACGGTGGGCTTGGATGCCAGATTTGAGAATGCTTATCCCAATGAGCTGGACGGGGGACGCAGGCAGAGGATCGGAATCGCAAGAGCGCTGATCCTGAAGCCGGAGTTTGTCATCTGCGATGAGCCGGTTTCCGCACTGGATGTCTCCATCCAGGCCCAAATCCTGAATCTGATGCAGGATCTGCAGGAACGGCTGGGCTTAACCTATATCTTCGTAACCCATGACCTTTCGGTGGTCAAATATATCTCCGACAAAATAGCGGTGATGTATCTCGGCAATTTGGTGGAATATGCCGATACGGAGGAATTGTTTGCCGCTCCCCGGCATCCCTATACCAGGGCGCTGCTGGCCTCCGTACCCACGACAGACCTTACAAAGGCACGGAAGATACAGGTTATTGCGGGAGAAATCACTTCCCCCATCGAGCCTGCGCCGGGATGCCGGTTTGCCGCACGCTGCCAGGCTGCCGGGGAAAAGTGCGCCTGCATCCAGCCGGAGCTGATCGAAAACGGTGAAAACCATCGGGTGGCCTGCCATCTTTACGGCGCCAAAGAGGATTAGAGTCTATGCCCTCTTGGGCGGACAGGAAGGTTAATTTATGAAGAATACGATCTGGAATCGAAACTACACCCTGGTTTTCCTTGTGAATATCCTGAATGCATTCAGCTTCCATATCCTGGCGCCCACCATACCCAAATATCTGGTTTTCATCGGAAACGGTGTGGAAACGGCAGGATTTGCTGCGACGGCTTTTACGGTTACAGCCATTTTAACCAGGCCTTTTGCCGGTTATTATGTGAACGTTAAGAAGAAAAAGACAATTTTGTCCGCAGCCCTGGCTATCATATCGGTTTCTATCCTGGGATATGCCTTTTCCCGCCATATCCTGTTTATCCTGCTTTTCAGGCTGATACACGGAGTGGGCTGGGGGATGGTCACAACGAGCAGCAGCACCGTGGCCGTAGCCTCCCTGCCCGAGGATAAGATCGGAAGCGGAATCGGGCTTTTCGGCATCGCTTCTTCTCTGGCGTCGGTTTTTGCCCCCAATCTGGGATTGCAGCTGATAGAGTTGTCGGGCTATACCGTGATGTTTTTGATCTCCTTTGCCCTGGCGGCGCTGGGAGGTGTCCTGAGCCTTGCGATCGAAGAAAAGTCGCTCAGGAGAGCGCAGGTCCGGCAGGAAAAGGGCAAGGTGTTCGACCGTTTCTTCGCAAAGGAGGCGGCTGTCCCCGCATTTACGATCCTGTGCGTGGGGCTGGGAATGGCCACCATTTCCAATTTTATCGTCCTGTATGCGGAGGAGCTGCAGGTAGAGAATATCGGCTATTATTTTACCGTAGCCGGAGCCGTGATGCTTGTGATGAGGCCTCTGTTCGGACGTCTTTCTGACAGCAGATATAATCGGGGCATTGTATTCGCCGCCCTGGTCGGATATGTCAGCGTTTTCCTGGTACTCGGCCTGGCCAGAACCCTGCCCGGCTTTTTGCTGGCCGCCGTCCTTTACGGCACCTTTTATGGGGCACTGTGCCCGATCGTACAGACCTGGTGCGTAAAAGCCGTCGATGCCTCCAAGAGCGGGACGGCCAACAGCACCTATTATACGGCATTGGATGTGGGACAGGGCCTGGGAGCCTCCCTGGGCGGGATTTTATCCGCAGGGACTAGCTACAGCAGTATGTATTTTATTATGATTCTCCCCCAAATTTGTGCTATACTATTAGTAGCTGCGAGCTCCTTTCCTGTACATAAAAAGAAATCAGGCCGGAAAACGGCTTGAGGGAGGGCCCGGACAAAATAATCGGACTGCCGCAAAGGATGCGGCATGAAGGGATTTCTATGAAGGATAAAGTGACGATCAAGGATATTGCAAAAGCTACCGGCGTTTCCGCCAGTACCGTTTCCCGCATCATCAATAATAAAGGAAAGTATACACAAGAGACGCGTCAGGCGGTATGGGATGCGGTTCGGGATTTGAAGTATTCTCCGAATATCCTGGCAAAGTCGCTTCGCTCGAAGAGGAGTACATTGGTGGGGATCATGGTTCCTACTCTGTATGATGATTTTTTCGGAGTATTGGCGGATCATCTTGCCAGGGAATTGCTGCAGTTCGGTTTCGCTCCTATGGTCTATTCCACCTATAATGATGAGGAGATCGAAAAAAGATACTGCAGTATGCTGGTGTCCCTCAATGCCAGCGGCATGATTTATATCTTGAAGGAAACCCCTGTTGATGAGGAAGTCGCATCTATTCCTACTATATTCATAGGAAATGCGCCCGAGGTCTCCGAAAACAGTGTCAGGATCCTGTTCGATATCGTAGGCGGGGCGAAGGAAGCCACCCAGGAGCTGGTGGATGCAGGCTGTCGGCGGATCGTGTATATTGAATCCGCACGCCGCAGGGAGCCACGGGTAGGACGTTATCTGGGCTACCAGCAGGCCCTTTGGGAGAACGGGATCCCCATAGACGAGAGTCTTGTAATCACGGTAGGGGGAAAGGACTATGCCGACATATCGGACGCATTGGGACGACTGATCGACAGAGGTATCCCGTTTGACGGCGTTTTTTCCAATAAAGTGTCCAGCAGCATTGAGGTTATTAATTTCCTGAAGAAAAAGGGCCTGCGGGTTCCGGAGGATATTAAGATCGTATCCTTTGAGAACGGGCGGACGGCGGAGCTGTATAATCCGGGCATTTCGGCCATAGAAATGGATACCTCCCAGGCGAGCGAATCGGCTGTGACCATTCTCAGGGAAATGATTGAAAGAGAGGAACCGTTAAAAAAGACGATACGGATTCCCGCCGTCCTGCACAGGCGGGAAACCTCCGTGATAGAAAAGGACCCCGAAACGGGCAGAAAGGCAGTGTATGAAACAGGAATTGGAACGAATCCGTCCGGAGAAAGCGGGAATATCCTGCAGGGCGGTGAGAACTTTTTTGGAAAAGGTTCAGCATGATAAGACGCAGATGCATGGCATCATGGCGGCAAAGGACGGGAAGGTTTTCCTGGAGGGATGGTGGGAGCCTTTTGGGAGCCGGTATCCCCACAGTTGTCATTCCATGGGGAAAAGCTATGTATGTACGGCAATCGGAATCGCCTGTACCGAGGGTCTGCTCTCCATGGACGCACGGATCGCGGATCTTTTTGCAGAGGAGCTGGAGGAAGGAAAGATCAGCCAGACGGATGCCTTCGAAAGGCTGCGGGTACGTCATGTGGTTACCATGACCAATGGTATGGATCATATGTCGGAGCTAACCGATGACTGGATCTATCAATATTTAAAAAACCCGGTGGTGATGGAGCCCGGCTCCGAATTCCTATACAATACGGCCGGCTCCTGTCTCCTTGCCGTCATCATAAAGAAAGTGACGGGACGGGATGTTTTTGCCTACCTGAATGAAAAGCTGTTTGACAAAATCGGGATTGATCCGGCTTCCGTGGTCTGGCTGAAATTCCACGACGGGAATATTGCGGAACCCGGCTGTTTTTCTTTAACGGAAAATAATCTCCGCCTCGGCATGCTCTATGTAAACGGAGGAATGTGGAACGGAGAACAAATCATCGATAGGAAGTGGATAGAGGAAGCCCTGAGCGTACACATTGATAATTCGGATTTTTTGGGAGGGGAGGACTCCCGATGCGGATACGGATATCAGCTGTGGAAGTGCAGTTATCCCGGCGCTTGGCGTTTCGACGGCGGTCAGGGGCAATTCTGTATTATGGTCCCGGAAAAGAATCTGGTGGTTGCCATTAATGAGGGCGGTGTGGAACCCCATGGCCCGGGCCGGACCCTGAAGATGGTATACAAGTATCTGTTCGAAGAAATGAAAGAGGGATCGGCACAGACCGATGAAGAGGAGTATAATGCCCTGTGCGCCTGCCTGTCTTCCCTGCGAGTGGAAGAAACGCCGCCCAATGAACATGTCCCAATACAGGACCGCTTCTCCGGAGACTATCATGTGACGGAAGGAACCGCCACGCCTTGGATCGGGGTGAGCCCGAACGGATTCAACTTTTTTGAAAGCTTCTATGATCGGACGAAAAAAAAGGAAATGACGGATTTTAGCCTCTGTGTGGAAAAGGAAAAGGTGGTTTTGCGGGTGGATGGCTATGCGGATTTTTACGCATGGTTTGACGGACAGATACGCGTCCACCTTACGGACAGCGTCCTCCCCCAGCTGAACAGGACCTATTCCACGGCCCGTTTTCTGGATGATGATACGTTGGAAATTACAATACACTGGATTTCGGGTTGGTTTGTCACGGTTATGACGTTTAGAAGAAACAGGGATTCCTCTTGTACGATTCTTGCATCAAAGAATATTCTCAATGAACAGAGGCCTTTCTTCACGGATGAATCAAAGGCCATACTGACTGCGGGAATAGGAAGATCCGATGAAAAACAGCCGACTCTTTGAAATCTTATACCTTCTTGTGGAAAAGAAAGCCGTCACCGCCGGAGAATTGGCTAAGAGGCTGGAGGTGTCGGAGCGGACCGTCTACCGGGACATTGACGCTCTGTCTGCCGCCGGTATTCCGGTGTTCACCCAAAAGGGTCAGGGAGGCGGCATCCGTCTGATGGACCGGTTCGTCTTGGATAAGACCCTCCTTTCCCAAGCGCAGCAGGATGAAATCCTGTTCGCCCTTCAGGCGCTTCGGGCTGCCAAGGGGACGGAGGAGGGGGAGACGCTGGCCCGGCTGACCGCCCTGTTTCGCAGGGAAGGCGGCGACTGGCTGGAGGTGGATTTTACCGACTGGGGCAGCGGTGCGGCGGAACGGGAGAATTTTTTCCTGGTGAAGGGGGCCATCCTGGAACGCCGTCCTCTTTCCTTTACCTATTACAGTTCCGCCGGGGAGAAGAGCCGCCGTATTGCGGAACCCGCCCGGCTGGTGTTTAAAGGAGGATGCTGGTACCTGTCGGCCTTCTGCCGGACCAGGCAGGACTGGCGCATTTTCCGCCTGGCCCGGATGGAGGATTTGGAGATGGGGGAAGGGGACTGTCCGCTCCGTTGTCCTCCAAAACGGCTTGAGGCTCCTTCGCCCGACGCTCATCCGGGGACAATCCTGCGGCTGCGGTTTGACCCTGCCGCCGCCTGGCGGGTACGGGATTACTTCCATCCGAAACAGATCGTTTCGGAGCCGGACGGCCATCTGCTGGTGGACTGTACCTTTCCCGAGGATCCGTGGCTTATGTCCTTTCTCTTATCCTTCGGAAGCCAGCTGGAGGTACAGTCGCCGCCCTATTGGAGGGATATTCTTACCGCGGAAGCAAAAAAAGTTATAAAACTTTATGAAACCTGACAAACCATGTCATATTTGAGGGCGTATCCTTTTATCAGAGACGGGGAGGAAGCCCCGCCCAATATAAGGAGGTTATCCCAATGGAAGAACGGAAATTTTGTCAGTGCTGCGGCATGCCCCTGGATAAACCCGAGGACGCGGGTACCGAGGCGGACGGCTCCTCAAGCGGCGATTACTGCCGTTACTGCTATCAGAACGGGGCCTTTACCGCCCCGGACGCCACTATGGAGGACGAGATTGCCCTCAATCTGAAATTCAATGAGGAGAACGGGTTTCCTCTGGGTACCCGGGAGGAGGCGGAGCGGATGATGCGAAGCTGGTTCCCGACCCTGAAGCGGTGGAGGGAAGCGTAAACGAAACGGAAGGCCGGACGCGTAAGCGCCCGGCTTTTCCCGTTGGGGCAACCCAGGACAAACGCAGGAATGGCCCTGAGGCCCCCGCCCTGCCCCGCAGCACGGGGGCCTCAGGGCCATTCTTGCGTTTGTCCTGGCATACCCATAATTGCCATGGATATCTCTTCCCTCCCATGTTATACTAAAACAAAATCATTGTCCGGGGGAGGAAAGGGTATGTGGAGGGAAAAACTGAAAAGCGCGGGAATTGCAGTCATTGGCTGGATGAGGAATGTGAACATCTTCAACCGGCTTTTTATCATGTTCATCTTCGCCACGCTGCTGCCTCTGATAATGACGGAAGTGTGGTCCTATCAAAAGAGCAGCAGCGTCATTCAGGAAAAGGTTTTTATCTCCGTAAACGAAGTGATGAACCAGCTGAGCAGCAATGTGGATAAGAAAATCGAGAAGGTGCGCAACGACAGCATAGAGATCAGCTATATGTCGGAGATCCAGGATGTACTTTCTCATTATGACGAGTATAACAGTCGTATGCTCAACAGCGCCAAGGTTAACATCACTCAGATGATGAGCACGAAGTACGTCTTTGACAATATCGTATCCAGCATCACCCTATATACCCTGGACCATCAGCGGGTGAACGTGTACGGGGAGGATATCTATAATGTCAGTCTGGAGGGGGAATTCCTGGAGGCGTTTTTGGCGGAATGCTATGAGAATGACGGGAAATGCGTATTCCGGGCGTTAAACGGAGAGGACGCCAGATACAGGGGAAGGGGAAACAAGCGGGGCGGGGAGATCGTCATAGGCAAGGTGGTCAAACAGAGAAAGTCAGGAGCGGTAATCGGCTACATGGTCATGCAGGTGGACGAAAGCAATTTTTCCGACATTTACAAAGCGATCAACCAGGAAATCCAGGCGGAAACCTTTATCGTGGGTCCGGACGGCATTATCGTTTCCACGGCAGGGCCATATGCTGTGGTAGGGGAAGCCTATCCCTATCCTCAGATTCTGGAAACGGTGGGCGGGGCGGGAGAAAGAAATACGGAGGCCGTATCCATACATGGGCAGAAAATGGTGCCGCTTTGCCGCAGGCTGGAGGAGAATGAATGGCGGGTTTTCTTTTTGATTCCGCAGGAATATCTGCGCGCGGATCTGTACTCCGTGCTTCTCAGCTCTCTGGGGGTTGCTTTAGTCGGCCTGCTTTTGGGGGTCGGGTTCACTTTCCTGTTCTCCTATAGCATCCTTGGGCCCATGAACGAGACGGTCCGAGGGATTGAAGAATTTGAAAAGGGGAACCTGGAGATCGCGCTGGAGGAGACCGGAAACGACGAAATCACCAGGCTGGTGCGGCAGTTCAATAAAATGGCCCGCAAGATCAACGGCCTGATGGAACGGGTCAAGAATAACGAAAAGCAGAAGAGGAAGCTGGAGATCCAGGCTCTGCAGGCGCAGATCAATCCCCATTTCCTTTCCAATACCCTGAATACCGTATCTTATATAGCCAGAATGAAGAAGGAGGAAACCATTGAAATCCTGGTGAACGCCATCATCGGACTGCTCTGCGACAGCATGAAAAACGACGACAGCCTGCATACGGTGGAAGAGGAGATCCGGCTGATTAAAAACTATATTATTATCCAGGATTACCGGCTTCTGGGAAAGTTCACGGTGGACATACAGATTGACGAGGAAATCGTTTCCTGTATGATGCCCCGTTTCATCCTGCAGCCGGTGGTGGAGAATTCCATTATCCATGGGATCGAACCGGCCAACAGGAGGGGTGTGATTTCCATCAAAGGTTCACAGAGGGACGGGCAGATCTGTTTTACCATTACGGATAACGGAATCGGGATCGAAGGCGGCAAGATCGAACAGATTATCGCGAAGCCGCGCAACCAGGAGAAATCCAGATTCAGCGGGATCGGGATCGGAAACGTGGACAGGCGGATTAAGCTGATGATGGGTGAAGAATACGGACTGACCATGAAAAGCGAAAAGAACATCTTTACCACGGTGGAAATCCGCCTGCCGATGATCCGGAAGGGAGGGACGCAGGATGCATAAAATTCTGTTGGTGGATGACGATCCGATCATTCTGCTCCAGCTGAGGAGGATGATCCATTGGGAAAGCCTTTCCTGTGAGCTGGCAGCGGAGGCGGCCAACGGGAAGGAGGCTATAGAACTGATCGAACGGTATCATCCGGATATCGTGATCACTGACATCAGTATGCCGGGCATAGACGGGATGGAACTGATTGACTATATCGACCGGTACGGGGACCGGATGCAGGTGATTGCCATCAGCGCATTCGATAATTTCGATTATGTGAGGAGAAGCCTGAAAGGAGGAGCCAGCGATTATCTCCTGAAACATCAACTGACGGAAGACGTGCTGGAGAATGCCATCTCCACGGCTATCGCCGCCCTGAAGGTGGAGGGGGAATCCGCGGGGTATTCCATTCAGGAAAAGAGAGAGCATCTGATTTACCTTCTTCTGCATGACCGCCATTCTCAGCGGCAGGAGGAACTGAAGGAGCTGCATATGGAGTGGCTGAAGGGTTCCCTGGTGCTGATTCTGGGCAGGATGGATACGGAGAACGTGGCGGTGAATGAGGAAGCCGTGCGGATCCTGATGGATGAAACCATTAAATACTACAGGGATTATCTGGTGATCCAGCTGGAGAGATGGAATTACCTTCTGCTTTTGTCCGCCGAAAATAAGGAATCCCAGGAAATCTCGGAAATCGTGGAGCAGGTTCAGAGGAATGTGAAGCGTTTCTGCAGTGCGGATATGTCCTTTGTGGTATCCAGGATCATGGAGCAGTGTGAAAATATCGCAGAGGTAATACGCAAGGCCAAGGAAATCCAGAAGGAACACGATTTTCACGGGGAAAAGGCTTTTATCGCTTTCATGGAGGAGCAGGCCGGGACGGGAATCTTTCGATGGAGTATCGGGTCGGAAGAGAGGCTGATGCGCTGTCTGCAGGCCGGCGAAGACATGGAAGGGATTTTCGATGAAATTTTTACGCAGATGGAAGAAAAGGCCTATTCCAAAAGCCAGATGCAGGTATTCTATGTGGAGATCATGACGCTGCTTATCCGGAAGATGGAGGAATATGACTTAGAGGGGGAGCGGATCTTCGGAGAAGAAAATCCCTACGAGGAATATTTCCGGATCGGTACGTTTCAGGAACTCAAAGCCTATCTGACGGGGAAATTCCGGCTGCTGCAGGAGGAAATCAGACGGGCGGGAAAGATAGCCTCCTACAGCGGGATCGTTCAGGATTCCATTGCGTATATTGAGGCTCATTATCGGGAAAAAATATCCCTGTCCGTCATTGCGGAAAAGCTGGCGGTCAGCCCTTCTTACTTGAGCCGTACGTTTAAGAAAGGGACAGGGATGACCCTGGTGAATTATATCAACCAGGTCCGGATGGAAAAGGCAAAAGAACTGATGAACCAGGGCAGGCTTTCGCTGAATGAGGTGGCCTGCGAGGTGGGAATCTATAACTATAATTATTTTTACATGCTGTTCAGGGAAATCTACGGAATCGCGCCGTCAGATTATACAAAAAATATGGGAGGACAAGAGGAAAATAGGCAAAATAGTTAGAATAAAGGATAAAATCCTTAATGGCAGGAAGGGGAGCCCGCTTCTATAATAAAGCTACTGGAACATTTACATACGAGAGTGGAAAGGAAAAGGGTATGAAAAGAAGAATCGTAGCATTATTATTGAGCAGCGTAATGGCGGTTTCCCTTCTCAGCGGCTGCGGCGGAAATGCGTCCGGCGGATCGGATGAGGCATCCTCCCAGCCGGCAGCGCAGGAAAGCTCCCAGGAGGAGGCGTCTGAGCCGGCAGAATCCCAGGCAGCGGAGAGCCGGGAGCAGGCTTCGGCCACAGGGGAAGCTACCCAGTTGACCTTCTGGACTTATGTGGAACAGCATACGGAGTTCATGCAGGATGCGGTGAGCGTTTGGAATGAAAAGCATCCTGACGAACACATCGAACTTCAGACGGAAACCTATCCCACAGAGGATATGCACAGCAAGCTGTTGATCACCCTGCAGTCCGGGGACGGAGCGCCGGACATTGTAGACGTGAACGTGGCCAGGTTCAGCGATTTCATGCAGGGGGATACGGAAGTGTTCGTTCCGCTGAACGATATCATCGAGCCGGAGAAACAGAATTTCCTGGAACCCGTGTTGGATATTTATAAGTACAACGGGAACTATTACGGTATTGAGTACCATGTGGGTGCGCCGATCATGTTCTACAACACGGAGATCCTGGATCAGGCCGGGGTTAAGGTGGAAGATATCGTGACCTGGGATGATCTTCATGAGGCCGGGAAAAAGGTATTGGAGGCCACAGGAAAGCCCATCATTACCTTTGAAGTAAACGATTCCTGGAGCTATTACATCATGGCAGGAGAGAAAAAGGGCGATTACTTTGACGAGTCCGGAAACTGTATCATCGACAGCAAGGAAAATGCGGAAGTTCTGGATTTCATGCTGAGCATGATCGAAGATGGGACGGCTGTGACCACGCCCGGCGGCGGTTTCCATACGGAAGAATATTACGGCTATATGTCTCAGGGCGGTGCGGCATCCATGCTGGAATGCCTGTGGTACATGGGCAGGTTTACCGACTATATGCCGGAACTGGCCGGCAAGATCCAGGTGGCGGCTCCTCCGGTATGGGACGAAAGCAGCGTGTACCCGGTATTCGGCGGTACGGCTACCAGCATCACCACCCAGTGTGAGAATCAGGATCTGGCTTCCCGTTTCCTGGCAGAGGCCAAGATCAGCGCGGAAGGTGCAGAGAAAATCTGGAACGTGCTCGGGTTTGACCCGCTTCGGTGGGATATCTGGGATACGGATGCGATGAAGGCCCAGAACAAATATACCGATTACTTCGGAAGCGATATTTTTGAGGTGGTGCTCGGGATGAAGGATAAGTTCCATCCCAGCAACATCACCGCATCCCCGCAGTTCTCGCTGGCCAATTCCCTGATCGCCACGGATATTTTATTCCGGGTGCTCAACGAGAAGAGCGCCACGCCGGAGGAAGCCTTAGGCAATGCGGCGGCAGAGATTAAAAGCGCACAGTAAGATGCGGCATTAGCCCCATGCCTCAGCCGCCGCAGGCTGTGCGCATACGGTTTACAAAACGGGGGACTCCCGTCCGCAATGTCATGGAAACGCGGTATGGGGCTAAAAAGGAAACAGGCGCCTGCAAGCAGGGAGAACCTGACTGGCAGGCGCCGTCTTTATGCATATCACGGGGATGTTTCATAGGGAGCGGCTCTATATTGTGACGCTGCCATAAATTACAGCAGCCCGTACGGCCGCGCAGAATGCGGCATGGAGGTAGGGATTATGAAGAAAAAAAGACTGATTACCCAGAAAACGGCGCCCTATTTCTTTTGCGCCCCCTTTTTGATCTCCTTTTTCCTGTTCCTGCTATATCCTATGATAAATATGGTGTATACCAGTTTTCACAAGCTGGAGGGGATCAGCAAGTACCGGTATGTGGGTCTGGCAAACTATGAACGCCTTCTGTCGGATACCCACATCGGGGCGGCAGTCATAAACAGCCTGGGCTTCACGGTGGGCATTATCGTGGTCAATGTGGCGCTGGCGCTTTTCCTGGCAGTGGTTTTGAACAATAAACTGACGCCCTGCCGGAACGTATTCCGGACAGCGATCTATATTCCGGCCCTGACATCCATTATCGTGGCCGGCATCTTCTTCCGTCTGTTTTTCGGCAGCAACGTGGATACGCCTCTGAATCTGGCAATGCGGTTTTTCGGGGCTCAGCCGAAGGAATGGCTCTATGATACGTCCCTCACGGGTATCGTGGCTCTGGTGTTCACATCCACCTGGCGCTGGCTGGGGACCAATATCCTCTATTTCCTGTCCGCCCTCCAGACCATCCCGCCGGAGCTGTACGACGCGGCCTATGTGGACGGAGCCTCCGCCTGGCAGAGGTTCCGGCATGTGACGCTGCCCGGGGTCAAACCCATCCTCATCTTCGTGGTGACGATCCTCACTTACGGGGGGCTGCGGATGTTCGGGGAAAGCTATGTACTCTGGCCTAACAGCAAGACGCCGGGAGACATCGGCCTGACTATCGTCCTCTACATCTATCGTACCGCGTTCGGGCAGTTCGATATGGGCTATGCATCGGCCATGTCTGTCGCCCTCTTCGGGTTTTTGATGATATTAAATGTGGTGTATATTAAATTTTTCCGGATCGGAAAGAAGGAGGGTTGAAACAGTGAAGAAAAGGAATGCAAACATCTATCGATGCTGTGTGGCCGTCCTTCTCCTTGTCGTGGCGGTAGTCTGCCTGGCGCCCTTTGCCTATTTGGTGACGACCTCTTTCGTTACGGATATGAGCCTGGTATTCAAGAACGGGATCGCTTTGAAAATAACGCCGGATATGCTGGGTACGGAAAATTACTCCATGCTTTGGACGGACGACAACGGCCTGTTTTTTTCCTGGTTTAAGAACAGCATCCTGATTACGATCCTATTCACCTTTCTGTCCATCACCCTGTCCTCCATGGTGGGGTACGGCGTGGCGATGTATGATTTCAAGGGCAGGAAGGCGATTGTGGTGCTGATCCTGAGCACCATGATGATACCGGTGGAGACGCTGATGATCCCCCTTTATAATGAAATGAACCAGTTCCATCTGCTCAATTCCTATCTGGGGGTGGTGCTTCCCTTCGCGGTATCCGGTTTTACGATTTATTTCTTCCTTCAGTACGCCCAGTCCCTGTCCCCGGAATACATGGATGCGGCCAGGATCGACGGATGCGGGGAGATCCGGATTTTCATACATATCATGGGGCCTCTGATGAAGCCTGCATTCACCTCCATGATTATCCTGCAGGCAACCACAGCCTGGAACGATTTCCTCTGGCCCCTGATCGTCATGTCCAAGAATGTGAATTTTACGCTGACCGTGGGCCTGCAGACCTATCTGTCGCCCTACGGGAATAATTATAATCTGCTGTTTGCCGGAGCGGTGGTATCCGTCATACCGATCATGACTCTTTTCTTCCTGTGCCAGAAGCTGTTCATGGAAGGGATGATCATGGGAGGAATCAAAGGCTGAGAAGGCGGCAGAGCAGGGCCGAAGCGTAAGAAGGTTGTTTCTTTGATCGGTATGTGCGCCAAAGAGCGCGGAAAGGAGACGGGTTTGGAAGTAAGATTTCATTATCTCAGGCCGGACGAATGGAGAACGAGAAGGGAGGCCTGTCCGGTCGCATATATCCCTTTGGGGACGTTGGAATGGCACGGTCTGCATAACCCTATGGGAGCGGACGGACTGCAGGCGGAAGAATTGGCGCTGCGGTGTGCGGCAGCGGGAGGAGTGGCCTTCCCGACGGTTTATTACGGGGAAAGCAGGGTGAATTCCCTGCTGGAAACGGATCCGAAGTACCGGGAAGGAATCGCCCGGCGGCTGGGGATCGATAAGGCGCTGTTTGATGAAGCCCGGTTTCCCTATTCCGGCATGGAACAGATCAATCATTATCAGCAGCATTTGGTTCACATCATGACGGAGGCGGCCTCCTATGGTTTTGAATTGGCAGTCTTTATCGTGGGCCACTATCCGCTGATCGAGCATGCGAGAAGTGCGGTCCTTTCCTATAACCAATGGGCATACGACAAGAAATGGAAGCGGATCGCCGGCATGGCCGTGGCCGATTTTCAGATGCTTGGGGGAAAGTATGAACCGGCGGGAGACCACGCGGGCGGTTGGGAAACCTCCCATCTTCTTGCATCCCATCCACGGACCGTAGATCTGTCCCTGGCCGCAGAGGAGATGGAATACGGCGTCATGTCAAAGCGCAGGCCCGGAGAATCCACGGCCGCATTCGGGGAAGAGATTTATGCGGCAGCGGTGGATGAAATCCTGAAAAGGGTGGAGGACTGGAAGAGCAGTCCGGAGAAATATATGTGCCATGGGATGCGTCTGGATTAGGGAAGGGGCAGGTTGGAAAATGGCTGTTTGGCCATTTTTCAACCCGGGATTTCTCCGGCGGCATGCAGCGCTTTTTTGGTGAGGGTCGGCCCCGTTAACTCATAGATCAACACGGAGAAAAGAATCACGTTGCGTACCAGACTGCCGTCGGAAAGAGAAGCGGCCGTGAGGGTCATGCCGAGGGCAACGCCTGCCTGGGGCAGGAGCGTGATTCCGAGGTATTTCCGGATCTTTTCTTCACAGCCGGTAATCGCGCAGCTTCCATAGGCGCCGAAAATCTTTCCTGCCGAGCGGGACAGGATAAACAATGCGCCGATCAGGAGGACGGCGGGATTGCTGAGGATCTGCAGATCCAGCGCGGCGCCGGAGAGGACAAAGAACAGGATGGACAGAGGGGTGGTCCACCGGTCAAGCCGCTCCATAAGCGCTTCGGAGGTCTCGCAGATGTTACAGAAAACAGTGCCTGTCATCATACATACGAGGAGAAGGGAGAAGCTGCAGTGTACGGGCCCCACATCGAATTCCGCCTTGGACAGGCCGACGGTCAACAGCACAAAGGCCACGGAAACGGAGATACGGTTTGCCCGGGAATGGAAATACCGCTCGCTCCAATTCAACAGAAACCCGGTGAAGGTTCCGAGAAGGATAGAGAGAAGGATCTCCAAAACCGGTTCCACAACCACGGTAATGACGTTGATACCGCCCTGCTCCATGGCGCTGGCGATACCGAAGGACGCGGCAAA
Source organism: Lachnospiraceae bacterium (assembly GCA_021770245.1). Lineage (GTDB taxonomy): Bacteria > Bacillota > Clostridia > Lachnospirales > Lachnospiraceae > Eisenbergiella. The sequence goes on from JAETRI010000030.1 coordinate 36,791, forward strand.
GAGAACCAGTCCCACTGCGTCGTCGATGGCAACCACCATCAGCAAGAGCCGCGTGAGAGGGCCGTTTGCCTGATACTGCCGGACTACCATCAGTGTTGCGGCAGGAGCGGTTGCGGCGGCAATGGCGCCCAGTGTGATGGCGGAGGGGATGGAAAGGGCAGAAGGAAAACACAGATGAAAAACGATCAGGACGACATCCACCACAAAAGTGGTGATAACGGCCTGAAGAATACCGACGGTAATCGCCTGTTTTCCCATACTTTTCAGATCCTTGAGACGAAATTCGTTACCAATGGTAAAAGCGATAAAGCCGAGTGCCGCGTCGGAGATGATTCCCAGAGAACTGATTTCCTCCATGCTGTGAAAGCCGATTCCCGCGAGCTTAAGACGGCCCAGACAATAGGGGCCGAGAAGCAGGCCGGTGATCAGATAAGCCGTAACGGCGGGAAGTCCGATCTTCTTGGCAATCCGTGACATGAGGAGCCCGCCGATCAGGGCAAGAGAAATACAAAGAAGAAGATTCTGCATGGTAATTCCACCTTTCCTGTGGCTGTTTAGGATCGGAATTACCGGACTTGTTTATGGAGAGGGTTTCCGGTCTTTTGCAGTCTGATAAATGAACTTATTTTTACCATTAAGATATCACTTTTTGATGGAAAATCAAGTAGAAAAGTGAACAAGAAATTTTGAATTTCCGGGTCTGAATGTGCACTTTGCACGCCTGAGAACATAAAAACACCAATTATCGCACAAGAAACAGGCCATTAGGCCTGTTTCTCATGCTAATTCCCATCTGCCCGCCTCGGCGGGCATTCAAATCAGGATCGTGAAATCGGAGATTTCATGCTAATTCCGGCGAAGACTGATAGAGCCTGGCGTATACGCCTCCCAGCGCCATGAGCTGGCTGTGGGTGCCCTGTTCACAGATGCCGTTTTGATCCAGCACCAGGATCCGCCCGGCGTTTCTCACGGTGGAGAGCCGGTGGGCAATCACCAGGGTGGTGCGGTGTCTGGCCAGCCGCTCCAGGGACTGCCAGACAAGCCTTTCGTTGACCACATCCAGAGAACTCGTGGCCTCGTCCAGAATCAGGATGGGCGGATTCTTCAAAAAGGCCCGGGCTATGGAAATCCGCTGCTGCTGCCCTCCGGACAGCTTTACGCCGCGGGGCCCGATGAAGGTGTCGTATCCCTGGGGAAGGCTTTGGATGAAGTCATGGGCTCCGGCCTGCCTGGCGGCTTCCCGGATTTCTTCTTCGGCAGCCTGGGGCCGTCCATAGCTGATATTCTCTGCCACCGTACCGGTAAAAAGATACACATCCTGCTGTACCACGCCTATGCTGCGCCTCAGGGTGCGCAGAGAGATTTCCTCCACAGGTATGCCGTCCAGAAGCACCTGCCCTTCCTGGGGCTGATAAAACCGGGGAATCAGGGAACACAGGGTCGTTTTTCCCACCCCGGAAGCTCCTACCAGGGCCACATATTCCCCGGGATCGATGGTTAAATGAATGTGCTGCAGCACAGGTTCGTTATCATAACGAAAGCTGACGTCGCGAAATTCGATCCGTCCCCGGATGTCGGCCGGTTCCGCCGCATTTGGGCTGTCCTGGATTTGGGGCGCGGTTTCCATCAGTTCCAGATAGCGCCGGAAGCTGGTGCGGCCCTCCTGTAAAAGCCGGCTGGTATTGACCAGGCTCTGGACGGGCCCGGTAAAGGAACCCACATAGAGCAGGAACACCAGCAGATCGGGCAGCGCCATGGAGCCGTTCAGGATCGCCAGACCGCCAAAGACCACGATCAGGATCGGAAGCAGGGCAGAGAAGGTGTCCATGCCGCAGTAGAGCTGTGCCTCTCCCCGATAACTCAGGCGGCGGCTTTCCAGAAAACGTTCGTTGCACCGGCGGAATTTTTCCTCCTCCATCTCTTCGTTGGCAAAGGACTGCACCACCCGGATGCCTGCCAGAGTATCTTCCGCCTGGGCGTTGATCTCCTCCATACGCTGCCGTCCCTCCAGAAGGGCGGTGGCCATTTTTTTATTAAAATGCAGGGTATAGAGGGTCATAAAGGGCAGAGCCGTCAGAATGACCAGGGCGGTCTGCCAGTGGATGGAAAGCAGGATGATGGTAGCGCCGACGATTTTTACGACGTTGATCACCAGATCCTCCGGTACATGGTGGAAAAATTCCGCCAAGGATAAGGAGTCGCCTACCAGGCGGGACATCAGGCCGCCTACGGTGTGTTCGTCATAGTAATCAAAGGAAAGTCTTTCGCAGTGACAGAACATTTCATCGCGCATATCCCGTTCCATCATAGCCCCCATATAGTGGCCCTGATAATCCAGGAAATAGGCGCAGGCAGCCTGTATGGCCGCCAGGACCGCCAGCGCTGCTCCGGCGAGAAAAAGGCGCCGCAGGTCGGCCGTCCCCTCCCCCAGAAGAGAGCCTGCCATATATCGTACGCCCAAAGGAAGGATCAGGGTGATGCCCGAAATCGCCAGGGCGCAGGCCAGATCCGTCCAGAAGAGCCCTGCATAGGGCTTGTAAAAGGAGATAAATAGCTTCAAATTCTGTTTTCTTGTTCGATTCAAAATGCGATTCCTCCGTGGGCTGGGAGGAAAGATTCATCTTCAGAGGTATTCTTTCCTCCCGTTTTCAGGTCTGCGTTCAATTGTATATTTTCTCATATTTTACCAGTCCTTTCTGATCGTCGTCCGCTTATAGCGGGGTAAAGATGGATAAGTTGAAAAGAGTATACCATGGGGTGGGGACGATGTAAAGACAGAGGCGCCCGGGACAAACGCATAAACGGCACTGAGCCCGTCTGCCGGGCCTTGTGCCAAAAGGCAAAAAACACTCTTTTTTGCGTGTCTTCTTTAATATAATAGAAAAAAAACAAATGAGGGAGGACAATATGGAGAACCAATACGCGTATGTTCGTGTGAGCACCAGGGAGCAGAATGAGGACAGGCAGAGGCTTGCGATGCAGGAACTTGGGATTCCGAAACAGAGGATTTATACGGATAAACAATCGGGGAAAGATTTTAACCGGCCAATGTACAGAAAGCTGCTGAAGCGGCTGCAGGCCGGCGATCTGCTTTATATAAAGAGCATTGACCGATTGGGACGCAATTATGAAGAAATTTTGGAGCAGTGGAGATATTTGACTAAGGAAAAGAGAGTGGATATCTGTATTTTGGATATGCCGATTTTGGATACACGGCGAAACGGCGACTTGATCGGAGTGTTTATCGGGGACGTGGTGCTGCAGGTGTTATCTTTTGTAGCAGAAAATGAACGCAAAAATATACGAGAGCGTCAGCGGGAAGGAATCGCCGCAGCCAGGCTGCGGGGCGTAAACTTTGGCCGGCCTGAAAAACCCTTGCCGGAGAATTTTGAAACGGCGTACCGGGATTGGCAGGAAAAGCGGATTACAGGCACAGAGGCGGCGAGGTCTTGCGGAATGGCAAAATCAACGTTTTATAATCGGGCGAATAAGGTGCGGGCTAAGCAGGTATGACAAGAAGGGCGGAAAACAGTACGAAAAACAGAGAAGGATATGGAGTATAGAGAATTGAAAAGAAATCAGATGATAGGAAACGAACTTTGGGATGAAATCTAAAAAAGTGTACATTTTGGGAATG
>JAETRI010000127.1 GCA_021770245.1 Lachnospiraceae bacterium
GCGGGATGCAGTTTCCTATGAATACCCGCTGCTTTCCGGCACATACAACCGCAGGCATTACCTTACCGCCTACGGCAAGGAGCAGAAGACGGAATTTGAAAATATCCTTGTTGACCAGAGCGCAGATAATCCGTCAAGTGCGAAAGGCATTATTTCCATTGAAAACGGCGTGGCGGTGCTTGGGGATGAAGGTTCGGCAACGTACCAATTTAGTGTATCTTCGGAGGGAACCTATGATGTGGCGGTGCGTATCTGTTATCCGTTTTGGGATAAGAATGGCATCTACATTTCGCTTGACGGGACGACATCGCATTTCACGGAAAGCCGCCTGTGGTGGCCGTACTGGAGGACTTCCTTCTGGACGGCGCTTGCAAAGGGAGTATCGCTTTCGGCAGGGACGCATACCATCAAAATATCCGTGGACGTGAAGGGCGTGCAGTTTTATGGTTTCCGTGTCTGCGGCTCTTTTTTCGAATATCCGTCTGTGGGGAAAGCGGTCTATACACTTGCTCCGAGGAAATTCAAGGACGTGGACGGGAACATGGTGCAGCCGGATAAAGGTTTCAAGCTGACGCTGGAAATGCTCCGCAGGAAGCCGGATTCGGCGCTCATCTGGTACGAGGACTTCCGTGATGAAAATCCCCTGCCGGAAAGCTACTGGACGATGCTCTCCGGCAAATGGGAGGTGTGGCGGGAGGGCTACGAGAACCGGCCGTACTCCCAGCTTGAGGGGAGCGGGCAGCTTGCGTGGCAGTACAGCGGCTTTCGGGAACTGCACCTGCGGGCAAGGCTGGCGTTCCCGGCGAATGGCAGCGGGAAGGCAGGAGTGTTCTGCGGGGATGTGTTCTGCTGCTTAAATTTCGACACACAGAGGGTGGAGCTTTACAAGGGTTCCACCCTTCTTGGCAGTTACGGCCAGACCATCAGCCGGACGGCGAATGCTGACCTGCGTGGGAATCCCACCATGTACACCATTGAAATGCGCATCCGGGGAAACCGGGTACGGGTGTATTCCGGCGCGTCCTATACCCTGCGGTTTACGGCGACAATCAGCGGTTTTTCCGGCGGCTATGCAGGCTACCGCTCAGACAATAGGACCGTCTGCGAACTGATGAGGCTTGGGGACGCATGGACGTATGAGCCTTACGAGCGGTTCGATGTGCGGATGCCGGACGGCAGTTTTAAGTCCTTCGGGCGGATCAGCCGGAGCAGTGCGGCATGGGATGAGGAATTCCAGGTGTTCACGCTGACTGCCGATGTGGAGGAGAGCGCCACACGCAGCGAGGATATTTCGATGGATTATGATTTTTTCCATTCGGATTTGATGGAGATATCCTGCGGGAACAACTACACGGCGGAGGTCACTCCGAGGGACATCAATATCTGGATTTCCCGGCTGTTTTTAGGGGATGCGGACGGGTTTTCCATCCTCTATTACCAGGATGTGGACTCCCTCGTCTATTGGGCGAACCAGGCGGCGTACCGCTGGAAGCTGCGGGGGATGTGTATGTGGTCGCTTGGGCAGGAGGACATGAGGCTTTGGGAGTGGCTCCCAAAGCAGATATAAAAATTTCATATTTCCATGGATACAGGGCTGTCCGCCGTTTGGCGGGCGGCCTTTTATCATACAAAAAATCTTTTTAAGGAGGGTTTCACAATGAAGGAATTCTGGAACACGATTCAACTCATTTTTGCAGGCGTCGGTGGATGGCTCGGCTATTTCCTCGGCGGCTGTGACGGCCTGCTGTATGCGCTGATCGCTTTTGTCGTGGTGGACTATGTCACGGGAGTGATGTGCGCCGCGGCAGATAAGAAGCTGTCCAGCGAGGTGGGTTTCAAGGGCATCGCAAAGAAGGTGCTGATCTTTTTGCTGGTGGGGATTGCCAACATCCTTGATGTGCAGGTCATCGGGAGCGGCTCGGTTCTGCGGACAGCGGTTATCTTTTTCTATATTTCCAATGAGGGCGTGAGCCTTCTGGAGAATGCCGGACATCTTGGGCTGCCCATCCCGGAGAAGCTGAAGGATATCCTGGCGCAGCTCCATGACAGGGCAGAAAACGGGAAGGGGGACGAATAATCATGAAACTTGTAGAATCAATCTTAACGAAGAATCCCTGCTACACGGCAGGGAGGAAGATCACGGTAAAGGGGCTGATGCTCCATTCCGTGGGCTGTCCGCAGCCGAAGGCATCCGCTTTCATCAATAGCTGGAATAGCGCGTTCTATGACAGCGCCTGTGTCCATGGCTTCATTGACGGCAACGACGGCACGGCGTACCAGACGCTTCCGTGGAACCACAGGGGATGGCACTGCGGCTCCGGCAGCAAGGGCAGCGGCAACAATACCCACATCGGGGTGGAGATGTGCGAGCCGGCGTGTATCAAATACACATCGGGCAGTAATTTCACCTGCTCCGACACGGCTACGGCAAAAGCAGTGGCGAAACGGACTTATGAGACGGCGGTGGAGCTGTTCGCCATGCTCTGTGAAAAGTACAGCCTTGACCCGCTTGCGGATGGCGTCATCATCAGCCATAAGGAAGGGTGCAGCCGGGGCATTGCCAGCAACCACGGCGACCCGGAACATTTATGGACGCAGCTTGGCTTGGGGTACACGATGGACGGATTCCGTAAAGCGGTCAAGGCGGCAATGGGTAGTCCATCATCCGGCACGGATGGATACACCAAGATTATGGGAAATGCCGTGGCAACAGCGGAGCAGATGGAGGCATACCTCAAGGCGACAAATCCGAGTGTGGCGCAGTCTGTCCTCGACATGGTTCCGCTGTACCTTTCAGAAGGGAAAACGGAAGGGGTGCGGGGCGATGTCGCCTTTGCGCAGTCCTGCCTTGAGACCGGGAACTTCGGTTTCTCCGGCTCTGCGGTCACACTGGATCAGAAGAACTTCTGCGGCATGGGCGTGACTTCAAACGGCGTGAAGGGGAATTCCTTTGACACGCCGCAGCTCGGCATCCGGGCGCAGGTGCAGCACTTAAAAGCCTATGCTTCCACGGAGGCACTGAAGAACGCCTGCGTTGACCCGCGTTTCCAGTATGTCACAAGGGGCTGTGCGGAATATGTGGAGTGGCTTGGGCAGAAAGAGAACCCGGATGGGAAAGGATGGGCAACAGGAGCCGGCTATGGGGAGAAAATCCTCACGATACTGAAAGGCATCCTCGGCACGGCGGGAGGGGCAGCTTCTTCCGCTCCTGCAGAAACGGAAATCTGGTACCGCGTCCGCAAGACCTGGGCAGACGCTGCCTCGCAGAAAGGGGCATTTAAGGTCCTGGAGAACGCAAAGAAATGTGCGGATGAGAATCCGGGGTATTCCGTGTTTGATGAATCCGGGAAGGCGGTGTATTCCAGTGCGGCAGCGTTCAAACCGTATCTGGTGAGGGTAACCATCACCAACTTAAACATCCGGAAAGGTCCGGGCACCAACTACGATAGGACCGGGAAATATACGGGAATCGGCTCTTTCACGATTGTGGATGAGGCAGATGGTGAAGGAGCATCCAAGTGGGGATTACTGAAATCCTACCAGAGTGGACGCAATGGATGGGTGAGTCTGGATTACGCAAAGAGGGTATAAGTGGTTTTGGCGCCTGCAGGAGTTCCTTCCAGGATTCCTGCAGGCGTTATTTTTTTTTTGGAAAAATACCCCGCCGAACTGCGGTCCAAATCTCCGTATAGTGAGGAGGCGTTTTTATGACTGACAGGCAAAAAGACATGATACGGCAGATGAGGGCTGAGGGCTATGGATATATAAGGATTGCGCAGGAACTTGGTATTTCAGAGAACACAGTAAAATCATTCTGCCAGAGGAAGGGACTGAGTGCAGGGAAAATAAAAGCGGCGGTGCCGTCTGCGGATGGGAGTAGGGGTATCTGCCCATGCTGCGGGGCAAAGGTAGTGCAGAATCCGGGGCGGAAAGCAAAGAAATTCTGTTCCGATAAATGCAGGAATAAGTGGTGGAACAGCCATCCGGAGCAGGTGGGGCGTAAGGCAAATTATGAATTTGTATGCGCGCACTGCAAAAAGCCGTTCATGGCCTACGGCAATGCCGGCAGAAAATACTGCTGCCATGCGTGTTATGTGGCTGACAGGTTCGGAGGTGGCGCGGATGAGTGAGGAGCAGTTCCGAAACGAGAAAATGTACCATGCCACCATGAATATAGCGAAATCCCTCATGGAGCAGGGGGCAATGACGGCAGAGGAGTACGGTCAGATTGATACAATTTTCCGGGAAAAATACCGCCCGATTTTGGTTAGTTTACAGACCGAAATGAGTGGATATAAAGCTGGTTCTATGGCATCATGTGACACTGACAAGGAGGGATGATATGCCGAGAATCAGCGTAATCGGGCAGGTTCTGCCGGAACTGAAAAAGAGGAAAAAAGTGGCGGCTTATGCGAGGGTGTCGATGGAGACGGAAATGCTCCTCCATTCCCTTTCCGCGCAGGTCAGCCATTACAACGAATTGATACAAAAAAATCCTGATTGGGAGTTTGCGGGCATATATGCGGATGAGGGTATCAGCGGAAGGGATACAAGCCACCGCGATGACTTCAACAGGCTGCTTGCGGACTGCGATGCCGGGAAGATTGACATGGTGCTGGTAAAATCCATCAGCCGCTTTGCAAGGGATAC
>JAETRI010000031.1 GCA_021770245.1 Lachnospiraceae bacterium
TCATCCTGTAAGGCGGAGGAGGGAGGCGATGCGGTGGCATCGTTGACCGACGACAACGAAGCAGATGGAAATTTAGACAAGTGAAACATATGGTTAATTGGTGCCGGTCATACTAGGCCAGGACAAACGCATGAATGACCCTGCGCCACCCCTGCCCTGCCCCGCGGCGTGTGATGATCCATCGGGGACTCGCTTTCGCTCAGCCAAAAACGCAGCGGTACTAGATAGAAAAATGACCTACGGTCATTTTTCTATCGGGAATTTGTGCTATCGCACAAAGTTCCCTCTGTACTGAGAGCCGCCATAAAGGGCGTGCTCGCTAAGTGCCCAATGTGGTCAACTTAAGGCCATGGGCGCTCCCTGCCGGGCGCCCGAGGCTGCAGGCGGGAGAGCGCCCATGGCCTTAAGTTGACCACATTGCGCTAAGTGCCGGCGTTTTTGGATGGTCCCCTCTGTGATCATCACACGCCGCGGGGCAGGGCAGGGGTGGCGCAGGGTCATTCATGCGTTTCTCCCGGCGGCCTTCCATTTAGGGAATCTGCAGTTTTCAATTGATTCGAACACTTAGCCTCTCTCATCCGTTATATAGATGAAAGGACGCAGCCTCCGGTTTTCGGTTGAAAACCGGAGGTTTCGTATCTGAAAATGCAGGGCATGAGCGGAAACGAGGGTTTCCAAGGGCGCAGAAAGGAGCCGGGCATGATCGATGAACTGTATGCTGCCTGTCACAAGGAGCTGGTGGGATGGTGCGCAGCCATGACGCGGGATCTGCCGTTGGCGGAGGATCTGGTGCAGGAAGCATTTCTGCGGGCACTGGTGCATGAGGAAGTGCTCAAAGTTCTGACGTTTCATCAGAGAAGGGCATGGCTGTATCGTACGGTGAAGAATCTGTATGTAGACAGACAGAGGCATGCTTCCTTTGAAAAGGTGACGGGAGAACTTCCGGAGGAAGGAGCGGAGGCGGCAGAATATGTACAGGTGGACTGTGAACAGCTTCTGGCCGGGCTTCCGGAGGAGGAACGGATGCTTTTTATTCTGCGCTATGTGGAAGGGTATAATGCCACAGAGCTGGGCAGACTGTTTGATTTGCCGCCCGGTACGATCCGCTCCCGGCTGTCCGGAGCGAGAAGGCATCTGCGGGAAGCCATGCGGGGATGCTGTCCGGGACGGCGGAAGGGGAGGAACCCCGGGATCTGTACTGCCGCACAAGATCCTGCCAAATAGAAAGCCGCTTGCGGTGGAAGGAGAAGAATATGTCGGAAAAAAAGAATTTTGTGGTGAATGCCGAGATCTGTGACGCCAGGAAGGTACAGGAGGAGGGGCTTGCGGATTATGAACGGATCGTCATTAACGCAGCATTGCTTCTGGTGGATGAAAGAAGCAGGGATGTACTGAACCGTTTACCCGTGGTATGTAACGTGGAGGATACTGTGGAGGTGGGGGAGGAAGTGCATTTGGCGACCGTCAACGGCCGATATGAGCTGAAAGGGGATATGGCAGTGGAAGAAAAAACCCTTTTGTATGTAAACGGTACATTGGAGGTTTGGCCCGGGACGGACGAAATTTTGCAGAGGATGGTGAAAATTTATGTGAACGGTGACGTTAGCTATCCGGAAAGCCTCTCTTCCAGGCTTATGCCCAGACTGACGGTGAACGGGGAGGCGAGATGTGTTCCGGACGGCTGCGTGGAGCTGGAACCGGTATTTACGCCGGATCCGTATTTTCCTTTGTGTGCACGAAGGGATACCGTCTATTATGTGGGAAAAAAGATACGGCTGACGAATCCGAAGCTGGATATCGAAGCGCTTTTGGATAAAAAGGTACGGTTTGTGACAAAAAGTGTGGTTATACCGGAGGAAAGGGTGGAAAAGGCGCTGCCGATGTTCGATGAGAGGGTAAAATTGACTGTGATCCCTGCAGGGTTCGTTTATGCGGGCGAGGACGTGCACCTGGACAGGCGGCTTCTGGCCAGGTACGGGAAGAGGCTGTATATCGACGGCATCTTGAGGCTGGATGGGGAGAGCAAAGACGCCCTTGAAGAGCTGGAAAAGGTATCTGTGAACGGAGAGGTGGAACTTCTGAGGGACCAGGTGGATGCCTTTGCGGCAGTGGATGCCGTTTATGACAGCCTGAAAGTGAGGATGGGAAGGCGGATTGCCAATAAAGTGCACATGACGGTGGATCAAGCCCTGTTGGATGTGTCGCCGGATGGGCTGGAAATCAAAAACTGTGCTTCCCTCACCATTCAGAAGGACGTGCGTGCCGATTCCCTGACGGAGAGACTCCGGGTGAGGAATTGTGCCCATGTGGTCTGCAGCCCGCAGATCCGGACAGCACTGGAAACCGTATGCGAGAACGTGGCGTCCATTTCATCGGGGGAAGAGGATGGACGAATGGGAAACGCTATCCTGGAGGGGCTTCGGCGGATGGCCGACAGCAGGGTGGTAAACGCGGAGAAATATATTCTCTAGCGCTCCGGATCATTTCAAGTAAACTCAACCGTCGATAGAATTTTCGGAAAGATATCAAAAAATCGGTTATTGTTTTGCATGCCTCCTGCAGCTACAATGGAAGGAGAAACGTAAAAGGGATGAAAGGACGGAGGCATGCTGAACTATCTGAAAATCGGAGAATTCATAGCAAACAGGAGAAGGGAAAAGGGCTTTACCCAGGCGGAGGTGGCGGACAGGCTGCAGGTATCCTTCCAGGCCGTATCGAAATGGGAGAACGGGACGCTTCCGGCGGTGGAACCGCTGGCCCGGCTGGCCGGCCTGCTGGAAGTGAGCGTGGACGAAATCCTGGCCGGCCGGAAGGCGGAGGAGGAAAAATTTTCCTACAGCAGGGCAGGGATAGACATTTCCTATACCGACGCCATGAAGCGGGAGATGGCCGCCCATCTTACAAGCGGGGATCCCCGTGTATTGAACGGCCTGGGCCCGTTTGCCTCTCTGTATGAGCTTTCTTTTCCGGAGATTCCGGATCCGGTGCTGGTACTGAAAAGCGAAGAACCGGGTTCCAAACAGAAGCTGGCCATGGAATACGGTTATTGCGAATCTATCTGTCACGATATGATCAATCATCTGGTGAACGATATCGCGGTGATGGGCGCCAGGCCTTTGGCGGTGCTGGATACCATCGTATGCGGCAACGCCGAAAAAGAAACGATTAAATCCTTCGTGAAGGGCATGGCGGATGCCTGTCGGGAAAACGAATGTTCCCTGGTGGGTGGAGAGACCTCCATTCAGCCCCAGGTGGTGGACCGGGGCGTATATATCCTAACCTCCAGCGTGGCGGGGATCGTTTCAAAGAGCCGTATTATCGACGGTTCCGCCATAGAAGAGGGAGACGTCCTGCTGGCGGCGGCGTCCAACGGCCTGCATACCAACGGCTATTCCCTGGTCCGTATGCTGATGGACCGGATGCCCCGGATCAAGCTGGACAAAATAGAGGGAAAAACCTTCATCGAGCAGATCATGAAACCTCATACCCCCTATTATCGGGCGGTCCGGGAGGCACTGTCCGGCCCCGGCGTACACGGGATGGCCCATATCACGGGAGGAGGCATTGCCGGGAACCTGTGCCGGATCCTGCCGCAGGGCCTTTCGGCGGCAGTCGATCTGGGAAAAATCCGTCCCCTTCCCCTCTTTTCCTATATCCGGGAAGCAGGATCGATCAGCGAGGAAGAGATGCTCTCCACCTTCAACTGCGGCGTGGGCCTGATCCTCGCAGTATCCCGCGGAAAAAAGGAGGAGGTGCGAAAGCGCATTTCCCGTTTTCACGACTGCTATGAGATCGGGGAAATCAGGCAGGGAGAAAGAACGGTCCTATTTGAAAACTCTATGAAATGGCGGACGATCTGAACAGGCCGCCTTAAAAATAGCGGAAGGCCTCGCTTTGCAACGAGACCTTCTCTTTTTGTTATGAAGTTTTCTACCCAGAGATGCAACGCATCGAGTCTGGCCGTTGCGCCTCCGCCTGTCCTTCAACTTGAATTTATGATAACCTAAAAATATGACGGGAATGTGTACGGATTCATAAGAAATCATAAAAAAATTGCCTAAAAAATTTAAGCATTTTTAAGAATTCCTCTCTCTTTTTTGTAAAGCCGGAGAGGGCCATTGCCTTACATGGGGAAACATGGTATGCTGTCAGTGCGGTCAAAAGGACAGAGGATATACAGAATATACCGGCAGCGTTTCGGCCGCCGCTTCCTAAAAGAAAGGACTCCATTCCATGATCCATGAAATAGCTCCTCACCGTTATCGTAACGAATACCGGTCTCAAAGCCCGGACAAAAACAGCACACTGCTCTGTTATAGGAAAAAAGAGGTTCTGATTGGAAGAGGGAGAGGAAACGAGATTCATTTTCCTACCTTCGGAGAGTTGGAAAGCGCTTCGGACAGCTTGTACGACAACGCCGTTTATCTTTTTACCGTAGACGGACATCCTTACTATCTGGGAGGTGATCCGGAAACGTTCCGGCTTCCCGGATATGCCTGGGAAAACACGGAGGTTTTTCGTACGGCATCGCCCTCCCATCTGGCCTTCGCGGGGATCACGGGAGCACAGCTGAACCGCTGGTATGCAAGCCGCCGTTTCTGCGGCCGCTGCGGCAGGCCCATGAGGCCGGATGCAAAGGAGCGCATGATGCGATGCGACGGCTGCGGCCAGCAGGAATACCCTAAGATTATGCCGGCGGTGATCGTGGCCGTCACCCATAAAGACCGCATCCTTTTAACCCAGTATGCGGACCGGGATTATAAGAAGTATGCGCTGATCGCGGGGTTTGCGGAGATCGGAGAACCGATCGAAGACACGGTGCGCCGGGAGGTGATGGAAGAGGTGGGCCTCCGGGTGAAGGATATCCGCTATTATAAAAGCCAGCCCTGGTCGTTTACAGACACCCTCCTCTTTGGCTTTTATGCGCAGCTGGACGGGGAGGAGACGGTCACCCTGGATCGGGAAGAGCTGGCCTTGGCAAAATGGTTTGACAGGAAGGATATCCCTGTGGAGGCCAACCATGTGAGCCTTACCAATGAGATGATCGTGCGGTTCAAGGAGGGCGGCCGTTTGCCGGAATAGAATCTTTGGGCACGGGCGTTGAAAAAGTCCGCCATGGGAAGCGCGGGACCCTCCCCTATGCCGGTGTCCGCCCTCATCCCAGGAGCAGACAAAGTGTCCGGAACAAAAAACATGCCGCCGCTCCGCATATCGTGGGGATGAGGAAGGAGGCCAGCGTCCATTTTATGCTTCCGGTTTCCTTGCGGATGGTGAGCAGGGTGGTGGCGCAGGGCCAGTGCATCAGGGAGAAAAGGAGGGTGCACACCGCGGTATGCCAGGTCCAGCCGTTTTCCGTAAGCAGGGTGTGCAGGGGAAGGCCGGAAAGCTCCGTCAGGTTTCCCTGGGCGGAATAGGCCATGACGATTACGGGGACGACGATTTCGTTGGCGGGCAGGCCCAGGAGGAATCCCGCCAAAATGGTGCCGTCCATGCCCAGCAGGCGCCCGAAAGGATCCAGGAGGCCTGTGAATGCGGTCAGGAGAGAGAGCCCGCCTGGGGTCCTTAAGTTGGCTAAAAGCCAGATGAGAAGCCCGGCGGGGGCGGCGGCCCGGACGGCCCGGCCGAGTACGCGGAGAGTGCGGTCCGGGATGCTGCGCAGAAAGGTTTTTTTGATCTGAGGTCTGCGGTAAGGCGGCAGTTCCAGCGTAAAGGAGGAGGGAACGCCTTTTAGGATGGTGCCGGACAGCAGCCGGGAGACGGCCAAGGTCATAGCGATCCCCAGAAGGAGGAAGGCCGTCAGGAAAAGGGCGCTCGTAAAAAATTTCCCCTCTTTCGACAGAAACAGGGATATGAGGGTGAGGAGGACGGGCAGCCGTCCGTTACAGGGGACGAACACATTGGTAAGGATAGCGATCAGCCGTTCCCTGCGGGAGTCTATGATGCGGCATCCCGTGACGCCTACCGCATTGCAGCCGAATCCCATGGCCATGGTGAGGGCCTGTTTGCCGCAGGCGTTACATCGTTGAAAACAGCGGTCCAAGTTAAAGGCGACCCTGGGAAGGTAGCCGAAGTCCTCCAGGAGGGTGAACAGGGGAAAAAAGACGGCCATGGGCGGCAGCATGACGGCCACGACCCACGCCACGGTATGATAGATGCCGTGCAGCAGCAGGTCGGTGAGAGGGGCGGGGATATGCCGGACGGCGAACAGGCCCGCCATGCCGTCCTCCAGGGAAAAGAGCAGGCGTGACAGAAGGGCGGAGGGATAGTTGGCCCCGCAGACCGTCAGCCAGAAGAGCAGGAGGAGAAAGGAAAGCATGACGGGAAAGGCCGTCAGTTTTCCGGAGAAAAGCCGGTCCAGCTTCCGGTCCCGATCGTCCGGTTCTTCGGCGGAGCGGACGATTCCCCGGCAGAGGGACTCGGCCGTATTTACGAAAGCGTCCGCGAGAGCGTCGCAAAGCCTGTCGGAGGAGATACGGCGTTTTGCAAAAAGCGCGCCGCATCGCTGCAGGGCGGAACGGACGGCGGGGTCCTGTCCGGGAGAAAAGTCCAGATGCTTCTGCAGGGAAGCAAGGAAGGCTTCATCCCCTTCCAGAAGCCTTACGGCGATCCAGCGGGCATCCGGACGGGAGACGGGACAGGCCTTCCGTACGGCAGGGGTTAAGAAAGAAAGGGCTTCCTCGACGGATTCCGGATAATGTATGGGCGGGACGGACAGCGCCGAAGATGCGCCGCATCCCGCGGACGGTTGATTAAGCTCCGCCCTGTCCGTATCCGGATAGAGCAGCCCGTCCAGAAGGGACAACAGCTCGTTAAGTCCCTGCCCGCTGCGGGCACAGACGCCGACTGTCGGAATGCGTATCCGCGAGGAGAGGGCATCCAGATCCAGCCGTATCCCCCGCCTGTCCGCTTCGTCCAGCAGATTGACGCACAGAAGGGTGGGACAGCCGGTTTCCATGACCTGGAGGGCGAGGTTTAAGTTCCGCTCCAGGCAGGTGGCGTCGCAGACGACGATCACGGCATCCGGCTTTTGAAAACAGATAAAATCTCTGGCAACCGTTTCTTCAACGGAGCGCGCCAGCAGGGAATAACAGCCGGGAATATCCATCAGACAGTAGCTGTGGCCGCGGTACATACAGCTCCCCTTGGCGTTTTCCACGGTTTTACCGGCCCAGTTGCCGGTGTGCTGCCGCAGGCCCGTGAGAGCGTTGAACAGGGTACTCTTTCCCACGTTGGGATTTCCGGCCAATGCCACCCGTTTTTGCTGCTTTTGCTGCATGCCGTTATTCATGGGACGTCTCCTTCCTGATCAAAACCGTGGCCGCATCTCTGCGCCGGAGGGCGATAACGGTTCCCCGCACCCGATAGGCCCGCGGATCCCCCAGAGGGCTGCTTAGCACACAGGAAACCCGCGTGGCGTTTACGAAACCCAGATCCTGAAGCCGCCGCCGCATCTCCCCCCGGGCGGACAGCTCCCGGACGACGGCCCGCTCTCCGGGCTGCAGATCGGCCAGCGTCACTGCTTTTTTTGAACCTATACGCTTCTGCGCACCCCGGCGCGCGTGCAAGTCAGGATGATTGAAGATTCTTTTTTTCAATCCTTTACCCATCCCTTTCCCGTTTCGGCATTTGCTGCCGGCTTCTGATTAATATATGTGGAGAGGGGGAAAGGGTGACTATGCGGCAGACGCGCCGCATGCTGCTTCCCGGAGGAGATGCGCAGGCTTCCTCTTGAATGGAAAGCCGACTTACGGCGGCGGAAAGGTTACGGGAAATCAGAACAGGACAAACGCATGAATTGACAATTCCCCTATAAAATGATACATTTAACTCCAACATGTAGTGAAAATCAAGAGGAACAGGAGAGATACCAGAATGCATTGGTCAGATAAGATCGCGCAGGAGATTATCCGGCGGCGTCCGGATAAGGAAGAATATGTGTGTGCCGCGGGCATCAGCCCGTCCGGTTCCATTCACATCGGGAATTTCAGGGATATTGCCACCAGCCTTTTTGTGACAAAGGCTTTGAGGCGGCAGGGGAAGAAGGCAAGGCTGCTTTTTTCCTGGGATGAATATGACCGGTTTCGGAAGGTGCCGGTGAATGTGGCAAAGATCGAGCGTCCTCAGGGGGAAAAGCCCTGGGAAGAATATATCGGCTGTTCCTATGTGGACGTGCCCAACCCCTTTGACGATGGCTGTCCGAACTATGCCAAGCATTTTGAAAAGGAGTTTGAGGATGCCATGGAGCGCTTTGGCATCCAAATGGATTACCGCTATCAGGCACAGATGAACCGCTCCGGAAAATATGCGCAGCATGTGATAACAGCGCTGAAGAAAAGAGGGGAAATTTTCGATATTCTGGACAGCTTTCGGACCCAGGCCGCCAAGGAGGGGGAACGGGAGGCTTATTATCCGGTGAGCATCTATTGTCCCCATTGCGGGAAGGATACCACGAAAATCCTTTCCCTGTCCGAAGACTGTACGGTGGCGGAATATGAATGTGCCTGCGGGTATCGGGGAACCTTTGATTTTACCAAAGACTTTCATTGCAAGCTGGCCTGGAAAATCGACTGGCCCATGCGGTGGATGTATGAGGAAGTGGATTTTGAACCCGGCGGCAAGGATCATGCCAGCCCGGGAGGAAGCTATGATACCAGCCGTGTGATCGCCAAGAAGATCTACGACTATGAAGCGCCGGTTTTCCAGGGCTATGAATTCATCGGCATCAAGGGCGCTACGGGGAAGATGTCCGGTTCCTCCGGCCTGAATTTAACGCCCGATACCCTGCTTTCGCTCTACCAGCCGGAAATGATCCTGTGGCTCTATGCCAAATCCGAGCCCACCAAGGCCTTTGATTTCTGCTTTGACGACGGCATCCTCCGTCAATATTTTGAATTCGACAAGCAGTACAACGATTTCCTGGCGGGAGCGGGCGACGAATTCCTGAATACGGTGATGGCTAACTGCCTGCGGGAGGAAGAAGGCGGAGGTTATCGCAGAATCCAGACCGTTCCCATGAGCCTGCTGGTACAGCTGGGCTCCGTGGTGGATTTCAACATCCCCATGCTGGAGACCGTTTTTGAGAAAATCGGCCAGCCCTTTACTTATGAGCAGTTTAAGGACAGGCTGGACCGGGCCAAATATTGGCTGGAGCAGTGCTCTCCGGAAAATGTGAACCGCCTGCGCTCCTGCCGCAGCTGGGAGGCCTATGAATCCTTCAGCGAGGAAGAAAAGAAAGAAATCGCCCTGCTTCACGATTATATTGCCAAGGGAGGCTACAGCCTGGATGAGCTGAATCAGGAGCTGTACGCCATACCGAAGCAGGTGATGGGCGAGCTGGGGGATCCGAAGGAACTGAAAAAAATCCAGGGACAGTTCTTCAAAAACGTCTATAAGCTGCTGATCGATAAGGAAAAAGGCCCCAGACTGTATCTGTTCCTGTATGCCATCGATCCCGGGAAATATGTGAACCTGCTGGATTTTTCCACCCCTATGACGGAGGAGGAGAAAAAGCCTGCGCCCAAGGAGGCTCCGGCCGAAGAAGAAAAACGTCATGTGGAATACGGCGACCCGGATCCGGTGGAGCCGGTAAAGGATCAGATCGTTTTGGAGGATTTTGCGAAGCTGGATATGCGCGTGTGCAGAATCCTGAAGTGCGCGGAGATCCGCAAATCCCACAGCTGCTATAAACTCACCCTCTTTGACGGCCTGAAGGAGCGGGTGATCGTATCCAGTATCAAGAGCTACTATACGCCGGAAGAAATGGTGGGGAAGAAGATCATTGTCCTTGCCAATCTGCAGCCGGCCAGATTCTCGGGGGTGACCAGCGAAGGCATGCTTCTGGCGGCGACCAACAATGCCTGCGGCTGCCAGGTTATCTTTGTGGACGATATCGTTCCGGAGGGAACCAGAATCTGTTAACGGGAGAGGGAGACCTTTCCGACGAGGAAATGCCTGCCGGTGCGTGCGGGATCCTTCCGGTTCGGCTGCCTGAAGGCGGCGGCCGGGATCATTTTGATGTGGCTGCCTGAGGGCGGCAGCCGGGATCATTCCGATGTGGATGCCCGAAGGCGGCGGCCGGGATCATTTTGATGTGGCTGCCTGAGGGCGGCGGCCGGGATCATTTTGATTCGGATGCCCGAAGCCGGGCAGGCAGGAGCCTCTGATTTGGACGCGCTTTAGCGCGCAGAAGGGAGCCGAATATGAGATATCCCCGTTTCCTGCAGCCGGGCGGGACCATCGGTTTTGTGGCGCCGTCCTTCGGATGTGCCACGGAGCCCTACCTTTCCGCTTTCCGGAATGCGCAGAAAACCTTTATCCGGATGGGCTACCGGTTGGATCTGGGGCCGAACTGCTATGCCGCAAAGGGCATCGGGATCAGTAATGAACCCGTAAAATGCGGCGACGAGATCAACGAGTACATGGCTTCCAAAAACAACGACGTACTGATCTCCTGCGGCGGCGGTGAAATGATGTGTGAAATCCTGGATTATGTGGACTTCGCTAAGATCAAAAGGGAGGAGCCGAAGTGGTATATGGGCTTTTCCGACAATACGAATCTCACTTTCCTGCTTCCCACCCTCTGCGATACGGCCGCCGTTTACGGCCCCTGTGCGGGAGCGTTCGGCATGGAACCCTGGCATGAATCCATCCGGGACGCCATGGATCTGCTCACGGGGAAAAAACTGGTTATGAGAAATTATGACCTGTGGGAAAAGGAAGAGAGCAAGACGGAGGGGGAGGAGGATCCTCTCAAGCCCTATCAGGTAACGGAACCGGTGGTGATGCGCTGCTTCCTTCCCGGCTCCTGCGAAGGGCAGAGCAAAACCGCGGGAGATGTGCATATTACGGGGAGACTGCTGGGCGGATGTATGGACTGCCTGGCCAATCTACCGGGGACCTCCTATGACAGGGTGGCTGAATTCGCGGAGCGTTATGCGGACGACGGGATTATCTGGTTCCTGGAGTCCTGTGATCTGAACGTGTTCGCCATTCGCCGCGCCGTCTGGCAGATGCAGCATGCAGGCTGGTTTTCCCACGTGAAAGGTTTTCTGATCGGCCGCCCCCTGTGCTTCGGTCAGGAGATGATGGGGCTGGATCAGTATCATGCGGTGTGGGATCTGCTGAAGGGATACGATGTGCCGGTGATCATGGACGTGGATCTGGGACATCTGCCGCCTATGATGCCTCTGATCTGCGGCAGTATGGCGACGGTATCCTATACGGACGGGGACAGCCGCAAACTGAAGATCGATATGGAGACAAAATAAGCCCCTTTTGAAACGGAATGCCCAAAGCCAGGAGCCGGTCATGATTTTCCTCTCATGGCCGGCTCCTGATTATACGTTTTGACGAAAACTGGTTTTGGCGTGGTTACTTCATGATAGAGGTGCCGAAACGGATTTTCCGATAAAACTTTTGGATGATAACAAACGGGAGGCTCACAACGATATAGAGCGTTGACAGAATCCCCGCAAGCCCTCCGATGATCATGATAATAAGTAATCCGATATTCATGCCTGGCGTCTCCTTTTGTATGACGGATGCGGAAAAATCTCCCTGATTTATATGCGTGCTAAGGCACATGGACGGGAGCAGTTATGTGGAATCCGCGTGCTTATTATTGATATCGGAGGTATTGTAGCAGACCCTGCCCGGCCGGAAAAGCGTTTGGATGGATGCTTAACACAATCCTAGCGTTTGCTTAGCACAGCCTTGACGGTTTGTTAGCGGCATCTTAGCAGGGGAAGTCATCTGCCAGATTCAGGTATTTTTTATGATACCAAGTATTAAGAATCATCGTACTTGTAAAGTGCCTTCAGCGGTCGTATAATTAAAGCGGTTCAAAAATATGACTAATATTAAGGAGGAAACTTTTATGACAAACATTGAAAAAGTAAACAACTTTCTGGACGAGGCGAAAACATTCTATTTTCTGACTACTGACGGCGATAAGCCAAAGGGACGCCCGTTTGGATTCCACCTGCTGGATGGGGACAAGCTGTATTTCGGATGCGGTACATTCAAAAATGTTTTTTCGCAGCTTTCGAAGAATCCGAATGTCGAGGTTTTGGCGGTTCGCGGAGGTGAGTTCATGCGTTACGACGGAACCGTAAAAATCGTGAAAGACTCTGCTCTTCTGGATAAGGTGCGTATCGCTATGCCACAGATTATGAGCCTGTATGATAAAAACGGCTGGGAGATGGGAATGTTCTATCTGGAGAACGGTCATGCAGAAATTCGAGGAATGCTTGATCTGAAAGAAGAATTTGATGTATAAGAGGTGACGGAATGAAGCAGTTATTTGAAACGGATTCCACAATGGAAGAGCGATTTGGCAAGTGCCCGTATGCAACGGCCCAAAGCTTGATTTCGGGGAAGTGGGCTATTTTAATCTTGCACTATTTAGAGGACGGCCCCATTCGTTTCAATGAGCTTCAGCGATGTATGCCCAAAATGACGCACGCAACCCTGTCTGTCCAGTTGAAAGCCTTGGTTGATAATGGACTGGTGGAGCGGAAACAATATGAGGCCATTCCACCGAGGGTGGAGTATTCTTTAACAGACATGGGCAGGAAATTTCATCCCGTAATTGAAGCGTTACAGAATTGGGGACAGGATTACATTGACTTCCTTCGGACGAATAAAGAATAATTTGATGTAAGACTCATGCGCTTGCCCTGGGTAAAAGGAGGTTGTGTGTTAACAAATTTAATGATAGTAGAAGGGCTTCCGGGCAGCGGAAAGAGCACCACGGCAGCGATGATTGCGGATGAGCTGAATAAAAAGGGGAAAAAGGTTATTTGCGTTGATGAAGGCAGCCCGGAACATCCTGCTGATTATTCCGATTATGATTTCCCCGATTTTGAAACAGAACAAAGGAAGATACTTGAAAAGTGGCG
The DNA here is from genome assembly GCA_021770245.1 of Lachnospiraceae bacterium. Taxonomy (GTDB): domain Bacteria; phylum Bacillota; class Clostridia; order Lachnospirales; family Lachnospiraceae; genus Eisenbergiella. Next base: position 12,900 of record JAETRI010000031.1, read on the forward strand.
CGCATTTACGGAGAAATCCGACAAAGATACGATATATGTTTTCAACTGTATCTTTTTGCAGAACCCGATGTGCGAAACTATGATGAGATTCGGTATGGATGATACGGCTTCCCAAAACTATATCTCGGAAATATCAGAAATAATCAAACCGTTAAACCCGGTCATAATTTACATAGACCAGCCGGACGTCGAAGGATCAATCCGTCGTGTGATTGCGGAACGTGGGAAGGACTGGCTGAATGCCGTCATTGATTATCATACCTCGCAGGGGTATGGAAAACAGAACGGCCATTGCGGCTATGAGGGATATATTAAATGCCTGGAAGAAAGGAAAATCAGGGAGCTGAAGATTTTACGGGCACTTGACATCGACTATTATACAGTCAGCCAGGATATGGGAACGGAGGAGTTTGCAGAATTGTTCGCTTCGGCAGGCCGCATCCCTCCTTTGGAGGAACAGATGGACCTGGCCGTCCGTAACAGTACAAAGTCTTTTATTGTACGGCATAAGGAAAGAGCTGTGGCGGCGATAAACTGGCTTGGTGATTACGGTATGCACTGGTTTATGAAAGAGTTTATTGTAAGCAGAGAATTTCAAGGGCAGATGATAGGAACCTTTCTTTATCGCTTTTCAGAGAACTTTATTAAAAGTACCCTGAAAGAAAACTGGAAGGTCTGTGTTGACCTGATAACCCCTGAGGGGAAAGAGGGCTTATACGGCAGTCTCGGTTTCCGAACAATATCGGAAAACGAAACGGGCAGCGCAATGGAGAAAATGATGGAGGGATAACATCCGGGATAAACGCATGAATGGCCCTGCGGCCTCTGCCACGTCCCTGCCCGGCCCTGCGGTGCGCAGGGCCATTCATGCGTTTGCCCTGTTTTAAATGGTGCAGACCTTGTAAATTTTCTTATAGCAGTATATAATAAATGAAAATAAAAAAGAGGTGCAGCTTGAAAATATATTTAGATAACTGTTGTTTCAACCGCCCATATGACGATCAGACGCAAATCCGTATTTCATTGGAGACACAGGCAAAGCTGTATGTGCAAGATTTGGTAAAGAGAAAACAAATAGACTTGGTAACTTCATATGTTTTATGGTTTGAGAACAGCCAGAATCCATATGAAACAAAAAGAACTGCAATCGCTGAATTCATACAGAGAAACAGTACAGAATATATAGACATTGATAAAGCCGATGCAATAAAGTCCAAAGCAGAGGAAAGATTGAAAATTTAAATTTTCAATCTTACGGATTTGGGCCTGTTCCCGTTTTGGGAAGACCCAAAACGAGAAAGGCAAGGGTATAATCATGAAAACAGGAATCAAAATGAAAGATGCTTACCATGTAGCCTGTGCGATTCATTCGTCCTGTGATTATTTCCTTAGTACGGATGACAGATTGTTAAAATATCATACAAGTGAGATTCAGATGTTAAATCCCATAGACTTTATCAGAAGATTGGAGGGAGACTTAAATGGTTAGTGATATTGAAATTATGAATCGAGGGATTCTTTGTTTATTAGAGAAATTGGGTGTAGTGGAGACGGAGCGGTTTATAGCTGTAATTAACAGAGAGCAGTTTGACTATACGAAGTGGCAACAGGAGCGGTTTGATAATATAAGTTCTGATGAATTTAACAATGCGGCAGTAGCTTATTCTAAAGAAAATCCATTTTGTAAAAAGGAATAGGTGAGAGAAAAGTACTACACCACCCACTACACCATTTTTATACCGACTTATGCAGCCGGCACAAGGTCCGGAAAAAAAATGGAGGATCAGTTTTGCCGGTTCGCATGCGAGCCGAAACTGTTCCGGGTGTTTGCGGGTTTGCTTTCTTGTGATTTTCATTCCGGCTTTCTTGTAAAATCTCCTCTCTTTTATGGGTGTGCGAAGACATAGTTAGTTTGGTCACTTCTATTATCCCACATTTTCCCATAAATTGGGAGGCTTTTTTTACGAAAAATTTTTAAACGTAAAAGCTGAGAAAAAATACCGCATCGTGACTTTCCCGGAAATATGTGGTATACTGATATCCGTGCGATGCAGTATCCCGCCCGGGAACCTGACGGCGGGATGGGTAAAGGTGTGCGGGAAGCCGGGCTTGCCTGCTTTTAATCGGAAAACAGCACACAGAGGGGAGTGGATATGAACAGGGAAGAGGAAGAAAAGAAGCATTTTGCCGTGCTAATCGATGCGGACAACATCAGCGAGAAATATGCGGCCATTATTTTCAATGAAATTGCGGACTATGGTTTTGCCTCCTATCGCCGGATCTATGGAAACTGGGCAAAAAGCAACGGATGGAAGGAGGACACCCTCCTGGAGAATTCCATCAATCCGATCCAGCAGTTTAATTATACCATAGGGAAGAATGCCACCGATATGGCGATGGCCATCGATGCCATGGATATCCTGTATTCCGGAAAGGTGGACGGTTTCTGCCTGGTGACGAGCGACAGCGATTTCACCAAGCTGGCCATGCGCCTCCGGGAGGAGCAGATGTATGTGATCGGGATGGGGGAGTCCAAGACGCCTCTGGCGCTCACGAAGGCCTGCAACAAGTTCATTCACCTGGATCTGATCTCCGGCGAGGTGGAGGAGAAAACGGCGGAAATAGTCAGAAATGTGTCCAGCGGCAGGAAGCAGCGCGCCGGTGCGGTGGAGGAGAAGCAGGACAGTACGGTGACGCCCATCAGCGAAATCGAGGAAGCCATTATCACTTTTGTACAGAACAACGAAAACAGAGGGAAACCCACCTTCCTGGGCGAGGTGGGCAGCAGGCTGTGCGATAAGTTCATTGAGTTTGACGCCAGAAACTACGGTTATACCAAGCTGGTCACACTGCTTCGGGATAAATGTCCCAAGCTCACCATCTTCCAGGAGGGGACATCCTACCGGATCGAACTGAAGGAGCAGACCGAGCCGGAGGATCTGGAGGAGGAGATCATCGACTATCTGAAGAAGAGCGGGGGGAAGGTGGACAATCTCTCCCTGGTACTGGATCAGTTGAAGAAAAAGCATCCCCAGTTCAATTTAAACGACTATGGTTACAGCCGTATTTCCAGCTTCCTGCGCAGCTTCAGCCGTATTTCAGTGCACGGGAATGCTCTGATGTTGAAGGAAAGCGGAAGAAACGCCTGATCTGCGGCAGAGGCGTCCCCGCCAAAAGGGCAGAACGGAGGGCAGATGGAAAACGGCAGGGATATCATTACGAGGATCAATGAAAATTTTTCTGGGATGAGCAAGGGACACAAAGCGATTGCCGCTTATATCCGGGAGCATTACGATCAGGCTGCGTTTATGACGGCGGCCCGTCTGGGGGCGGAGCTGGGCATCAGTGAGTCCACGGTGGTGCGTTTCGCGTCGGGGCTCGGGTATGCAGGATATCCCGAGATGCAGGAGGATTTGGCGGCCTGGGTGAAGGGCCGGCTTTCCATCGTTCAGAAGGTGGAGGCCCGGTACGGGAAAAGCAGCCAGTCGGAAATCCTTGCCAGTGTGCTTTCTGCGGATATGGACAATCTGAGCCGTACCATGGAGACTCTGGACGGGGCGGCTTTCTGCACCGCGGTGGATATCATTCTGGAGGCCAGGACGGTTTACGTCCTGGGAATCAGGAGCTGTGCACCGTTGGCGGAATTTTTGAGCTTTTATCTGAATATGATCCGGGGCAATATCGTATTGCTTAAAACCACGAGTCTAAGCGAAGTGTTTGAACAAATGCTGCGCATCGACAGGCAGGACGCCATCGTGGGCATCAGTTTCCCCAGGTATTCCATGCGCACGCTGAAAGCGATGGAGTTTGCCAACGACAAAAACGCCAGGGTGATCGCCATAACGGACAGCGTACATTCCCCCATGAACCTCTATTCCTCCTGCAACCTCTGTGCCTGCAGCGAGATGGTTTCCATCGTGGATTCCCTGGTGGCCCCCTTAAGCGTGATCAATGCCCTGGTGGTGGCCCTTTGTCTGAAACGGCCGGATACGGTGAAGGAAAGCCTGGAATCCTTGGAAGGGGCCTGGAACAATTACCAGGTGTACATGAACGACGAAATCGACTTCATGGACGAGGACGCCATGCTGGACTTTACGGCGCAGGCGGACGGATGGAAAGCCGGGAATCACACCCCAGCTACTTGATTTGAGCGTGTTAGGGCGCGCGGATGGGAGGAAAATGAGCAGGGTGATTGTGGCTGGCGGTGGCGCCGCGGGCATGATGGCAGCGGTGGCGGCATCGGGCAGGGGCCATGAGGTCCTTTTGCTGGAGAAGAATGAAAAGCTGGGAAAGAAGCTTTTTATCACGGGCAAGGGCCGCTGCAATGTGACGAATGCCTGTGAGACAGAGGAATTGTTTGATAATGTGGTGAGCAACGCCAAGTTTCTCTACAGCGCGTTTTATACCTTCGACAACAATGCGGTGCAGGAGTTTTTCGGATCCAGAGGGTGCCCTTTGAAGGTGGAGCGGGGAAATCGGGTTTTTCCCAGGTCCGATCATTCTTCGGATATCATCAGGACGCTTTCCGGGGAGCTGGAAAGGGGCGGCGTAAAAGTAAGGCTGCGCACGTCGGTGAAGAAGCTGCTCACGGAGGCGTCCGGCGGAGGGCGCAGGATCAGGGGCGTGATTTCGGACAAAGGGGAGGAAGCGGCGGATGCGGTGGTACTCGCCTGCGGCGGCCTTTCCTATCCGTCCACCGGCTCCTGCGGGGACGGGTATGCCCTGGCGCGTGGGGAGGGGCATTCCCTCGTGCCATGTGAGCCCGGTCTCGTGCCCTTTTCGATCAGGGAGGAGTGGTGCGGCCGTCTGTCCGGACTGGCGCTTAAAAACGTGACCGCCGCATTATATATAGAAGGAAAGGAAGTCTACCACGGCTTTGGCGAGATGCTTTTTACCCATTTCGGGGTGAGCGGCCCCCTGATTTTAAGCGCCAGCAGCTATTATCAGGCGGCGCTTTGCGGCTATCGGAGGAAGAAGAAGGCGGCGGAGGAGCCGGAGGTTATGCTCAAGCTGGATCTGAAACCGGCCTTGACGGAAGAACAGCTGGACAAGCGGCTCCTGCGGGATTTTGATTCCAATAAAAACAGGCAGTTCGCAAATGCCCTGGGCGGGCTTTTCCCCGCCAGCCTGATTCCGGTGATGGTAGGCCTGTCCGGAATTGATCCGGCCAAAAAGGTGCACGAGATCACCCGGGAGGAGCGCAGGCGGTTTGCGGCATGTATCAAGGGCCTGCCCCTGACGGTGACGGGAACCAGGGGCTTTGAGGAGGCCATCATCACCCGGGGCGGCATTTCCGTAAAAGAAATCAACCCGTCTACCATGGAATCTAGGCTGGTGAGCGGGCTGTATATGGCGGGGGAGATGCTGGACCTGGACGCGCTCACCGGAGGTTTCAACCTCCAGATCGCCTGGTCAACGGGCTATCTGGCCGGGTCGAGCATTCCGTGAGGCAGAAGGAAAGATTGATTTGTATGCGCGCCAAGGCGCGCAGATGGGAGCAAATATGAACTATAATATCGCAATAGACGGGCCGGCAGGGGCCGGGAAGAGCACCGTCGCCCGTATGGTGGCGAAAAAGCTGCACTTTATTTATGTGGATACCGGGGCCATGTATCGGGCCATTGCCCTTTTTTTCCTGCAAAAAGGGATAGACCCGCAGGATACGGAGACGATGGCGGCGCAATGCCGGAATGCGGAGGTTTCCATCACCTATGAGGACGGGGAGCAGATCGTCCTTTTGAACGGGGAAAACGTGAATAGGCTGATCCGGACGGAGGAGGTGAGCACGATGTCTTCCAAGGCTTCGGCCGTCCCCGAGGTGCGCGCGAGGCTTCTGGATCTGCAGAGAGGACTCGCGGCCGGAGAAAGCGTGGTCATGGACGGCAGGGATATCGGCACCTGCGTGCTGCCGCAGGCGGACGTGAAGATTTTTCTCACTGCCAGCACCAGGGTGCGCGCTTTGCGGCGCCATGAGGAGCTGCAGGGAAGGGGTATCGCAGAGAGCCTGGAAAGCGTGGAGCGCAAGATCATCGAGCGGGACGAGGCGGACAGAAACCGCGCGATCTCACCCCTCAGGGAGGCGGAGGACGCCGTGCATGTGGATACTTCGGACATGACCGTTGAGGAAGCGGTGGACAGGGTGCTTGAAATCTGCCGGGAAAAGATGGCTTAAATGCGTGCCCTGCACGCGGATGGGAGCAAGATTGAAAATTAAAATTTTCAATCTCCCTGATTTGAGTGCGTGCCCTGCACGCGGATGGGAGCAATTCATTATGGAAATATTGCTTGCCAAAAGCGCCGGTTTCTGCTTCGGCGTAAAAAGGGCGGTGGAAAAGGTATATGAACAGATTGCCACCGGAAAAAAGATCTATACCTACGGTCCCATTATCCATAACGAATTCGTGGTGGCGGATCTGGAGAGCAGGGGCGTATCGGTCATCCGTTCCGAGGAGGAGCTTTCGGAGCTTTCCGAAGGGACCGTGGTGATCCGTTCCCATGGCGTGCCGAAGGCGATCTGCGACCGGATACGGGAACAGGGTCTGGAGTGCGTGGACGCTACCTGCCCCTTCGTAAAACGGATCCACAGGATCGTGGAAAAGGAAAGCGGGGAGGGCCGCCAGATCGTCATCATCGGAAATGCGGGCCATCCGGAGGTGGAAGGGATCCAAGGATGGGCCCATACGCCGGCCTGGATCGTCGAATCGGTGGAAGAAGCGCACAGATTACCGCCGAAATTGGATAAAAAACTGTGCATTGTGTCTCAGACGACATTTAACTACAATAAATTTAAAGAATTAGTTGAAATTTTTGAAAAAAGAGGTTATGATATTAGTGTTGTGAATACTATCTGTAACGCAACTGAGGAGAGACAGACTGAGGCAAAGGATATTGCGGCGAAAGTCGATGCAATGATTGTAATCGGAGGTAAGCACAGTTCCAACACGCGCAAACTCTATGAGATATGCCGTGGGGAATGTGTGAATACCTGTTTGATACAGACACTGGATGACTTGCATTTGGATTTACCAAAAACTGTTCGCCTGGTGGGTATTACAGCCGGAGCGTCTACCCCGAATAAATTAATCGAGGAGGTTCAAAATTATGTCAGAATTAACTTTTGAACAAATGTTGGAGGAATCATTAAAAACAATACATGCAGGGGAGGTAGTCGAAGGCACGGTCATCGATGTGAAGCCGGAAGAAGTGATCCTGAATATCGGATATAAGTCAGACGGCATCCTTACCAGACATGAGTATACCAATGACCCCAGCGTGGACATGACGGCGGTTGTGAAGCCCGGCGATAAGATGGAAGTAAAGGTCCTCAAGGTGAACGACGGAGACGGCCAGGTGATCCTTTCCTATAAGAGGCTTGCCGCCGACCGGGGCAACAAGAGGATTGAAGAAGCTTATAACAGCCATGAGGTACTTAAGGCGAAGGTGACCCAGGTGCTCGACGGAGGCCTGAGCGTGGTGGTGGAAGAAGTGAGGATCTTCATCCCGGCCAGCCTGGTATCCGACACCTATGAGAAGGATCTTACCAAGTATGCGGGCCAGGAGATTGAATTCGTGATCAGCGAATACAATCCCAGGAGAAGAAGATATATCGGCGACCGTAAGCAGCTCATCGTGGCCAGGAAAGCGGAGATGCAGAGAGAACTGCTGGAAAGGATCCACGAAGGCGATGTGGTGGAAGGCGTTGTGAAGAACGTGACGGATTTCGGTGCGTTCATCGATCTGGGCGGAGCCGACGGCCTGCTCCATATTTCCGAGATGTCCTGGGGAAGAGTGGAACATCCCAGGAAGGTATTCAAGGTGGGCGACCAGGTCAAGGTGCAGATCAAGGAGATCAACGGGAACAAGATTGCCCTCAGCATGAAGTTCGAGGATTCCAATCCCTGGAAGAATGCCGCCGAGAAGTATGCCGTCGGCAATGTGGTATCCGGCAGGGTCGCCAGGATGACAGACTTTGGCGCATTTATCGAGCTGGAGCCGGGCATCGATGCCCTTCTCCATGTATCCCAGATCGCCAAGGAGCACGTGGACAAGCCCTCCGATGTGCTTAAGACCAATGAAGAGATCACCGCAAAGGTGGTTGATTTCAATGAGGCGGATAAGAAGATCAGCCTGAGCATCAAGGCTATGCTGGCCGAGCCGAAGGAAGTGAAGGAAGAGCCTGCGGCGGATGAGGATGCGGTTTCCGTGGACATCGATGCGGTGATCGCAGAGCAGGAATAAACAACGGATTGTATGAATGACGGGGACAGACCCGGAATCAATATGTGGCTTCGTGCGGGAAATGTTTTGTTTCAAAACGTTTCCCGCACGGTGGTTTACAGACGTATTTTGTAGTATTTTTCGTGAGACGGCTGCAAAATAATCTATGCATGCAGAAGATTGTGGGAATCGGAAGCAGGGTAACAGTCCAGCCATCCCGCAGGCTCCCGGACGCACAGGGAAGGATCCCGGCGTCCGGGAGCCTGCGGGGTGGCTGAACTATTACGAAGCAGGATCAATCGGATAAAAAACGGCCGGATGCGTTCACAGGGAAGCAGAGGCGGACGGTGACGCCCGGCCCGTCGGTCTCCGCAATCCGGATGGAAGCCTTCCCGTCATAATATAGAGAAAGCCGCTGGGCGATATTGGCGAGTGCGACGTATTTCTGCCCGGAGTGGCTGTGAGGGGATGCGAGCAATTCCCTCAGCTTCGTAAGCTGTTCGGGTGGGATGCCGTGCCCGTTGTCGGAGACGGAAAGATGCAGGCAGTCCCCCTGGCGAAAGGCTTCGATCCGGATCCTGCCGGGATAGGGAAGATCGAAAAAGCCATGTTCGATGCTGTTTTCCACCAGCGGCTGTAGAAGCAGGCGGAGGACGGGAACGTCGTCCAGCCCGTCTTCGATCTGCCATTGGACGCTGAAGGAATCGGGAAAACGCTTTTGCTGGATGAAAATATATCCTTTCAGGGTTTCGATTTCCTCCGAAAAGGATGCGAAGGGTTTTCCTGTGATGATATTGTATTTATAAAGGCGGGAGAGAGCCATGGTGATTTCCACGATCTGGCTGTCTCCCAGCCCGTAAGCGCTCCATTTGATGATTTCCAGCGTGTTAAAGAGGAAATGGGGGTTGATCTGGCAGATCAGGGCATTAAAACGGGCTTCCTTCTCCGCATATTCCAATTCTTTCTGCCGCAGCTGGTTCTGCCAGTTTTCATCGGATAATCTCTGAATTTTTTCCAGAAGGTATTGAAAATAATCTACCAAAGCGCTGAATTCGTTTTTATTTGCGTAATCCTGCCTGCCGCTGCTTCTGTCGCGATAGAGCTGTGCCACACGCAGATACGTTTCCTCCAGGGGACGGCTGAAGGACAGATGCAGGCCCGCCAGGGTGACGAAGGCGGAAAACGAAAGGGAGGAAAGCGCAAGAGCGAGGTAAAAAGGCAGGAAAAAGGCGTTAAATTCCTCGGCTGCTCCCAAATCCCGATAACCGATGGAAAAATGGGAAACAGGGGTCAGGGTCACATGATACGCCATCCTGCCGTTATCGTCTGCCACAGGAACCTCCTGCATATGTCCGATCTTGGAGACGCTCCGGGAATATTGTTCCGGAAGCGGGTAGGATTTACGGGAATCGGAGTCAGTCAAAAGATTGGTATAGGCCAGGTACAGCGGTGCGGGAGCATCGCAGACAGAGCCGTCGGAGGTAACGGAAAAGACGAGATATCCCGTCGTCCTGCCGGAGTCGGCATCCGTGACGGGCCTGCCGAACAGCACGGTGAAGCCGCCGTCCTGTGTACGGATGCCGAGGGGGATGATCTGGGCCCGGGAATCGGACAGCCTCTGCAGGAACGCGTCCGGGACGGAGGAGAAAGAAGGGGCGTCAAAGTGGATGCCGTTATAGAGAGACTCCTTGGATACGGAGTAGAAACCGATATCTCCGAGGGAAGGAAACTCCGAACGCAGCTGCAGAAAGGGCGAAACGGCTTCCAGATATTCCTGATAGGTGAGGGCCTCGTCCGATTTGTCAAACAGGGCACGGGTGGAAGCGGAGTCGGCTGCCTGAACGATCCGGGATGCAATGCGGTCATAGGAGACGCGGAAGGTGGAAATTTCGTCCAAAAGGGCCTCCCGTGAAAGGGTCTCTGCCTGCCCGTACAGAAGGAAAAGGGAGGAAAAGGAAATCACGAGCCAAAGAAACATTGGGACGAGACATCCGACTAAGAGCGTCCTGATATATTCCCGTCTGACCGTGCGGCTGGAAATGTCCTCTATGATGCCGGGGAGATCGACCGGCGTTTCGGATGAGGAGGACTGTGCGGCCATCTGGTGCAGCCGCTCCAGGGTGGGACAGGGGAGGTATTTCGCGCATAGGGCGGACGCCAGACAGGAAAGCAGGGCGGGCAGGAGCAGAATCAGGGCTTTGTGGGGAAACAGCGGCCGGGCGACAGTATCCCGGAACTGATCGGGAGAAACCGCGGAAACGTCCTGCTGCAGGAAAAGAAGAGGTTCGCTCTGCTCCAGCCAATCGGCCCGTTCCGGATGGAATGCTCCTGCAACCGATTCGGGGAAATCGTTTTTCAGGACGACAAGAAGGGAGGCGTTGTAACGATTGGGGGAGGGGAAGCGTTTCAGATAGGTAAAACGATGATCCAAAAGCGAAAGGATCAGATCGCTTTCCAGGCTGTAGGCATTGGCTTCATTCAGATGGGAAGCATAGTTTATGCTGTCGTAATGGATATCCCGGCCATAGGAATTATACAGAATATTTTCCAGGTCGAGGGATCCGAAGGAGATCTGCAGTCGTTCCGAAAGGGAAAAGATAAAGGAGGTATTCCCGCCGATCAGCACCAGCTTGTCTACCTCAGGAATGTCCAGGATGAGCTGTCCGAAGGCCTTTCGGATGAATTCTTCGCCGGCGGAGGATTGATCGTAAAAATAGGAATAGAAAATCTCGCTCTGCAGGATATCCGTGATGGCGTTATCCAGCAGGAGCTGGAAGTCGGACAGCCGTCTTACCATACCGGTCTGCGCTATCCGCTTTTCCTGACGTACCCGGGCCGTCTCATGCAGTTCTATCCCCTTATACAAGGCAAGGGAGAAAAGGGCCACCCAAAGGCACGTGGACGCAATCAGGAGGGCAGAGAGCCGGTTCTTTAAGGAAAGAGCGGAAAGCCTGCCCTTTGGGGAAGAAGGATAGTTCCTTTTCATGAAAAAACGCCTCCTGTTCCGTGAAAAATCCGGTATTCATGGGGAGAAACCCTGTTTTGTTCCTTAAACAGGTCAATGAAGTATTTGCTGTTCGGGTATCCCACCCGCTGTGCGATCTCATAGACCTTCAGATGGGTCTGCGTCAAAAGAAGGCGGGCCTGCTCCATCCGATAATCACGCAGATATTTGCTGAAATTGGTTCCGGCATATTTTTTGAACAGCACGCTCAGATAGCTGGGGGAGATATGGACGGCATCGGCGACCAGCTCCAGAGTGAGAGGCTCGCCAAAGTTTCTGCGGATGTATTCCATGGCTTTCTCCACCACGATTCGGTTGGGTTCAAAATCGGTGACGGCCCGGACCTGCAGGATTCGATGTGTCACGGTACGCAAGGCCTGATTGACGGCCAGGGCGCTGTGACTTTTTCCTATGTCGTCTTCGGCCTTGCGCAGGGCATCTTCTAACTGCGCAGCCTGGTCGGGGAATTCGGCGGCCTGATCCCGCAATTCCTGCAAGAGGGAGCCGAGCGCCCGGCAATAGGAGGAAAGCCCATACTCCAGAAAGGGAGAAAATACCTCCAGCAGGCCGTCCAGCAGGGCGTCTGTTGCGGAAACGGTTAAAGCCTGCTCCTCAAACAGGGTTCGGACGAAGGAGCGCGTTTCGCGCCGGGGATAGGGAAGGGGGCGGGATATGTCCCCGGCATTCCGGCGGATTGGCAGAGGCGGATCCGGGGCGGAAAAGGACGGCTTGCGTTCAGGCCTGTTTTTTTCTAGGGTATGGGCCACATATTGGAGGCATTCGGACAGATCGGCAGGGTCCAGAGGCTTAGTGAGCAGGCGGCAGACATGATAACGGATGGCCTGCTGCGCATAGGCAAAGTCCTGAAATCCGGTGAGAAGGACGATCTGCACCGGATTCTCATCTTCATATAGACGGCGCGCCAGAGCGAGCCCGTCCATAACGGGCATACGGATATCGGACAGGAGCAGATCGGCGCCCTGCTCTCTAACAGCCTCCAGAGCGGCCTGCCCGTTCGGCGCGGCACAGACCAGGCGGAAGCCGAACTGTTCCCAGGGAAACAGGGAAAGTCCGTGGCGTATGGGCTGTTCATCATCTGCAATTACGACTTTATAAAACGACATTTCCCTCACTCCCTGTCTTTATTGCCGCAGCCATCGCCGTCTGATTGAGCCGGTATCGCGGCGGACGCGGCCCGGTAGTTAGTATGTATACTTTTCCTAAAAAATCACCTTTATCTCTGAAAAGATTATATCCCAGATAAAAAAGAAAAGAAATACGAAAGATAGGATATCCAAAAAAAGTGAACTTTTTAAATGAAATCTGTGCTTGTTGCATCAGAGAGGATCGGGCATACTTAAGATGTTACCGGGAGACGAAAGCTCCAACCGTCCTGAACGAAGAGCCCGCTGAAGCGGGCAGAGGGGAGTAAAAAATGAAAGGGTTGACAAAGAAAACGATAGCGCTGCTGGTATCCGCAAGTCTGTTCTTAACGGCTGGATGCGGAAAGGGAGGAGGAGAGACGGCGGGAAACGGGGCAGACTCACCTTCGCCGTCAGAGGAAACGGTGAAGTTGGTTTTCTGGGAATCCGACAATAACGAAACCGACGAGACCCTGGAAAAGCAGCAGGCCCTGTTTGATCAGATCAAGGAGGAGACAGGGATCGAAATCGAGTTTACGAGGCTGCCGTTCGCTTCCTATGACGATAAGTGTAACACAGCGCTTTCCTCCAAAACAGGGCCCGATATCATCGCGGTAAACGGAACGACCCTGGGTACCTTTGCCCAGAAAGGCTATCTGGTGGATATCGGCGACTACCTCGATAGTTCCACCAAATTGAGCAGGGATGATTTCGCTCCTGGCCTCTGGGGGAACGCCATGCTGGACGGCGTGGTATACGGACTGCCCCGGGATACGGGCACAAGGGCCCTTCTGTACAATAAAACCGAATTGGACCGGGCCGGTATGACCCTGGGAGACGAAGTGACCTGGGAGGAATTCAAGGAAGCGGCAGCGCTTTTGACACAGGACACGGACGGGGACGGCGTTACCGATAAATTTGGCTTCGGATATGCGGGAGGCAATACCTGGGCCCTGCTCCATGAGGCGCTGGCGACCTTTGCCATCCAGACAGGGGAGGATATTTTCACCGAGGACGGCAGGCCGAATGTGAACTGTGAGGGGATGAAGAAAGCGGTAGCTCTGATGAAGGAGCTGGAAGAGATGGGAGCCTGCCCTAAGGACAGCGTGACGACCACCGACGGCAATCTGGTTACGGAAATGTTTCTGGCAGGTACGGTGGGAATGATTCAGAGCAATTTGGGCGGATATCGGAATATCATGAATAAAAACCCGGAGTTCGAAGTTGGGATGGCCCTTCTGAAGGAGAGCACTGTCGGTTCTTCTCTGGGCGGCTGGACACTGGCCGTTTCGCAGAAAGCGGAAGATCCGGAGGCCTGTTTCAAGGTACTGGAATATCTGTGCCAGCCGGAGAATATCGTACTTTTCACTTCCTCCATGCCTGCCGTTTTAAAGGCAAATGAGGATACGCTGGCGGATCCGGAAATCAAATTGTTTGCAGATGTGCTGCCCTACAGCAAAGTGCCGATTCCCACGTCGCCCACGGTGCCGGAAGCGGCGAAGATCCTTCAGAACCATTTCCAAAACATTATTATGGGAACGGAGGAGGTGGAAGCCGGGATGGACGCGGCCCAGGAGGAAATCATGGAGTTGATGGGACTGTCCTAAGCGGCGGACGATTTATTGGGAAATGCTGCCGGTTTATCGGCGCATTTCCCGGATAAACAAGGAATGGCTTGGATGTGCAAGCGGCAGACGGAGGGGAATGGACGATGGAGAGAAAAAGAAACGGGAAAAGTGAGGAACAGATGGGGTATGTGCTTGTGCTGCCTGCAATGGCGCTCATCGTACTTTTCTTTGCGGTTCCCTTTCTGGATAACCTGGCGGCCAGCTTTACCGGGGAGAACACAGGGACGTTCGCCGGGCTGGAGAATTATGCAAAGGTTTTAAGAGAGCCGGCCTTTTTTACCGCGGTGAAAAATACGGCCATCTGGACGGTGAGCGTTACGGTGGCGCAGTTTTTGATCGGGTTTATGCTGGCTCTGCTGTGCAGCCGTAAAATAAGGGGAATTTCCCTGCTGCGCCCCATATTCCTTTTCCCCTGGGCGATCCCGGGGGTGGTGGCGGCACTGGCCTGGAAATGGATTTATAATACGGATTTTGGAATCTTAAACCTGATCCTGCATAACCTGGGCCTGATCCGGGAGAATATATCCTGGCTTACGGTGCCGAAAACGGCGCTGCTGGCGGCGATTATTATGAGCGCCTGGAAGGGCTCCCCTTTTTACTTTATGATGCTTTTTGCAGGCCTGACGGGAGTGCCTGAGGATCTGTACGAAGCGGCTTCTATCGACGGGGCGAACGGTGTCCAAAGATTCTTTTCCATCACTCTTCCGCAGCTGGCGCCTGTCATCACCATGTCCCTTACGCTGGGAACGATCTGGACGCTCAATGCGTATGAGAACATTTTCGCGCTGACGGGGGGAGGTCCTTCCCGCCAGACAGAGACGCTGCCTCTGTATATTTACAGCACGGCTTTTACCTATTTCAGGATGCATGACGCGGTGGTGCCGTCCATTATTCTGTTTTTGTGCGTGACGGGGCTGGCCGGAATTTATCTGCTGGTACAGAAAAAAGGAGGGCAGCAGGCTTGAATAGTAAATGGAAAAAAAGAGCACAAAACGGCGTATATGTGGGATTTGTAGCGTGTCTGGCACTGATTTCCTTTTTCCCGGTGATCTGGATTCTGATTACCTCTTTCAAAGAGGCGCGGGAAATGTTCTCCACACCGATTCGGATTCTTCCCGGGCACATTACGTTTCAAAATTACCAAATGATATTTGAGGATCTGCGCTTCCTGCGCTATTTCGGAAATACGCTGTTCGTGACGGCGGCGGCAACGGCGATCAACGTGCTGATCTCCGCCTTTGCTGCTTTCGGATTCAGCCGTTATCCCGTGAAGGGGAAAAAGGGGATGCTTTTGGGAATCGTGGTAACGCAGCTGTTCCCGGGCTCGGTGATCCTGATTCCGCTCTATAAACTATGGGTCGCCCTGGGACTCATCGATACCTGCTGGGCCCTGATTCTGACCAATGCGATCAGCAGGCTTCCTCTGTCCATCTGGATGTTGTACGGTTTCTTTGAAACGGTACCCAGAGAAATTGACGAGGCGGCCAGGGTGGATGGATGCTCCCGGATGCGTACTTTATTCGCAATCCTGCTTCCATTGTCCGGACCGGCGATCATGGCCGCCGTCATCTACACTTCGCTGAATGTGTGGCAGGAGTTTTTGTTTGCCTTAACCTTTACCGTAACGCAGAAGCATTATACGCTCATGGTAGGCCTGTATACCTTCATCGGGGAAAACGGGGTGGAATGGGGGGCTCTGATGGCGGCATCCATTTTGACGACCCTGCCCGTGATCGCCTTTTTCGGCATGACGCAGAAACAGTTTACCAACGGGATTTCCGGTGCGGTGAAAATGTGAAGAAGAAATCACAGATGAGAAATCGCATTCGCGATTTCCCAGACATGAATCGAAGATTCATGTTGCGCTGCCGCACAGAACGCGGCATGAAAGGATTAGCATGAAGAGAAAACCCAAACATATCCTGTATCTGGTGGCGGACGAGCTGCGGGCCGACTGTATCGGCCCCTACGGTAACGGCCAGGTACATACGCCCGCCTTGGACGGACTTGCGGCGGACGGACAGACCTTTGAAAACGCATTCTGTACCTTCCCGGTCTGTACGCCGTCGCGGTACGGAATGATGACAGGGCTGTATGCCCATCAGCACAGATGCCTGGATAACCGTACGGGGATTCCTGCCGATCTGCCGACGCTGCCAAGGATTCTGCGGCAGGCCGGATATCGGACCGACGCGGTGGGCAAGCTTCACTGCAACCCGCCCAGACAAGACCTGGGATTTGAACGGACCCTGTTGGCGGAGCAGTGCGGGGAGGGCCGTTATGAGGACGACTATCACCGGTTTCTCATGGAAAAGGGGCTGGCGGATACGGTGGATATGATGGACCAATGCGAAAAATGGCGGCAAAGAGCCCCACGGGAATATTGGGACAGCTTCGGCAATCTGTCCCCGCAGCTTCCGAAGGGGGCGGATTCCACCTCCTGGATTGGGGAAAACGCCCTGCATCAGGTGGAAAAATGGGGGGAAGAGAGCCGGTTTTTGATGGTAAGCTTTATCAAACCCCATCATCCCTTCGACGCGCCGTCTCCCTGGCGGGAACGATACCGGCCGGAGGAACTGGAATTGCTGCCGGGATGGACGGAGTGCGTTCCGGTGTGGGATTATGAGCGGGACCACGGCTACTTTGACAATGCCCTTCTTTCACCGGATGTCCAAAAGCGGATCCTGGCATCCTACTATGCGTCGATCAGCCAGATCGATTTCTGGATCGGGCAGCTGATTGAGACTTTGAAGGAAAAAGGGTTATACGAGGATACAATGATCCTTTTCACCGCCGACCATGGCGACTATATGGGATTCCATCATATGGTCCTGAAATGCAACCGGATGTACGATCCGGTGATGCGCATCCCTCTGTTGGTGAAAGATGCGGGAAGCGCCCCTGTGCCCGGATGCAGACGAAAGGAGCTGTATAATCACCTGGATTTATTTGCAGATCTTCTTCGTACCTGCGAAATCCCTCTTCCTGAGGGAATTCCCGGACGCACAGAGGACGGCAGCAAAAGAAAATTCGTTTTCGCACAGCAGCAGGTGGACGGAAAACCGGAATATATGGTCAGAAGCGGGAGGCATAAGCTGCTTTTGTCGGAGCGGGAAGCTTGGCTGTTCGACTTGAGGGAGGATCCCCTTGAACTGGAAAACCGATATGATCAGGAGACGTATCGTCCGGTAAGGGAAGAACTCCTGAAAGCGTTATGGAAGCATATGCTTTTCGATGCGCCTACGGTGCCCTGCCTGGATCAAACCGCCGTTTATACGGCCCGGGACCTGGCGGATATCATCGAACGCCGTGACTACGTTGAACAAAAGATGGCAATATATGGGAAATAGGCTGATCAATAAGTCTGATGGCTTATTTTCGGAATACAATTTATGCCGCAGACGGCCCAAATTGAATCACGGATGAGAAATCGCATTCGCGATTTCCCATCGATTTGCGGCAAAGGGCGCGGCATGAAGGGATTAAACTTCGATAAAAGATACCTGCAGCGGATGAGGGCGCCTCTGGCGCCCTCATCTGCGTCCCCAATGACACATCGCCTTCCGTAAGGGATGCGGCATGGAAGGATAACATCATGCACAAAAGAATCAGGAAGCTTTCCGCCATTCTCGGAAGGCCAAACGTGCTTTGCAGCCTGCGGAAGCCGGCATTCAGCGTAGAATAGCTGTGAGAATCCGGGATACATAACAGCCCAGCTTTTCCTCATCCCGAAAAAACGCCTCATCCGCCATAAGAAAACGTTCTTTCGCCTTTGCGCTTTGGCGGAAAAGAGGGGAAAACATCGATCCCTCTTTTCCTTTTTCCCTCCCCCTTTCCTCTTGAGCCTGTTCGGGAAGCGGCAGGAATTCCCCGCTCTTTCTGGTATAGCAGGTTTCCGGCGTGGCCGGGACCCGATGGGCCTTATCCACGTAGACGGCCACCGATTTATGGATGGCGTTGTCCTCCTCGGGCAGATAGGAATAGTTCTTATAGTCCGGATAGAAATACTTCAGTTCTCCGGTAAACACAGGAATTTTCAGCATACCCTCCTCCTGCTCGGCCGAAAAAAAGCAGCCGTCTTTGCTGCAGCTGAGGGCAGCGGGAAGGGGGAGGGGCAGTTTTATACGGACCAGCAGTTCTTTTTGGGGATTTCCCGCATAGTCTGTACCGGGGACAACGGCATAATCCGAGACGGTAAAGGGCAGAACGGGAGATCGGAGGGAAGGTGCGTCTGCCGGCTTTGGCATCGGCGTATCCGTCTTGCGGCTGCCTGCCCCGGACGGAGCTTTGTCCGGGATTTCCTGCCTGCGGCCATGGTTTCGGGCGCCCTGTCCCCTTCCCCCTGTAAGAAGCGCCGGATAGGCCAGCATGGGAAGGATGGAGAGCATCCCCCGGATATCGTCCGCGTTATGTAAAAGGAGGACCTTTAACAGCCGTTCATCTCCGCTTTCCGTGTAAGTCTGGTACAGCTGGATCAGCTGGCCGCCGTTAAAGGGATCCTTCCGGAAGATGCCTAGAAATTCCTCCAGGGTCCTTTGTTTACAGTTCGCAAGCTTCAGAAGGTTTTTCCAGGGAGAGATCTGCCGGTAGATATCGAACTGGTCTGTGTTCCAAAGCGCGGAGTGCAGGCCGTATTTTTTACATCTGGCCTGAAGAAAAGGGACGTCAAAGGTGGCGCCGTTAAAGTGGACCAACGCGCCGAAGGAGGCGGCATACCGGGTGAAGGCTTCGAGAACGGCTTCCTCCGCAGCCGTATTTTCTGCGAACCACTGATGCATTACCCAGCTGCCGTTTTCCATCCCGGCGGCACCGATCAGATAGACGGAAGCATTCTTTGCGGAAAGGCCGGTGGTCTCGATGTCGAAAAAGAGAAGATCCTCTCTTTTCCCGAAGATGGAGCAGATGATCTCCTGATATTGTGTTGATAATGGGATTGTTTGTGTTTTCATACAAAGATTATACCACATTTGGAAAAATAGTTGTAGAAATTTGTCGCAAATCAGAGTATCATAGAGCTATCTGGTTTCCGATCTTTGTACCGGGCGGAAACGGCACTGTTTCCTGCCCTTGGCTGCTGTGGACGCAGAGGAGCCATCCGCACACGGCGCGTGAATCGGAACAATCGCTCCGGCCTATGGCCGGACAACCTCAGAATGATTAAATTAAAGGGGGGATCTTATTTTATGGCTAAGGCAAAGTTAACATTCCTGGGCGGTATCCATCCGTATGACGGGAAAGACCTGTCAAAGGATAAGCCCATGAAGGCTGTCTTACCCAAAGGGGATCTGGTGTATCCTCTGTCTCAGCATATCGGAGCCCCGGCAAAACCCATCGTGGCCAAGGGGGACCGGGTCCTGGCAGGTCAGAAGATCGCGGAAGCGGGCGGCTTCGTGTCGGCTGCGGTTTTCTGCACGGTTTCCGGAACGGTGAAAGCCATTGAGCCGCGCCGCGTGGTTACCGGGGATAACGTGATGAGTATCGTGGTGGAGAACGATAAGCAGTATGAAGAGGTGGAGTACCCGGCCGTGAAGCCCGTGGAAGAGCTTTCCCGGGAAGAGATCATCGGTCTTATTAAAGAAGCGGGAATCGTCGGCATGGGAGGGGCCGGTTTTCCCACCCATGTGAAGCTGTCTCCCAAGGAGCCGGATAAAATTGAATATATCATCGCCAACTGCGCGGAGTGCGAGCCCTATCTGACCTCCGACTACAGGAGGATGATGGAAGAGCCGGAAAAGCTGATCGACGGCCTGAAGGTGATCCTGCAGCTGTTCCCCCAGGCGAAGGGCGTGCTGGCGGTGGAGGATAACAAGCCGGACTGCATCAAGCTTTTGAAGGAAAAGACGGCCGGGGAATCCCGGATCAGCGTGGCGGCGCTGCGCACCAGGTATCCCCAGGGGTCGGAGCGTCAGCTCATCTATGCGGTGACGGGACGGGCCATCAATTCGTCCATGCTTCCCGCGGATGCGGGCTGCATCGTGGACAATGTGGACACCATCGTGGCCGTAAACCGGGCCGTCCGGGAGGGAAAACCCCTGATGAACCGTATCATCACGGTGACCGGCGACTGCATCGCCAGCCCGCAGAATTTCATCGTGCGCATCGGGACCAATTACCATGAACTGATCGACGAAGCGGGCGGATTTTCCAAGGAGCCCGTGCGGATTATCTCCGGCGGGCCGATGATGGGCTTCGGTATTTTCGATTTGGATGTGCCCACCACCAAGACGGCTTCGGCCCTTCTGTGCCTGTCTACGGACGAGGTGGGGGAACCTTCTGCCTGTATCAACTGCGGACGGTGTGTGGAGGCCTGTCCCTCCAGGCTGGTGCCCACGCTGCTGGCCGTTTATTCGGATCATCACGATATGGAGGCCTTTGAGAAGCACGAGGGGATGGAATGTGTGGAATGCGGCTGCTGCAGCTATGTCTGCCCGGCCAAACGGCAGCTCACCCAGTCCATTAAATCCATGCGTAAGATGATTCTGGCGGAAAGAAAAAAGAAATAGGGGGATAAGAGCAATGAGCGATTTGATGAAAGTATCATCCAATCCGCATATCCGGTCGAAGGCTTCCACTGACCGGATCATGCTGACGGTAATAGTTGCCCTGCTTCCTGCGAGCATTTTCGGAATCTGGAATTTCGGGATCCGGGCGGCGATGATCATAGCGGTGACGGTGGCATCCACGGTGTTAACGGAGCTTGCCTATGAGAAGCTGACGAAGAAAAAAGTAACGGTAGGGGATCTCTCCGCCGTTGTGACGGGACTTTTGCTGGCGCTGAACCTTCCGGTCAGCGTGCCCTGGTGGGTAGGCGTAATCGGCGGCGTCTTTGCCATCCTGGTGGTCAAGATGCTTTTCGGCGGCCTGGGGCAGAATTTCATGAACCCTGCCCTGGGAGCGAGGTGTTTCCTCCTCATTTCCTTCACTTCCCTGATGACCAATTTCGACTGCGATGCCTATACGGGGGCGACGCCTCTGGCAGCATTGAAGGCAGGAGAGCCGGTGAACGTGCTGGATATGGTGATCGGCCGGACGGCGGGCACCATCGGCGAGACTTCCATGCTGTGCATCGTGCTGGGCGCGTGCATCCTGATCTGGTTTGAGATCATCGACCTGCGGATTCCGGGCACCTATATCGTGACCTTTGTGATTTTCCTGGTGCTGTTCGGCGGACATGGGGTGGACAGATACTTTATCTCGGCCCATCTTTCCGGCGGCGGGCTGATGCTGGGAGCGTTTTTCATGGCAACGGATTATGTGACCAGGCCGGTGACGAAGAAAGGGCAGTATCTCTTCGGCGCGTTCCTGGGAATCATGACGGGAATCTTCCGCGTGTTCGGAGCGGGTGCGGAGGGCGTTTCCTATGCCATCATACTGGGTAACCTCCTGGTGCCCCTGATGGAGAAGGTCACCCTTCCCAAGGCATTCGGGAAAGGAGGGGAGCGCGCATGAAAAGTATGATGAAGGATGCGGGGATCCTCTTTCTGATTACGCTGATCGCCGGCCTGGTGCTGGGCGGCGTCTATCAGCTGACAAAGGATCCGATCGCGCAGCAGGAGGAACGGACGAAAACCCTGGCAAGGCAGGAGGTATTTGCGGATGCGCAGCAGTTCGTGGAGCCGGGCGGCTTTTCGGAAGAGGCGGCACAGGCAGTGCTTTCGGAAGGCGGTTTTGATGCCAGCATAAACGAATGCGTGATGGCCTGCGACGGCAGCGGAAACGGATTGGGATATGTGATCACCGTTACCACCCACGAGGGTTACGGCGGCGATATCCGGTTTGCCATCGGCGTGCGTAACGACGGGACTCTGAACGGGATGTCCATTCTTTCCATCGCAGAAACCGCCGGCCTGGGCATGCGGGCCGAGGAGGTTCTAAAGCCCCAGTTTGCGGATAAAAATGTGGAGAGTTTTGTCTATACCAAGACGGGTGCGGCGGCGGAGAACGAGATCGACGCCATCAGCAGCGCCACCGTTACCACCAACGCGGTGACGAACGGCGTGAATGCGGGGCTGTATTATTTCAGGACGCAGCTTCGGACGGAAGGGGGGAGCATGAATGAATAAAGTGACGGAACGCCTGTACAACGGCATTATCAAAGAGAATCCCACCTTTGTGCTCACGCTGGGCATGTGTCCCACTCTGGCGGTTACCACCTCGGCCGTGAACGGGCTGGGCATGGGGCTTTCCACAACGGTGGTGCTGGCACTGAGCAACCTGATGATCTCCGCCCTGCGTAAGATCATCCCCGATAAGGTGAGAATCCCGGCGTTCATCGTGGTGGTAGCCAGTTTCGTGACGGTGGTGGAACTGCTCATGAAGGCTTATGTGACTTCCCTGTATGCGGCATTGGGGATCTATATTCCTCTGATCGTGGTAAACTGTATCATCCTGGGGCGTGCGGAAAGCTATGCTTCCAAGAATCCGCCTATTCCGTCCCTGTTCGACGGGATCGGCATGGGGTTGGGTTTCTCCTTTGCCTTAACCTGCATCGGTGCGGTGCGTGAGCTCCTGGGAGCGGGAGAGGTATTCGGATTCCATATCATGCCAGCCTCCTATGTGCCCATGAGCATCTTCGTCATGGCTCCCGGCGCGTTCTTCGTGCTGTCGGCTCTGACTGCGGTACAGAACAAAATCAAGATCAATGGGGAAAAGAAGGGAAAGGATATGTCTAAAATCCAGTCCGGCTGCAGTTCGGACTGCATGTCCTGTTCGGATTCCGGCTGCTCCCGTCGTTTTTATGACGACAAGGCACAGGATGCGAAAGGGGAGGAGGTAAAGTAAATGTTGGCACAGATGAGAGATCTGCTCCTTATATTAATCGGTTCGTCTCTGGTGAGCAACGTGGTACTGAGCCAGTTCCTGGGCCTGTGTCCCTTCCTTGGCGTGTCCAAGAAGGTGGAAACGGCGGCCGGCATGGGGACGGCGGTAATCTTCGTCATCACCCTTTCCAGCGCGGTGGCGGGCGTGATTTACAAGTTTGTTTTAACGCCTCTGCACATCACCTATCTGCAGACCATCGTATTTATCCTGGTGATCGCGGCGCTGGTGCAGTTCGTGGAAATGTTCTTAAAGAAATATATGGTGTCTCTGTATGAAGCGTTGGGCGTGTATCTTCCGCTGATCACCACCAACTGCGCGGTGCTGGGCGTGGCCCTCACCAATGTGCAGAAGGATTACGGGATCTTCACGGGAACGGTGAACGGTTTTGCCACGGCCGTGGGCTTTACCATTGCTATCGTGATTCTGGCAGGCCTGCGCGAGAAGATGGCATATAACGACGTACCGGAATCCTTCAGGGGAATGCCCATCGTCCTGATCACAGCGGGACTGATGGCGATTGCCTTCTGCGGCTTCTCCGGATTACTCTAGGAGGTGGGCGTGATGAGTGGTATATTGATCGCAACTGCAATCGTGGGCGGCGTGGGTTTGTTCATCGGCCTCTTCCTGGGAGGCGCCGCCATCGTGTTTAAAGTAGAGGTAAACGAAAAGGAGGAAGCCGTCCTGGCCGCGCTTCCCGGCAATAACTGCGGCGGCTGCGGTTTTCCCGGCTGCGCGGGCCTGGCCGCTGCCATAGCGGCAGGGGAAGCGCCCGTGAACCAGTGCCCGGTGGGCGGTGAAGAGGTGGGGAAGAAAATCGCCGAAATCATGGGCGTGGAAGCGGAGAGCGGAGAAAGAAAGGTCGCTTTCGTCCAGTGTCAGGGAACCCGCGATAAGATCAAGCTGGATTATGAGTATGTGGGACTCCAGGACTGCCGGATGCTGGCTTTCGTGCCCAACGGGGGAGCCAAATCCTGTAATTTCGGATGCCTGGGTTACGGAAGCTGCGTGGAGGCCTGCCCCTTTGACGCCATCCATATTTTCAACGGCGTGGCCCGGGTGGATAAGGAGGCCTGTAAGGCCTGCGGAAAATGTATTTCCGTCTGCCCGAAGAACCTGATCACCCTGGTACCCTATTCGGCGAAATACGCGGTGGCCTGCAGCTCCGGGAGCAAAGGCCCCGTTACCATGAAGGACTGCCGGGCAGGCTGTATCGGCTGCGGCATCTGTATGAAGAATTGTCCCTCCGGCGCCATTAAGGTGGAGAATTTCAACGCCACCATTGACCAGGAGAAATGTACGGGCTGCGGTATCTGCGCGGAGAAGTGTCCGAAGAAGGTGATCATTGTGCCGAACGGGAAGGCAGTGATCGAAGGATAGGATGAATGCCCGGTTGAAAAAAGGCCTGACGGCCTTTTTTCAACCGGGCAATTTGTGCCGGAGCGTCACAAATTGCTATGATGGCAGACGAGAATTCGCCTCGTCGCGAAAACGCTCCGGAATGCGAGGTTAGTGTGAAAAATAAGCCTGATGGCTTATTTTTCACACGGCTATTTGCGCCGGAGCGTCGCAAATAGCTATGATGGCAGATGAGAATTCGCATACGCGAATTCTCATCGCCTCGTCGCGTAAACGCTCCGGAATGGAGGTTAATATGGAAACGGTAACCCTTGGGAAAACAGGAATAACGGTGAATAAGAACGGGTTCGGCGCACTGCCGGTCCAGAGGATCGGTATGGAGGATGCGGTGCATCTGCTGAGACGGGCTTTGAAAAACGGAATTACGTTTTACGATACGGCAAGAGCCTATACGGACAGCGAAATAAAACTGGGCAGGGCCTTTGCCGGGATGTGGGATCGGATTTATATCGCTTCCAAGACCGCATCCTCCACGCCGGAGGGATTCCGAAAGGATTTGGAGACTTCCCTCGCAAACCTGCAGACGGATCATCTGGATATTTATCAGTTTCACAATCCGGCCGTCTGTCCGAAGCCGGGCGACGGAAGCGGGCTGTACGAATGTATGCTGGAGGCGAAAGCCCAGGGAAAGATCCGGCATATCGGAATCACCAATCACCGCCTGACCGTTGCCCGGGAGGCGATAGACAGCGGGCTGTATGAGACCCTGCAGTTTCCCTTTAACTATCTTTCTGCCGAAAAAGAATTGGAACTGGTGGAAGGATGCGGGAAGGCAGGGATGGGATTTATCGCCATGAAAGCCCTGTCCGGCGGGCTGATTACCAATTCGGCTGCGGCCTATGCCCATCTGGCCCAATTTCCCCATGTACTTCCCATCTGGGGGATACAGCGGGAAACGGAACTGGACGAATTTCTAAGCTATGTGGAAAATCCGCCTGTGCTCACAAAAGAGCTGCAGGACGTCATCGATCACGACCGGCGGGAGCTGCAGGGGGAGTTCTGCAGAGGCTGCGGTTACTGTATGCCCTGCCCGGCAGGCATTGAAATCAACACCTGCGCCAGGATGTCCCTGTTGATCCGCCGCTCACCTTCTGCAAGGCATTTGACGCCCCAGGCGCAGGAGATGATGGAGAAGATAGAGGGCTGTCTGCATTGCGGCAGATGCAAAAGCAAATGTCCCTATGAGCTGGATACGCCGGCGCTTCTGGAACGGAACCTGAAGGATTACAGGGAGATCTTAGCGGGAAAGACAATGTGACGGACGGCGTCAAAGGCGGATTTGGGCGAGGGGCCCTGTCGGAGGGATGTCCGCCCCGTTCGAAAACCGGTGGCGGAGGGACCGAAAGGAAGATGTCTGCGTCCGCTCTGCATTGGTTTGGGAAAGCATACGTCTTCAGGGCAGAGAAAGGCCGCTGCTGGGATGGAGCGCATTATCCTGAGTGATGAATACGGCTTCTGTCCCGGGCAGGGATTCCACCAGGGCCATACCCTCCTCCAGCCCCAGGCAGAAGCAAGTGGTACTCAGGGCATCTCCCTCCATGGAGGAGGAGGAGAGAATTGTCACGCCGAGCAGGCCGTTTTCCACCGGATACCCGGTATCCGGATCCAGCAGGTGATGATAGAGCTTTCCGTCCTGTTCGAAGCAGCGTTCGTAGACTCCGGAGGAAACCAGGGAGGAGTCGGTGACGGAAAGAACCGCCAGGGTTTCCCCGTGGGCGCCGAAGGGCTTCTGGATGCCGACCTGGAAGGGGGTTCCGTCCGGCCTGGCGCCGACGGTTAACACGTTTCCGCCCAGATTGATAATGGCGCTGGACACACCCTTCGAAAGGAGATACTCTTTCAGCCGGTCGGCGATAAATCCCTTGGCAATGAAGCCCAGGTCGATCCGGGCTTCCGGGTCGTCCAGGGTAACCGTTTGTCCGTCTATCCGGACGGTTTCATAATTGATGTGGGGAAGCAGGGAAAGGATATCGGATTCGTCCGGTATCCTGTTTTTTTGTCCGCCCAAAGAGCCATCTTCCTCTTCGGCGGAGGCGTGTCCCGTGAAGTCCCATAGCTCCATGAGCGGGGCGACGGTGGGATCGATACGTCCGCCGCTCAGCCTGGCATAAAAGACGGCCCGTTCCAAAAGCAGAGCCGTTTCCTGCGAAATTTCAACCGGGGAGCCGTTGCTGTGGTTGATGCGGTAAATATCGCTTCCCTCCCGTGTGCGGCTCAGCATGTTTTCATAGAAGGCGCAGAGGTCAAAACATTCCCGGATCAACGGCACATCCTGTTTTCGATAGACGGTGAGCGTGACGGACGTATTCAGATAAAACCCCGTTTCGGAGTACGGCTGCGGGCGTCCGCAGCCCTGTAGGAGGAAGCACAGAATCAGGAAAAGAAAAACGACAAAAATACGATGATTGATATCATGTTTCAATTTGACTCCTATCCGCCTGCTGTCGCGGGCATTCCAATCAGGGCATGACTCTATGACCTTTTTAGTGTACCTTCCAATTAAAACGTTTTCTTTATTCTAACACATCTTTCGCGATCTTACAAAACTTGTCTCGTTTTAGATATATTTTCCGGACTAGCCGTATAAAATATTAATATAGCGCAGCAAATGGGCCTGATGGCCTGTTTCTTA